>NZ_BAABTE010000001.1:0-704711 GCF_040371715.1 Brucella sp. NBRC 14130
TACAAACCACCGGCACCCGAAGCAGCCGTCTGGCCTCCACAAAATGGGCCAGCGTCAACACCAGCAGTGGCAAGCAGACCGATCATGCACTAACATTCCAAACGGATCACCTCGTGGGGGCAGGCCATGCCGGTGACCTCTGCGATCATGTCGCCGAGACGGTCGCTGGCTGAAAGATCGATCGGTTCGAACCCGACTTTCCGTGCGTGATCCAGACGTTCCTTGTTGAAGTCGCCGATCATGACGACCGCAGCTCCCAGAATGCGTGCGGATGCGGCGACGGCAAGACCGACTGGCCCCGCGCCCGCGACATAGACAATCGAGCCGACTCCGACGCCAGCCTTGACGGCACCGTGAAAACCGGTTGGCAAGATATCGGAAAGCATCGTCAGGTCGCGGATTTTTTCCATCGCCTGTTCGCGATCAGGAAATTTAAGCAGATTGAAATCCGCATAGGGAACCATGACATAGCGGGCCTGTCCGCCAATCCAGCCTCCCATATCGACATAACCATAGGCGCCGCCGGCACGCGATGGGTTGACCGTCAGGCAAACGCCAGTGTCCTGGGATTTACAGCAGCGGCAACGTCCGCAAGCGACATTGAATGGCACCGAGACGATGTCACCCACGTCGAGCATTTCAACATCGCTGCCCTTCTCTATAATTTCACCGGTAATTTCATGGCCAAGTACAAGACCGGGCATCGCAGTGGTGCGTCCCCGGACCATATGTTGATCTGAGCCGCAAATATTGGTGGAAATTACCTTCAGTATAACGGCGTGGTCCAGCTTCCTCCCATCCGGTGCCGCCAACACTGGGTCTTCAATATCGCGTACTTCGACTGTCCCGGGCCGCAAATAAACGACGCCACGGTTCTTGCTCATGTCTACCTCCTCCAGGTCGAACAACACTGACAGATTTCAAACAATGCAATGATCGATAGTTTCCGGGCATACGTTGGAACGCCCGTTTCTGGGAGGTTACAGACAGAACGCGTGTGGTTCAGTCCCAATCGCGACACGTCTCATTCAAATTGACCGTCAAAAGACTGGCTGCGGGCAGTCAGTAGGTAGCGGACTTTGCCTGCGCCGCATCTTCGTCGAAAATGAATGCAGGACCAATCACACGTACATTACGATCACTCATGGGAGCAAAAGACGTTGCCGAAATCGCGACCTCGTCATTGCGTGTCGGTCGCGTGTCCGGCATGGGCACGACCACGTTTTTGAATGCACGACTGCCTTTGCTATTGGCTCGCAATTCGCTGATCTTGTTGACATAACCAGCCCAATCGCACTTTTTGAAATCGCTGCCGCCTTGATAATTGTAGGCAGTTGGAAGCTCGATGTAGGACTTGCCGTTGGAAGCGGAAATCATGTCCGCTGTTTCGCCATTCGGATCGTTCAAAATATAAAGATCGACATTCTCTCCCTGACAGATAAAGCGGCATTGCGCCAATGTCTCCGTCACATTGTCGGATTTCTGGAACTGCGAATGCGGAGCCGGAAAAAGATAACCGTCCGACAAGCGCACGCAATAGGTCAAGGCGCCCTTCACACCGCTGGGAACCCACGGCTTGCCGGGCGTGGTGACCGAAGACGTTTTCGGCCGATCGAGTTTTACTTTTGCAGTTTGCGGTGCAGTCGGCTGTTCCGCACACGCCCTAGAAGAAAGCGAACTGGACGCGATTTGCCGCTGGATTTCAGCAATACGCTGGGCAAGATCACGACACGGATTGAAGAAACCTCCACGTTCGTCGCCCCCCTTGCAGCCACGGCTCCGCTCCATTGCGCGCAGGGCTGAAAGCTGGCGTTGCGTCATCAAATCCGCGGCACCGGCTGCTCGCGTGCAGGACGCGGCAGCCAATTGCGGATAACAAATCAGTCCAATCAAAAGCAGCAAGGCGAAAGATTTTGTCACAACAACACCGTTGAAACCCAAGACTTCTGACAATTATCCTGCCGACAAGAGGTGAAGCGGCCTTTCCATTTCCGAATTCCCGCGCTTGGGGTTCAGCACTTCATCCGGGTCCATTTCCGAGACCAGGGCGGCCAACGCCAATCGCAGATAAAGAGGCGCATCAGTCCGATCTATCGCCTTCAGGGCAACTCGCGAAATACCGAGAGAATGAGCCAGTTCCTGCTCGGATGTGTTCAGGGATGCACAGATTCTCGCGAGCTTTTCGTATGCACGTCTACCCATTGCCGTCGTTCCCTCCTCCAATTTTCTGGCGATCCGTTTCGGTCGCCATTGTTTTTCATCGTTCTGTTTCACCCCGAGACGGCCTTACCCTTAACCGGTGATCGCCCCCGACTTGACGAGGGCTGCAATTTGATCCGGAGCGAGCTTTGTGTCGGTCGAAATGAAGCCGTAAGTGCCCAGATTACGGTCACGCATCATCTCAACTATTGGTCATATCTTACCCGCAACAATAGAAGGACATTTTCTTACATTAAGCAACGTGAAATATCAGACAGAAAATGAAACTACTTCAACCAAACAAGGATAACCAAACAACCCTGCTCCATGTTCCAATATGGCATATACCGGTTTTGAGTATACCGACTCCTTGTATACTTTTTATGCTAAACGGTTGATTTCAATATCAAATATGTACGAATCCCCCTGAATAGGGGAATGCCCACACCCACAAATTTTACCATCTTTAATTGAAAACCAACAAAAAGATCAAATTTAAATTGCATGGATTTCAAACGAAACAAAGGTTAACTTTATCTGGAAGAATGGAGCCCCACTGCGCTTTCGGGTCGGGTGCAGTAGCAGCGCATGGATTGAATCAAAAAACTGGCGAAGAATCGACATCAGGTCGACGCAAGTGCGCGCGACCTTCTGCTCGCCAAGTCGGACGCAAACGGGGATGTGAGGCCCTAGAAGTCATCCCGGTGGCGAATGGACTGCAGATAGGCGTAGGCCGTGCCCAAAAGCACGGGGACGATTACCAAAGCGGTCCAGAATAGAATGTTGCTCATCTCTGCCCTCTCCCATAGTGCGTAGCGATGTGCGTTCTGCATCTCTGCAGGCACTATTCTAACACGGAAATGGTCGTCCTGTTTCAAATTCTTAATGGGAGGTTAATGCGCTTCCAGCATCCTGACGGGCAAATATCGTCACCAACCAGTCGATAAATACTCTGACCCGCGGAGAAAGCTGACGGTCACGGGGGTATATGACAGAGACTGGTGATGGAGTTGGAGGATAAGCAGTGAGTATCTGCACCAGTTTACCATCAACGATGTGCTTCATCGCATGATAGCGGGGAATCTGTATGATCCCCAGCCCCTCACAGGCAGCAGCGGTATAGCTTTCGGCGGCATTGACCGTGACCGACGCAGGGATCGTGACGGTTCGCAATTTTCCGTCGATCATGAATTCCAGCGGCATGCGCGTAATACTACCGCTCGCCCTGAAACCGATCATCCGGTGACCTTCGGCCAACTCATCGGGGTGTTGGGGGTGTCCAAATCGCGAGATATAAGAAGGGGACGCGACGGTGATCTCATCCAGCACCGTAACGCGCCGGGCAATCATGTCGCTGTCTTGCAGCGCACCAACGCGCAGAACGCAATCGATACCTTCCCGAACCAGATCGACGAACCGGTCTCCCTCGGTCATATAGAATTCGATCTCATTATATTTTTCCAGAAAGGCTGGCAGTTCGGGAAAAAGAAAATGACGGGCCAATGTTCCTTGAACTTCAACCCGAAGCAGGCCTTTGGGCGCAGCTCCGGAAAACCCGCCTTCGGCATCCTCCACATCAGCGAGGATTGCTGTGCAACGCTGATAATAGGCCTGACCGTCAAGCGTTGGATTGACGTGTCGGGTGGTGCGTAGAAACAGCTGCGTACCCAGTCGTCTTTCAAGCTGCTTGATCGCGTCGGTAACGGTCGAACGCGGAATTCCGAGATCTTCGGCAGCCAGGGTAAAACTGCGGCGTTCCAATACGCGGGTGAAGACCCGCATCGCGTCGAACCTGTCCATCCGATTGTTCGCTCTTCTCGGATAGTGATACCAAATAATGCCCGATTAAACGGCTAGAGAAAAGTGCGATCTTGTTGGTGCTTAACAAAACGGACCTAAGTGATCGGAGCACACAATGTCAGATATGAAAAACAGGGTTGCCATCGTCACCGGAGCATCGCGAGGCATCGGCGCCGCCATTGCCGAACGTCTGGGGCGCGATGGTTTTACGGTTATCGTCAACTATGCCGGCAACGCTGCGATGGCCAACGCCGTAGTGACCAGGATCGAGGCTACGGGTGGCGTCGCGCTATCAGCACAGGCCGATGTTGCCGATCCCGTCGCAGTAAAGAAAATGTTCGATGCCGCCGAAACCGCATTCGGAGGAGTTGACGTCCTCATCAATAATGCCGGTATCATGGCCCTATCACCTCTCGCTGCTACCGAAGATTTGGATTTCGACAAGACTGTATCGGTCAATCTAAAAGGGACATTCAATACTATGCGGGAGGCAGGCAGGCGTCTGCGCGACAATGGACGCATTATCAATTTTTCGACCAGTGTGGTTGGCCTGAAACTGGAAAATTACGATATTTACGCAGCGACCAAGGCCGCCGTCGAAACGCTGACGGCTATCATGGCCAAGGAAATGCGCGGTCGAAACATCACCGTCAATGCCGTCGCCCCCGGCCCCACCGCGACTGACCTCTTTTTGGATGGAAAATCCGAGGAAGTCGTTGCTCGCATGGCGAAGATGAGCCCGCTCGAACGGCTCGGCACACCGGAGGACATCGCAGGCGTAGTTGCGTTTCTCGCGGGACCCGACGGCGCTTGGGTGAACGGCCAGACCTTACGCGCCAATGGTGGGATCATCTGAAATACGGACATGCTCTGCGAGGCAGGTATCTCGCAGAACGTATTTCCCCTAAAACTATCCTAATAGTTGTAGATAATCCCTATTCGCCTTGACAGTTTGTCGCGGTGAGGCTTCACATGAGCCGGATTCTTTTCGCCTTTTCCAGATAAATTGGAATTGGCATCGGTCGTTGTGAGGGGATGCAAATGCTTATTGGTTACAACCGGCTTTTACGGGCCTTTGCAGTCGCAGCTTGCCTTTTGGCAGCTCCACACAGCACGCAAGCCGCCGAAAGTCGGCAGATAGAGATAACCAAAGACAGCGATTATTTCGGCTTCGACCTGCGAACGGAGAAAAATGTCTCCCTTGACCAGTGCAAAAGCATTTGTCTGGGCGACAACGCCTGCCTCGCCTTCACCTACAATCCGAAGGTCAAATGGTGCTTTCTGAAGTCTGATTTCAACAAGCTCAATCAGTCCGTTGGTTCCATCGCAGGCAAGGTTGTAACCCAATCCACAGCAGCCCGCGAAGTTGAAGATATTGGAGCTCCGCCAACTATCTCCTTTTTTGCCGCCAATCTGATTGACGAAGCCCGTCGCTTGAAGCGCGAACTGGCTGGTCTCGAAAGCCCCGACAGCCTTCGCTCGTTGAAGAGCGAAGGCGCGTCTGCGGCGTTGAATGGCGACCCTCGCACAGCGATGGAAAAGTTCCGCCTGGCTGTCAGCATGTCCCCCGATGAAAGCGAAATCTGGGCCGGATATGCGCTGTCGGCGCTTGCGACCGAGCCATCCAACGGGCAGGAACGTTCAAAATTCCAACGCGATGCGACGTCCGCCTCCTGGTTTGCCTACCAGACTTCGCGCACCAAGGAGGAGCGCGCGCAAGCGCTTGCCATCATGGCCCAGGCGCTCGAAAAGCGCGATGCATCGCGCCCGGCCTTGCAGGCCTATGAAGCAAGCCTTGATCTCGTCAATTCCGCATCCGTTCGTGCGGCCTATGAAGACCTGAAAGCCCGTAAAGGCTTCCGTATCGTCAACAACACGGTCGATAATGACAATGCCGCGCCGCGCATCTGCGCGCAGTTCTCCGAAGAACTGGTGAAAAGCGGAGTCGACTATTCGAGCTTCGTCACGCTCGACAATGGCGCACCGCAGGCAGTTGAAGCCAAGGATCGCCAGATTTGCGTCGAGGGACTGGAGCATGGCCGCAATTATACGGTGACGTTCCGCCAGGGTCTGCCGTCGACGGTCGGCGAAGTGCTGCCGGCGCCGGTCAATCTTTCGATCTATGTGCAGGACCGTGCCCCATCGGTGCGTTTTACCGGCGACAGCTTCGTGCTGCCTGCCAAGGCGCGCCGCGGCATTCCGTTGGTCAGCGTCAATCTGGATGCAGCCAAGGTCAAGCTCTACCGCGTCGGCGACCGTTCGCTCGCTCAGCTTCTTTCAGGTTATCAATTCCTGCGCCAGCTCGACAGCTACGACATCAGCACGGTATCCGACCAGTTGGGCGCACCCGTCTGGGAGGGCGAAATCGAGGTTGCAGGCAACCAGCTGAACAAGGAAGCCACAACCAGCTTCCCGGTTGATGAGGCGCTGCCCGAACGCAAGCCCGGCGTCTATGTACTGACTGCCGAGCCGCTGGTTCAGAAGCCCGATGATGCATATGGCACCAAGGCAACCCAGTGGTTCGTCGTCTCCGACATCGGCCTTTCGACCTATACCGGACAGGACGGCATCAATGTATTTGCCCGTTCGCTGGAAAGCGCAGAACCGCTTAAAGGCGTGAAGCTGACGCTGCTTGCACGCAACAATGAAGTGCTGGGCGAAGCGACCACCGACAGCGATGGCCGTGCGACGTTTACGCCTGGCCTGACACGCGGCATCAACGGCATGGTGCCAGCGGTTCTGATGGCCAGTCAGAATGACGACGATTTCACATTCCTCGATATGGCGCGCGCTGGTTTCGATCTTTCCGATCGTGGTGTGACTGGCCGTGCAGTGCCGAAAGCGCTTGATCTTTATGCATGGACGGAGCGCGGCATTTATCGCGCGGGCGAAGTCGTGCATGTGGGTGCGCTTGCGCGTGACGATACCGCAACGGCGATTGACGATCTGCCGCTCACCTTCATCTTCACGCGTCCCGATGGTGTGGAAGATCGCCGTCTTGTTTCCGACAGCAAGCTCGCGGGTGGTCATGCCATCGACCTGACCTTGCCGTCCAACGCCATGCGCGGCACCTGGAATGTTTCGGTCTATACCGATCCCAAACAGCCCGCCATCGCAACGCAGATGTTTCTGGTTGAAGATTTCGTGCCGGACCGGATCGAGTTCGATCTGACGTCCGACAAGCCGGAAATTGCAGTAGGCGAAGCCGCCAATATCACCGTAGATGGTCGTTTCCTCTATGGCGCTCCTGCCGCGGGCCTTGCACTCGAAGGCGAAGTCACGCTTTCGACCAAGCGCCAATGGGACCGCTTCAAGGGCTATTATTTCGGCCTCGCTGACGAAGAACAGGGCGAAGCCACGCGCCTTCCGCTCGATGGCCTGTCAAAAGTCGATGACAATGGCAAGGCGACTTTCCCGGTTGCGGTCGACGAAATGCCGTCAACGACGCGTCTCGTAAACGCGGCCGTGACAGTTCGTATGCGCGAAACCGGTGGTCGTGCTGTGGAACGCAAGATCGACATCGCCATTCAGCCGGAAACCGATCTCATCGGCATTCGCCCGAATTTCGCTGGCGATGAAGTCCCGCAGGTTGGAACCGCGAAGTTCAGCCTGATCGCCTCTGACAGCAAGGGTGATCGTAAGACACTTGACGGCGCGCAATGGTCGCTGGTCAAAATCGAGCGTAATTATCAGTGGTATCGCAATGGCAACAGCTGGAACTATGAGCCGGTCACCTTCACCAAGGCGATTGCCAACGGCAAGATCGATCTGAAAACCGATAGTGAGGCTGAAATCAGCCTGCCGGTCGATTGGGGTCGTTACCGTCTGGAAGTCGAAACTGCCGACGCCTCAGGCCCGGCTACGAGCTACGAATTCGATGCGGGCTGGTATGTAAGTTCGACCTCGACTGAAACACCGGATGGGCTCGAAATCGCACTCGACAAGGAACATTATGCGGCGGGTGACACTGCAGAACTGAAAGTTTCGCCTCGTTTTGCCGGTGAATTGCTCATCACCATCGGTGCAGAAAAGCTGCTCAAGACCATCACGGCCAGCGTTCCGGAAGGTGGCACGACCATCGATATTCCGGTCGGTGAGGATTGGGGTGCGGGCGCCTATGTTACGGCAACGCTGTTCCGTCCGGGCGAGGCCGCTGAAAGCCGCATGCCTGCGCGGGCGATTGGTCTTAAATGGCTGAAGGTCGATCCTGCCGACAAGCAGCTTGCGGTCAAGCTGACCCCGCCTGAAAAGATCGCTCCGCGTTCCACACTTTCCATTCCGGTTTCGGTTGAAAATGCGGGTGGCGAGCAGGCCTATGTCATGGTTGCGGCAGTCGATGTCGGCATTCTCAACCTGACACGCTACCAGCCGCCGAACCCTGAAAACTGGTTCTTCGGCCAGCGTCAGCTGGGTCTTGAAATGCGGGATATGTATGGCCGCCTGATCGATGGTTCGCTCGGCGTCACCGGCAAGCTGCGCACGGGTGGCGATGGTGGCAATATGGCAGCCGAAGGCAGCCCACCCACCGAAAAGCTGCTCGCGCTGTTCTCCGGTCCGGTTGAACTCGACAGCGATGGCAAGGCGACGATCAGCTTCGACGTACCGCAGTTCAACGGCACTGCGCGTGTCATGGCTGTCGCCTGGTCGAAGAAGGCCGTCGGTCACGCGGTTACCGATCTCATCATTCGCGATCCGGTGGTCATCACCGCTGGCCTTCCGCGCTTCATGGCTCCCGGCGATCAGGCAAATATCCGCTTCGATATTGCCAATACGGATGCGCCGGACGGCGATTATCGTGTGAGCCTCGAGACCACCGATAATCTCGGGGTTCAAGTTGGCTCCTATCCTGAAAGCATTGCGCTTAAAGGTGGCAAGCGGCAGTCGATCACCGTTCCGCTCAATGCTGTGGCCACGGGTGCCGGTGGTGTGACGATCCGGCTTTCCAACGATGCGGGTCTCAATGTTGAACAGGCTTTGGCATTGCCGGTGCGTCCGGTCGATCTGCCGGTCACGAGCCGCCATGTCGTCAATCTCGCAGCCAATGGCGGGAGCCTGAAGGTCGATGGTGGCCTTCTGTCGGAGAGCCTGCTTGACGGTGCCTTTGTCAGCGTCGGTGTCACGCGTAGCGCGGCCTTTGATGTCCCAGCCCTGTTGATGGCGCTCGACCGCTATCCTTATGGCTGCACAGAGCAGACCACCAGCCGTGCCCTCCCGCTGCTTTACTTGAGCGAAATGGCCGCAGGTACGGAAGCGGCAGCAGGTCTGGAAAGTCAGGAAGAACTGAAGAAGCGCGTCCAGGATTCCATCTTCCGCGTGCTGAACAACCAGTCTTCAAGCGGTTCGTTCGGCCTGTGGTCGCCGGGTTCGGGTGATCTCTGGATGGACGCCTATGTGACCGACTTCCTCACGCGTGCTCGTGAAAAGGGCTATGACGTGCCGCAGCAGGCAATGCTCTCTGCGCTCGCCAATCTGCAAAACGCTCTCGGCTATACAACCGACGTGAAAGAACGCGGTAACGACATTGCCTATGCGCTTTACGTTCTCGCGCGCAACAAGAAGGCATCCGTCGGCGATCTGCGTTATTATGCCGATACCCAGCTTGAAAACTTCGCTAGCCCCATGGCAGTCGCACAGCTTGGCGCCGCACTCGCCCTTTATGGTGATCAGCCGCGTTCCGAACGCGTCTTCGATGCGTCGCTCCAGCTTGCAACCAGCCAATCCAGTTTCGACTATAATCGCTCCGATTACGGTTCGCCGCTGCGTGACGGTGCTGCAATGCTTGCGCTTGCTTCGGAAGCCAAGCCTGCGCCGAAAGTGCTGCCGTCGCTCATCACACTGGTCGAGTTCCAGCGTGAAAAGGCGCGCTATCTCAGCACGCAGGATCAGGCATGGATGCTGCTTGCCGCACGCGGCCTGCAAGATGACAATGGCGCAATCAGCCTCGACATCAATGGCACAGTGCATCAAGGTGCATTCTCAGAACGCCTCAATGGTGCAACCCTGGAAGCGCAGCCGCTGATTGTTACGAACAAAGGACAAGGCTCGGTCGACGCAGTCGTGACCGCCGTTGCGCCGCCGGCCCAATCTCTTCCTGCGGGTGGCGAAGGTTTCAATATCGAGCGCACCTATTATACGCTTGACGGTGAACCAGCCAATGTCACCGGGGTCAACCAGAATGAGCGCTATGTGGTTGTACTGAAAATTGACGATTTGCAGGAATGGCAGTCGCGTCTGCTCGTGACAGACCTGCTGCCAGCTGGTTTCGAGATCGATAATCCGGGCCTCGTTTCCAGTGCCAATCTCGGCAATTTTCCATGGCTTGAAAGCACGCAGGCAGCGCATCTCGAATTCCGCAATGATCGCTTTGTGGCGGCTTTCGACCGCTCTGCAAGCACGAAGACGCCGATCACACTGGCTTATGTGGTGCGTGCGGTAACGCCGGGACTTTATACCCATCCGGCGGCCACGGTTGAGGACATGTATCGTCCGCAATTTGCAGCGCGCACGGCAACCGGCATGATGGAGGTGGCAGCGCCGTAAGCAATCCCAAAAGTGGGACCGGTTTTCGGACAAGATCATGGCTAGACATAAATCATGGCCAAAGAGATGAAAAGGCGATGGAAAATAGCCGTTAGCGGTGCCGTGTTCCTCTGCATCGCCGCTTTTGGAACCGTGGTCGGGCTGGACTGGCTCGACCGTGCCTATCCTCCGCCTTTGCCGGAACGGCTGACCATTTCCACCGAGGTCATGGATCGCGACGGCTCGCTGCTGCGCGCCTATGCGACGCCGGACGGATACTGGCGGCTTAACACCCGGATTGAGGACGTTGATCCGAAGTTCCTGAAAATGCTCATCGCTTATGAAGACAAGCGTTTTTACGATCATGGCGGCATTGATTTCCGGGCTCTTGCCCGGGCTGCGATGCAGCTTGCGGGCAGCGGCCGCATTGTATCCGGTGGATCGACGCTTTCCATGCAGCTTGCGCGCCTGATCGAGCCGCGCGAAAGCCGCAGCTTCGGTTCCAAATTCAGGCAGTTGGCCCGCGCTATCCAGATCGAACGGCGGCTGAGCAAATCCGAAATCCTCGAACGCTATCTGACACTCGCGCCCTATGGCGGCAATTTGGAAGGTGCGCGCTCGGCGTCATTAGCCTATTTCGGCAAGGAGCCCTTGCGCCTCACCATATCGGAAGCGGCTTTGCTCGTTGCCTTGCCGCAACTGCCTGAACGTCGCCGCCCGGATCGGGAGATGCATAATGCAGTTGCAGCACGTGATCGTGTATTGAAACGCATGGTTTCGGCGGACGTGTTTACGGAAGAGGAAGCTGACCGCGCATCGCGTGAGCGCATATCCGCTACTCGTCATCCCTTGCCTTCATTGGCCGCCCACTTTGCCGATCTGGCGCTGAAGCAGGCTCCCACCGAAGCACGCCATCATCTCACGCTCAAAAAATCCGTGCAGGCAGGACTGGAAGCCGTTGCGCGGGAAGCCGCAGCGAAACTTGGGCCAAACGTCTCGGTTGCCATGGTGCTGGCCGACAGCCGCAATGGCAATATTCTGGGCGAAGTCGGTTCGGCTGACTATTTCGATGGCAATCGGCAGGGCTGGATCGACATGACCCGCGCCGTGCGCTCCCCGGGCTCAACGCTTAAACCCTTCATTTATGGACTGGCTTTCGAGCAGGGACTGATTGCGCAGGAAACCATCATCGAAGACCGCCCGCAGGATTTCGCAGGCTATCGTCCGCGCAATTTCGATATGAGCTATCAGGGCGATGTCAGTATCCGTCAGGCGCTGCAAATGTCCCTCAATGTGCCGACTATCAGCCTGCTCGATGCGGTCGGCCCTGCACGGCTGACGACGCGCATTCGTCAGGCAGGTGTCAATCTGCAACTGCCTAAGGGCGAAGCGCCGGGACTTGCTATCGGCCTTGGCGGCGCGGGGATCAGCCTGCGGGATCTGGTGCAGCTTTATACCGGGCTTGCGAATGGGGGTCGCGGCACGGCCTTGCGTGATGGCACCGAAAGCTCGGAGCCTGTGCAGCCCTCCGCCCCCATTCTCACCGAGCAGGCGTCCTGGCAGATTGGCGATATTCTGGCCGGTGTCGTGCCGCCGCAAGGGGCGAAACGTTTAGGCATCGCTTACAAGACCGGCACATCCTATGGTTATCGCGATGCTTGGTCGGTCGGCTACGACGGCCGCTATGTACTGGGGGTCTGGGTCGGCCGTGCCGATGGCGGCTCGGTGCCGGGCCTTGCAGGCTATGTTTCGGCGGCGCCCATCCTGTTTGATGCCTTTGTGCGCTCAGGCATCGCTTCCGTACCGCTTCCGCGTGCGCCAGCCGGCGCGTTTCGCACTGCACGTGCCGATCTTCCGGTGACGCAAATACGCTTTTCATCGGCAAGCGATCCCCTGCCGGTTTTCAAAGCCTCGATTGAGCCTGCCCCGCGCATCGTGTTTCCGCCCGATGGCGCGCATGTGGAACTGAAAGCGCTGACGGACAATGCGTCACCCTTGGTGCTAAAATTGCAGGGCGGACGCGCACCATTTCGCTGGCTCGCCAATGGCAAGCCGATCGCCGAGATCGAACGGAGAAGGACGACAAACTGGCAACCGGACGGAACCGGATATTCGACACTGACCGTAGTCGATGCAGCGGGGCGGGCCGCTAGCGTCAATATTTTTGTTGAATAACGACCTACTGGGCGGCTTCTGATAGCACTGGGTTCACCGGAGCCTGCTTCTCAAGCGACATGACTTTTAAATTGCCGGAAAACAGGATGCCGGTGATCGGAAGTACCGGTTGCTCGGGCTGTTCCTCATGGTGCGTGCTGTCTTTCGGAACATGCAGCTTATGTTCAACGCCCTCTTCAGCACCCGACAGGGTGAGCGCAACATTCCCCCGTGCTTCCAGCAGTTTCGCGCCGTAAAGAAACTCGAAGCTCAGCATCGAAACGAGGAATTTGTAGGTTCCGTCGCGAACGCCCCCCTTCATCATGGCAGCACGATGAACCTCCCCGCCCGTCACTACATCAAGCGGCGGAATGCGGGGATCGCAGACGTAACCCAACGCAAGCAGTTGTCCGCCCTCAACCTCGAAGCGCATTTTATCCGCGCCAAGATCGAGTGCTGAGATCGAGAAACGGCGATTGCTGTATCGAACCGGAACACGCCCCAGCCGCTTGCACAATTGCTCGCCGCTCAAGGCGCGCGCATTCGCGAAATGGTCTGGATCGATGGCGAATGGCAGTGCTTTTGCGCGATGCGGAACAGAAAGGGCCGGTTCAAGAACATCCGCAATCAAATTCGCAACGATAGTCGTCGAAACCGGTCGCGCATAATGGCCCTGATCGAGATAGAACGCCGGATTACCCACGACATCGCGGCCATATTGCTGCATCAGCATTCGGGAGACATCGACCGAGATCGTTCCATACCATTGCGAAATATAATTGATGCCCGCATCGATCGACGGAACTGAATTCAGAAACGAGCCATTGCGAGCGCCGAATACAAGCGTTGCAACCCGTAAATTCGGATTGCGGTCAAGCGCGTAGCGAATGATCCCTTCATAAAACCGGGCCCAATGGCGGAATGGCCGCCGCTCATCCCCATAAACAAAGGCATCGTTGATCGCATATTCAATCAACAGCAATTCGCAATCTTCAAGCTGTTCGAACTGCTTGAGTTGATAAAGGCCGAGCGCACTCGTCGTGCCCCCCACCGCGAGATCGGCGACAATATCAAGTTCCACACCGCGCCGCGCCATCGTTGACAGAAGTGTGGGCAGATAGCCGGGAAGCATGACGGTGTTCGAACCGCCGATAATTACAGTCTTGAGTTTCATTTCGTCACCGTTGCAGCTTTACCGGCTGACGTCAGCGCACCGCAACGCCACACACCGTAAGTGCTTGCATCCCAATCAAAATAATAAGCAGCGGCGATCTGGCCGCTATCCATCATCTGTCGAAAGCGGTCGCGCGTCTTTTCGACCAGTTGCTCGCGATTATTGTCATTGGCTGGACAGGCTTTTGAAGTATTGGCAAAACCCCATTCTGTGACCCAGCAAGGCTTGCCGTCCACACCACCGCAAAAAGAAAGCGCATTGTGGATGTGTTTTGCGCGAGCAGCGCGCGTCCCGCTGCTGCCGGGATAGATATGAATACCATAGCCGTCAGCAACGTCGTCCAGACCATATTTCTTCAAAAGATCGGTAAAGGCCGCAGGTTCGACAGTGTCTATCCCGCGCCGGTCCGCATCGATGAAAGGGATATCGGACAGACCCGCAGATACGACCTTTGCCTTGGCGCTGTGCCTGGTTTTCGCTAATTCCGCCCGCACGATGCGCAAAAGTTCGACGTATTTTTCCGCCCCCCTTTCGACCAGAGGAAGCTCCTCCATCTCGGTCAAAGAGCGCGCGGTCTTCATCTTCTCCTTGGGCAGAATGGCGAGATCGCCATTATAGGCACCCCAGTTGATCTCGTTTCCGGGTTCAACCGCCACAAGAGGAATCCCCAGGGCATCGATCTTCTGCAAGGCATCCGCCATCGCGTTCCGGAACCGCTCAGGAGATATGTCGGAAAGCCGATACATGTCCCATATACGCCCGCGCCCCGACCGGGGTTTTGTTCCTTCCGGATAAAAATCCGCATTGTTGAGCGAGATTTCGAGCAGGATCGCCAGCCCCTTCTCGTGAGCAAGGCGTGCGGCATCGATGCTTTGATCGAGCGGTCGGGTGAGCGACAGCCGAACCGCCACTACCCCGTTTTCCACCATCTGATGGAATATCTGCTCGCGCTCGGCTGGCTTGAGCCAGGCCATATTCACCCGGTTGACCCCAAAGCGCGAATCGGCAAGAGCGCTCTGGGATTGAGCGGCCAACAACATGCCGCCCAAAAGCGCCACCGCTGCCGCCATTCCGCCCCCGATGCTCTTGCAGGTTTTCATCATCGGATACCGATATCCTTCAGCGCACCGTTGAAATTGGCTTCGCATTCCGAATAACGGTTGATGGCCGCAGGCACGTCGATCTTGGAAAGGAAGTCGCGCAGGTAGGCTTTCTTCTGCGGCTCGCGGTTCCAGACGCTCGCTTCGATATGCGGAAAACCGACAAAGCCCAGCATCTCGCGCATGCGGTCATCGACTGCGATCATCAGGCCCGGAATACCCGACTGCATGCCGATGATCGTGCCATGGAATCTGCGGCTCAGTCCGAAATCCTGGCTGGAGATCCAACTGCGCCATTTGTGCGTGTCGAAGAACACCAGCAGCTCGTTCTTGCGCTGCCATTTTTCCATATGCTTGTAATCGACGGGCGCAGTGATGCGGCTTGCCGCCTGATCATAGGCTTCGGCATGGTCTTCGCCTGCCATGTTCATGTTGTAGACGATCACCTCGTCCTGAATGACATAGCTTGCAACGCTATCCTTTTCGAGCAGCGCGTGGGCGTCCACAATCGTATCGGCAACGCTGCCGAGATAACCGCCAAAGGAGATTTTCTGCGCATCGGCAAGTGTTGGATCGGCAAGGCGGCTCAGCGAGCGTTTCATCTGTTCCGGCGCATAATAAAGCGAGGGACAGCCGGTCGGGCGGACATATTTCATGCCCGCATCTTTCAAAAACTCCTCGGTGAAATGCCCGCGCGTGAGGAAGAAGCTTTCCTTGCGGCGCAGAATTTCGAGGAAACGACGCGTGCCTTCCGGCAACTCTGCCTTCAGGTTTTCCTTCTTTTGAATGCCGATGCCCATGACCACGATTGGCATGTTCAGCTTTTCAAAGACGAAGGATTCCGTCGTCGCTGCATAGCCGGGTCGCAAAAGATTGGCGGAGGCAAACAGGCACAGGTCGAAATTCTCATTGAGTTCTGCATAGGTGTCCGGCGAATTAAGGCTGTTGGCCAGATGCCAGAACGGAACGTAGGTCACATCGTGGCCGCGCACTGCGTTGGCCGCGCCCTCACCGATGAGATAATTGCCCGTATTGGCAATCTTCTTGACCTGATCGATCACATCCTTCTTGGTGCGGATGGGCTCGAAATAGGGGCGATGCTTCACTCTTGCCCCGGAAACGCTTTCGACGGTCCGCATCAGATATGACGGGATGCCGGTGATCATTATGCGCATGGTGATCCATCTTCGCTGGAATTAAGGAAACTGGTGAAGAGTGCCTGAGATCAGCCGATGCCGATTTCTGAAAGCACGCTCCGGAAATTGCGTTCTCGCGCCGAGTAAGTTTCGATGACTTCGGGAATGTTCATCGAAGCGATGTGGTCGCTGACGAAAGCCCGCCTGTCGTTGGCGGCGTTGAGATCGCGGGCATCTATCTTCGGCAGGCCGGAGAAATTCAGCATCTCGCGCATACGGTCATCGACAGCGACCATCAGGCTCGGCACGCCCGCCTGCATGGAGATGATATTGCCGTGGAAACGGCGACCGAAAGAAAAGTCCATGGCCGAGCACCAGGCGCGCCATTGATTGGTATCGAGGAAGGCGTGAACACTGACCTTCTTTTTCAGATCGCCCGAGCCCTTATAGGTCAACGGGCCGACAAGTTCGCCCGTGGTGGAGTCATAGGCGCGGCCATTCGCATCCGATTCAAGCTGCATGTCGAAATGCAAGAGCTCATCCTGAACCACATAAGCCGAACGCCCGTCATCCGAACCGAGCGCGTTCATATCGCCGATGGTTTCGAGTTCCGCTCCCATATAGCCGGTGAAGACGGTACGGCCCTCACCCACCTTCACCTCTGGCAGGCGACTGATCGCTTTGCGCATATTGTCCGGACGGAAATAAAGCGACGGACAACCGACCGGGCGGACATAGGAAAAGCCCTGATCGCGGAGATAGCCGGCTGCATTTTCGCCCCGCGTGAGAAAATAGTGTTCGCGGCTTTTCAGCACTTCCAAAAGCTTCTTCGTACCCGCTGGCAGGCCGTCCTCGCCTTCAATGTCGGGGCGGTTCTGGATGCCGATGCCGAGCATTACGACAGGCATATCCAGTTTCGACAGAACAAGCGCTTCTGCATCCGCCGACAAGCCCTTGCGGAGAAGGTTTGCGCAGGTAAAGACGCAGATATCGAACTCCTTGTTGACCTCCTCAAGCCCCGTTCCGTTGTTCACGCAATTGTAGAGGTGCCAGAACGGAATGTGCCTGGCAGATGGCAGAAGCGCTGTCATCGCACCTTCGCCGATCAGATAATTGCCGGTATTGCTGATGTTCTTCAGCTCCTGGATAAAACTATCGCGGGCTTCGGAATCCCGCTGCTTTTCCGAATAATAGACCTGCGCCTTATCCGCACGCTGGATGAGGCGGGTCAGATGGCTCGGAATGCCCGTGACGAGGATTCTTGGGTTGGTTGGGCGGCTCATAAGTCGACCTTTCTGGTATAATCAGGCAACTGCACGACCGGGGAGAACGGCGGTCGCGCTGGCATCGTCTGCAACATCCGGCTGGGAAGACCGGGATTTCGGATAAACGGGGCTTATTTCGTTCGCCCAATCGGTAAATTCGGAGAACGCCGAGCTCCATGTGCGATGTGCTGCGGAAGCGAGAGCGCCTTCGGCGGTCCGCATCAAGGCTTCGCGATCCTGTGCAAGGATCGTCAGAATGCGCGTCATGTCTGAGACGATCTGCGCATCGTTGCCATTGCGGATGAGAATGCCATCGCGTCCGTGATTGATAAGCTCATCGACGGCGCCGACCGCCGTGGCGACCGGCACGCAGCCGAGTTGCTGCGCTTCGGCGATCATCAGCGGCGCGCCTTCCCAGCGCGACGGCATCAGGAGAACATCGGCCCAGGCCAGATGGTTGGCAATGTCCTTGCCGTCGAAAACCGGCGGCGAGACTTTCACGCCCGCATCCTTCAAACGTGTCATCCACGATGCGCTCGGATCGTCGGAGAGAATTTCGCCGCCGATGGCCTGCGCTTCAAAAGGAATGCCCTGCTCTTTCAGCTTGACGATTGCATCATGCAAACGGTCGATACCCTTCTGGCGGTCGAGGCGTCCCATGTAAAGGATACGCATGGGCTCGCCCTTGCGCCCCTGCTTGCGCGCGGCGGTGACTTGCGCCCGCTGTTTTGTATCGATTGAAAAACTGGCCCCGTTTGGCACCGAAAACACTTTTTCATACGGCACGCCAAAGCTGTGCAGATAAATTTTCAATTGATCCGAACACGTGAGAAAAGCGTCATAGGCATGTTCGAAGGCGATCGCCGCATAGGGTTGACCTGCCTGACGGCGGAAGACTGTTTCGTCCACCACATGCAGATAGCAGGCGGTGCGGGTGCCTTCCGAGCGAAGCTTACCCATCAGGGGATGAGCGGCCATGACGTGGTTGTTCACGACAAGATCGAAACCGGAAAGCTGGCCGCGCAGGATACTCCAGTCGAGCGGATGATCTTCAGTGATAAAATCCTGACCGAGGAAGCGGTTTGTGTCTCCCCAGGCGGGAATGCCATCCTTCCAGAAATGCAGGTAATCGAAGGACTGGTCGAACTCATCGAGCACGTCCATCCGCTCATTGCCGAGCACGAAGAGATGGGTTTCAAACCCCTGGTTCTTCAGCTCCCGCCCGGCGGCATAAGCGACCTTTTCCGCCCCGCCGAAAGAAGCATTCGGCACCAGAACGGCCGCGGTCTTTTTCCTTGCGGGGTTATGCGCAAGCGGCAAAACTGGTCCGCCGCCAAGTTCATTGCGCAGCACCTGATACATTTCGGAAAGAGCCGGTAGACGGCGCGGACGCCACGTCCAGCGTGTGGCCGCACTCTGCTTCAGCGGGCTTGTTGCAATCGACGTCACCAGATTGAGCATTGATTGTTCTGGCCGTGAGAGAGCGCGGCGCTGGCGAACACGCGGGAACGGAAAGCGCACCTTCATGCGCGCCGAGGTAGGCCATAGTTGCTGCGTACCCAACGAAGCGAACCAATCGAGCGCATCGTTTTCAATGATTTCCTTTATGAGCCGGGTCGAAACGAAAATCAGGTCGGCATGTGGCTGCCGCGTACCCGACGGCATGATTTCGGTGTCGATGCGCCGCTCGTCCTCGACATTGGTGAGTTCCACAAAGACGATGTTGGCCTGTTCCGCCAGCTTCTCAAGCCGCGACAGGATATTCGGCAACAGGCGCGAACGCGCCAGAAGTTTCAGCGTCTCTGTGTTGGACGAGGCAAGAAACGGCGGGAAATGGAAATTATCCGGCTCGGACACACTGCCCCAGAAGGCACGGATCGCATCATCGAACTTGAGATCGGCAGTGCCAAGGCTGAGATCGGTGAAAAGGCTGACCGTCCCCTCGCCTGCGCGGATCACGCCATAACGCGGGCACTCCTCATGCTCGAAACCTACGAGCGTCGGACGGCGAAACAGCGCCTTGTGCCGCTTGCGCAGAAAGTTGATCGAGCCTGAGCGGTCGCGATTGGCTTCCTTGAAACGGCTTTCCGCACGTAAGCGATATTCAAAGCCGGTATCGTGGCATGGCGTCCCGACAAACCCCGCCTCGATCGCCGAAAGCCAGAACTCCCAGTCTTCAAAACCATTCTGGCGATCATCATCAAAACGGACACCGCTACGGAAAACATCCGCAGAAATCATCGATCCCGTATCGCAGATATTGTCAGTGATGCAGTGGATCAGGCGCGAATAGCTGTTGCCATAATGTGCGCGCCAATTGACCGAGAAAGTGTCGATATTGGTGTAGACCCATCCAGCGTTCGACGCCAGTAGCTGACGATAGAGCGTATCGATGGTGTGCGGCTGCACGCGGTTGTCTGCATCGACAAAATATACCGCCTTCACGTCAGGCATTTCTTCAAGAATATAGTCGACGGCGCGATTACGTGCGCCGCCCGGACCGGCGTTTTCGCCAAAGATGATATGGATGTTGGAATGCGCCGCCGCATAGAGCGTCAGGCTGTCGAATACTTCGCGGCGCGGATCGCCATCCACCGACACCACGATCTGGGTACGGAAAACCGTTTCTGATGCAAGAATGGTTTCCAGTGCTTCAAGCGCCAGCGCCGCGTGGCCGTAAAGCGGCATGGCAACGACGATCAAATCCTTGGACCTATCGTACATTCGCGGCCTCTTTGGCTAATTCCTGAGCGGGCCGGGCCTCAATGTGCTTGACCAGCCGGAAGTTGAAGACCTTGAGCCAGGAAAAATCGACGGAATCGGCAGCGGCCTTGCTAAGCACAACGAGATCCATCGTCCGGTCGACCGGTCCCTCAAGCATGAAATTGATATCGATGGGGCGATTGGGCGCGACCTCCGACCAACCGCT
Organism: Brucella sp. NBRC 14130; assembly: GCF_040371715.1. NCBI lineage: Bacteria > Pseudomonadati > Pseudomonadota > Alphaproteobacteria > Hyphomicrobiales > Brucellaceae > Brucella > Brucella sp. NBRC 14130. Next base: position 20,277 of record NZ_BAABTE010000001.1, read on the forward strand.
GAACAAAACCTGCTGGCGTCGTCGATCAAGATTGGAAATCGCGTCGATTTCCTCCTTCACGTCTGATGCCAGATTGACCAGCAACAGACCGACGGCACAGGGTTTGCCCTCCGGATGGTCAATCACAGCCCGCGCGGACACGCGGACCGTACCCGGAGCAACCACACGGCGAATGGCAGCCGCAGTGACGCCCTCCTCGAGCGGATGGCAGCCGATGGCATCTTCATGTTCCAGAAAACGCACAGTCGGAAAGTCCGGACTAATGGACGTAACGGACACGTTGGCCACGTTGCGCAGCAATTCGACCGGCAGACGGTAGTCGTCAACCTTTCGGCCATTGATCAACGCAGTCGGCACGATGGCGTTCGGCAACGATGCTGGGCGCACACCCGGCAAGCCGGTGAAAATCCTCAATGCCAGCGGGCGCATGTCGAGATCGGCGTGCGGAATACGGGCACGCGCCGCATAGCGCTCGTTGGCGATCACATTGCCCAGCGACAGTTCCGGTGGCACACCGCCCGAGGCGGAGATGCGCAGCCGGAGCGTCCGATGGCTGCCGTCGCATGCCTTGGGAAGCGAGAAGAAATTCCATTCCGACTGCAGCGCGCTGTAGGGCACCAGCCACTCGGCAATTCCCTCGCCATTTTCCAGATAGTCCAGCGTTACGATCAGCTGGCCGTTGCGATTGGCCGGCAGATCGCGGAAATGGAGGGCGAAACCGGAAACGGCATAGCTCGAAACAGGAAAAAGCTGTTCGATCTCCGATTCGCGCAGCAGGCGCGCAAACCCCTCATCCTTTGGATCGACCAGAGGAGCATGACTGAAAATCTCTGTCGAAGAATCCCAGTTGCGGGCGTGGAATGCGTCTTCAATCGCCCGATAATTCTCAAACATGGTCTCGCGCTCGCGGCGCAGCATGGCGAGCTCGGTGTGAACCTTGCTGACATGGCCGACAAGGCGATCCAGGCTGCTCTCAAGCAACTGCGTAACCAGCAGCGGAGCTGTTTCGGGGGACGCTTCATCGACCCGCACAACGGGTAGTTCCGGAATGGTGCTCAGACGATAAATCTGCTGCAGAACCATTTTGAGTTCGTTCTCGCCCTCTTGCGAGGCGGCGACAGCAATGAGCGGAAATGTATTCGCCAGACGAAGGCGTTTTCCGTCTCCTTCGACAAAAGTGGTCAGCTCGCCCAGAGACGTCGCTTCCAGCGCTTCACGATCACGCATCGAAGCAATGGCATATCGGCGGGATTTCCGCGCCGAGATCGCAGGAAGTGGTGTGCTCAACATAATCATCCATTGTGTGATGGCCGACTTGGGAGTCTCGGCCTGCACTTGCAATGAGAAAATACAGTCTATGTATTGTCAACAGTCTTATAGCATCAACTATATGATAATATTACGAATATTTGGAACGAGTTTAATTCAAAATTTGAAACAATGTTCATATATATTACAATAACAGCGTAAACACGCAGAAACACGGAGTTTTATATTTACGTTACAGGACTTGCACGCCCGATTGTCGCCACATACCAGCTACCGTCCGTTCAATACTGCCTCGATCAAGGTTTTTTGCTGCCGTAAACAATCCGACAACCTGAACCGGGTTTCCACGGTTCGTCGTGCTGCAGCTCTCATCTGGAGACATGCATCGGGGTCACGAAGCACGTTCATGATCACTTCCGCCAACACGTCCGGCTCAAAAAACGGTACAAGCAGCCCGTTTTGACCCGAGCGGATCAACTCCCGCACGGGGGGCGTATCCGAACCGATGATGAGCGCGCCGCATGCCATCGCTTCCACGACCGACCAGGACAGGACAAACGGATAAGTCAGATAGATGTGGGCAGTCGATATCTGATAGAGTTTCCGCAACTGGGCGTGCGGGATCGTGCCGGGAAACACGATTCGATCCGGCGGCAGATCAAGATTCCTGACGAGATGCTCGCGCCACGAACCGCCGCCGGGCGGCGGGGTTCCATAGCTGACGCCATCGCCGCCAACAAAAACGAAGATTGCATCATCGTTCTGCCGGATGACCTTGGCCGCAGCTTCGAGCGCTTGAGGAAAGCCGCGATAGGGTTCGAGATCACGCGCGACAAACGTGATTACGCGCGATTCTCCTGCCCTCAGCGTCCGTCCGTCCGGCAGCTGGATCGTTGCGTGACGATCCGGATAGAAGAGTTTGGTATCGACCCCTTCGTGAACCACGGCAATGCGGTTCTGAACGGAACGCGGATAAAGGCTCTTTTGCCAATGCGTCGGGCTGAATCCGCCGTCGATACCCTCAAGGGTAACCAGCTGCGCCATGTTACGCAGGCGCAGGCGTTTGCGGGTTTCAATATCTGGCCGGTCGCCCGGTGCGAAACCGACATCGGCACCATTGGCGCGGTAGAAAAACTCGCAATAGCCAAGTGCGGGAACGGAGGGCAGCACGTCCTTGACGAACATCATGCTGCCCCAGCCAATATGACCGACGACGATATCGGGTGCCTGACCATGATGGGCCATGGATTCCAGGGTTTCGGCCACACGGTACCCGATCCTCGTGTGATGATCGGGTACTTCCAGATATCTGGCCATCGCACCGCCGGTGCGAGGACCAGATTCTACTCTGTGGCGAATGACACGGACCGCTGGGAGGCGACGGTCCACTGTCTCGCAGATCAGGCTTACATCATGTCCACTCGTAGCCAGATTCTCGGCTAACGCAGCGAACTGACCGAAACCGCGCCTGTGCACAAATGCTATACGCATGTTACGAAACGTGTTCGGCTGGCAGCCGAAAATAATCGCAACACATCAAATGCCAAACCGTGCGGCATTACCCCACACGAGTTCCAGTCTGTGCAGTGTCTGATAGGCAATCTCCAGATTACGAAGATCGTCATCATCGCGGGTGAGGATATGGTTGTAGGACCGGCTCGCATTCCGCAAGCTTGCACACAGCCGTTCACCCTTGTCCGTCAGGCGAATACGGGCAGACCGTTTATCTCTCTGCGAGGTTACACGGTCGACATATCCACCATCGGTAAGCTGTTTCAGATAATAGGAAATGTTGGACCCGACATAATGCCCGCGATCCAATAGTTCACCCACAGTGAGCTCGACATCGCCTATAGCCATCAGAACCAGGGTCTGGGCCGGACCGATATCTTCCACGCCTAACTTCGTCAGCTCGGTTTTCAGCAAGCTTACAAAGCGGCGGTTCACTCGTTCTATCATCCGGGCCAGCTCGAAATGCGTGATAACGACTGTATGAACCGGATGTCTGCGTTCCTGTTTTTCGGCGGTAACTTCAGGAAAATCAACGGCAGTAAAGCCATCGACTGATGTTTCGACTTCCACTCCCTCGTGTAGAAGTTTTTGCATCTTTTGCTCTCCATTTTCAATTTTACTTCAAATTTTGAAGAAATTTGCAGTTATATTTTCTTTGCTCCTTTCGCATTTCCCCGCCGCAAGAACCTTTTTTCTGTCACATTCTCTGCAGTATTACTTTACTGATCTTGAGAACTAGCACACAGTTTTTAGGGATATCCGCCACCTGTGACCATTCCAAGGCAGATAGCGTATGAATGATACTCGCGAAATCAACTCGATTGGCAAGAGCCCCGCACACAAAAAGGGGCAGGACGATTCGGTAACTACGCCGAAAGGCCTGATTTTCAAGGCCCGCCGCGTTTTCCTGTCGGGACTACTTTATGCAGTGCTGCTGAGCGCCTGTATCAATTTGCTACAACTCACTGTACCTCTCTACATGTTGCAGGTTCATGATAGGGTGCTTAACAGCCGAAGCATGGACACGCTCACCATGCTGACCGTGCTCGCCATTGGCGCCATGCTCGTGTTCGGGGTGCTGGAATTCATCCGCTCCCTGTCGTTTCAGGCCATGGGCAGCGCACTTGTGCGCCGCCTGAATCTGGCGGTTTTGACGGCCGCGGTGCAGGCATCCGTGAATCAGGGCATGCCGAAAGCGACTCAGACGCTTCGCGATCTCAACGAGTTGCGCAGTTTCCTCACCTCACCGGCGATCAATGCTCCACTCGACGCCGCGTGGTCGCCGATCTTTCTCGGCGTCCTGTTCCTGCTCCACCCCATGCTGGGCGTGATCGGCCTCGTCGCCGTCATTATCCTGATTGCATGCGGCGTGCTGACCGACCTCCTTACCCGAAATCTCATTCAAGAGGCGAACCAGGCGAACATCGAAGCGGTGTCCAAGATCGGCAGCAGCTTGCGGCATGCCGAAGTCATCGAAGCCATGGGCATGCTCCCGGCGCTCGCTCGCCGCTGGCGCACGATGCAGGTTCAGGCGCTTGAAGTGCTTGATCTTGGCGGAACCCGCGCCCGTGCCCTCTCCTCGATTGCCCGCACGGCGCGTTTCATCATCCAGATCGGATCGCTCGGCATAGGCACGCTGCTTGCCATGCAGCAGGAAATCACGCCCGGCGCAATGATCGCGACCAGCATCATCATCGGCCGCCTGCTGATGCCGTTTGACCGAATCGTGGAAAACTGGCGCCAGTGGGTCAGTGCAATCGCCAGTTGGAAGCGCGTCCAGTCATTGCTTTCGGAAAACCTGGCTGTACGCCAGACCATGCCGACGCCGCGCCCCAATGGCGACCTCGTGATCGACAAGCTCATCTATGCCGCACCCGGCGTGGATGTCCCCATCATCAAGGGCATCTCCTTTTCGATCTCGCCGGGTGAAGTCCTTGGGGTTGTCGGCCCATCAGCCGCAGGCAAATCGACGCTTGCCCGGCTGCTGATAGGCATCGTCAAACCCACCTCCGGCGGCGTTTTCCTTGACGGAAACAATGTCTATCTCTGGGAACGCGGTTCTTTCGGAGAGATTGCGGGATATCTGCCGCAGTCCGTCTCGCTGCTGGATGGAACGATCAAGGACAATATCGCCCGCATGGGTGACAGCGATCCGCATCGCGTGCTGGAAGCCGCACGTCTGGCCGATGTGCATGAAATGATCGGCCGCATGCCGCTTGGCTACGATACCCCGGTGGGCGACGGCCGCCTGACTTTGTCCGGGGGGCAGCGCCAGAGAATTGGTCTCGCCCGCTGCCTCTACAATCGCCCGCGCCTGATCGTTCTCGATGAACCGAATTCGAATCTCGATGCGGTCGGCGAACGCGCGCTCATCCGGGCGGTCGAACACGCGCGCGACGATGGCGCCATTGTCATCATGATCGCACATCGGCCATCTATCATGCAGGTCGCCGACAAGCTGCTGGTGCTCGAAAACGGCCGTATCTCGCAGTTCGGGCCGCGCACGGATGTGGTCGCCTCACTGACACCCGCCAATAGTGGCCCGCAAATGGGAGCAGCAAACGCATGATGGGCAAATCGATTATTCCTCGTCGTGTTTCCAGCCTGCTCGCGCCGCGCGCAGAATCGTCGGATCACCAGGCTCTTACCCGTTTTGGCAGCGTCAAACCTGAATGGGCGCTCGATCTGGAGCGCGAGGATTCAAGATCGCCCCTGCGTGGGCTGATCATTGCAGGCCTAGCAACGATCGGCGTCGCTTTCGGCGGGTTTTTCGCCTGGGCCTATTCTGCCAATCTTGGAAGTGCGGCGGTAGCAATGGGTACGGTCATCGTCGATTCCAAACGCAAGACCATCAGCCATCTCGAAGGCGGCATCCTTGATCGCCTGCTGGTGCAGGAAGGCGATATCGTAAAGGTCGGTCAACCGCTTCTGCGACTGGACGACACGAAGGCACGTTCCGACCTCCAGTCCCTTGAAAGCAGGCGCATCGGCTTGATCGCAAAACTCGCCCGTCTGCGGGCCGAACAGGCGGGGGAGAAGGAGATCAGCTTTCCCGCCAGCTTTGCCGAGGGCGGTGAAAACGCGCAGAATGCCATTCGCGCCGAAAACATCTTCTTCCAGAAGCGACTTGCCCAGAAACTGAGCAAAATCGACATACAGCAGAAAACTATCGAGCAATATACGGAGCAAGCCAAGGCATCGACCGCACAGATAGCCGCGACGGACCGGCAAATCGAACTCATCAGCGATCAGCGCAAGGCGATAGCCAGCCTCGTCGAAAAGGGTTTTGCCCAGAAATCGAAGCTTACGGAAATCGATACGCGTCTCAGCCAGCTCGCCGGCGACAGAGGCGAGTATGCCGGTGACAAGGCGAAAGCCGAGCAGGCGAAAGCCGGGGCGGAATTTGCCCTGACTGGAATCGAAAGCGATCTCCAATCCGAAATTGCAGGCGAAATCACATCGAGCCAGGTCGAGCTTTCCGATGTGCAGGAACGTATCGTCGCGGCCAAGGATGTGATGCGGCGCGTGGAAGTCCGCTCGCCGCAAGACGGGATTGTAGCCAACATCCGGCTGCGTACGCCGGGCGGCGTCATCGCACCGGGCGAAGCGATCATGGATATCGTTCCTGAAAACGAACCCCTCGTCGTCGAAATGAAGATCAGCCCGCGTGATATCGACAGCATTTCGGTTGGCGCAGGTGCGCAAATCCGCCTGACCGCCTATAATCAGCGGTCAATGGCGCCGCTTGATGGCAAGCTGACCTATATCGCCGCCGATCAGTCACTTGATGAGAAGACCGATACCGCATTTTTCGTGGCACGCGCTGAAATCACTCCGGCGTCGCTCGCCGCAAATCCGACAGCCCGACTTTATCCCGGAATGCCCGCTGAAATCATCATCGTGCACAAGGAACGTCGTGCCATCGATTATCTGGTTTCCCCCATCACGGACAGCCTGAACCGGGCCTTCCGCGAAGATTAATATCCAGGGAATTTCAAAGTAAAACTCGATCATAGGTTGAAATTCCCGAAGGAAGCGTCGCCGCGCATGATATGACATGCGCGGCGTCATCTTGTTGAAATATTTTCACATTCCCTCTTCCTGGCCAGATAATTCAAATTTATAACCAATTCCTGCGTAAACACAAAACACATATAAATTATAATCACTGCAAATAGATTTCATATTTATGTTTACAGAACTGCAATATAAATTAATGGTAATAATTTGTTACTTACACATGTCGCAATTATACCAAATGACGATGTTGCAATTCCACATAATGCAGAGCAGACTACTAAGAGCATAATGGTCGGAGCATTCCGGCTTGTGGAAACCCCTACAGGAACACAAGGAGAAGCAGATGGCCACTCTAGAAGGCGGCGCCTACGACGACGTGTTGTTCGGCTCCCGCTTTGACGATTTCATCCGTGCCCATGGCGGTGATGATCTCGTATTCGGAGGCGATGGTAACGACACCGTCTTCGGCGGCAACGGGAATGACATCCTTTTCGGCGGCACGGGTAACGACACCCTGTTCGGCGAAAACGGCAACGACATTCTCTTCGGCAATGAAGGAAATGACGTCCTGAGCGGCGGCAATGGCAGCGACGTGCTGTATGGCGGCAATGGAGATGACATTCTCCAGGGCGGCAACGGCTCCGACCTGCTCTATGGCGGCGCACATAATGACATTCTCTACGGTGGAAACGGCAACGACATCCTTGATGGCGGTGCTGGAAACGACGTTCTCATCGGCGGAAATGGCAGCGATACATTCCTGTTCAATGGTGGCGGCGGAAACGACGTCATTCTCGACTTCAATCCCGGCGAAGACATTCTGCAGATTCAGAAGGGTATCAATGGTCTTGATATCTCTTCCGCAGACGATCTTGCCGACCGTGTCACGCAGGTTGGTGGCAATGTCGTTGTCGACCTCGGCAATGGCGACACCGTTACCCTCGTGAACACCAATGCAGACGATGTACAGGCTCATCCCGACCAGTACTTCACTGTTCACTGATTGAACAATTGAGAGCGTGCCCGGCAATCCTCCCGCCGGGCACGTTTCGACTTCGCCGGATACCCAACTTCCCCGTTGGGTATCCGGACCTCCTGCAAGCTGAACTTTTCTGCAAGAATGAAAGGGCCACACATTGAACCTCGACCATTCGGCGGACATTGAAAGCAAAACCGAGAACCTCTCCATTTGCCGTCTTTGCGCCGATGTGGCTGTGGTCATCTGGGATATTCCAGGCCCGGCTCGCACGACCACCAAATGCACATTTGAAATGCCGGTTCAGCCGGTCCCATTGCTGAGCGTCGGCATTCCGCTCGAAAATGGCGGCCTGCGCATGTTCTGGGCCATGCGTACCGGCAGTGAACCCGCGGAACTTTCGCTCTCGGCAGGGTCTCTCGGCCCGACGGCGCAAGCGGTCGTATATCCGGCCAAGGAACTCGCCCCTTTCGATGTTGAATATGTCGTAAGCGATCTCACGCTCCCCGGACATATCAAGCTTCTCACCACTATTCTGACCACGTGGCGCAGCACTTTCCGGCTTTCGCGAAACCAGACTTTCGCATCCCTCGTGCGGGACCTGACTTTCGCATTGACGCCGGAACCGCGCGAGGCCCAGCATTGCGGCGAACCTGTTCAGGGACATCACCTCCTTGAAACAGCGGTCGACCCGATGCTGGGCGAGATTTCGGCTATCTATGGCATCACTTCCGGCAGCGTGATGGTCATTCCACCACGCTTTGTGGTGGGCAGGCAGGCGCGCAACGCCTGGCAGCCATGCCATCTTCTGCTGGAAGCAGCGCAAGACCTGCCCTCATCGCTGCTGCTGGTGCTCACGGGTCAGAAAGGTGTCGCCGTTCGCAAGCTTGCGAGCGCTAGTGAACAAACGGATTTTGCCAAATGGTGGACCAAATGGCAGGGCAATGGCGCATTGCGGGAGTTTCTTGTTCGCCAGCTCGGCAAGCTAAGTCCTGCGGGTGCGGCGGTCGCCATTGATTTGCAAACGCGCACGCCGCTGCCCGTCCGCCAGATTGCGCAGTCTGCCACCCATCCGGCAGCTGAAATCGATCTCGCTCTGGCGCTCGATGGCGGGCTGATCGTGGGCGGTTGGATGCATGATCCCGCCGCCATGCTTGCGGATATCGAATATCTCCCGGAGAACGGAAGCGCGTTGTCGCTGAAGCCGAACTTCCACAAATTTCCCGGCAAGGTGGCCAAGCGCGAAGATACACCCCAGCAGGATGTGACGGGTTTCGTCGCCTGGCTTCCTTCGGTGCAGAATCTTGGACCCCTCCTGCAGCCACGTTTCCAGTTGCGCCTTGCTTCCGGCGCGACCGCGCCTCTGGTGCCCGCACCGCAGCCCTTCGAGCCATCAGCGCAGCGCAACCGCATTTTGCGATCCGTGCCGCCGCAACAGGCAAGGCCGCACGTGTTCTCGCATATTCTGGGACCGGCCCTCACCGAAGTTGAAAAGAAGCTCGCTGCAACGGTACACATAGCCGAGGTGAAGGAATTCGGAACGACGCCTGCCTCCCCGCTCGCGTCCATCGTTATTCCGCTCTATCGCAATCTTGATTTCCTGCGTTTCCAGTTTTCATCCATGGCGACAGACCCGTGGCTGGTGGAGAATGCAGAGTTCATCTTCGTGCTGGATTCTCCTGAAATTCAGGACGACACCGAGCACATGCTGGGTGGACTGCACATTCTGCACGATATGCCGTTCAAGCTGGCAATCATGAACCGCAATGGCGGCTATGCGCGGGCCTGCAATGCAGGTGCCAGCATTGCGACCGGAACAACCATCGTCATGTTGAATTCCGACGTCGTGCCTGCGGAACATGGCTGGTTGCAGCAATTGATCCAGCCTTTGTTCGATCAGCCCAAGCTTGGCGCAATCGGTCCTCGCCTCCTGTTCGAGGACGGCTCGCTTCAGCATGGCGGGCTTTATTTCGCCCGCGACCGTCAGGGCATCTGGCTCAACCATCACTATTACAAGGGCATGCCGGGTAACTATCCACCGGCACTCCGTCCGCGTGAAGTGCCGGGCGTTACCGGCGCCTGCCTCATAACGCGCAAGGATATCTTCGATCTCGTCGGTGGCTATACGGAAGACTATGTCATCGGCGACTATGAGGACAGCGATCTTTGCCTGAAGATCAGGCAGCTTGGCTTCCAGATATTCTACGAGCCTTCCATAGCGCTTTACCATTTCGAGCGCCGCTCGATCCGCCGCAGCGCGGATTACATGCGCGGCCTCGCCAGCCAATACAATTCCTGGCTCCATACGCAGCGCTGGGACGACGATATTACCGAATTGATGGCTCTGCCGCAGGAACAGGAGCGCACTGTCGACCTGTCGAATGTCATCATGACCAAATCTGAAAGGAGCGCCGCTTGACGGACGTGGTAGCGCTGAAACAGCCAGAACCTGAAGCCAAACCAGCAATACCGGATGTGCAGATCGACTGGCTGATGCAGTCGGTATTGAAAAACCGTTTCTTGCCCTCGCCCGATCCGAACAGCGTGTTCGTCGGCGATGGCGATTATCGCGCGGTCGGCGCAGAGTTTCTCGGGCATTTCATTCGCAAGGGCGGCCTTCGGCCCGACGCGCGCGTACTAGACATAGGTTCCGGCATCGGTCGCATGGCAGTGCCGCTGACGCAATATCTCGACCCGGCAAAAGCCCTCTATTCCGGCATCGATCCCGTGGCGGGCGGCGTAAACTGGTGCCGCCAGAACATCACGTCGCGCTACCCGAACTTCGAGTTCCGCCACATCGATATCGCCCATGACCTCTATAATCCCAAAGGGGTGGTCAACGGACTCAGTCTCGTTCTGCCTTTCGCTGACAGGAGTTTCGACTTCGTCATCATGACCTCGGTAGTCACCCATCTGCCGTCCGACGAAGTTAAAACCTATCTCGAACAGGTTTCCCGTGTTCTCGCTCCCGGCGGAAAATTGTTCATGACCGCATTCGTCGTGGACGACGTGGCGGCGCGCGACCGTCACGGCAAACGTGACAAGCGACTTGCATTCGAGCGCCATGGCAGCGGACCATGCTGGTTTGTGCCGGAACTGCCGCCGCTCGCAGCAGTCGGATTTGAGAATGGTTTTCTGGACCGTGCGCTTGCCGGTGCAAAACTGTCGCTCGAAGCAAAATCCTTCGGTCACTGGCGCGGCATCGAGGCGGATCATTATCAGGATATTTTCATCGCTTCGCGAGGTGCTGCCTGATGGCCCAACGTGTCCTCATCGCGGCTCATAATCACCCGTCGCTTCATCCCGGCGGAACGGAAATTTTTGCGCACGACCTGTTTCGCGCCTATCAGCGCGCCGGTTGCGAAGCCATGTTCATGGGCGCCACCAACAAGGTGCACCGCGAGGCCCGCCCCGGAACAAGCTTCCAGAGCATTGGCAATGGCGGCGATGAAATCCTGCTCTGGTCCGGTCATTTCGACCGCTTCTATATGAGCCAGATCGACCTTTACGGGATTGTTCCCGACATTGTCGAACTGCTGCAGGACTTCCGGCCCGACGTCGTGCATCTGCACCATCTGCTTTTGCTCGGCGCCGAATTCCCGCATATTGTGCGCCGCACGTTGCCGGATTGTCGTATCGTGTTGACTTTGCACGACTATTATCCCATCTGCCACCATGATGGACTGATGGTCCGCACCACGGGCAAGGAGCTCTGCCATGGTGCAAGTCCCGACCGCTGCCATGCCTGTTTCAAGGACATTGCGCTCGATAAATTCGTGCTGCGCGAACGGCATATCAAATCGCTCCTGAGCGCTGTCGATGCGTTCGTTTCACCGAGCGAGTTTCTCAAGCAACGCTATGTGGAATGGGGTCTCGCGGAAGAGTTGATCAGCGTCATTCACAATGGTCAACCGGAGCGCCCTTCCCTCGAAACAAAGCAAATCGAGCGCAGCAAGCCGGTCTTCGGCTATTTTGGCAATCTCAATCCGTGGAAAGGCGCAACAGTGCTGCTGGAAGCAGCACGGCAGCTTATATCGGAAGGCTTCGATTTCGAACTGCGCGTACATGGTGCAGCGCCATTTCAAAGCGAAAGCTTCGTCAGTGAAATCGAGCGACTCTTTGCCGAGACATATCCTTTCGTCCAGCGTCGCGGTGCTTATCGGCGCGATGACATCGCCCAACTGATCCAGACCGTCGATTGCGCCATAATGCCGTCGATCTGGTGGGAAAACGCTCCACTTGTCATTCAGGAAGCGCAGGGACAGAACCGTCCCGTCATATGCAGCAATATCGGTGGAATGGCCGAAATGATCGAACATGAGGTCAATGGCCTCACCGTTCCGCCGAACGATCCGCTAGCGCTCGCCCAGGCGATGCGTCGAATGGCGGAAAACCCGGATCTGCGCCACTCGCTCAGCGCGAATGCACGTCATCCGGACACCATCGACACCACGGCAGCACGCTATCTCGATCTGATCGGGACATTGCGGATCGCGCGTGTCGAGGCAGCATGAGAGGTAAATCATGAACATCGCGACCAAAGTTCCATCCGAGGGGGAAGCAAAGCAGGCAGCGACACCCAACGCCGCCGCCGGACCTCAAAGGACCGAAGCCATGAAAGGACGCGTTGACGCCATAGAGGAAGGCCGCCTCTATGGCTGGGCCTTCGATCCTTCGGTCCCGACCGAACGGCTTCTGATCCGTGTTCTGCTGGATGACAAGCCTATCGCTGAAGCTCCGGCCGACAAGGATCGCCCCGACCTGAAGCGCAATGGTATCGGCGATGGCAAGCACGCCTTTGAAGTGATGCTGCCGCAATTCGCCGCTGCACGGGCTGGCGAACTCGTCGTCGTTGCCGCCAACGCCGCAGGCGGCGAGCAGAAACTGCGCGTGCCGAAGCCCGACGAACAGGCTGCCGAAGCGCTTATCGCAGCACCCATGACGCGCATTCTGGACAAGCTCGACATGCTGATGGCGGCGCAACGCCAGTTGCAGGTCAACCAGCGTTCGTTGCAGCGCGTCGCGCCGACCCTCGACGCATCCGGCAATGCAGCCCCCGCGGAATTGCTGGACATTGCCAGTTCCGTTGATGGCCTGCGCACCGATCTTCATCAGCGCATGACCGAGCTTGATGTGCACATCATGCGCATGGACGGTGTTGTCGCCGGATTGGAACAGCGCATGGAAGACGTGCGCAAGCGCAGCAGCGGCGACATCAAGCTTCTGTTCATGCTGATGTTCGTGCTGGCTGGTTTCGTCGCCGGTGCCCTTCTCACCCTTGCAGTCATGCCCTGAGGGGACGTCCATGGCGCAAGACGAAAGACCTGTCGCACAGCAGCCGGCTGCAAGACCTTCACGGTCTCCGGATCGTCCTCCCATGATGATGGAGGGCGAAATGGTCGTCGGCAGCGTCATCGAAGACACGCTGGTGCTGGTGCTTGGCATCGGCAGCGCCGCAAACGATCAGGTCACGGCCTTTCTCAATGGCGATCCCGCCATGAGCGTGAAAACAGGTCTGATCACATGGCCGCTCAAGGAACCTTCCCCTGCGGGAACCCACGGTTTCGTCGCCATCGTGCCAACGGCTGCTCTGCGCCGTGGCGTCCTGAAGACCATCATGTTCCAGCATCGGGCGAAGGTCGCTCGCTACAATTTCGCGTCGCGTTCTGCTTCTATCGCGGATTTTGTCGCCATGATCGGCGATCTGGCCGGACCGAGCCTGCCGGGCGTCATCGATGAACTGGTGGAAGGGCTGATCTCCGGCCCTATCAGCCGGAAGAAACTTTCGGCAATCACCGTTCTGTTGCAGGCCGGAGCCCGCTCCGACGGCTGTATCGAACTCATCGGCGGCAGCGACGAAGGCGAAATTTTCGTTCAGGGCTGGGCACAGGACCTGACGCCTGCCGTCACCCGGCTGCTGATCAGCGGCAAAAATCCATCCCTCGCGGAGTGCGCGATCAGCGTCTTTGCACGGCCTGACCTGAATGATGAAGCATCCGGATTTGCAGGGCTTCTGCTTGCCAATGAGCCGGTCGAGCCGACCGATATCGAACGGCTTCTGTTTCGCGGACGGCGGGGCTGGCGTTTTACCGAAGTCTATGACCGCAGGCTCTTGTCCGGCTCGCGTGAGACGCCGGGCCACATACGGGCGATCCTGCCACGGGTGCGCAGCTCGACAGACATTCTGCTGCGCATGCGGTCTGCCGCCAACCGCTTCGATGGCGCCGACACGGTATCCGGCCTCCCCTTTCCTGTCCGGATGGGAATAGACAATGTCTTCCGTGTGGAAGGAAGCGGCATGCTTGTTTCCGGCTGGCTGCTCGATCCCGACAGCCATGTGGAAAGCGTGAAACTCCGCCGCCATCGCGGTGAAATCCAGATCGACACAAGCTGGACCCGTATAGACAGGCCTGATGTAACCCGCGAATTCGACAATCAGCCGCCGTTCAATGCCGGGCTCGACCCCAGCCGTCACGCCCATGGGTTCGTCGCCTTCGCGCCGGAACTTGCGGGGGACAGCACCTCGCCGTTCTACCTTGAACTTGCCATCAGCGATGGGCGACGCGCCTTTTTTCCATTGACGCCCACCCGCGTCACGTCCCGCGAAGCCATCGTCCGGCAAATCAGGGCAACCGATCCGAACGCATGGGCTCTGCGCCATATTGTGGACCAGCAACTCGTGCCATTGCTGCGTGGCGTCAGCCGCCCTGCACCTGGAGTTTTCGGTGTTGTCGATCTTGGCCCCTTCGAAGATGCGATGGGACCTGCAATCATCATCGGCATCGATGAACGCGTCGAGGAGATCGAAGCCTTGCTTGCACTGCTCGCGCTCGATCCGGAAACCCGGATCGCCCCGATCGTGATCGCGGCGGCAAGCGAGATCATCGACCGCATCGGCGTACAGATCAGACGCCTTGCGGATTTCTACCGCCTGCGCATCCGGCTCGTTTCAGCCACCGGTTCCGAGGACCTCTACGATGCGCTGGAAGTCGGCGCCCGCACGGTTACAACGGATCAGGTCATATTCCTGGCCGGATCGCTCCTGCCGCGCCGCGCCGGATGGCTGAACAAGCTCGTCAGCGCCTATGAAGCACACAAGGACTGCGTCCTGTCACCCACCCTTGCCTATGAGGATGATTCAATCCGTTGGGCCGGAACCTGGGTTGCGGGTCCGCCCTCCGGCATGTCGGCGGATCGGGCCCTGATCAGCCGCTATGCGGGTTATCCCATCGATGCCGTATCGGGAATGTCGTTGACGGAAGTCGCAACGGCGACGTTCGAGTGCTGCATCCTTCCCCGCGAAGCGCTGTTTTCGGTCGGCGGCTTCACGCGCGGCTATCTCGGCACCCACGAAAAGGGATTGGATCTCGGATTGAAACTGAAACAATCGGGCCTGCGCTCCTATTGGTTGCCTTCGGCCCAGATGCTTGGAGCGGACGACACATCCGTTACCGACAGGGCATCGACCATTGCACTCATCGAGCGCATTGACCGGCAGGTCTTCGACGCGCGTTGGTCCTCCATTCTCGCTGGCAGGCGCAAGGCTCAGGCGGAGGAACTTGCATGAGCGATAAACTCCGGGTTCTCGTCATCTCGCACGCCCACCCCTCCATCTCTCTTGGGGGCGGTGAAATCGCTTCCTACAATCTGCACAAGGGGTTGAACAGCATTCCCGAGGTGCAGTCGGTCTATCTGGCGCGGGCGGCCCATCCGATCCCGCGACATGGCACCACGGCGCTCATGAGCATGCGGCGCGCCAGCGATGAAATCCTGTTTCATGCCGACGAATACGACCACTTTTATCTGTCGAACAAGAACACCGATGAAATCCGCCGCGACCTGCTGCGCTTCGTTCGAGACTACGACCCTGACATCGTGCATTTCCATCATGTTCTGGGCCTCGGGCTGGAGACCCTCTACGCCATCCGCGAAGCGTTGCCGGACCGGATCATTCTCGTGACCTTTCACGAGTTCCTGTCCATCTGCAACAATGATGGCCAGATGGTCAAAGCCGGCACCTCAAAGCTGTGCAGCGAGGCGTCCCCCATCGATTGCCACGCCTGTTTTCCGCAGATACCGCCGGCGCGCTTTCTCAAGCGCGAACGCTTTGTGCGCGGCATGCTGGAACTTGCCGACGCCTTCGTTTCACCGAGCGAATTCCTCGCCAATCGCTATCTTGAATGGGGGCTCAATCAGGACAAGATGGAAGTCATCGAAAACGGCATAGCCATCCGCGATATCACCCCTCCACGTGAGTTGACCGGGCCGAACCCGCGCCGCAACCGCTTTGCCTTTTTCGGTCAGATCAATCCTTTCAAGGGCATAGACGTGCTGGTCGATGCGGTATCCCGTGTCCCGGAACAGGTCTGGGGCGAGGATTCCCGGCTGATGATTTTCGGGGGCAATCTCGAGAAACAGCCACCCGCCTTTCAGGAGCGCATGCATAAACTGATCGAGGAGGCTGGTCCCCGCGTGCGCTTCTATGGCGCTTACCAGAATGCCGAAATGCCGCGCCTCATGCAGTCTGTGGACTGGGTGGTCATGCCTTCGATCTGGTGGGAAAACTCACCTATCGTCATTCAGGAGGCCTTGCATCATCGACGCCCGGTCATTTGCTCGAACATCGGCGGCATGGCAGAGAAAATTCGCGACGGCGAAGACGGCCTGCATTTCCGGGTGCGCAGCGCCGAGGATCTGGCCGACCGCTTTACCGAAGTGCTGAGCGAACCGGGCGTGTGGGACAGGTTGCATCACTCCATCCGCAATCCGGTCCATTATATCGACTGCGCGAAGGAGCACCTTGATCTCTATAACCGGTTGCGGGCGTCAAAACCGCGCAGACAGAAACCCGCAGTTACGCAAACTGCTCTTTCACAGGCAAGCTGAGCCTGGCTTGACCTTATTGAAACAGAAGGAAAACCGTATGGCACGCGCCCTCGTCATGATCCCTGCGGGAGAAGTGTACGATCACGACAATGTCCGCTGGTATCGTCATACCGACGTTCAGGGCAGCATCAATCATTATCACAATATCGGCGACGCCTTCGTCTTCGAGTCATCGTTGAAGCTCATGGATTACGAGAAGGCTTCCGAACTCCCGATCACCAATTTTTCCCCGGAAAAGATCGATCAGCTGCGCGAGGAATATGATTATGTGATCCTGCGTGGCTCGAACTATATCAACAAGGATATGAACTGGCGCGACACGATCCCGGTATTGCAGCGGCTGAAACTGCCGGTCATCGCATTCGGCGTTGGAGCGCAGGCGCCGGTCAGAGGGGAAATACAGCTTTCCGAAGAGACGAAGGCGGTCCTGCGCATCATCGCGGATTCCACAACGTCCATCGGTGTGCGCGGTGCTTATACGGCCCAGGTGCTCAACGACATTGGCATCCGCAATGTGCGGGTCATCGGTTGCCCGACCGCGTTTCGCCGCAACAACCAGCATCTGCGCATCAAACTGCCGCCGCTGGAAAACGTTGCGCAGGTCGGCGTTACGGTTCGCCGCGAGGTATCGCCTGCCTATGCGCAGGATATCGAGCAATATCTGACCCGGCACCGCGACCTCATCAAATCCATGGCCCAACGCTTCGATGTAACCTTGATGGCGCAGGGCGAGATCGATGAAAAGAAGATGGTCTTCGGAACAGCGGAGCAGAAGGAAGAGGCCATTGCGGCCCTCAAGGCGCATCGCTGGACAGCAGACTGGTATTTCGACGAAACGATAGAAAACCTCTATCGCCATCGCATGTTCTACTCGGATGTCGTTGCAGATTACGAGGAACTCGTGCGCAAGCAGCAACTCGTCCTTGGTTATCGTCTGCACGGCAACCTGATGGCGCTGGCCAACGGAGTCCCGTCCATCTACTTCACCTATGACAGTCGCACGGCAGAATTTGCAGAAACCTTCAAGATACCGAGCTACGACGTCTTCAGCGACAAGCCCTTCCGGCTGGAGGACTACTGGGACCAGTCGCTTTTCGACAAATACAATCGGGCCTGGTTCGAGACCTATGCCGAAATGAAGCATTTTCTCGATGAAAACGGCGTCCACAACAAGATGACCGAAACCGGGCTTCCCATTGCGGAATTGAAGGTCGCGTGAGTTCAGCTCTTCGGCAGTTGGGCAGGACCGTTGCCCTTCTGCTCTTCTGCCAGAAGCGACCATGCGGCGATGAACATTGCGGCAATCAGCGGGCCGACCACGAAACCGTTGATCCCGATCAGTGAAATTCCTCCGACCGTGGAGATCAGCACGACATAATCAGGCATGCGGGTGCCTTTTCCAACGAGCGGCGGGCGCAGGAGATTATCGACCAGTCCGATCACGAATACGCCGACGAAGACCAGAACAGCGCCGCTGATCCACTCCCCGCTTGCAAAGAACCAGGCCGCCGCCGGTATCCAGACAAGAGCGGCGCCGACGGCCGGCAGCATGGAGAGGAACGTCATCATGACACCCCAGAGCAAGGCTGCTTCCACGCCGAGAAGCCAGAAAGTCACCCCGCCTATCGTTCCCTGAATGATGGCGATGATGATATTTCCCTTCACGGTCGCCCGGATGACGGCGGTGAACTTTTCCAGAAACTGCCGGGTGTAATCGTCGTTGAGCGGAATGGCCTGCCTGATCTTCCGCCCCAGCTCCGCACCGTCGCGAAACAGGAAGAACAGCAGATAAAGCATGATGCCGAAACCGATGAAGAATTGCAGTGTATTCTGGCCGAAGCTCACCAGCCTTCCGGCGAAAAGCTGGCTGCCCTGCATGATGGCGGAGGAAATGCGCGAGCGCCATTCCGCGAAATCACCCAATTCAAACCGGGTCAGCCACTCCTCCAGCGAATCCGGCAAGGCACCCAGGATGCGGGAAATGTAACTGTTCAGGTCAAACTCGCGGCTGCTCAGGCGTTGATAGAGGGAGTTACCCTCCTGAACCAACGAACCGAAAATCGCCAGCATCGGAATGATGACCAGACAGATGCACATCAACACGGAAAGCAGGGCCGCAATGTTCTTCCTGCCCCCGAGCAAACGTTCCAGACGCTGTTGCACCGGCGAGAACACCACGGCAAGAATAACAGCCCACAAGACTGCCGAATAGTAGGGCAGCAGCAACCACGCAAAGGCGATGGTGACCAGTGCCAGAAGAATATAGAAGCTCGCGCGCTGGACGGACATGAACACCTGCTGCAGATTTCCGGGTCGGCAAACCCTGCCCGGAAAACCGTTCCAATTCAATAGGGAAGCACGGGCCAGCCGATCATGCCGCTCTCAAAGGCACCAGCTTTTCATTGGGACGCGAACGCGCAAGCGTGCTCAGAAGATCGCTTTGCGATACGAGCCCGATGATGCGGCGCATTTCGTCGATGACCACGACGGCATGCGCCAGTCCATCGGTGAGGCTCGGCACGAGGCTCATCACCGGATCAGACTGTGACGCGGTGGGAGCCTCCACGATGTAGTTTCTGAAATCATCGCCTGGATGCATCAACTCCCGCAAACCGATCACGCCTTTCAGGCGCCCATCCGATGTGCGCACCGGCAACGTCAGCAGATTATGCCGCAAGATCAGCTCGCGCGCCTGGCTGGCGGTTGCACCTTCGTCGATACTGACGACATCACGCGACATGATATCGGCGCATGTCAGGTCCCCGCGCGAACGAGTGGACACTTCAAGCTCCACCTGCCGCAGCAGACGTCCAAGATCGTTGCGATCAATATCGAAGCTTTCATCCAACGCCAACAAGGCGCGGTCGATATCTTCCTCGCGGATGCCCATGCGGACCGAAGGCGGCAGGTCTTCCGTGCTGTGCTTGTTGACCGGCGCGGCAGCAGCCACATGCGGATACTTCCGGCGCGACAGTTTGTGAAACAGGATCCCCAGCCCGACAAGAAGGCAGGAATTCAGCGCAACCGGCACCAGCGGGAACAGCAAGCCCCATTTGGCGACCGCCGATCCACCCAGAACCGCGGTCAGCGCGGCTGCGCCGCCGGGCGGATGAAGGCTGCGGGTGACGGACATGGCAGCGATGGCCAGAGCCACGCCAAGGCCGATTGCCAGCGCCGGATCATCGACAAACTGCGTGACGGCCAAACCGACGAAAGCCGAAATCGTGTTGCCGCCGATGATCGACCAGGGCTGGGCCAGCGGGCTGGTCGGAACGGCAAAGAGCAGAACTGCCGACGCACCGATCGGTGCTACGATCAAAGGCAGATGCGGCCCGTTTCCCAGCAACATGCTCGATATGAAGCCGGTCAGCGCAATACCGATCAGGGCGCCGAGGCAGGCAATGGATCGTTCCCGCAGCGTTGCGCCGGCAAGAACCGGCTTGAACAGCCGGAAAGCGCGCGACTGGTTTGGTTCGGTATCTCTTTGGGTCATTCCGTCAATCAGGCCGATGATAGGGAGGCTTCAGCGAAAAACCGTTGAAGCTGAAGACTATTCTCTTGGGGGTGAGACAATATCCTGCCCTTGCCGGATTCGAACAAGAAAGCAAATCCGTATCAGCTTGCAGGAACGGAAAAATCCTTCTCCGTTCATCAACTTAACGAGAACAATGGTCTCAATGCCATTTCAAGTCCGAGAACCATGAGGCCTATCAGAAACCAACGACGAAAGCTTTCCGGCCGGATTTTGCGGCGAAAGAACTGTCCGAGGAACATCCCGGCCAGTGCGGGAACGATGGCGAGGACGGAGATCAACAGGAGATTGCCCGAATAGGCCTGCCTGCTTGAAAGCCCAACGCCCAGTGCGGCAGTCGAAACAGTGAAGGAAAGCCCGAGCGACTGCACCAGATCGTCTTTTCTAAGCCCCAGAGAACTCAGATAGGGCACTGCCGGAATGACAAATATTCCCGTTGCACCTGCAATCACCCCCGTCAGGAGGCCGATGACAGGAGATAGCAAACGCTCGAGCTTTTCCGGCACCTGTAGCTGGCGGGCCGATAACGTATAGGCTGCATAGACGACGAGCGAAAAACCCAGCATCGATGTGGTGATTGCAATATTTCCGCCGACCAGAACCGCGGTTCCTGCGATGGTCCCCACCACAATTGCCAGCATCATGCTCCAAAGGCGAAGCATGAGCGCGCCGAAACTCGGCCCCGCCACCAACTGCCACAGATTGGTGACGAAGGAGGGAATAATCAGCAGGCTCGCGGCTGCGAGCGGAGATATGAGCGCGCCCAATATGCCCATCGCGACGGTTGGCAGTCCCATTCCGGTCACGCCTTTGACGAAGCCGGCGCAGAGAAACGTAATCGCAATCGTGAGGATCAGGGAGAAGGAATAAGTCATGTCCCTGCTATAGCGACCTGGCCAGCGGGCGGAATGCGGAAGTTCCTCATCCAGCCTTCGGCTTTCCCATAGGCAGGATTCGCGCTAATATCGGGCATGCGCTTTGATCTTACCGACCTTCGCCTCTTCCTTGCGGTAGCCGACACCGGTAGCATCACCCATGGCGCGGCGGAAGTAGGCCTCTCGCTTCCAGCGGCAAGCGAGCGTCTGCGCGATATGGAAGCGGCGGGACAGGTAATGCTTCTGGAGCGCGGGCGGCGGGGCGTAACCTTGACTGAAGCGGGCGAAGCCCTCGTCCATCATGCCAGAACAGTGATGCGGCAAATGGCGGATATGCATAGCGAATTGGGATTGCATGCCAAAGCCATGCGAACAGCAATCCGTGTTGCGGCAAATACGGCGGCGATTACGGAGTATCTTCCGGCAAAACTCGCCTTCTGGATGGCGGAAAATCCGCGCATCGATGTGGAACTGAAGGAACGGCAGAGCACCGACATTGCCCGGGCCGTCCTGCGCGGGTTTGTCGAGATCGGGATATTATCGGACGCGGCAGACACAGCCGGTCTGGAAAGGATTCCGTTTGCTAAAGATCAACTGGTGCTGATCACGGCCAAGCACCATCGTCTCGCGAGCTATAAGCAGGTGAGCTTTCCGGATATCCTGCAGGAGCAATTCATCGGCCTTTCAGCCGGTGCCTTGCAGGAGCACATCGAGAGCCAGGTGAGCCGCCTGGGCGGCAGGCTCAAAATCAGGACGAGGCTTCGCACGTTTGAAGGAGTCGGCCATATGGTGGCTTCCGGTGCCGGGATTGCAATCATTCCGCAGACAGCCGCCCAACGTCTCAGAAAGACGCTGCCAATCGCGACTGTTGCGATCTCCGATGCTTGGGCCAGAAGAAATCTTGTAATCGCCGTGCGGTCCCGTGAGGAACTGACCGCCGCCGCCAGATCCCTCGTCGACCATCTGGCCGAAGAGCGAGCTACCCAGACTTTGGTAGTATAAGCGCTTTCGTTGAAGCTCAGGCATTGGCAAGCCGACGGGTTGCATCTACATTCTGTTTGAAGCGCGCCCGAAATCATTGCCGATTCAAGAGCAAGTCCGGTGCGGAAGCGATTACTGCAGTGACCTGATAATATCGCATCTGATTGCCCGAAGCGCCCAAAGAGGCGCGGGGAACTGAATTCAGAATACGGGCTTGCCCGCCGCAACATAGTCTGGGAGGACGCTATGATGAAGACTATCGCCGCTCTGGCGACGACACTTGCCATTTCCGCTGCAACTTTCACCGCACAGGCACAAAACTATCCTGAACGGACGATTACCATGGTCGTGCCTTTTGCGGCAGGCGGGCCTACCGACACCGTGACGCGTCTTGTCGCGGAATCCATGTCCAAGGACCTTGGCCAGCAGGTCATCGTCGAAAATGTGGGCGGCGCGGGCGGAACACTTGGCGCCGG
The DNA here is from genome assembly GCF_040371715.1 of Brucella sp. NBRC 14130. Lineage (NCBI taxonomy): Bacteria > Pseudomonadati > Pseudomonadota > Alphaproteobacteria > Hyphomicrobiales > Brucellaceae > Brucella > Brucella sp. NBRC 14130. The sequence goes on from NZ_BAABTE010000001.1 coordinate 42,804, forward strand.
GCGCGTCGCAACCGCGGACCCGGATGGCTATACGCTCCTGCTTCACCATATCGGCATGGCCACAAGCGCCACTCTCTATCGCAAGCTTGCCTATGACACATTGAACGGCTTCGAATATGTCGGGCTAGTTACGGAAGTTCCGATGACCATCGTTGCGCGCAAGGACCTTGAGCCGACCGATCTCAAGGGTCTGGTCGAATATGCCAAGGCCAACAAGGATACCGTAACGGTCGCCAATGCGGGCATCGGGGCTGCCTCGCATCTGTGCGGCATGCTGTTCATGAGCGCTATTGAAACTCCGCTCGTCACGGTTCCATACAAGGGAACCGGCCCCGCCATGACCGATCTGCTCGGCGGACAGGTCGATATCATGTGTGACCAGACCACAAACACGACCAAGCAGATTCAGGCAGGCACGATCAAGGCCTATGCGGTCACCTCTCCCGAACGTCTGGACGTGCTGAAAGACCTTCCCACGACCAAGGAAGCCGGCCTTGACGGCATGGAAGTGGGCATCTGGCACGGCATTTACGCCCCCAAGGGAACCCCGGCGGCAATCACCGAGCGGTTGTCGAAATCGCTCCAACTGGCCCTGAAAGACCCGAATGTGGTTGCCCGCTTCGCCGAACTCGGCACAAAGCCGTCATCGGAATCCGACGCCACGCCTGCCGCGCTGAAGGCAAAGCTGGAATCCGAAGTCGCACGCTGGAAGCCCATCATCGAGGCTGCCGGACAATACGCGGACTGACGTCGCGGCCCTCAATCAAGGTGCGCAATCTGGCGCCCTTGATTGTCATGTCCCTGAGGCCGCCTCGCAACCGCTGCCTCGGGATAGCTGATCCCATTCACATGCCGAGCGTCCGGCATAGCCCTTTCAACGGCAAATCCGAAAGATGATTAGCCCATGAATGAGCCCTCAAGGAAATTTTCTATCGATCCGACCAACGGATTATGCGGTGCCCTTCTCACACTGACCGGCGCCTTTTTCGCCTGTCAGGCGTTGGGTCTGGACTTGGGCACATCGCTACGCATGGGACCGGGATATTTCCCGCTTGTTCTCTCAGGCGTACTGGTCCTTCTTGGACTGGTCATACTTATCCAGGCGACGCGGGTCTCCGGTGAGCCGATGGGCCCGATCGCATGGCGCGGCCTGTTCTTCATTCTGCCCGCGCCCATATTCTTCGGCCTCACGGTGCGCGGCCTCGGTTTCATACCGTCATTGTTCCTCACCTGCCTCATTGCCTCTTTCGCCTCGATGCGCATGAAGCCGCTCGCAGCACTGGTTCTTGCGGCTGCAATCACTGTCTTCTCCGTCATCGTGTTCAGCTACGCCCTCGCGCTGCCGTACCAGCGTTTCGGGCCGTGGTGGCCGTTCTAGGAGGCCGACATGGAACTTTTCAGCAATCTTGCGCTTGGTTTCTCCACCGCATCGACGCTTGCAAATCTCGGCTTCTGCCTGATCGGCGTATTGCTCGGCACCTTGATCGGCGTATTGCCCGGCATCGGAGCGACAGCGACAATTGCCATGCTTCTCCCGGTCACGTTCCAGATTGGCGATCCGGTTTCGGCATTGATCATGCTCGCCGGTATTTATTACGGCGCCCAATATGGCGGGTCGACGACCGCTATCCTCATCAACATGCCGGGTGAATCTTCATCCGCCGTCACTGCCATCGATGGCTATCAGATGGCGCGGCGCGGTCGGGCTGGCGCCGCACTTGCCATCGCGGCAATCGGTTCGTTCTTTGCGGGCACTGTCTCGACATTTCTGGTAGCCGTGTTCGCTCCACCACTGACTGAAATCGCGCTTAAATTCGGCTCGGCTGAATATTTTTCGCTCATGGTCGTGGGTCTGGTATCGTCCGTGGCACTGGCGCATGGCTCCATTGTCAAGGCACTGGCGATGGTCGTCCTGGGCCTCCTGCTCGGTCTTGTCGGCACCGACATCTACACCGGAGCGCCGCGTTTCACGCTCGGCATCACGGAATATGCAGACGGGCTTAATTTCGTTGCCGTTGCCGTAGGCGTGTTCGGCATTGCCGAAATCCTGCGCAATCTGGAAAGCGAACATACGCGCGAAGTGCTGATGGCAAAGGTCACAGGACTGATGCCGACACGCGACGATTTCAAACGCATGACGGCACCGATCCTGCGTGGAACCGTCATCGGCTCGGCGCTTGGCATTCTGCCCGGAGGCGGTGCCATTCTCGCGTCCTTTGCTTCCTATACGGTCGAGAAACGCATTTCCAGTACGCCCGAAGAATTCGGAAAAGGTGCGATCGCAGGCGTTGCGGGACCGGAATCCGCCAACAATGCCGGGGCACAGACATCTTTCATTCCCATGTTGACGCTGGGCATTCCTGCCAATCCGGTGATGGCACTGATGATAGGCGCCATGATTATCCAGGGCATTGTGCCGGGGCCGAATGTCGCGACGGAACAGCCTGCCCTGTTCTGGGGCGTGATTGCGTCCATGTGGATCGGCAATCTCATGCTCATCATCCTGAATTTGCCGCTGATCGGCCTCTGGGTAAAGCTTCTGACCGTTCCTTATTATGTGCTTTTCCCGATTATCATGACGTTCTGTTCAATCGGGGTTTATAGTGTGAATTCGAATGTCTATGACCTCTATGCGGTCGCATTCTTCGGATTCATCGGCTACCTGCTGGCCAAGCTGCGTTGCGAACCGGCTCCCCTGCTGCTCGGTTTCGTTCTCGGCCCATTGCTGGAGGAACATCTGCGGCGCGCCATGATCCTGTCTCGTGGCGACCCGGCAACCTTCTTCACCCGACCAATCAGCGCCATTCTGCTTGCCATAGCGGCAGCCGTTCTCGTGGTCGTGCTGCTTCCATCGGTACGCAAGAAGCGCGACGAAGTATTCGTGGAGGAAGGTTAGAGCATTCCCTGTTCACGTAAAAATTGTTGTTTCAGGCGCATCAGATCATGATGCGCCTGAGTTCATCCGCGCCGCGCGCCTGAGGATACGATGTCGAGATAGACAGCCAGAACAAGAATGCTGCCCTTGATGATCTGCTGCCAGAACGTATCGACGCCGAGCATGGACATGCCGTTGTCGAGGCTCGACATGATGAGCGCGCCGACCAGTGCGCCGAGCACGGAGCCGACGCCGCCGCGCATGGACGTGCCGCCGATGAAGCAGGAAGCGATGGCGTCGAGTTCGCCGCCCATGCCCGCCGATGGCGTACCCGCTGCAAGGCGCGAGGTCGTCGTCAGGCCAGCCACCGCAGCCATCAGCCCCATCAGCGCGAAGACGGCCATCTTGACGAAGTTGACATTCACACCGGAAAAGCGGGTTGCTTCGGTATTGGAGCCGACCGCGTAAATATGACGACCGAACACGGTCTGTTTTGCGATCACGGTGAAGACACCGAGGATCACCAGCAGGATCAAGACCGGAACCGGCACACCCTGATAGCTGTTGAGGATCAGGATGAAGCCAAGGATCAGGACGCCGATGCCAAGAAGCCTCGCGACTTCCATGCCGGATGAAAGCAACTGGAGATTATGCTTGCGTTTGCTGGCCCGCGTGCGCAGCGTCATCAGGATAAGCACGCCAAACAGCGCAATGGCGCAGAGATTGCCAAGCCAGCCCGGCAGATAGCCTTGCCCGATATATTTGAATTCCGGCGAGATGGGCGCGATGGTGACGCCGCCCATGATGCCCAGCACGATGCCGCGAAAGACCAGCTGCCCGCCAAGCGTCACGATGAAGGACGGTATGCCGAGATAGGCAGTCAGCCAGCCATTGAACGCGCCGAGCGCCACACCAAGCACCAATACCGTACCGATCGTAGCCCATAACGGCCATCCAAGGAGCACATCGAGGACGGCGGCAATGCCGCCAAGGAGCCCCAGAAGCGCCCCGACCGAAAGATCGATTTCACCGGCAACGATGACGAAAACCATCGCGGATGCGAGCATTCCGGTGATCGCCATCTGGCGCAGAAGGTTGGAGAAATTGCGTGCGGTCAGGAACTGCGATCGCCCCATTTCGGGATCATAGGTGAGGATCGCGAAAAATGCCCATATGAGCGCAACCACGATCAACAGAGCGACGATCTTGTATTCCGCCAGAAACTTTCGAAGGCTTTTGCCCGTCATCGTCATATCATGCACCGGTCATATTTTGAGCATTTCCAGCAAAGACGAGACAGGTTCTTGCGTTCGGAAATGCGTGAAAACAAAGAGTTGATCGCGGATCAGGCCGCATTGCTTGTCGGCTTGCCGATTGCAGCGGCAAGCACCTTCTCCTGGGTCAGATTTTCATTGGGGAAATCACCGCGCAGCCTGCCCTCGCCGATCACGAGCACACGGTCGCTGATGCCGAGCACTTCCGGCATTTCGGAAGACACCATCAGCACCGCGACGCCCTGCTTCGCAAGGGCGAAGATCAGTTTGTAGATTTCATATTTCGCGCCAACATCGACGCCCCGCGTCGGCTCGTCCAGAATGAGAACCTTGGGGTCCGGCAGCATCATCTTTGACAGCACCGCCTTCTGCTGGTTGCCGCCCGACAGGGAGGCGATTTCCAGCATTGGGTCGGCAGTCTTCACCTTGAGACGCAGAATTTCGCGCTGGATCGTGGCCAGTTCCGCTTCCTTGTCGAGCAGTCCGCGCAAGGAAAACCGATCCAGCACCGAGATCGTCATATTATAGCCCACCGGCATGATGGGCAGGATGCCATCCTTCTTGCGGTCTTCCGGCACCATGCAGATGCCTTGTCGAACGGCATCGCGCGGGGTGCGGATCTTCAGTTCCCGGCCCTCCAGAAACACCTGGCCGTCGTGAGCGCCGGGCCAGACGCCGAACAGGCTGGACACCAGTTCCGTCCGCCCCGCGCCAACCAGCCCGGCAATGCCGAGAATTTCCCCGCGCCGAAGAGCGAACGAAACATTATCGACCACCTTGCGGTCGGGGTTCGTCACATCCCAGCAATTTATATTGCGCGCTTCAAAAATGACTTCGCCAATATCATGCGGCTCGCGCGGAAACAGGTTTTTCATTTCGCGCCCCACCATCATGGTGATGATGGCTGGCGTCGTGAGTTCCGCCATCGGCTTCGTGCCGATATGCGTCCCGTCGCGGATGACCGTCACCGTATCGGAAATTTCTGCCACTTCGTCCAGCTTGTGGGAGATATAGACGCAGGCCATGCCCTGCGCCTTGAAGTCCTTGATGAGATCGAGAAGGACGCACGTTTCGGAGGCCGTCAGCGCCGATGTCGGCTCGTCGAGAATGAGCAGCTTCGCGTTCTTGTTGATCGCCTTGGCGATCTCGATCAATTGCTGCTTGCCGCCCGGATAGTGATAGACCGGAAGCGCGACATTGATATCGTGAATATTGAGCCGCGCCAGAAGTTCCGTCGCACGCGCATTCATCTGGTCGTAATCGATAAAGCCTCCGCTTGTCGGCTCCGATCCCAGAAAGATGTTTTCCGCAACCGACAGATGCGGCACCATCATGAGTTCCTGATGGATGATGACGATGCCCGCCGCCTCCGTGTCGCGGATGCCCGTCGCCTTCAATTCCTGGCCTTCCCAGAAAATTTCCCCGCTCCAGGTGCCATGGGGATAAACGCCGGAAAGCACTTTCATCAGCGTGGATTTGCCCGCGCCGTTCTCACCGCAAAGGCCGACACACTCGCCCGCGCGCACTTTCAGGTAGATTCCGTCAAGCGCTTTCACGCCGTTGAAGTCCTTACCGATATTGCGCATCTCTAGAAGATATTCGGACATCGCATATGACCTTGCAGTAACGCAGAGAATGAACCGCCGGGTTTGAGACATTCCGGCGGAACTCCTCCCAGACAACGCTGTCACCGACAGCATCGACAAGTCGGCGAGGCCAGAAGCTGGATCATGATTTCCAGACTTCCGGCCCCACTGTTTCACATCGGGCTGGTTCACCGGAACAACTCCGGCGATCCGCCGGAAAGGCTTACTTTCCGTAGATCTGCTCCTTGGTATAGAAGCCGTCCTGAACGTAGATGTCGATATTGTCCTTGGTCACGGCGGTCGGCGTCAGCAGAAGCGTGTCGACCTGCTTGCCGCCATTGTCGAGCTTGGAATTGAATTCAGGCGTTTCGCCCTTGACCATCTGGACTGTCAGCTTGGCGGCTTCCGAAGCAATGAGCTTCAGCGGCTTGTAGACCGTTACGGTCTGCGTGCCGTCGATCAGGCGCTTGACGGCAGCAAGGTCGCTGTCCTGCCCGGAAACGGCGGTCTTTCCGGCCAGTCCCTGCGCAGCAAGTGCCTGGATGGCGCCACCGGCGGTGCCGTCGTTCGAAGCGACGACCGCATCGATCTTGTTCTGCGCAGCCGTCAGCGCGTTTTCCATGATGGAGAGCGCTTCCGTCGGGCTCCATTCCTTGACCCACTGCGAGCCAATGACCTTCACCTTGCCGGAATCGATGGCTTCCTTGAGGGCCTTTTCCTGACCGGCGCGGAGAAGCTTGGCGTTGTTATCCGTAGGCGAGCCGCCGAGGAGATAATAATTGCCTTCCGGCTTGGCCTTCAGGACCGCTTCCGCCTGCATGAAACCGACGCGTTCATTGTCGAACGAAATATAGGCATCGATATCGGCATTGAGGATCAGGCGATCATAGGAAAGAACCTTGATGCCGGAAGCCTTGGCGTCAGCCACGACCGCGTCGAAAACCTTGGAGTTCATCGGCACGATGACGATGGCGTCAACGCCCTGCGCAATCAGGTTTTCAACCTGCTTGACCTGCTTCTCCTCATTGCCGTCAGCCGACTGCACATTGACCTTGGCGCCCAGCTTTTCGGCAGCTTCGATGAAATAGTCGCGGTCGCGCGCCCAGCGCTCGACACGCAGGTCGTCGATGGAAAAGCCGATAACCGGATTTTCCGGCGAAGCATAGACCGGCGTCGACGCCATGGCGCCGATGCCCAAAGCCGCAGCAACCAGCGCGCCGGTCAGAAAATTACGACGTTTCATGCAAATCTCCTCCAAACAACACCGGCTTGCTGCCGGCTGATACCAATCCGCGCCCCCGAACGTATTCCGCCCCCGGAGTTCGGCACGACAAAACAGCCCACTTTGGAGCTGCTTATTTCTTGAATGGCTGATCCTCCCGAAGGCGCCCCGCGCCAAGATCACTCCATCGGACAGCATTGCAAAAGCGACACTGCCCCATCCTCGGACACCATTGATACGTGAAGAAAAATGAATAGCAAGCATTTTTTGATTTACGTACCTCATTTTTGATCTTATGGTCCGCGTCGAGGAGCGAGGATGAAACCTACAGTCCATGATATAGCCAGAACAGCGGGCGTCAGCCTCGCCACGGTAGACCGTGTGCTGAACGAACGTCCAGGTGTGAGAGCGAAGACGCGCGACCGGGTCATGGCCGCGATGAACACGCTTGGCTATGTGCGCGATGTGGGTGCTGCCAACCTTGCTCGTGGACGGCTTTATCAGTTCGATTTTATTTTGCCAGACAATGAAAACACTTTCATGCTGAGCCTGCGCGCGGAACTGCAATCCGCGACCGAGCGGGCGCTGGCCGAGCGTGTGCTGATCAATCTCGTCCTTGTCCCCGCCTTCGATGAAGCGGCGCTCGTGGCGGCGCTGGATGATTGCGCCACACGCAAGCCTGACGGCGTAGCATTCGTCGCGGTCGATACTGACCCCGTGCGTGCAGCCTGCGACCGATTGGGAGAGCAAGGCGTCCACGCCGTCACGCTGGTATCCGATCTCGGGCATTCCACGCGGACGCATTATGTCGGCATCGACAACGGTGCGGCGGGACGCACGGCGGCGCGGCTTCTCGGACTTTTCGCCAACGGAACTGAAGGCGCGCTTGCAGTCGTCGCCGGTTCGTTGAAGGTCCGCGACCATCAGGAACGTTTCGAAGGTTTTACCGCTGCCATGAAAGCGGACTTTCCTGGCCGCGAGATATTGCCCGTCCTGGAAGGCTTCGATGAGGGCTCGCGCGTGGAGAAACTCGTAGCCGAGTTGCTTGACGAGCGCAGCGATATCGCCGGAATTTACAGCCTCGGCGCGGGCAATAGCGGTCTGGTGAAGGCGCTGGCGAAGCACAACGCCAATCGGCCGCTCGTCATCGCCCATGAGCGCGATAGCGTGACGTCCAAAGCGCTGACGGATGGCATCATCCACGCTGTGCTGGCGCAGGATGCGGGCCATGAGATCCGCAGCGCCATCAGGGTTTTGAAGGCGTCTGCCGATCGTCTGGCTATCGTGCCCGGACAGGAGCACATCCGTATTGAAATTTTCCTCAAAGACAACCTGCCGCATCTCGACTGAAGCGCAGGCGACAAGGCCTTTCCAACAGGAGCAAATATGTATCTCGGGATCGATCTAGGAACATCCGGTGTCAAGGCGCTGTTGATCGATGACGCACAGACCGTCATCGGGTCGGCCCATGGCGAACTGGATGTTTCGCGACCCCATCCGGGCTGGAGCGAACAGGACCCCGCACATTGGATCGACGCCTGCCGGACAGCGATTGACGGCCTGCGCACGGCGCACCCGAAGGCGTTTTCGGCGATTGCCGGTATCGGTCTTTCCGGTCAGATGCATGGCGCTACCCTGCTGGACGAACGGGACCAGGTACTGCGTCCCTGCATCCTATGGAACGATACGCGCAGCTATCGCGAAGCAGCCGCACTCGATGCCGACCCGGCTTTTCGCGCCATCACCGGCAATATTGTCTTTCCGGGATTTACCGCGCCCAAACTTGTCTGGGTTGCCAATAACGAACCCGATATTTTCGCACGTACCCACAAGGTGCTGCTGCCGAAGGATTACCTTCGCCTCTGGCTGACCGGCGAGTATGTCTCCGACATGTCGGAATCGGCTGGCACGAGCTGGCTCGACACCGGTGCACGCCGTTGGTCGCGCGAACTTCTGGACAAGACCGGCCTCGATGAAAGCCGGATGCCGCGTCTTGCCGAAGGCACGGACGCAACCGGACGGCTGCGGGCGGAACTGGCCGCCGAATGGGGCATTGCCGGACTACCGGTTGTCGCAGGCGGTGCAGGCGATAATGCGGCATCGGCCTGCGGCATGGGCACGGTCAAACCCGGTCATGCCTTCGTTTCGCTCGGCACATCAGGCGTGCTGTTTGCTGCAAACGGCGCCTATCAGCCGAATCCAGAAAGTGCGGTTCATGCCTTCTGCCATGCCCTGCCCGATACGTGGCACCAGATGGGTGTCATCCTGTCCGCAGCAAGCGCGCTCGACTGGTATGCGCGGCTTGTCGGAAAGACGGCGCATGAGCTTGATAGGGAACTCGGCGACAGGCTCAATGCGCCGGGCAGCACGACCTTCCTGCCCTATCTGTCGGGCGAACGCACCCCGTATAATGATGCGAAGATACGCGGCGTGTTTTCAGGTCTGGAACATGAATCCGATCAGCGCGCCCTGACGCAAGCCGTGCTGGAAGGCGTTGCCTTCGCGATCCGCGACAATCTCGCCGCGCTTCAGTCTGCCGGTACCGAGATCAGTTCCCTTACAGCGGTCGGTGGCGGCTCCCGCTCCACCTATTGGCTGAAGGCAATCGCAACCGCGTTGAATGTGCCGATCGCCTTGCCGGAAGAAGGCGATTTCGGCGCAGCCTTCGGCGCTGCCCGGCTGGGTCTGATCGCCGCTACCGGCGTCGACCCGCTGGCTGTCTGCACGCCGCCGAGCACCGAGCGAACCATAGAGCCGGAAGCCGCCCTCACCCCGGCCTATGAGGAAGCCTATCAGCGCTATCGCGCCCTTTATCCGGCAATTCACGCCCTCGCCGGTCAGTGACGTTGCCTCAACCAATCAGACATGACGACATTCGAACGGGAGGACACAATGAGCACCGGATTTTTCGGCGACATTCAGAAGATCAAGTATGAGGGGCCGGACAGCGACAACCCGCTGGCATTCCGTCACTATGATCCGAATGAGATCGTGCTGGGCAAGCGCATGGAAGATCATCTGCGCTTCGCGGTCGCCTACTGGCACAGCTTTGCCTGGGAGGGTGGCGATCCATTCGGTGGTCGCACCTTCGACCGCCCGTGGTATTCCAACGAGCTGGATGCGGCAAAGCTCAAGGCCGACGTGGCTTTTGAGTTCTTCTCCCTGCTTGGCGCGCCCTATTACTGCTTCCACGATGCAGATGTGCGGCCCGAGGGGCGCAACTTTGCGGAAAACACGCGATATCTCAACGAGATTGTCGATATCTTCGAGAAGAAGCAGGCCGAAACTGGCGTAAAGCTTCTCTGGGGCACGGCCAACCTGTTCTCCAATCGCCGCTATATGAGCGGGGCCGCAACCAATCCTGACCCGGACGTCTTCGCCTTCGCCGCGGCAACCGTGAAAAGCTGCATCGATGCCACCAAGCGGCTCGGCGGCGAAAACTATGTGCTGTGGGGCGGTCGCGAAGGTTATGAAACGCTGCTCAACACCGATCTCGGACGCGAACTCGACCAGATGGGGCGGTTCCTCAATCTGGTGGTCGATTACAAGCACAAGATCGGCTTCAAGGGTACGATCCTGATCGAACCGAAGCCCCAGGAGCCGACCAAGCATCAATATGATTACGACGTCGCGACTGTCTATGGCTTCCTGAAGCGCTACGGCCTCGAAAACGAGGTGAAGCTCAATATCGAGCAGGGCCACGCCATTCTGGCTGGTCACTCCTTCGAGCATGAACTGGCACTTGCCCGCACACTTGGCATTTTCGGCTCCATCGACATGAACCGAAATGACTACCAGTCCGGCTGGGACACGGACCAGTTCCCGAACAATGTGCCGGAGATGGCGCTCGCCTATTATCAGGTCCTGCTTGCAGGGGGCTTCACGACCGGCGGCACGAATTTCGACGCCAAGCTGCGCCGCCAGTCGCTCGATCCGCAAGATCTGCTGATCGGTCATATCGGGGGCATGGATTGCTGTGCACGCGGGCTGAAGGCAGCCGCCGGAATGCTGGAGGACGGCGCGTTGTCCAAGCCGCTCGACGAGCGTTATGCGGGCTGGAACGGCGATTTCGGCAAGAAACTTCTGACCGGCCTCTCGCTGGACCAGATCACGGCGGAAGTCGAAGCGAAGGACATCAATCCGCAGCCGAAATCCGGCCGTCAGGAATATCTCGAAAACGTCGTCAATCGGTATGTCTGAACCGGCAAGGCGGTGAAAACAAAAAAGGGCGCCACTGGCGCCCTTTCTTTATTCCTCTATCAATTTCTAAAGCTTGACCCACCCACCGTTTTTCTGCGACGAGCGCACACAGGCATCGATGAAAGCAACGCCCTTCAAACCGTCATCGACGGTCGGATAGATCACGGCGCTATCCGGCTTCTTGCCATTGCGATGGGCCTCGATGGCATTGGCCGCTTCCGAATAAATGGTGGCGAAAGCCTCCAGATAGCCTTCCGGATGGCCGCCCGGCACACGGGTCACGCGGGTTGCAGCATTGCCAACGCCTGCGCCGCCCCGCGTGATAAGCCGCTTCTGTTCCCCAAAAGGCGTGAACCAGAGATAGTTCGGGTCTTCCTGCGCCCATTCGATGCCGCCCTTTGTGCCATAGACACGCAGGCGCAGTGCATTTTCATTCCCGGGCGCAACCTGGCTGCACCAGAGCATGCCCTTGGCCCCGCCTGCAAAACGCAGCATCACATGGGCATTGTCGTCGAGGCGACGCCCCTCGACAAAACTGTCGAGATCAGCGGCGAGACTATCGAGCGTGAGGCCGGTCACGAAGGAGGCGAGATTGAAGGCGTGCGTGCCGATATCTCCCGTTGCGCCGCCAAGTCCGGATTGCGCTGGATCGGTGCGCCAGACAGCGCCCTTGGCTCCGGTTGCCTCAACCGCTTCGGTGAGCCAGTCCTGCGCATATTCCACCTGTACGACGCGAAGATCGCCAAGTTCGCCATTGGCGATCATCTCACGCGCCTGCCGCACCATCGGATAGCCGGTATAATTATGCGTCAGGACGAACAATGCGCCGCTTTCGTCGGCGACCTTCTTCAGCTTCTTCGCATCGGCAAGTGTCGAGGTCAGCGGCTTGTCGCAGATAACATGGATGCCGCGTCGCAAAAACTCCTTGGCAGCGTCGTAGTGAACGTGGTTCGGCGTCACGATAGAAACGGCTTCGATCCCGTTTTTCAGGCGCGCCTCGCGAATGGCCATGTCCTTGTAGCTGGAATAGATGCGGTCTTCGGCCAGCCCCAGTTCACGCCCCGAGGCCTGCGCCTTGTCCGCTGACGACGACAAGGCGCCTGCCACCAGTTCAAACCGGTTGTCGAGCCGCGCCGCCATGCGGTGAACGCCGCCGATGAACGCGCCCGCGCCGCCGCCCACCATGCCGAGACGAATACGTGGAACGGCGGTTTCCTTGGTTTTAGCTTCGATGGTCATTGCGTCCTCATAATCCAAGCATGCGTCGGTTGGCGGCGTCATCGGTGCCGCCGGATGCGAAATCGTCAAATGCCTTGTCGGTCACGCGGATAATGTGCGCCTTGACGAACTCCGCGCCTTCGCGCGCGCCGTCTTCCGGGTGCTTCAGCGCGCATTCCCATTCGACAACGGCCCAGCCGTCAAAGTCGTTTGCAGCCATCTTGGAGAACACCGCGCTAAAATCAACCTGCCCGTCACCGAGCGACCGGAAGCGGCCCGCGCGGTTGACCCAGCCCTGATAGCCGCCATAGACGCCCTGTCGTCCGGTCGGATTGAACTCCGCGTCCTTGACGTGGAACATCTTGATGCGGTCCTTGTAGATGTCGATATTGTCCAGATAATCGAGGCATTGCAGGACATAATGGGACGGGTCATAGAGCATGTTGGCCCGCGGGTGGTTTTTGACCTGCTCCAGAAACATCTCGAAGGTCACGCCGTCGTGCAGGTCTTCGCCCGGATGGATTTCATAGCAGATATCGACGCCGTGTTCATCGGCATGATCGAGGATCGGCTTCCAGCGGCGGGCGAGTTCCTCAAATGCCGTTTCCACCAGGCCGGCAGGACGCTGCGGCCATGGATAGATGAACGGCCATGCCAGCGCACCGGAAAAGGTCGCATGCGCGCCGATGCCGAGATTGCGCGATGCACGGATCGCCATCTTCACCTGCTCAACCGCCCATTGCTGGCGCGCCTTGGGATTGCCGCGCACTTCGGGCACCGCAAAGCCATCGAAAGCTTCGTCATAGGCCGGGTGCACCGCGACGAGCTGGCCCTGCAAATGCGTCGAAAGCTCCGTGACTTCGACACCGTTCTGACGCGCCACACCGGCGAATTCGTCACAATAATCCTTCGATTCAGAAGCCTTTTTCAGATCGATCAGCTGGCTCGCCCATGTGGGAACCTGCACCCCGGCATAGCCTTTTTCGGCGGCCCATTTGGTGATGCCATCCCATGTATTGAACGGCGCTTCATCGCCTGCGAACTGCCCGAGAAAAATGCCCGGCCCCTTGATCGTCTTCATCAAATTTCTCCTGAACATGCTCGGACCCCGCCATCAACCGGCATCGAGCAATTTGAGAGCGCGCTTCGCGCTGCATTTCGGGATTGAAAAAGAAAGGCCGTGCGCCCGCTCCCGCAGGCGCACGGTATCTGTTCACCTTAGAATGGCGAATCCGGGAAATAGAAGTCCTTGGCGTTATCCTTCGTCACGAGCGTCGCATCGAGGATGTAATTGCCGCTCACCGGAATCTGGTCGTAGAAATGACCGGCGGCAAGCTGCATCGCGGTCGAAACCATCGCTGGCGGATAGAGAACATCGACCGGCACGAGCTTGTCGCCGTCCATGACCTTCTTGATCATATCCTTGGAGCCTGCGCCGCCTACCACATACTGAATATCGGAGCGGTTCGCCTGCTTGATGGCTTCGAGAACGCCGACAAGCATGTCGTCATCCTGCGCCCAGACCACATCGATCTTCGGATATTTGGTCAGGAAGTCCTGCATGACGCGGAAGGCATCATCGCGGTTCCAGTTGCCGTACTGGCGGTCCAGAATCTTCACGTTGGAGCCTTCAATGCCCTTGTCGAAACCGTCCTGACGCTGCTGATCGATCGGGATCGGCAGGCCGCGAATGACGACGACCTGTGCGTCCGGCGTGGTCTTCTTGATGTATTCGCCAGCCACCTGTCCAAGCGCCGGGTTGTTGCCGGCCACGTAGAGATCGCGGATGGTGTTGTCGTTGCTGCTCGGCGCGCGGTCGACCAGAGCGACAAAGGTTCCCTTGTCCTTGATCTCCTTGATGGCGTTGACGAGCGGGTCGGGATCGGTCGGCAGAACGACCAGCCCGTCGAGGCCCTGTACGGCCAGATCCTGCAACGCATTGGCCTGCGATGCCGCATCGGGCGACGTCTTGACGATGACATTGAGGCCCGGATGTTCTTCCATCAGGAGCTTCGCCACCCGTTCGGCGTGATAAACGACGCCCGCCGTCCAGCCGTGGTCGGCAGCCGGGATCGACACGCCGATCGTCACTTTCTTGTCCTGTGCGCTTGCCGCACCGCCAAAGGCCAGCGCACCCGCCGTCAGAGCGGTGAAAGCAAGCTTCATCAAATTCCCTCGCATAGTCTTCCTCCCAGTAAACGCGGGGCTCTCATTCCTCTCTGGCTGGAATCGCCCCACCAATCCCGCCAATCTCCAAAACCTATCTCCGCGCCAGCGAACGCTGCACCAGCATCGCGATGATGATAATCGCGCCCTGAATGGCTCCCAGCAGATACTCGCTGATGAAATTCGACAGGATCATGATGTTACCGATGAACTCCAGTATGAACGCGCCACAGATCGTCCCCCAGATACGGCCCACGCCACCGCGCATCAGCGTACCGCCGACGACAACTGCGGTAATGGCATTCAGTTCCCACATCATGCCGGTCTGGGCCGAGGTGGAGCCGAGACGCGGTACATAAAGCAGCACCGCAACAGCCACGCACAACCCTTGCACCACATAAGCAATAGTGCGCACCTTCTTGACCGAGATACCGGAATAGCGCGCCACATCTTCGTTGGAACCTGCCGCCAGCAAATGACGGCCATAGCGTGTGCGATAAAGCACAAAAGCTGCTAACGCCGCCGTCGCAAAGATGAAGATAACGGGGACCGGAATGCCAGCTATGTATCCAGAGTAAACCGGGCGATACATGGCCTGAACTTCGGAATTGCGAAGAGTGATCGCGCCGCCCTGTGACAGCCAGGTCGTCAAACCTCTGTAGATCCCCATGGTTCCAAGCGTAGCAATGAAAGGCTCAATTCCGCCGACGGTAGTAATGAGTCCGTTCAGGAGGCCGCAGGCTGCTCCAAGTACCAGAGCCAGCAGGACGGCAACCAGCAGCAGCAGGACCGGGTCGGCAATGACGCCAGAATTGATGAACAGGATCATCAAACTCGCCACAAAGGCCACCATTGATCCTACTGACAGGTCCAGACAACCTGAAGAGATTACATAGGTCGCGCCCACTGCAATAATCGCGATAAATGCAGCGCGTGTCATGACATTGAGCAAATTGTCTAGGCCAATGAAATTCGGGCTAACAACAGCACCAAGTACAAGCAGCAAAGCGAGCGCTACAAAAGGCGCAATTGCGCGCAAATCCCAATCCTTGGACGTCCTCGGCACTCTGCTTTTATCGGTCGCAACCTGTGTCATCTATTTCCCACTTTATTGTTCTTATGCGGCGTCTTCGGCTTCAACGCCGGTTGCAAGCACGACGATGTCATGTTCCGTCATGCGGTCGCCGGACACCTCACCGGCGACCCGCCCTTCCCGCATCACGACGATGCGGTCGCAGATGCCGATCAGTTCCGGCATTTCCGACGAAACGACGATGATCGATTTCCCCTCATCGGCCAGATTGGCGATGAATTGATAAATCTGCTCCTTCGTGCCGACATCGATGCCGCGCGTCGGTTCATCGATGATGACGATGGACGGTTCGAGCATCATCATCTTGGCGAGCAGCAGCTTCTGCTGGTTTCCGCCCGAGAGCTGGCCTGCAAGAATGTCCTTGCGGCCCGTACGAATATCGAACTCGCGGATCGCATCATCAAGCGCGGTGCGTTCCCTGTTGCGATCGATCTGCAAACCGCGCACGAATTTCTTCAGCGACGCAAGCGTCAGATTGACACCCAGGTCCTTGGTCAGCAGCAGCCCTTTGCCCTTGCGGTCCTCGCTGAGATAAACGATCCCCGCCTTCTGGCTTTCATGCGCATTGCGAAAATGAACCGGATTTCCATTGTGGCGCGCATCGCCCTTGCCGGGCCGCAGACCGACGATGCCTTCCATCAGTTCCGTGCGCCCTGCGCCAACCAGCCCGGCAAAGCCGAGTATTTCGCCCCGGTTCAGGTGAAAGCTCGCATTCTGCACGTAACCCGGCACGCTGAAGTTCTGGATTTCCAGAATGGCAGCGTTGTCATGCTGGCTTGCGCGGTCAGGATAGAGTTTTGCGACATCGCGGCCAACCATCAGGCGGGCCATATCGGATGGCTGCAATTCGGAAGCCAGATGCGCCGAAACGAGCTTCCCGTCACGAAGCACGGTCACACGATCGGATATTTCCTTAACTTCCGGCAAGCGATGCGAAATATAGAGGACAGCTACGCCCTTGGCGCGAATGTCGCGAATGACTTTCAGCAGCGCTTCCGTCTCGAAAGGCGTCAGCGAAGCGGTCGGCTCATCGAAGATCACAACACGATGCGGCACCAAAAGCACGCGGGCGATCTGGACCAACTGGCGCTGTGCAATCGACAGAGAGCCGACGACCGTATCGGGGTCGATATCGGCGCCAAGATCACGGATGGCCTTGCGCGCGCCCTCGCGCATCGACTTGTCGTCGACGACGACGCCCCGGTTCAGTTCACGGCCCAGATAAATGTTCTGCGCGACGGTCAGATCGGGTGCGAGCAGGATTTCCTGATGCACGAGCACGATGCCCTGCGCTTCGGCCTCGACCGGCCCCGAGAAGGACACCGGCTTGCCGTCGATGCGGATTTCTCCGCCCGTGGGACGCTCATTGCCCGCCAGCAGCTTCATCAGCGTCGATTTTCCGGCACCGTTCTCGCCGATGATCGCGTGGACTTCGCCGCCGAAAATGCTCAGATCAATGTTTTTCAGAACCTGAACCGGACCGAATGACTTGGAAAGCGACACGGCCTCCAGCAGCGCTGGCCTGCCATCTTCTCCCGGCGCGCTCATAGGCAGCCGCCCACGGCGAATCGCCGCTTCTGGCGCTTTTTCAGCCCAGTCTTTTCCAAAGCTTTCGCCGCTGTTTGTGGCTGCACGTGAACTCCTCCCAAAGCATCACGATTAAAAGATTAGCTTTCGTTTTGAGGTACGTAAAGCAAAATATACGCGTTCTCTCACATGATCCGTCTTTGGGCAAAAGTCCGTCAGTCGTCCTGATGGATGGGCTCATCGACAAATGCGCCGCCCTGGTAGACCGCGAGCGCGGAATCCGGCGCGGGCCGCGGGATCGTGTTCTCCAGTCCGGCGCGGAAGCGTTCGGCATTGTCCTTCGGATGCCAGCCGAGGAAACGGGCGTGGCTGTTATCCCACCACATCGAATCATTGTTGGAAACGCCCCAGATGACGGGGCATCCCAGCATCGGTGCCCGGAAAACGCATTCGATCAGGCTGGCAAAATCGTCATGCGACATCCAGGTGGAGAGCATGCGATGGTTGCGCGGCTCCTCAAAACAGGAACCGATGCGAACGATTGCCGTCTCCTGTCCGAACTTGTCGTGATAGAGGCTGGCGATGGACTCGCCAAAGCATTTTGAAACGCCGTAAAGGCCATCCGGTCGCGTGGGCGCCTTTGCGTCGATATATTCGTCCTGCCGATAGAAACCGATCGTGTGATTGGAACTGGCGAAGATGATGCGCGGATGGCCATGCGCCCGCGCTGCCTCGTAGAGATTGTACATCCCGACGATATTCGCGTTCAGTATCTTGCTGAAAGACGCTTCGGTGGAAATGCCGCCAAGATGCAGAATGCCGTCACATCCCTCGACAAGGCGCATGACCGCATCCAGATCGCCAAGGTCGCATTGCACAAGCTCTTCATGGGGCCCGGCCTCGCCCATATTGACAACATCGGAAAGGCGCAACAGTTCGGCCTGTCCCACCAGCTTTTCGCGCATCACGCGCCCCAGTCCACCCGCAGCACCGGTAATCAGAAGTCGTTTCACGAAAATCTCCATTCGGACGGGATAGGGCATAATTCGACCGTTCGGCTTGCGGCCACCGGCCCTCGCCTACGGTAATCCTATGGATGGAAAAGCAGCGTCCCCTCCCAGGTATGTCGCCGCTCTGGCCATCATACATGCCAGATGATGACGGTCAACGCCGCCCGGACGCCACTCTGCTCAGTCCGAGCCATGGGGATCATTGATCCGGCAACAGGCTTATCAGATTGTCGATCAGCGGGGACCGGTTATTCTTCATCGAAACCAGGCCCAGCCTTGCCAGAAGCGGCTCCCCCTTGATCGGCCTGTAAGTGACACCGGCCAGTTTGATCTGCGCAATGGCGGCGGGAACGATCGAGACGCCGAGATCGGCTGCGACCAGATTGACGACGGACGGCATCTGTGGCGCTTCCTGCGCCACGATCATTTCAAAGCCTGCCTTCCGGCAGGCCTCGACCACGTCGTCATAAAGGCTTAGCCCGACTATGCGTGGGAAAAGCACGAAAGCTTCGTTTGCCAGTGCTGAAATCGGGAGCTCAGGATGAACCGCAAGCGGATGATGGCTTGGCAGGGCGATCATCATCGGCTCGTCGGCCAGCCGCTTCACGCGCACATCCTTGGGGTTTTCGAGACCGGGCCTGATAAAAGCTGCGTCCACTTCGCCCCGCAGCAGGCTCTGCATCAGGAGATGGCTGTTCATCTCGGTCAGGGTCAGCCGGACTTCGGGCCATCTGGCCCGAAACTTTCGGATCGTACCGCTCACCACCGGATTGAACGCGGATGATGCGGTGAAGCCCAATGCAAGCCTTCCTGTCTCTCCGCGCGCAGCGCCTTGCGCCGCAAGCCTCGCCTTCTCGGCGGCGGCAAGGGAAGCCTTGGCTTCATCCAGAAACGCCGTACCTGCCGCCGTCAATTCTGCGCCGTGCGGTACGCGGTGAAACAGCGCCACGCCAATCTCGTTTTCGAGATCACGTATCTGCTGGCTGAGCGGCGGCTGGCCGATCCCGAGCTTGGCAGCCGCTCGGGTAAAATTGCCCTCTTCGGCCACCGCCAGAAAATACCGTAGATGACGCAGTTCCATCGCTATATCCAAAAGCTATTAAAATCGTCACTTCCATATATTGGACAAATGGAATGGCTTTGACTAGATCGAAAAGCGGGAGGATTTGAAAAGGCAAAGTCATGTCACGCCTCGCAGAACGCAGCCTCGACAGCGTAAGAACACCGGAAAGCCAGCTCAAGCTCGTTTCAGCTCCCGCTGCATCCGAACAAAGACACTATCTCACCAAGGGAACCCCAGCGTTTCGCAATGCGAGCATCGCGCTGTTCCTGTCAGGATTTGCAACCTTCTCGCTGCTCTACTGCGTCCAGCCGCTGATGCCGCTTTTCGCGCATGATTTCAACATCACGCCTGCGGCCAGTTCGCTGTCGCTTTCCGTTTCGACGGGGTTTCTGGCCTTCGCAATTTTCTGTGCCGCCGCCATATCCGAGCGCTTCGGACGCAGGACGCTGATGTTCGTCTCGCTTCTCGGCTCCGCGCTCTGCACGATAGCCAGCGCGATTGTGCCGGACTGGCATATGCTGCTCGCCATTCGCGCATTACAGGGCTTGTTGCTGGGCGGCGTTCCGGCAGTCGCCATGACCTATCTTGCGGAAGAAATCGACCCTCGCGGCCTTGGCGCATCGATGGGGCTCTATATCGCCGGGAACGCTTTTGGAGGCATGGCAGGCCGGGTCATTGCCGGAACGCTTGCCGAATATTTCTCCTGGCGTGTCGGGCTCGCGGGCATGGGCGTGCTTGGACTGGCTGCATCGATCGGTTTTCTGCTCCTTCTGCCTCCATCGCAGAACTTCATTGCGCGTCCCGGCTTCAACGCACGATTCCACCTCGGCGCATGGCTCGGCCACATCCGCAACCCGGCGCTGCCGCTGCTCTTCGCCATCGGGTTTCTGGTGATGGGTTCATTCGTCACCATCTATAATTATATCGGTTTCCGCCTCGTTGCCGCGCCCTATAGCCTTAGCCAGACGGCGCTTGGCGCTATTTTCACGGTCTATCTCTTCGGCATCGCAGCCTCCTGGCTTGCTGGCAGAATGGGTGACAGGCTTGGCTATTTCACTGTTTTTCCCATCGGTCTTGCCATCCAGGCCGTGGGCTGTCTTCTGACCCTGTTTGCGCCGCTCCCCGTCATCGTCGCCGGTATCATCCTTGTCACCGTGGGCTTCTTCGTCAGCCATTCGGTCGCCAGTGCACTGGTTGGAAGGCTGGCGCTCCAGACCAAGGGCCACGCCTCATCGCTCTATCTGCTGGCCTATTATCTGGGTTCCAGCGTTGCCGGGGCTGCGGGCGGCTATTTCTGGACTGCAAACGGATGGTCCGCGGTCGCCGAATTCACCTTCATCATGCTCGCCCTTGCCTTTGCAGCGGCGTTGGGTGCGGCCCGTCTCTCCCGGCGGAAATGACGGCAGGCAAAAAGATAAAATTTTATGGAACCATATCCTCCACGGCGCGTTCATGCGGCTCGGAAGGAGAATTATTGCATGCAAATCGTCGATGCTCTGGTCAAAAGATGCGGCAAGGAAAATTCCTATCAGGTCGAATTCATCGGTGAAGATGGTGAGACTGTCTGCGTTTCCTTCCGCCACGATTCCGAGGAAGAATTGAGCCACCACGACGCCATTGCGAGCGCACTTGCAAAGATAGCGCCGCTCACGGCCTACGGGGCTGCGTTTATCAGCATCCTGTCGGCCAACAAGTTGAACACAGCAGCAACCGCTGCCTGATATTGTCCAGCCAGCCCCCTGCGATCCAGCCGGACCGCAGGGATTTGTGTCTGCCTGGATGGCCTTTCGTAACTGGTTCGGGATTGATATCCTTCTGGAAATTGCCTAGCTGCTTGACAGGAGCAAGGCGATCGACGGAGGTGCGGACATGAGCGAACTGGCCGATTGGCTATCGGATACCCATCCGGTCACGCGCAAGAATGCGGCGGAAGTCGTATTCGACGATATTCGTTCCGCCATTACATCCGGCCGCCTTGCGGTCGGCACCCGCCTCCCCTCCGAAACGCAACTGGCTGGCCGGTTCGGCGTCAGCCGCCCCATCGTACGGGAAGCCTTGCGGTCCCTGCAGACGCTCGGCCTTACCCATACGCGGACAGGCAGCGGCACCTATGTCCTGAATGCTTCTCCCGCAAGCGAACTGAATTACGGCAGCTATTCGGCCCGCGATCTGATCGAGGCGCGCCCCTTCATCGAAGTCCCTGCGGCGGGCTGGGCAGCGAAGCGCCGCGACGCCGGGCAGCTCGCCCGTCTGCTCGAACTCTGTGACAAGATGGACCGCCAGACGGACCTTCAGAAGTGGGAGCTGCTCGATTCCGAATTTCATTGCGCCATTGCCGAAACCTCCGGAAATTCGGTCTTTACCAAGATCGTGGGGGATGCGCGAGAAGCGCTGATCCAGCAATCCGAACTCGTCAACTTCATGACTGGCCGGCGCGAAGCATCGAATGTCGAGCATCGCCGTATCGCGGAAGCCATCGAGGCCGGATCGGAAGCCGAAGCCCGCGCTGCCATGGAAGCGCATCTGAGCAAGGTCAAGACGGCGGTGACCACCATCATCGGCAGGGATGAGGTCAGCTGATATTCCACAGGGTCGCCACCTGCCATTGGTGCCGAACCGGACCGGAACGCTGCTTTTGCGTCATTTTAGCAAATGCCGATAAAGCTTTCTTCCGGCTGAATTTTTCGCGGCCAACATAGTTGAAGCGACACAAGCGAAGCTCGTCGGTTGGCGCGCGATACTTGACGCGCGTTCTGCGATATGCGTTAAAACCGCCCAAAACCTGTCATGCAGCTTTACAGAATACCCCATCAAACGGGATGAAATCCGTCCCTCATTGAATGGCTGGCGGCGTGCCTAAGTGGCCTTGCACGCCCCATGGCCGTCCCCGCAAACCGCGCTCTCAGGGAGGAGCAATGCCGACTGAAACCATGAAAGCCGTCCCGGCCCCACGCGAAGTGTTCATCGAAGAGGAACACGGCTATCACAAAGCCCTGCGACCGAGGCAGATCCAGATGATCGCCATCGGCGGCGCAATCGGAACCGGGCTCTTTCTCGGCGCTGGCGGACGTCTGGCGCTGGCGGGCCCGGCTCTCGTCTTCGTCTATGCCTTGTGCGGTTTCTTTGCGTTTCTGGTGCTGCGCGCCCTGGGCGAACTCATCATGCATCGCCCCAGCTCCGGCTCCTTCGTCTCCTATGCCCGCGAGTTCTACGGCGAGAAGCTGGCTTTCGTGGCAGGCTGGATGTACTGGCTCAACTGGGCCATGACCTCGGTCGCCGACGTGACGGCGGTTGCGCTCTACATGAATTTCTTCAAGCACTATGTGCCCTGGCTGCAAGGCATAGACCAATGGATATTCGCGCTGACGGCGCTTGTCATCGTGCTGTCGATGAACCTCATGTCGGTGAAGGTGTTTGGCGAACTGGAATTCTGGTTCAGTCTCGTCAAGGTCATCGCGCTCGTGACGTTTCTGGTGGTCGGCATTTATTTCGTCGTGACTGGAACGCCGATTGATGGCCATCCAGCGGGTTTCAGCATCATCCCGAACAGCGGAGGCCTGTTCCCGAACGGCATATTGCCGGCCTTCATCATCATACAGGGCGTCGTCTTCGCCTATGCATCGATCGAGTTGCTGGGCACCACGGCTGGAGAAACCGAAGACCCGCGCAAGGTCATGCCCCGCGCAATCCGCACCGTCGTGTTCCGCCTGCTGGTCTTTTATGTGGGTTCGGTCCTGCTGCTGTCGCTGCTTCTCCCCTATACGGCCTATTCCGCAGGCGAGAGCCCGTTCGTCACCTTTTTCGGCAAGATTGGCGTCGAGGGGGCGGATATCATCATGAACCTCGTGGTCCTGACAGCGGTTCTGTCGTCGCTGAATGCCGGTCTCTATTCCACGGGCCGCATCCTGCATTCCATGGCGATATCCGGCTCGGCACCGGCGTCTTTGGCCAGAATGAACAAGAACGGCGTTCCCTATATGGGCATTGCCGTCACCGCCGTCGTCACCGTGATCGGCGTCATCCTCAATGCGGTCGTGCCTGCGGAAGCGTTTGAAATCGCGCTCAATCTTTCCGCGCTCGGCATCATCACGGCATGGGGCGTCATCGTCCTTTGCCAGCTCAAGCTTTGGCATCTCGCGCGCCGTGGTGAAATCGCGCGTCCGGATTTCCGCATGTTCGGAGCGCCCTATACCGGCGTCCTCACGCTGGCATTTCTGCTGGGCGTGCTCGTCCTGATGGCGCTCGATTATCCGGTCGGCACCTGGACGATTGCTTCGCTGGCGATTATCGGCCCGGCCCTCATCGTCGGCTGGTATATGATGCGGGAACGCATCCATCGACTTGCCGCCGAACGTGCTGTAGACGCCAGCGTTCCTGATAAGTAAGAGGATTCGGAAATATGTCGCTTGCAACGCCGTCCATAGCGCTGATCACCACTGGCGGGACCATCGCCAGCAAGCGTGGGGAAAATGGAGCAAGCACCCCGGTCCTGTCGGGTGGAGACCTGATGGGACTGGTGCCGGGCCTCGAAGCAAAGCTTCGCGCCGTCAACCTGATGGCCAAGGATTCCGCGAGCCTCACCCTTTCCGACATGCAGCGCATCAGCAGTGCCGTCGAAGCCGAACTCGAGGATGGCGCGGTCGATGGCATCATCGTCCTGCACGGAACCGACGCGATGGAAGAAACCGCGCTGCTGGTGCAGTTGCAGTGTCACATCGGCAAGCCGGTGATTTTCACCGGCGCGCAATTTACCGCCGACCACCCCGACGCGGACGGCCCGGAAAACATCGCAACCGCAATTCGCCTTGCCGGCGATCCGGCCAATGCGGAAAAAGGCGTCCAGATCGCCTTCGGCGGACGCATCATCCCGGCGTGGGGAGCCTATAAATTCAGCAGCGACAATGGCGATGCCTTCCGCTCCGCCCGTCCGCTCCTTGTTCAGAGCCCGGTGTTCCCTGCCCCGGTCGGCGATCGCCGCGTCGACCTGATTGCCATCTATCCGGGCTGCGACGCCCTCCATATTGAAGCGAGCATCGCAGCCGGTGCAAGCGGCATCGTGCTTGCGGCGCTCGGTTCAGGCAACGCCACGCCATGCATTGTCGAAGCCGTCCGCGAGTGTACCCGCCGCAATATCCCGGTCGTGGTTTCAAGCCGCGTGCCGGAAGGCCTGCTGGTTCCCGGCTATGGCGGCGGCGGCGGCGGATACGATCTGGGAGAAGCGGGCGCCATCCATGCGAGCACGCTTCGTCCCGGTCAGGCCCGCATCCTGCTTGCCGCGCTGATCGCCAGCGGCAGCACCAGAGAGGCGATGGTGCAGGCTTTCAGCGACTATCGATAAAGGCGGTTCAGCTCGGAAACTGGCGATAGCATTCTTCCGCCACCTGCCGCAGCCGGTCCCGCGATATCTCGCCGCTCACCGCATAACCGAGATCTTTGTCGATCCAGTAGAAGGTTTCGACGCCGTCGCTGGAAGCGGAGCGAAAACTCGTGTCGCGGTTATCGGGATTGCGCCCGACGATCACCGAAAGCCGCTTTCCCGTCTCGTCTTCATACAGGAAGAAAGCGCCTGCCTTGCCCCCGACGGGCAAGAGGCGTCCGCCGACAAGCTGAAAGCCGAGCGAGCGGAGATCGGGTAGCCGAAGGTCGGCTATGTCGAGCCTTTTGCCAAGCCATGCCGCCAGATGTGCTTCTTCGTTGGAAAAGACCTCGACCGGATGCCGCACTTCGCTGGCATAGATGAGATAGGCCGCCTGAGCCTGCTCCGGCAGGGTCTGCACGCTGGCGCGTTGCGGCGCATTTTCCGAAAGCAGGCGCGAACCTGCAAAGCCGCCCGCACCGCCGATCAGCAAGGCGGCCAGAACGGCAGCAGCAACGGCTCCGCGATAGGTTCGCGACTGGCGCGTTTCCGCCTGCCAGATCATTCCGGCGTCTTCGTTCCGGGACTCGGCATAGCGGAAAAATAAGTGTCTGATCCCCTCGTTCTGCCTGCGCCATTCGTCGGCCAGCGCCGCCTGTTCGGGGTTTTCATCAAGAAGCCCGGCAATGCGCATATGCTCTTCTTCGGACAATTGTCCATCGACAAAGGCAAGCAGTTCCGCTTCGGTTATGGGAGAATTGGAGGCTGTCATCGGTTTCTCCGAAGCGTTACGATATTTGAGCCGTTCATATGTTCGGCAAGGCGGTTGCGTGCTCGTGACAGCCGGGACATGACGGTTCCTACTGGTATGCCCAGCATTTCCGCCGCCTCGCCATAGCTGTAGCCTTCGACGACGATGAGCATCAGCACCGCGCGGTTATCTTCCGGCAGGGTGTTTATCGCCTCTTCCAACTGCTGCAACTGGAACGGATCGGTTTCGGAGGCCGCAATGCTGACATTCTCGGCGGCGTCCAGCGTTTCGTGCCGGGTGCGCGCGCGGCTCTTATAGCCGTTGCGATAGAGGTTGGTCATCATCGTGAGTATCCACCCACGCAGATTGAGGCCGCGCCACTGGCCGCGACGGGCCAGCGCCCTGGCCACACAGTCCTGCAGCAGGTCCTCGCCTTCCGCATCGGACTTTGCAAGGCTGCGCGAATAGCGCCGCATGACCGGCAGGAGGGCCAGAAGCTGGCCCTCGAAAGTTTCCGGAGCGGGATGGCTCACATCGGCCTCATGGCTTTGCGACGTGCCAGACCCCATTAACGCCGTCTCCGGTCACATCGCCGGGCTTCTTGTCCTTCACCCAGTAATAGAGCGGCATTCCATCCTTTGCCCATTGCTCGCTGCCATCCTTGCGCTTGACCAGCGTATATGCGCCGGAAGCCTTCGCCCCCTTCATCGCCTTGAAGGGCGGCCAGTTTTTCGCACAGGTATCATAGCAGCTGGATTCGCCCTTGCTATCCTTGTCGAAAGTATAAAGCGTCATGTCCTTGGCGCCTGCCAGGACCTGTCCCTTCGAGCTTTCCATCGTCTTGACGGATGGCGCTGCCACAGCAGCGGACGCCGCGACTGCTGCAATTGCCAGTACGGACACAAAACCAAACGTTTTCATGATTTGCCTCACAGGGTTCCAATCGCGACATGCGATATGGAGGTAAGACAATCGGCAACCGCGATTTATTCCCGCAGGCGCAGATTTTTTTCGGTTCCGTGCTTTGCAGAGCCACACACGGCATTGATTAGCAGGCGATAATTATTATATATAGCTACACATATAATAGATAGCTATACAATGTCTCAATCAAAACTCGATCTCGAAGCGGCCTTCACCATGGAGCTGTCCACGGCCGCGCGCAAAATGCGCAACCTGTTCGATTCCCGTGTTCGCGAACGCGGGCTGACACTGGCGCGCGCCCGCGTGCTCCTGCTTCTGGCCCAGGAGCGCGACTGGAACCAGCGCGAGCTGGCGGATGCGCTGGAAATCGAGCACCCATCGGTGGTGCGCCTTCTGGATGGCCTTGAGAAGCAGGGATTGATCTATCGTGCCGCAGTCGAAGGCGACCGCCGCGCGAAACGTATCGAACTGACCGACGAAGCGCAGGCACAGGTGCGCGAGTTGCAGGAAATCACCCGCAACATCCGGTCGGAGCTTTTGCAGCGCATCGACAGGCCCACGCTGGAAGCGGCGTTATCGGTGCTTCAGGAAATCAGCCAGACAGTAGAGACGACGCTCGCGGATAAAGACCGCTAGAACCATGTCGGAAGAAAACAAAGCCAATCAATCAGACCAGACACCTCCGGCAGCGCAACCGGCTGCGGCACCGCCCGCTCCGCATATGCCGGTTTACATGTCGGCCATCTATATCGCCGCATCTGTCCTCATGTGGTCGACGCGCGGTCTCAGCATGTACTTCATCTCCGCCAATACGCAGCAGATACAGGGGTCACTCGGCGCAACGCTGACGGAAACTTCATGGCTGATCGCGGCCTATATGGCACCCTATGCCAGCCTGACGATCCTTCTCGTCAAGATCCGCACGCAGTTCGGACTGCGCCGCTTCGCGGAAATCGCCATCGCCGTCTTTCTGGTGTCCTCGCTCTTGCATCTGCTCGTCTACGACATCTGGTCGGCGATCCCGATCCGCTTCATTGCGGGTGCGGCTGCGGCACCGGTTTCGACGATCGGCTTTCTCTACATGCTCGAAGCCTTTCCTCCGCCCAAGAAGATGACGTGGGGCCTCAGCCTCGCGCTCACCTGTTCGGCTGCGGCAGGCCCGCTGGCGCGCGTCATCTCACCCTTGCTGTTCGACATCGGGCAATGGCAGCAGCTCTATATGGTCGAGATCGGCCTGTCGCTCGCCGCCTTCGCTGTGGTCTATATTCTGCCGATGACACAGGCCCCGCGCGCCAAGGTGCTGCACTGGCTGGATTTCGTCGCCTATGGGCTGATTGCCATCGGCTTTGGCCTTCTCGCGGTGGTTCTGGTTCAGGGAAAGAATTACTGGTGGTTTGAAGCGCCATGGATCGGCATATGTCTTGCGATCTCGATAGCGGCGCTGGCCTGCGCCGCCGCGCTCGAGCTCAACCGCGAACAGCCGCTGATGAACCTGCACTGGCTTTTCTCGCCGGAAATCCTGCGCTTCACGCTGATCCTCTTCATATTCCGCATCGTGCTTGCCGAGCAGACAACGGGCGCGGTCGGTCTCTTTCAGGCATTCGGCCTGCAGGACGGCCAGAGCCGCGGACTTTATCTCGTCATCCTCGCCGCTTCGCTGGCGGGTGGCATTGCCTGCGGCATGTGGATGAAGCTGGAACGTGTATCGTTCATCTTCGGGCTGGCATTGGTTTTCATCGCGGTCGGCGCCTTTCTGGACAGCCATGCGACCAACCTTACCCGCCCGCACAACGCCTATCTCAGCCAGGGCCTGATCGCCTTCGGCGGCGCCCTGTTCCTGCCTCCGGCCATGCTTGCGGGCATTACCAAGGCTCTCAAACAGGGACCGACCTACATGACGAGTTTCATCGTCATCTTCCTTTTCACGCAGAATATCGGCGGGCTTATCGGTTCTGCCGTGTTCAGCACGTTCATCACGATCCGGGAGAAATACCATTCCGCCTATCTGGTGGAGCAACTGGTCATGTCCAACCCGATAGTCGCCCAGCGCGTTCAGGCGCTATCCGGCACCTATGCGAAGGTTCTGGCCGATCAGGGACTGACCAGGGCCGAAGGGCTGGCGCTTCTCGGGCAACAGGTCACCAAGGAGGCGACGGTGCTGTCCTATAACGATGCCTTTCTCGCGATCTCCGTCATTGCGGTCCTCTCGCTCGCATGCCTGATCGCCTATCGCCTCTATGAAAACATGCAGGCCCGCCGCCATAGTGCGACGATGGCTGGTTAAATCGACGAGTAATGAAGATGTTAGTTGGAAAACAGTATATTCGCGGCGGTCTCGCCCTCGTCATCGGCCTTGCAGGTGTCCTGATGGTACTGTGGGCGTGGCAGTTGCCGCCGTTCAAGCATAGCGTCGAGACGACCGACAATGCCTATGTCCGCGGTCAGGTGACCGTTATCAGCCCGCAGGTCGCGGGTTACGTCACCAAGGTCAATGTGAACGACTATCAGTCCGTGAAGCAGGGCGACCTCCTTTTCGAGATCGACAGCCGCAGCTATCAGCAGAAGCTGGATCAGGCGCTGGCCGCGCTCAACAGCAAGAAGGCAGCGCTCGCCAATTCGGAACAGAGCCAGCGCTCGGGGGAAGCGACGATCCAGTCGCGGCAGGCGCAGATTTCAGGCGCCAAGGCAGCACTTGAAGTTGCCGAAGCCAATGCCAAGCGCGTCGAGGCCTTGCTGCCGCGCGGCGTGACCACGCAAAGCTCCGCCGATACGGCGCATGGCAGTCTGCTTCAGGCGCAGGCCGCAGTGGAGGAAGCGGAAGCCGCGCTGGCCGTCGCGCAACAGGACCTGCAATCCATAATCGTCAATCGCGACAGCCTCAAAGCCGATATCGCTAATGCGGAAGCAACTGTCGAGCTGGCGCGGATCGACCTTCAGAACACTCATATCATCGCCCCGCGTGACGGCACGCTCGGCGAAGTGGGCGTGCGTCTCGGTCAATATGTGACAGCGGGAACGCAGCTCGTCTCCGTCGTGCCGAAGTCCAAATGGGTGATGGCCAATTTCAAGGAAACACAGCTCTACGGCATGAAGGTCGGCCAGCCGGTCACGTTCACCGTCGATGCGCTGCGCCATGCGAAGCTGACCGGGCGTATCGAAGCCTTCGCACCTGCCGCCGGTTCTGAGTTCAGCGTGATCAAATCCGATAACGCCACGGGCAACTTCACCAAGATCACGCAGCGCCTTTCCGTTCGCATCGCCATCGATGAAGATCAGCCGGATGCGGCACGTCTGGCGCCCGGCATGTCGGTGGTCGTCCGTGTCGACACCAATGCGGAGCCGATTGCAAACTAGAACAACCGCAGCTTTCTGGCATGGAAAGCCTCGGCATAAGTCTCTGGCGCACGGCATTCCATGCCGCGCAGCCGCGCCAGACCGCGAAAGGTTTCGGAGTCGAACCAATCCTTGGAGCGCTGGGTGCCGAAGTGCTTCATCAACAGTTCGATCTTGCGATCCATGATTGCGGCCGGTAGCGCCGAATAGGCGTTGGGCTGGCCCAGATCGCCATCCCATTTCGGAATTTCATATTCGAGGATCACCTGATCCCGAAACAGGTTCCATGTCAGTTCGTTGATCGTCCGGTGATCCTGATGGGCGTCGCCATGGCGATGGGTGAACACCATGTCCGGCACCCCTCGCCCGCGCTGTTCGATCAGCCATTGCTTGATTTCGCGGCCCTGCGCGGGAAAGTAGCTATCCTCGAAAGAGGCGAGATGAATGTTGAAACCGTCTATCCCACGCAGAAAATCGCGGGCGGAAGCTTCCGCCTCCGCCCGCCTTTCCTCATTTCCCGAAAGCACGCACCATTCCACATGCAGCGGCGCGCCGCTCTCGATCAGGCTGAGAAGCGTGCCGCCGCAGCCGATCTCGATATCGTCCGAATGCGCGCCCAGACAAAGCAATTGCAGCGGACGGCTGTGATTTGCGAGCGAACGCAGGTCGATCATAGCGCTATCGCGACATTGGTGGCGCGGCGTCTGGCCTCTTCCGCCTTGTGCCGCTTCCAGGGCATGTCGCCCTTCTC
Organism: Brucella sp. NBRC 14130; assembly: GCF_040371715.1. Classification (NCBI taxonomy): domain Bacteria; kingdom Pseudomonadati; phylum Pseudomonadota; class Alphaproteobacteria; order Hyphomicrobiales; family Brucellaceae; genus Brucella; species Brucella sp. NBRC 14130. The sequence continues at coordinate 73,153 of NZ_BAABTE010000001.1, forward strand.
CACCATATCCTCAAGCGTCTGCCAGTCGCGCAGCGTATCCATGGAGCGCCAGAAGCCCTCATATTTATACGCCATCAGCTGGTTTTCCGCGATCAGGCGGCCAAACGGCTCCAGCACCAGTTCCTCACCCTCGCGCATATAGTCGAAGATCTCCTTGCGGAAGAGGAAGTAGCCGCCATTGATCCAGATGTCCGAAGTGTTCGACGTCCGGAAAGCACGCACGTCGCCGCCTTCGGCAATATCGGCAAGGTGATAGGTCAGCGGCGGACGGACGGCGAGAAAACAGGCGATCTTGCCGCTGGCACGGAAGCGTTCCGTCATGTCGTCGAGGTCCACATCGCTGAGACCATCGCTGTAATTGGCGAGGAACATGTCCTCGTTCGCCACATGCGACCGGGCGCTCCACAGTCTTTCGCCGATATTGCGCCATATGCCCGTATCGAGCAGCGTGACACTCCAGTCGCGATCAACTTCCTCAAGCAGTTGCACATTGCGCCCGCCATCGGAAACCACACAGTCCGCGAAGGTCTGCGGGCGGATGGTCAGGAAGAAATCCTTCACGACATTGGCCTTGTAGCCGAGGCACAGAACGAATTCGTTGTGCCCATAATCGCTGTAATATTCCATGACGTGATGCAGGATCGGCTGATGGCCGAGCGGAATCATCGGCTTCGGTATATTCTCCGAATATTCGCGAATTCTGGTTCCAAGACCGCCGCAGAACAGAACGACTTTCATGATTACCGCTCCTCAGTGAGTAGTGCCGGGTCAATCAACGTGACGTGCGGAATGGGAATGATGAACTTCGCCCCCCATTCGACCACGTGCTGCATTTGCCGGATGATCTCATCCTTGAAGTTCCACGGCAGGATGAGGATGTAATCGGGCCGGTACTTGTCGATTGCCGATACATCGTAGATCGGGATGTGCATGCCGGGCGTGAAACGGCCATGCTTGTACGGGTTTCGATCCACCGTGAAATCCAGGAAATCCGTGCCGATGCCGCAATAGTTCAACAGCGTATTGCCCTTGCCCGGCGCGCCATAGCCGCAGATGCGCTTGCCAGCATTCTTGGCGGCGATCAGGAAGGACAGGAGATCGCGCTTGGTACGCCGGGTCTTTTCGGCGAACTGCTCATAGGTCGAAATCTCGTTGAGGCCGAAACTCTCTTCGCGCTTCAGGAGTGCCGCGACACGCGGTCCCGCCTTCCGCTTGCTGCTGTTATGCGCAAGATACACCCGCAGCGACCCGCCATGGGTCGGCAGTTCCTCCACGTCGATGACCTTGAGGTGATGGCGATGCGCCATGAAGCGGATCGTCAGCAGCGAGAAATACGAGAAATGCTCGTGATAGATGGTGTCGAACTGGTTCTGCTCGATCAGGTTGGCAAGATGCGGAAACTCCAGCGTAATGACGCCTTCCGGCTTCAACAGCAGTTGCAGGCCACGAACAAAGTCATTGAGATCAGGCACTTGCGCCAGAACATTGTTACCGATCAGGAGGTCGGCCTTGCGTCCTGCGCCGACCAGTTCGGCGGCAAGCGTCGAGCCGAAGAAATCCACGCGCGTCGGCACGCCCTTGGCGATTGCCGTTTCGGCCACATTGGCCGCCGGTTCGATGCCAAGGATCGGGATGCCCTTCGGCAGAAAATGCTGCAGCAGATAGCCGTCATTGCTGGCGATCTCGACCACGAAGCTGTTTTCATTCAACCCCAGCCGCTCTGTGATTTCGTCGCAATAGGTCTTCGCATGGCTGACCCAGCTTGTGGCGAAGGATGAGAAATAGGCATATTCGGTGAATATCTCGGCAGGCGAGAAATACTCCTTCAGCTGCACCAGATAGCAATGGTCGCAGACGAGCGCATAGAGCGGGTAGTATGGCTCCATACGGTCGAGGCGATCCGCGGTGATGAAGCTTTCGCAAGGCGGCGACATACCGAGATCGACAAAGCTATGCTTGAGTAGTTTACCGCACAGCCGACAGCCGGTCTGCTCTTGCGCCATGCTCGTGCTCCGCGAAATATCCGGCGTCTGGATGGTCATACGTCATTCCTCGCCTTTTAAACCTTTATGGCCGGGTCTTCTGTAGGGTTGAATTCCGATCCGCGTCGGATAGCCAAAACTACTAAGCGGTCTAAAAATTGCCGAGACTGTCATCAGGGGCGAGCCGTACATACGATCGGGCGCAACATTCACCGGATGGACTATGAAGCGTAGATACCCGATCTTCGCCCAATGGCGATGGGGGCGTAGGCGCGTACCTCTTTCGGACAGGGCCGACTCATCCGCAAGCCTGCCGAATGCGTCGAAGAAGGTCCTATCGTCCGAAAAACCCGCTGGCAGAATGACGCTTGCACAAATTGGGGCACGACATGCGTTTCACTTCGCTAAATATTGAGGGCGCCTGGTCCATCGAGCCTGAAAGGCTTGAAGACGAGCGCGGCTGGTTTGCACGCGTCTTTTGCGAAGGCGCCTTCGCCGAGCGGCAGATGGAAACGCATTTTCCGCAGCACAGCCTCTCCTTTTCCCGCGAGGAAGGAACGTTGCGCGGCCTTCATTACCAGAGCGAGCCGCACTCGGAGACGAAACTCGTCACCTGCCTGCAAGGCGTGATCTGGGACGTTCTTGTCGATCTGCGCCCGCACTCGCCCACCTATCGGCGCTGGACCGGCGTGGAGCTTTCAGCGGAAAACGGCGTGCAGCTCTATATTCCGGAAGGCTGCGCGCACGGTTTCCAGACCCTGACGCCTGATGTGCTCGTGCGATACATGATCTCGAAGCCCTATGCGCCTGATTATGCAACAGGTTTGCGCTATGATGATCCTTCATTGGGCATTCCCTGGCCGAACAGGCCAAGCGTCATTTCCGACAAGGATCTGGCGTGGCCGCTGCTTTAGGTCGCCGCCAGCAAACCCGCATCGCGGAGCCGGTCAGCCGCATCGGCAAGGGTTGCGAAGGGCAATTTCGCCCGCTCTGCCATATCGAGGATGGAATGCTCGCCATCCGCCAGATTGAGCACCCATAACAGCGCCATTGCGTTTTGCGCGGCACGGCTGTCGCCGCCCGTGCTTCTATAAAGCCCGCGCCTTCCAAGCTGCGGTTCTCCCTTTGGGGAAAGGTTCATCGGACGCCAGTTTCGGTCAGCAATTTCAATGGCCTGCATGACCGTATTGAAAGATTGATCGAGATATTCGGGTTCGATGAAATCGAGATTGTCGGCCGATGTGTGGTATTCGGGAAAAGTGCCATAAAGGCTGCGCTGGAACATGCCGACCGGCAGATCGAATCCCGGCGAACAGAACTGGCGCTCGTCATAGCCATAGGGCCAGAAATCATGGAGCACCGCATCGGCGCGTCCGGCAAGCACATGGCCCATGATCAGATCAATCTCGGCATCGCCGCGACGGCTGCGCTTGTAGTTCGGCCCGCCCGCATCGCCGACGCAGGACAGGACCAGCCCATGCCGCACCAATCCCAGATGCGCCTCGTTCTGTTGAAGCCATGCAAGCGCGCCGAAAGTCGCCGGACCGAAAAGCAGGCGATAGGTCAGGCGCGTGCGCCTTGATTGCAGCACTTCACCGAGATGGGCAAGCAGCGCCAGCCCGGAACAATTGTCATTGGCGAGCGACGGATGGCAGAGATGGGCCGACAGGATAAACGTCTCGTCGGTTTCTCCCCGGTGAATGAACTCGCCGAAGGTCAGAAAGCCGTCGCGCCGCTCCGCGTCGATCACGACGTCATAATCGCCATCCTGCATCGCCAGAAATTCACGATGCGCCATGCAGAAACCCCATCCCTCCGCATGATAACAGGTACGGTAGGGAATAAGGTCCGGCTGATCGGGCAGCGTATGAATATGCGCCTTCAGGGCACTCAGCGGCATTCGCGCCCGCACGCCCACGCTGAAATTCACCACATGCAGATTGTGTCGGGCAAAATCGACGATGCGATTGCCGTTCATATCCGCGATATAGGCCTCACGAATGATCCATTCCTGCGGCGCTTTCCAGTCGTAAAGCGGCGTGCCGCTCGGCACCTGATGGACCGTCAGCGGCAGATGTTCGCCGATGATGGCGAGCGTCTCGCGCACGGCGTCGCCCGCCAGACTGCGGCAATGCGGATAAAGGCGGGCAGCAAGTTCGTATATGGCTGTTCCGTTCGTTTGCGGTGGAACGGCCCATTCGGTGCTTCTGCCTGCCCCTGTATCCATTATGCCGTGGCCCGCAGAGGTTGCGACTGTTCTTCGACACGCCGCAGATCGGCATCCAGCACGCCTTCGGCTATCAGCTTGCGGATATGGGCGATGCGCTGGAACCGTGGCCCCTCGAACTCCTCAAGCGTCAGGGTCGAGCGGCTATAGGCGGCAAGCAGTTCACGCGTGCCGGCAACGGCATCCCATTCCGGCTTGGCTTCCGGCAGCACCCGCGCCAGCTTTTCAAAACTGACGCGATAGGAGCGCGTATCCGGCCCCGCATCATCCGCATATTCGATGCGGCAATCGGGGACATTCTCGGCAACGATCCCCGCAATATCGCGGATGCGGTAATTGTGCTCGGTCGAGCCGACATTGAAAGCCTCATTCCAGACCTTCTCGCGCGGGGCTTCCATCGCCGCCATGAAGGCGCGGGAAATATCGCGAATATGAACGATGGGACGCCAGGGCGTGCCGTCGGACTTGAGATAGATCAGTCCCTTCGTCACCGCCCATGCCACCAGATTGTTGAGCACGATATCGAAGCGCAGGAAGGGCGAAACGCCGTAGGCGGTCGCAGGCCGCAGATAGACCGGGCAGAAGCTTGCATCGGCCAGTTCCCGGATTTCCTGTTCCGCCCGCACCTTGGACCGGCCATAGGCCGTTACCGGCTTCAGGTCGCCGGTTTCATCAATCAGGTCGGCATCGCTGATGCCGTAATTGCTACAGGATGAGGCAAACAGAAAGCGCCCGACACCGGCGCGCTTGGCAGCCTTGGCCATGGCGACGCTCGCCCGGTGATTGATGTCGTAGGTCAGTTCCTCATTGAGATTGCCGAGCGGATCGTTGGAAAGTGCTGCAAGATGAATGACCGCATCGAAACCCTCAAGATCGCGCGGCGACACATCGCGCACGTCCTTGCGAAGGGTCGGCACGTTCATCACCGCGCCGCCTTCTTCAAAATGGCAATGTTCGTAAAGGCCAATGTCATAGCCGGACACTTCATGCCCCGCATTTATCAGGACCGGCACCATGACCGACCCGATATAGCCCTGATTGCCCGTAACCAGTACCTTCATGTCCGACTCCTCAAGCTTTGATAAATGCATGTTAGCGATGGAGGGCGGGAGCGACGACTTGACCGAAGGCATGTCCGGTTAGGACAAGCGTTTATGAAAGGAGGAAAAGGGCGTATCGCCTACTCCTTTCGGATGCAGCGCAGGCGCTCGGCGCTGCCGATCAGCAAAAGCCAGTCGGTTCCGCCGCCCGCATTTTTTGCCTGCGCGGGCATATAGGTCGCAACCGTTCCCTCGATCTTCGGCGGGCCCGCAGCCGCGAACATGCCGGAAACCGGATCGAACCAGATTGCCTTCCTGCCTTGCCAGTTCGCTGGCCCGACCGCCTGCTTTGCCACCGCAAAGTCGTCGGCGTCGCCGTAGATAACCGACAGCGTGCCATCAGGCAGGGACGAGGCGTAGCTTTCCGGCTTCAATGCAATGCGCTTTTCACGATCCGGTCGCAGTTGCGGCCATGGCAGCCTGTCGAACAGTTTCTCCAACACGGACATCGATCGCGCGCCCGGGCTGCCAAGCGCTTCCTGCCAGCTGCGGTCAGCGTTGAAGATACCGGGTCCGGTGAAATGCCAGATCGGGTTATTGCCGAAGAACTGTCCGGCGGCACCGGCCAGCAGCGCGCCATAGGCATTGCGGCGGATCATGCGCGCCGTGGTTTCGCGCTCGAACTCATAGGCGCCTTCCAGCAGGATGACGGGCATCCTGCCCGTTTGCCGCCGGGCAGAAATCGCCGCATGAACATCGTCATAGGTATAAACCGTATCGAGGCTCAGCCATGGCTGGTCGGCCCAGAGTTCCGCCGTATTGGTGTTGCGACCGGAATGTACGGTCTGGAGCGCATTGGGAGAAACCAGCGCTATGCCCTCGGCTAGATCAGAGACGAGCTGGCGATCCGGCGCATTGAAATCACCGCCCAGAACCCAGACGACATTGTGAAATCCGGCAAATCGCCGGGCAATCGCTTCGCCATAGCCCCGCATTTTCGCCGGTCCCGCGGCCTGAACCTTGGAAAACCAGCCCTGACTGTTGCCGTTCACGCCCAGATAGGCGGGCGCCAGAAAGACAGCCATTCCCAGTTGCTCCGCCCGCCCGATCACCCAGGCGGCATGGTCGAAATATCTCGGATTGAGCTCACCGAACGCATCGCCCTCGAAGGGCTTCTCTCCATCGGCATTGGCAGGCGGATGGCTGGAAAACCGGTGTTCGAGAAGATTGACCAGAATGGCGTTGAAGCCGCGCTTCCTGCGATCCTGAAGATAGATTTCGACGTCTTCCCGTTTCAATTCGGCGATCAGCGACCATGCCGTATCGCCGTGCAACAGGAAGGGCTTGTCCGTCGCATCCTCGAAAATACGTCCGTCCTCAGCGACCCTGATCGGAAACTGGCCAGCCGCATGGGACGACCCTGCCGCCATAGACAGCAGGATCGTGGCGATCAGAACCGCTGCGAGGCGCTTCATCGCATCGCGGGCGGATAGGTCGGCGCTTCATTGAAGCGGCGATAGACCACCTGCGAGGGACGCCCGGCCAGATAGGACCCCACCCCGTCATTGAGCGCGCGGACATAAATGCCGAGCGCCCCGTCGATTGCATCCACCGTGCGCGCAATGTCGGTGTCGCTGTGGGTGTAGCTCACGACCAGCGACGGCATCAGCACGCCGCGCCGGATCGTCTCCTGAAGGAACAGCGTGCGGAAAGCCTGCGACGGCTGGCCCGCTTCATCGAGCGTTCCATAGGCAAGACAGCACGGACGCCCGAACAGGCGGACATGCTTCTGAAGTCCGTGGGCGGCAATAGCCGCATTCACGCCCGCCGCCAGTTTGGAACCCTGCTCATAGAGCCTTTCGATCACCGGTTCGTCACGATAGATTGTCATCGTGGCAATCGCCGCCGCCATTGCATGGGTTTCCGCGCCATGGGTGGTGGAAAGCAGGAACACACGGGGGTGATCCGTCTGGATCAGACCGCCAAGCTGCATATATTCCGCCTTGCCCGCGAGCGCCGAAATGGCAAACCCGTTGCCGAGCGCCTTGCCGAAACAGGAAAGATCGGGCTCGACATCGTAAAGCTTCTGCGCCCCGCGCAGATGCCAGCGAAAGCCGGTAATCATCTCGTCCAGAATGAACAGGGCCCCGTTTTCATGGGCGATGCGCCGTGCTTCACGCAGGAAATTGTCCTGCGGTTCATCGGCCTTGGCCGGTTCCAGGATAATGGCGGCGATCCGCCCCGGATAATCGTCGAACACGGCCTGCACGCTTGCGATGTCGTTGTAGCGGAACGTCGCCGTCAGGGCCGAGACCGATGCGGGAATGCCCGCATTCATTTTGGTGGTTCCGATAAACCAGTCATCGGTCGAGAAGAATGGATGATCGGCGCAGCAGGCAACCATGTCGCGCCCGGTATAGGCGCGCGCCAGCCGCACCGCGCCTGAAGTCGCATCGGACCCGTCCTTGCAGAATTTCACCATCTCCGCGCTGTCGATCAGCTCGAGAAAGCTTTCCGCGCATTCGACCTCGATAGCGCTCGGGCGCGTGAAATTGCATCCATCCTGCAAGGCATCGCGCACCGCGCGCACGACGGGCGGATAGGCATGACCGAGGCCGACGGCGCGATTGCCCATGCCGTATTCGATATATTCATGGCCGTCGACATCGAAGACATGCGAGCCGGAGCCGCGCTGGATGAAGCCGGGCGCCAGAACCGGATACTGGTCGTCGCCCTTGGCATAGGTGTGACAGCCGCCGGGAATAAGCGCATGCGCCTTGCTGGCGAGCAATTGAGAATTGCGGAACTGCGGTGTGAAAAGGTTCATGCCCCTTCTCCTTTCTATTCACAGGTCATGCTGCCGACCATCCCGCATGCAGGCGCTCGCGCATCTGGCGCAGCCAGTTCTTCACGGGCTTCGGCAGGCGGCTGCGCAGGCTGGAATGAAGCGCGTTCGGCATCGCCCATTGCGAAAGCGCCAGCGGCGGGGCGATGGCAGGGCGTTCCGCCGCCAGATGTTCGAGGAGGCCCGCATAGGCGCGCCCGACAACATCATTGTCGAACACCGTTTCCACCTTCTGCCGGGCGGCGGTGGCCATGCCCGCAAGCAGTTTCCGGTCACTGGCAAGCCGTTCGATATGGCGTGCCGCCTGGCGAAAATCGCCGACGCGGAACAAGAGCCCGTCCTCGCCATCGGTGACGATGGTATCGGTCACGCCTGCGATCCTCGATACAACAGCAGGGCAACCCTGGCTCATCGCCTCGATGAGCGTCAGGCCGAACCCCTCGAAGCGCGAGGGCATGACCAGCACGTCATGCTGGCTCACCCGCCACGGCACATCGGAAGGCGCAACCCAGCCGGTAAAGCTGACGTGATCGCCAAACGGCGCCAGACGGCGGCGCAGTTCAGCCAGATCGGGGCCGTCACCGGCGACTGTCAGGTGATAGCGGCAGTCGAGTTCGCGCAATATGTTCGGCAGCCAGAAAATGCCCTTGGAGTTGTCCTCGATGCGTCCGAGATAAAGCAGGCGCAGCGGCCCGCTTTCGTCCTGCTTCGTCACATTGCGCGCCAGATGAATATCCCGGTTCAAACCGTGCGGGATGACCAGAGTCCGGGCGGCATCGAAGCCGTGCTGGCGGACGAGGTCATCGCGGCAGCGTTTTGAAACGCCGACCGTCGCATGGACATGATCGCGGATCGCCCTTGCCGCCGCGTAGGTGCCGGGCGTGATGTTGTGCACGATCATGACGCGCAGGATATCGGCAGGCAGATAGCGCACCAGATTGGTTTCAAAACGGTTCGCGAGAACATTGACGAAAACGGCGTCGAAGCGATTGTCGCGCAGAAAGCCGATCATGTGCCGGGCGCGGGTTTCTTCGTCCAGCAGCCCCATGCGGTCGATCGCATCGCCCTTGCGAAGCGCATCCTCAAGCCCCTGCCCGCTTGGCACGTTGACCGTATCGCCAGCAGCGCCCGCCGCAAGCCAGCGAAGCTCGATCCCGGACTGGCCGAGCGACGAACGCAGCCGCGTGAAGACCGAATAGGTCCCGCCGATGTGAGGACGGACAAAGTAAGCACATTTCATGGCCAGAACCTTGTTGCCCATCTTGCAAGGGAGACAAGACTTCGAGGGAACAACTCCCTCGAAGCCTTACTCCGGTATATCGGGGGGCAATGGATATACCGCGGGCCAGTGTATCGAAATCGCAACGCTGCGCATTTCGGCTATGAGGGGTACATGCCCTCCTACAATAGAGGATGGTGTTCACCCTTCTGCCAGTTTTCCCGACAGCGCGTCCGGCATTAGCTTCTAGCTGTAGCGGGAGACACGCGTATGAGAATTGGACTTTTCGGGCAGTTTGGTTCCGGCAATACCGGCAATGACGGTTCGCTGGAGGCCATGTTGCAGCTCTTGAAACGCAATTGCCCCGGCGCACAACTTGTCTGTATCTGTTCCAGACCCGACATCGTTGCGCAGAAGTTCGATCTTACGGCCCGTCCGGTCTCGCAGCCCTACCCGTCCAACTGGCTGCTGCGCGCCGTCAACAAGGCCATGCTGCATGTTCCCCGCAGAGCGGTCGGCTTCTGCTGCGCGCTGCTGCTCGCTTCCCAGCTCGACCTCATCGTCGTGCCGGGAACGGGCATTCTGGACGACTTCAACGAGAACCCGTTCGGCTGGCCTTTCGCGGTGCTGCGGTGGTCCCTCGCAGCGAGGCTCACCGGCACGCGCATGATTTTTGTGTCGATCGGCGCCGGGCCCGTCAGTCATCCATTGAGCCGGCGCTTCGTTCGCTGGGCCTCGACGCTTGCAGCTTTCCGCTCCTACCGGGATCAGGTTTCGCACGACTTCATGAAGCAGCTCGGGGTTGCCCCTTCCGGCGATTTCGTAAGCGCGGATATCGCCTTCGCGCTGCCGACGGCTCCCGATGGACGACAGGACGAAAAGGATCAATGTGTCGGCATCGGTGTAATGTCCTATCGCGGGTGGAAGAAGAAGAGCAGTGATGGGGATGCCGTTTACGCCGATTACCTCGCCAAAATGACCACACTTGCAAAAAGACTTCTTGGTGACGGACGGCAAGTCCGGCTGCTGATCGGCGACAAGGGCGATATGGAGGCGGCGCGCGATATACTGGAGCAGCTTGGCGCGGCGGAAGCGGGCAAGGTGATATTCGAACCCTCCGCATCCCTGCACGACCTCATGCAGCAGATCGCAAGGACCGACATCGTGGTCGCCAGCCGCTACCACAATATCGTCTCGGCCCTTGCCATGGGGCGTCCGGCAATTTCACTGGCCTATGCGAGCAAGAACGATGCATTGCTGCACGATACCGGGCTTTCGGCATTCTGCCACCGGATCGATAGTTTCGACCCCGAAACCATTCTCTCCCAGATCGATTTTGCCTTTGCGGAGCGAACGGCATTGACCAGACAAGTCGAGGCGGGCGTGGAGCGCTATCGAAGCCGGCTGGCAGGGCAGGAAGAAATCCTTCGCGCCCTTTTTCTCGATCCGACAACGCAGAAGGCTGATTGCGCGGCGCAATCATGCGCCGCGTCCGTTTCGCCAGGCGGATCGTTTCAACAGGTAGTCGAACGGGGGCATGACTGCCAGTAAGGGCTCCCGCTTCAGCGCGAACGCCATCAGCGAACCCGCCACTTTCGGCTGCCGCGCCAGACTGGAGATCGCAGACCAGTAGGCGCGCTTGGTCAGGCAATCCCGCACCATCGCGAACAACCGGTCCCGTTGCGGCAGGCTGGCGCCTTCGTGCTCGAAAAAGGACCGGAAACCCGCCTCAAATTCCCGATTCCAGTTCAGGATGCCATTCACCGCCGCCGACTGGTTCTGCGGGTGCGAACGCGCGAAAGCCTGTATCCGGTTTGTCGATGCAATACATCCACGCATGGCGATGCGCAGCCACATCTCCAGATCGTCCGTATGGGAAAGCGACGTGCGGTAATATCCAGCCTGTTTCTGGATCGCGGTCCGCACTACCGCCGTCGGACCGATCACCGGGTTAATCGCATACCGGCATGCAAATTCAATAAATTCTTCCCCGGACCGTATTCGCCAATCATCCGGCACGGTGTCTGCAACGGCCAGAGGCGGTTCGCCGTCATCGGCCTTCATCCTTCCGGTCGCGCCGTGCGCCAGATGAACATCCGCCTGTTGCGAAAGCAAACCTGCCGCCCTTTCCAGCGCGCCGCCTGCCAGCAGGTCATCCGAACACAGGATCAGGAAATAGTCCGATGCGGCCCAGTCTATGCCTTCGTTGAACGAAGCATGCGGCCCCAGATTCTTCCGGCGCAGCAGCAATTCCACACGGCTGTCCCCGGCAGCAAGGCCCTTCGCCACCTCGACGCTGTTGTCCGTCGAGGCATTGTCGATAATGAGCAGGCGGACATTGACGCCTGTCTGCCCCAGAACGCTGTTGGCGCACAGGGAAAGATAGCGGCCATAGTTGAAATTGGGGATGACGACGTCGATCGTCGGCAGTCTGTTTTCGCCCATGACCCGCCGCCCTATTCCGCAAGCCTGGAAGCTGGCGGATGCACGCTCCGCGTCCGGATTTTACCGGCAAGCCAGCCCAGTATCGATTCGACCTCGATGGTGAAGGGATGCCGCACCACGAACAGCGCGCCAAGCCAGCTGAATGCCGCGATGAGGCCCATCACAACGCCGCGCGACCAGTGAATTTCGAGCGAAAAGCCGTTCGCCGCCACCATTGCAAGCGGTATGGCGAGCGTGATCAGCGTGACGAGCCCGCTTCTCAGCAAGGCCCGGCCAAGCACCGCATAGGAAAAGGCCACATGCCTGCGCACGAACACGATGGCTATGACCATCTGGATCGGCAGGCTGATGAACTGGCCGAGCGCAACGGCAAGCAGCCCGTAGAAAGCGGCGGCGCTGATGACGGTGACTGCCACCAGCCGCGAAATCAGGTTGGACAGGAACGCCTCGCGGTTCTGGCCCAATGCCATCAGCAGCGGATAGGTCAGGATGGAGGGAAACCAGAAAAGGCAGGCCAGACTGAGGATCGCGACGATGGGTGCCGCTTCGGACCAGCCGGGACCGAGAACGATATGCACCGCCGGATAGGCAAGGAGCGCAAGCAAAGCCTGCGCAGGCCAGTAGACCACGGTGATATAGGACAAGGCCCGTATGTAGGATTGGCTGATATCGGCTCCTTCACGGACCTGTGCCGAAAGCATCGGAAACGCAACCGTGAAAACGGCGGAAAGGATGATGCGATCCGGCAGGCCGCTCAGCGTGTCGGCACGATTGTAAATTCCGACCGCCGATATCGGCATGAAGCGCCCGAGCAGGAGCTGCGGAAGCGTCATGCAGATCTTGTTCAGCCCGGCATTGCCTCCAAGAAAGATTCCGAACCGCCAGGCCGTATCGAAACTGGCCAGCGATGGGCGCAGCAAGGTGCCCAAAGGATGGATCGCAACCGCCAGCCCCGTCGTCATCAGCGCGCTTGCCAGCAGGCCGAAGGCAAAACACATATGCCCGAACCCGCAAAAGGCCATGGCAATGGTTACAAGTGCGCCGAGCCCGGAGCCTGCGGTCCGAATGCGGGCCAGTCTTCCAAAGGCCATTTCGCGCCTCAACAGCGCAACGATCGGCAAGGACAGGCTTTCGACCAGCGCGGCCACAATCGTGATGCTGAGAAAAAGCTTCAGTTGCGGATCACTATAGGTATCGGCGAAGTAGCCCAGCGAGAGATAGAGGGCAGCGGACAGCAGGACCGTCACGCTCATCAGGAACGTAAGCGAAGTCTGGATGTCCTGATCGCGCACCTTGTCGATCTTGATCAGGAACTCCGGACTGGCGAATTCACGCAGTGAAAACACGATTGCCGTAAGGCTGAGGCCAATCACACCCATTCCGGTTTCCGCAGGCCCCAGAAAGCGCGATACCGCAGCAACCGTCACGAAGTTGAAGAGCAGCCCCGCATACTGCTCCAGCGCCGCCATGAGAAAGCCTCTGCGACCGCCATTCATGATGCGCTCCAACAAGTGGTATTCCCCGGCGCGGCCGGCGGTTTTCGTGTCACCTTTTCGTCCCCCATCCATTTCAATCCGGCAGCAGCGCCCGAAGGCGCAATCTTCCCGGTTCCGCCCAGAATAGTCTTTTGCTACAGGCACGAAATGTCGCCCTTGGTGTTAGCACCCGACCTGAAAGGAGTATGCGGCACGCTCTAAAGCCAAGTCGTGGACCCGGGTCGCAGTGCGTAAAAATTTGCGGAGTTCTATCTTTTGCACGCGCCCTTTTGCACACGCCTTGGAGGAGACATGGCGAGTCTTTCCTGGATCACGCTTCTGGCCTTTGTCCTTTCCGTGGCCTTTTGCCTCGGCTTTCGCGGGCTGGCACGCGAATGGTATCTCATCGACGTCCCGGATGCCCGCAAGACGCATGACGGAAATGTCCCGCTTTGCGGAGGGATCGCCATTTTTCTGTCGTTTTCCGTTGCCGCACTGCTGGCGCTCGGCGTTTCAGGTCATGCCAATGCCGTGACCCTGCTGCCGGGGCTGGTGCTAATCCTCGTTACCGGCGTTCTCGATGACCGCTTCAATCTGCCCGTAGCGCCACGCCTTGCAATTCAGCTGCTGGCAGCCTTCCTGATGCTGGGCATGGCCGGGGTCTGGCAGATTTATCTGGGCCTTGCCTCGGACGCGATCGGAGCACCCGCAGCCCCACCCGCTGACATGCTGATCCAGCTTCTTACCGGACCGCTTTTCCTCTTCATCGCGCTTGCTTTCATTGTCGGCCTCGTCAACGCGGTCAATATGAGCGATGGCGTCGACGGACTGGCTGGCTCGGCGAGCGCCGCCGCCTTCTTCTGGCTGGCCGTCATCGGCTTCGGCGTGGGCGAGCATCGCCTCGGCCTGCAGGCTCTCGCCATTGCCGCCGCCTGTCTCGGCTTTCTGGTCTTCAACATGCGGCACCGCTGGCGCGCAAAGGCAAGCCTTTTCCTCGGCGATGGCGGCAGCACCTTTCTTGGCGCAGCCCTTGCCGGATTTATCCTCATCCTTGCAAGCCGAACAGCCGCCGTCCCCTTTCCCGTCCTGATCTGGATCGTCATCGTGCCGGTCATCGATACGCTGAGCCTGATCGTGCGCCGCATGTCGGCGCGCCGGAGCCCGTTCTCGCCAGACCGGCAACATCTGCATCATCTGCTGATGGATGCAGGGCTTTCCTGCGGGCAAACAGCCGTCGCGATCATGCTGCTCAACCTCATCGCCGGTGCCGTCGCCTATGTCGCCGTCCGGTTCGACATGCCCGTCTGGCCGATGCTTCTGGCGCTGGCGATCCCCGCTGCGACGCACACGCTTTTCGTACTGCACATGACCAGAGGTCCGCGTCAGGCCGTCGCCGCCTCAATGGCAGAGGCCAATCCGGCCACCAAACCGAAAATCACTTATCCCGGGGCAACTTCATGAATGTTTCCGTACTCATCATGACGCTGAACGAAGAGGCCAACCTGCCGGCCTGCTTGGCATCTCTGGACTGGTGCGACGATATCGTCGTGCTCGATTCCTTCAGCAGCGACCGCACGGTCGAAATCGCCAGGGCAGCAGGCGCCCGCGTTTTCCAGCGCGCCTACGACACCGAGGACCGCCAGCGCATGTATGGCCTGACGGAAATCAAATTCAAGCATGACTGGGTCTATACGCCTGATGCGGACGAGATCACCCCGCCGGACCTGCGTGACGAAATGCTGGCAATCGCCGCCGACCCCGACCGGCCGGAGGTGTTCTTCAAGGCGCGTTACAAGAACATGTTCATGGGGCGCTGGATTCGTCATGCCAGCCTCTACCCCACCTGGATCACACGGCTGGTGAGGCCGGACCGCGTGCGGTTCGAACGCTCGGTGCATTCGCGCGCCAGCGGCGGGCCGGAAGGTGCCTTGCAGGCCCATTTCATCCATTACAGCTTCAACAAGGGCCTCGAAGCCTGGTACGACAAGCATAACCGCTATTCTTCCGCCGAGGCTGATCTGTCCGCCTCGCGCCAGCTCGAACACAAGATCGACTGGGGCGGCATGCTTTCGGCAGTGCCGGAACGGCGGCGGCGGGCGCTGAAATCGCTTTCCTATCACATGCCGTTCAGGCCGGGCCTGCGCTTCCTCTACATGTACCTGCTGCGCGGCGGCTTTCTGGACGGCAAGCCCGGCTATCTCTATTGCCGCCTGCTTTCGGCCTACGAGTTCATGATCGTGGTCAAGATGGAAGAGCAACGCCAGCGCCGGTTGGCCACCCTCGCGGAAACCGCACCGGCGATGCGGCCTCTGGAATCCGAAGCACCAGAACGGCGTATGGTATGATGCTTCTCGTCGTTCTGCCCTGCGCCATCCTGTTCGGGATTGCCGCAATGTTCTTCTCGCAACCGGTCCTGACCTTGCAGGACGATGGCGGCAGGGCGGATGTCATCGTCGTGCCGGGAGGAGACGGCCCGCCCCGCGCGGCGCAGGCCGCCCGCCTGTGGAAGGAAGGCCGCTCGCCGGTGATCCTCGTTACCGGCGATGGCGACTGCCTCTATAACAAGCGGATCATGGTTCGCAACGGCGTGAACCCGTCGGCGATCTTCGTCGAATGCCAATCGGGCAGCACCTGGCAGAATGCGCAATTTTCCGCTCCCGTCCTGCGCGAAATCCGGGCCAGAAGCGCACTGGTCGTGACCAACTGGTATCACTCCCGCCGGGCCATAGCGAGCTTTCGCGCCGCCTGCCCGCAGATGCGCTTCATCTCGTCACCCATCGGCGGCGATGACGGACGTCCCGGCTTTCCGGCAACGCCCGCAGACATGGAACTCGTCGCCAAGGAATATGTGAAGCTTGGCTGGTATCTGGTTTCGGGCCGCATTTTCCCGCACGATCTTTCCGCGGGCGAACCCGCGCCCGACCTTTCAGACACATGCGCTGCGGCGGGGGTCACGCAATGAACCTGTCGCTCACATGGATCTTTGTCGGCTTCGTCCTCTACCTTCTGGCTGGCGGCCTCTTCTCGCGGCCGGAGCGCATGTATCAGTTTCCCTTCCTTGCCGGGGTGATGACGTTCGGTTTCCTGCTGCCGCAGCTCCCGGCCCTCGTCTATGACCAGTTCCTGCCTTCCGGCGCTTATGCCAAGACGATGATCATGGGCATCCTGTCATTCGCAATGCTTGTGATCGGGTGGCGGATGACGAAAAAGCCGATCCGGTTTCTCCGCATGAGTTTCAGCGAGCGGCGGCTGATCTGGGCCGCAGCCGGGCTGTCGGCTTTCGGCGCCGTCTTCTATTTTCTCCTGAGCCGCCTTCCCGGAGATGTCTCCATCGGCATGCAGATGACCGGAATGCCGGTTGTCTATCTCTTCTTCGCGCAGCTCATGCCCTATGGTCTTGCCATCGCCGTCCTGTGTTTTGCGCGGCGTCCCTCATGGTCGGCGCTGGCGATCATCCTGTTCGATCTGGTTTTCTATCTGGACCGGATTCTGGTGACGGGAAAACGGGCAGAGACAATTCAGCTCGTCCTCATGTTCCTTCTCGCGTTCTGGTTCTACCGGCGGATCGTCGTGCCTCGAACCGTCATGGCGATCGGCATCCTCGCCGGCACTTTCCTGATGACCAGCATGGGCGATTATCGTCAGGTCACCCGCACCGATGCGAGTTTCGTTCTCGATGAGATTCTCGAAATCGACTATGCCGCCAATTTCCGCAGCACCCTTGAGCGCGGCGGCCCCGAAATGCGCAATGCCGTGCAGCGCATCGATGAAATCGACCGGCGGCTGGAATTCGACTACGGCAAATATCACTGGAACCGGATCATCTTCACATTCATTCCAGCGCAGCTCGTCGGCGGCGACGTCAAGGAAGCGCTCTATCTCAACGTTCCCGAACCCAGCCGCGATTACAATCCGCTGACCGGCACCACCGAGACCGGGCTGGTCGACGCATTTTCGTCATTCTGGTACTTCGGCGCGCTGAAATTCCTGGTGCTCGCCTGGGCGATGCGCAGGCTCTGGGAAACCGCGATGGCAGGCGAGATGCTGGGCCAGCTGGTTTACATGCTTTCCATCGTACCGGCCATGCATTCCATTTCCCACCACACGGATTGGGTCGTGCCGGTCTGGATTCACATGTCATTGTTCCTCATTCCCGTTCTTTCGTTCTGCGTGATCCGCAATCGATCGATCCATCTGCCGCTTCCTGCATCGCATAGCGGCAAGCTTCAGGAAGGATGGTCATCATGACCGTAACGTCGAACCACAATGCACTCGGAGAAGGCATCAGGGGCAGAATGAATGCCTCGCGTCCGCTTGAGGGCGGGGCGACCTTCACGCTCGGGCATCGCGTCCAGCGCCTGTGCTGGCAGGCAAGCTGGCTGCTGCTCGCCGCATGGACACCGTCCTTCCTGTGGCGCTGGCGCGGCGCGGTGCTGCGCGCCTTCGGCGCGAGGCTGCACAAGACGGCCATCGTGCGCGGCAGCGCCCGCATCTGGTGGCCGGGCAACCTGACCATGGGCGCGCATTCATCGCTTGGTCCCGGCGCGCTGTGCTACAACGTGGCCCATGTGACGCTTGCGCCTTTCGCCATTGTCTCCCAGCGCGCGCATCTGTGCACGGCCGGACACAATATCGATCAGGCCGACTTTCCCCTGACGGCGGCGCCCATTCATGTCGGCGCCTATGGCTGGGTTGCGGCGGAAGCCTTCGTCGGACCGGGGGTGAATATCGGTGAAGGGGCGGTTCTCGGCGCGCGCGGGGTCAGTTTCCGCGACATGGAACCGTGGATGGTCTATGCAGGCAATCCGGCCAAGCCGGTGCGGCCACGGCGAAAGCCCTGACCCTCAGCTTGCAGTAACGGACCGGAGCGCCTTGCGGCTTGCAACCGCGTCCGGCTTTTGTGACTGAAAATCCTGATAGGCCGCAATCGTCTGGACCGCGATGCGCGGCCAGGTGTAATTGTCGCGCACCAGTTTTGCACCGGCGGCACCCATCCGCGCCGCGCGATCCGGGTCTTCCAGAATCCGCTCAAGCGCCGCAGCGACCGCCATCGGATCGAGCGGGGAAACAATACCGGCCCCCGCCTCGCCCACCTCCGGAAAATGACAGGCATCGGTAATCGCCACCGGCACGCCGCAGGCAAGCGCTTCGGTAATGGCGACGCTGAACCCCTCCTGACGGCTGGGCAGGCAGAAACAGGCCGCTCGTTTGAGGGCGGCGATCTTGGCCGGGCCGTAAAGCCCGCCGGTCATGTGCACGCGCTCTTGCAGCCCGTATTGACGGATACGCTCGCGAAATTCGTCTTCCGCCCCGCCATCAGGACCAGCCACCACCAGATCGACATCGGGAAACAGGGGGGCAACCCGGCGAAAGGCATCGGCAAGGATGTCGAGCCCCTTCTTGTAGTGAAGCCGCGACAGAAACAGCACATAGGGCCGCCGGGGCAAGCTGCCCACATCGGCCTCTCCCCCCTCCACCTCGTTCAGAAAAATCCCATTCGGGATAATCACCGGCGGAGCCTTCAGGCCAAGGGGCCGCATCAGCTCGATCTCATCCGCATTCAGCGCATGGATAAAGGCCGCGCCGTCGAGCATCCGGCGAAAGCCCAGCCTCATGGCGAGTTTCTTCTTCCACGCGCTTTGCTGCATGCTCCACACGTCGAGCATCCCGCAGCAGCACACGCAATAGGGCACGGAAAAGCGGCGGCAGAGCATCGATGCGCGCAACAGATTGGTCTCCCACACGCCGTGCAGATGCACGAAATCCGTGGCCCGCAACAGTGCTTCCATCGCCTTCGCGGCAGCGCTTCCAGACCACGTTTCGCGCAGATCGGGCATTGGCAGCAACAGGGTGCGCACCCGGTCGAACCCAGGAATTGCAGCAGTCGCCGCGACAGCGCGCCTGCTCACCTCGTCGTCGCTGTAGCTTACGATTGTCACCTCATGGCCGAGCGCCGCCTGTGCCGCCGCCAGCCGCACCACGACCGCCTGCGGCCCGCCCTTGGCCGGATCGTAGGAGCCGATGACGTGGACGATGTTCATGCCGCCCTCTCCCCAAAGATCGCCGCAGCAAGCCTTTCGCCATAGCGTGACAGGGTATAATCGGCCGCACGCTCACGTGCATTTTCCCCCATCCGTTCCAGTGCCGCCGGATTGCCCGCCAGCTCCCGCAAGATTTCGGCCGTCTCCCTGACGTCGCGTATCGGCACGATGTAACCATCGACACCGTTGCGAACCACGCTGCCGGTATTTTCGGTACAGATCACGGGCAGTCCTGCGGCCAATGCTTCATAAACGGAAATCGCCGACCCTTCGCACAAGGACGGAAGCAGGAAAACATCGGCCCATTCAAACTGCTTGCGCATTTCGCTGCGCGGAATGGGGCCGGTCAATTCAACCGTTGCAGCCAGTTTTGCCTGCGCCTCGGGCAGGAGTTCCAGCGGCCCCACCATCCGGAACTCCGCCTGCCCCGCCAGCAGTTTTGAAACCGCGCCGACATAGGGCGAGCCCTTGCGCAATCCCACCGCGCCCACCGTCAACACGCGCAATTTGCCCGGCGCCCGCGCCTTCCGTTCGATCTGGAAGCGTGTATCGACACCGGTCGGAACCACGACGATCTTTTCGGGCGCGCAGCCTTCCTCGGCAACATGACGGGCAACGAAAGGCGACGGACACACGACCAGATCGGCGAGCTGCCATTCGGTTCGCTCACGTTCCGCGAAAGCCTCGCAATAGCCATCGTCTTCGACCGGCAATTGCCAGCCCGGATTCAGCAATTCCTCTTCCTGCCCCAGCCGATCGACAATCGCGCGCGGCGCGATAACCTGATCGACAGCGGTCCACAGCCCCGCTTTCCGCGCAGCCGACAGGACTTCCACGGCTTCGCCGCTGAACGCATAGACCCCGCCCGCGCCGTGGAAACCGCTTTCGGCCACCAGCCTGCCGAATGTTTCGCCCGCCCAGATCGCATTGGCGGTGGATTTCGGCCCGGTCTGGTTCGCCAGCCTGCGGATGGCGGAATGCAGTCCGAAAACCGGAAAGGTCGTCATCTGCTTCAGCGGGATTCCCTGCGGCTTGCGCCCGATCAGCCGCCGCACCGAGGATGGAAGCGCATTAGGCGGAACGCTGCCGAGCAGACGCGGCCATCCCTGAAAGGCGCAGATATCCGTATAGAAATGCGCCAGCCTCTGATTGTTTGCGAAAATGCGCGGGACCGCATAATGCCGGCGCGCGCCAAGCTGGCTGACAACGACCGAGCCTTCCATCACAGTTCCCTCGGCTGGAACTGGCGGTCAAGAACCGGCATGGCCTGCGGCACCACCTTTTCCTCAAGCCGCGAGATGGCGGACTGCCAGACGGCTGCGCCATATTCCCGCGAATAGGCGGTTTCCATCAGATAGCGGGCATTGTTGCCCATCGACATGCGTCCGACCGGCGAGTGGCGCAGATGAAGGATCGCGTCAACCAGCGCATCGACATCGCCGGGCCTCAAGGCCATACCGCACTGGAAATCGCGGACAATGGTGCCGATCTCGCCTTCCGTGTCGCCGATGAAGATTGTCGGGCGGGCGGCGGCAAGCACACCGTAAAACTTGCTGGGAACGATGCAATGTTCCAGTTCCGGCTTCAGCGAAACCAGATGCACATTGGCCGCGCCAAGGCTTTCGGAAAGCTTTTCCACGGGCTGGAACGGCTTCATCATTACATTGGTGAGGCCCCGCCGCCTGACCTCGCTTTCGACGAAACCGCGCTGCTGCCCTTCACCGATCATCAAAAACACGATGCTTTTCATGTGCTTGAGCCGCTCGGCTGCATCAAGCACCGTCTGAAACTCGTGCGCGCGCCCGAAATTGCCCGAATAGCCGATGACGAATTTGCGCCCGAGGCCCCAGGCACGACGGAGCGAATTATGCGCGGGCTCCACCGGAACGATCTCGTTTCGGTCAGCCCAGTGGTGAACCACGCTCAGGCTTTCCGCCGGAATGTCCCGCGTCGAAAGATAATGCGCCATGCGCTCGATCGGACAGATGGTCAGCGCCGACTGGCGCATCGACCAGTTGCGCAGGATGAGGGCAAGCCTGCCGGAAACCGTATTGGACCTGATGAGCCCCAGTTCCATCGCCGTTTCGGGAAAAAGGTCCATCACCCAGTTGACCAGCTTTGCCCGGCGAAGACGGACAGGCAGCGCAGCCGAAACCGACAGAAGCGGCGGATCGGTGCAGACGACGCAGACATCGTCCTTCTTGGCATTGGATGCGAACCATGCGGCAGCGGACAGATGGAAGGTCGCATAATCGACCGCACGCCCCACGAGCCTGCCGCGACCGAAGCCGGAGGTCCATATGCGGTGCACATCCACGCCGCCGATGGTCTCGCGCGCCGGGAGCACGTCCTTTCGCCTGTCGTGATAGCTGCGGCTTGCCAGCACCGTCGTTTCGATGCCTTCGCGCACCAGCGTGTGGGCAAGGCTCGTCACCATCCGGCTCGTCGCCGACTGGTCCGGATAGTAGTAACGATTGGCAAGCACCACACGCATGATTTCGCTTCCTGTGCATGTTTCTCTTGTGCAGAGGATCGCAACAGCGCAGCCGAACCCGCAAGAAACACAAAGGCATGGCAGGCACCGACAGCGGGCGAACCGCCTACCTCTTTGGGTGAAACAGGCCATGCCGGGCGCGCCGCAAGCCTCATCCTAAGAGGGAGGTTACAGCCCGCGATTGCCGTTTTGGAGCCGTTCTGCCCGCGCCGGAAATCGCTAACATGGCTCCATCGAGTTTCTGATCGGAGGCAGGGTCTTGCAGGAGAAAACAGCTCTCATCGTGGGTGTGACCGGACAGGACGGCGCTTATCTAAGCGAGCTTCTGCTCAAGAAAGGCTATCGCGTGCATGGTCTGAAACGGCGGTCTTCCTCGTTCAACACGGCCCGCATCGACCATCTCTATCAGGACCCGCACGAGGAGGACATTCGCTTCCGCCTGCATTTCGGCGACCTGACGGATGCGACCAATCTGTGCCGGGTCATTCAGGAAGTGCGGCCCGACGAGATTTACAATCTCGGCGCCCAGAGCCATGTGCAGGTGAGCTTTGAAACGCCTGAATATACGGCAAATGCCGATGCGCTCGGCACGCTTCGCCTGCTTGAATCCATGCGCATTCTGGGGCTCGGCAAGACCTGCCGCTTCTATCAGGCTTCCACATCGGAGCTTTTCGGCAACAGCTCGCCCACGGCCCAGAACGAACAGACGCCTTTTGCGCCGCGCAGTCCTTATGCGACCGCAAAGCTCTATGCCTACTGGACAACGGTCAATTACCGCGACGCCTATGGTTTCCATGCTTCCAACGGCATCCTGTTCAATCACGAAAGCCCGCTACGCGGCGAAACCTTCGTCACCCGCAAGATCACCCGGGCCGTCGCGGCAATCGAACGCGGCCTTCAGGACAGGCTTCGCCTCGGCAATCTCGATGCCCGCCGCGACTGGGGCCATGCCCGTGATTACGTCGAGGGCATGTGGCGCATCCTGCAGGAAGATGTTCCCGACGATTATGTGCTTGCCACCGGCGAAACGCATACGGTGCGTGAATTTGTCGAACACGCATTCAAGGCGGTCGACAAGGAGATCGAGTGGCACGGCGACGGCGTGGAGGAAATCGGCCGCGACCGCAAATCCGGCAATTGCCTGATCGAGATCGATCCGCGCTATTTCCGCCCGAACGAAGTCGATTTCCTGCTCGGCGATGCCTCCAAGGCGAAAAACCGCCTCGGCTGGCAGCATACGACCGGCTTCGACAATCTCGTCGCCGAAATGGTCGACTGGGATTTGCGCAACATCATGCGGGAGGTCGGACGCAATGACTTCTACGGCTGAGATCGCCCCTCTCTATTCGCTCGAAGGCAAGAAGATCTTCGTTGCCGGGCATACGGGCATGGTCGGTTCGGCCATCCTTCGCTGCCTGCAAGGCACGGATTGCGACATCATCACCGCCGCGCATAACACGCTCGACCTGACCCGGCAGGGGCCGACGGAAAATTTCATCAGCGGCCGCAAGCCGGATGTCATCATCATCGCCGCCGCCCGCGTCGGCGGAATTCTTGCCAATTCGCAATATCCGGCGGATTTTCTCTACGACAATCTCGCCATCGGCATGAACATCATCCGCGCCGCCCACCAGAACGGCGTCGAGCGCCTTTTGTGGCTCGGCTCAAGCTGCATCTATCCCCGCGACGCGGCGCAGCCGCTCACCGAGGACGCACTGCTGACCGGACCTCTGGAGCCGACAAATGAAGCCTATGCCATCGCCAAAATCGCCGGGCTGAAATATGCCGAGGCCTGCGCGCGGCAATATGGCAACCGCTTCATGACGGCGATGCCGACCAATCTCTACGGCCCGAACGACAATTTCGATCCCGAAAGCTCGCATGTGCTGCCAGCGCTAATCCGGCGGATTCATGAGGCCAAGGTGCGCGGCATCGATCACGTCACGCTGTGGGGCAGCGGCAAGCCCTTGCGGGAATTTTTGCATGTGGACGACCTTGCCGATGCCTGCCTGCACATGCTGCGCTTCTATGACGGCATCGAGCCGATGAATATTGGAACGGGCGACGAGATTTCGATCAGGGACCTGGCGCTGACCGTCGCCCGCGCCGTCGGCTATGAGGGCCGCTTCGAGCATGATCTCAGCAAGCCCGACGGCACGCCGCGCAAGCTTCTCGACACGTCGCGCATGCGGGCGCTTGGCTGGAAACCGCGCATCCGTCTGGAAGACGGCCTGCGCGACGTCTATCGCGATTGGGTGCGGGAAACCGCCGATCCTGTCGCGGCCTGAAAACCGGCGCTGAAAAATTCCTAATCCTGACTGGAGAAAAAGCTCGCCCTATGAGGGCGAGCCGCCGACCCTGCTCATGTCGAGCTCGACGCGCAGGATATCGCCGGGCTTGATCTCCGTGCGCTCATTGGCAACGATATCCTGGAAACTTCCATCAACGATGCGGCTGATCGAGAAGATCAGCTTCTGGCGCAGCGTGGACGAGGCGATATTGCCGGAGGACTTAGCGATTTCGGCCATGGTCTGAAGCTGCGCATTGCTGCGGCGCTCCATCCGGGCAATGTTGAGGTCTATGTCCTGCAAGGCCGTCGCAGCCTCGCTCTTGCGGATTTCGTCCAGATTGGCGATCCGCTGCTGCATGGCAAGCTGGTTCTGCCTCGCCCGCGCGAGGAAGGAGGCAAGCTCCAGCGCGGCACGCCGGGTCGCCGACAGATCGCGCTCCATGTCGCGCAGGTTGGACCTGGCGGCCAGTCCGCGATCCACCAGCGACTTGCTGGAATCCACATTCTCCTGCAACAGCCCGATTTCCGTGTCGTGCAGCTTGATGCTCTGCTGCAAGGTCTCTATTTCGTCGCCATAGCTCGCGGCCTGCGCTTCCAGCGCCTGACGCTCGGCGGCGAGATTGTTGCGGCGGACATTGAAGACGGTCTTTTCCCCGTCCAGCATCTGCTGCGTCAGCGCCGCCGTATCCTTGCTGGCGGCGGGCTGCTCCGGCAGGGCATAGTTAAATTCCGTGCCGTTCAGTTCCGCCTCGAAGCGGGCGCGCCGTATCGTCATGGCGGTGATCTGCATCTGCAAATCCACATATTCCTGCTGGACGGTGATAAGCTGCATCCCGGCGGTCAGCGCGGGCGTCTCGGCCTTGCCGGCCCCGCCGCCCAGCGCCATCAGTTCAAGCGCCACCATGCCGGGCCGGAACTGGTATTTTCCCGGCGCCTTCACGTCGCCGACGACAAACACCGGCGCGTACTGGTTGATGGTTGCAGTAACCGTCAGGCCGGGAATGTGCTGCGACAGCGACCCGGCGATTTTCTCGCCGATCTCGTTGATGGTAAGCCCGCTCACCGGAATATTGCCCACGATCGGATAGCCGATATTGCCGTCCACATCGACCGGGTAAAGACCCGTCAGGGAGGGCTGGCCATAAACTGTCACCTGCAACACGTCGTTGGCCCCGACCCGGTAGGCCTGCCCTTCACCAAGCGCGGCGAAGCTTCCGCCAGCCAGAATGAGCCCCGCGAGCATGGTGGCCCGCAGATGGGCGGCGATGCGGTTTTTCATGATCCTGTGTGCCATTGGCTTGCCCTCACGCCTGTTCCTGAACGCTGCCTGCGACCGGCTTTCGCCGCCGCGAGAAAATGCCGCTTAAAGCCTGCCCCGTCTTGCGCAGGCCCAGCCCGCACAGCGCGACGGGAAGCGTGATCCAGCTTCGATAGGACGCAATGTTCTGGTTCACCACCGCCAGCGCGGGCTTGCGCCCGAAGGAGGCCATCGTCTGTATCAGCGCATTGGTTGCAAGCTGGTCCTGGCGGTCTGACTGGACCACGAGCAGCGCCGTATCGGTTGCCCGCGAAAGGAGAACCGAGCGCTTGTCTTCCATGACCGCCGGAAGATCGACGAGAATGATCTTGTGATCGGCGCGAAGCTGGGCAATCAGTTCGGCCAGCCAGTCTCCCTCGCGCATCAGGCTGTTCGGCTTGATGATATCGATGCCGGAGCCATGATCGTGCACGAGCGTCGCGCCGGTGAGCTGCCGACCGGTGGATACACCGCCCAGATCATTGTGCGGCAGCCCGAAAGCCTCCGCCAGCCCCGACCGCCGGTTGGTCGCGTCGATGACTGCAACCGTCAGGCCGGTGGCGGCGATCTGTTGTGCGAGCGCGGTGATCAGCAGTGTCTTTCCCTCGCCGCTGGACAGGGAAACCACCGAAAGCGCCAGCGAATCCCGACCGCGCGTCAGCGCCCGCACACGATCATGCACGGACTTGATGGCGCGACCGAACGGGCTTGCCGGATCGAGACCGCGATTGACCAGAAGCGGCACGGTCATCTGCGGCGAGACCGGCAGCAGCGTCGCCGCCGGAATGCCGGGCAGCACCAGCGATGCCGTCTGTGCGGGCCTGATCTTGTCGAATGTTTCCTTCAGCATCGTGCCAGCAAGCGCAACCAGCCCGCCAAGCCCCAGCCCCAGCAACAGCCAGTTGGGCAGGTTCGGGCTGGCCTTGGCCATTGCCGGTTCCGCCGGAGAAATCATCTGCGCTTCCGGCACAGCCATGCCGTCCTGCTCGATCAGTTGCTTGTAACGCGTCAGATAGCTTTCATAGACCGTGCGGCTGGCATTGGCTTCACGGTCAAGCTGCACGGCTTTCACCTGCGCCTGATTGGCTTCGGCTAGATCGGCCTCCGCCTTCTTCAAGGCTTCTTCCAATCCGCTGCGCCGCTGGCGCGCTATCTGGATTTCGTTGCCGAGGCTCTTGATGATATCGCCGACCTGGCTGGAAATCTGCTGTTTCAACGCTTCCTGTTCGGCTTTCAGCACGGGAATTTCGGCGCTCTTCAGCGCACCGTTCGACTGCAATTCGCCAAGCTGCCGCTCGACGCGCGCCTGCTCGCTGCGCAATGTCTGGATCGCGGGCGACGCCAAAACTTCCGCCAGCGCGGGCGCTTCATCCTTATCCTTCAATTCTTCCGCCGTGCGCAGCCGCGCCTCGGCAAGCGAAACGGCGCCCGTCGCGGCAACGATCTCGCTGTTCAGCGCCGCCACGCGCTGGGCCTGAAAGCTGATCTGCCCCTGATCGCCCGCAAGCCGCGACTTCTGGCGGAATTCTTCCGCCGCGCGCTCCGCACTTTCAAGGTCGCTGCGCAAGTTTCCAAGCTTGTCGCCAAGCCACTCGCTGATGCGCCGCGTTGCCGATTGCTGCACGTCGATCTGGTGGTCGAGATAGGCGGTGGCGAACGCATTGGCGACCTGCGCCGCATAGACCCTGTCGGATGCGCGATAGGAAATGAAGATCGTGTAGGACCGTCCGTCATTGGTGACGCGCAACCGCGAAAGAAGCAGGTCTATCTGCTGGCGCTCACGCAAGGCTGGATCGACCTCGCGTGCGCCTTTGGCCTGCGAAGCCGCATCCGAGGCGGACGATAAAACCGTGCGCGAACGGAATTGCGTCGGCACGGTTATGTTCTCCGCTTGCAGTATGTCGATGACCTTGCGCGCCATCATGCGGGAATTGATGATATCGAGTTCCGATCGCAGAACGGGACTGTCCTGCGGCAGCGGCGTGATGGCGCTTTCATTGGGAAGCGCCTGCAACCGCCGCATATCCAGCACCAGCACGGACTCCGACACATAACTGACCGGCGCTGTGAGATAGCCTGCAAAACCGACGCCAATGCCCGCGACCACCGGCACGATCAGCATCATTTTTCTGCGTTTTATAATGTCGAGCAGGTCAGCCACCGGCTGCCGCCCGTTTCCTGCCGAAACGTCGGAGATAATCACCCAAATTCTCCTTCACGGAATAGTTCAGTCCGCTGAATGTCCCCTTGAGCGCCCCTTGAGCGGGCGTCGGGTCGCGCCCTATTGCAGGTCGGAAAACGATGTTTCCGACGGGAACAGCTCGTTGATGATGCAAGCCACCTCGGTGCGGTTGGATGCCTTCAGCTTCTTCATGATATTACGGATATGAACCTTCACGGTGCTTTCCCGCAGTTTCAGTTCATAGGCGATGATCTTGTTCGCCTTGCCCCGGCGCAGCGCATTGACCACTTCGGCCTGGCGCTGGGTGAACATTCCGCCGAGAGGCTGCAGGCGCTGCGAATTCGGATCGGTAGCGTGCCGCAGGGCGAGAACGCTGCTGGCCGGCACGAAGGTTCCTCCCGCCATGGCAAGCCGCAATGCTTCGACGCAGACATTCACATTGACCGAGGTGGGGATATAACCCTTCACGCCATGGTCGAGCGCCTTGAGGACCTGCGAGATTTCTTCCTTGTCGGCCAGAAGAATGACGGGCGCCGGGGCGCAGTCCGTAACGATGCGATTGAGATAATTGCCGACCGCTGGGTCGGAAACCTTCTGGCCGCCGATATTGAAAAGCACCGCGCCAGCCGTGCGGCCCCGACGCTGATGCTGCCACTGCTCGAACGAGCTGAATGTGGCAATCGACATTTCGATACTGTGATTGGTCAATCCGTGTGCCAGGCACTCGCGATCCAGCGCACGGTTATCTATGATAACCAGCAACGGCAACACGCTGTCACTGGGCAGTTCAGGCTTGAAGGAAGCATCTCTTGTCGCTCCAAAGCCGTTATTCTTTATTTCAGTGGTTCTGTTGCTGAATTTTGGTGAAATGTTCATTTGTTCGCCCTCTAACCCAATTTAATTACACGCCTCCGTTTCTTGCGCATGACAATCAAGCATGCGCATCGGTTACCCTGTTTTATTGATCTTTGTGATATATAGACAACCAACGGGGGAAACTAGTCTGGAAAGTTGCCTGAAATTTTCTACAGTGTCATTAACCTAGATTAAGGGCTTCGGCAAAATATGGTTTAGAAGAAGCGCGGATATATACCCAATTAGTGGTAGAAATTACTACCTTGCCAAAACAACCGCCCTCGATAAAACTCTTGCGATGCCCCGCTTCCGGGCGAGAGCGGGGAAAAACGAATGCGGGGACACCTGACTTAAAATTTATATTTCCTTTGCTGGGCGAAACGGCAGGTAGGCTCAATGGTGGTAAATGCCGACGAAGCAAAATCGCTGCGCCATTTTCTGGAAAGCGCGCCCATAGGCGCGGTTTTTGAAGAAAGCGATCTCAGCGTGCTCGCCGCCCTGCCCATGGCTTCCAAGACCTATGCCGCCCACACCGTGGTAAGCAGCCAGGGAGACTGGGCCAATTCGGTCCATATCATAAAGAGCGGCTGGGGCTGCATCTATCGCGATCTTCCCGATGGCGACCGCCAGATACTCGACTTTCCCATGAAAGGCGATTTTCTCGGTTTCCGCACTGGGCTCGGTTTTAACTATTACACGCTCATTTCGGTTACGGAGCTTTCCGTCCTCGAAATCTCGCTGGACCATCTCACCGAAAGCCTACTCAAATCGCCCCGCCTGGCCATGACGTTCATGGAACTGATGGCCCGGCAGCGTGCGATCCTGATCGAACATCTCATCAGCATCG
This sequence comes from Brucella sp. NBRC 14130, assembly GCF_040371715.1. Classification (NCBI taxonomy): domain Bacteria; kingdom Pseudomonadati; phylum Pseudomonadota; class Alphaproteobacteria; order Hyphomicrobiales; family Brucellaceae; genus Brucella; species Brucella sp. NBRC 14130. Next base: position 102,392 of record NZ_BAABTE010000001.1, read on the forward strand.
GCCGCCGCAGCGCACTTGTTCGCATCGCCCATCTTCTGCTGGAACTCGGCCACCGGGCGCGCATCAACGGCACGGGCGACGAGAACAGCTTCTTTTGCCCGCTGACCCAGAGCGAACTTGCCGATGCGCTCGGGCTGACGCCGATCCATATCAACCGCATGCTGCGCGAACTTCGCGAAGACGAACTTCTGGTGTTCCGCAACAATGAGGTGGAGTTTCTCAACCGGTCAGCCCTCGTCCATATTTCCAGTTTCGACGAGCACTATCTGACCATGGAAATTTTCCCCCGTGTCCGGATCAGCCGGTAGGTCCGGGTTTCCGGTTTTGCAGTTCTTCAACAGTTCGTCATTTGCGGCGGGCTGGAATAGTTGCTCTCGTCGTCCTAGATTCTGGAGACATATCAAGGGAGCGCACATCATGACCTACAGCAAGAACCCGGAAGCGATTGCCAGGCTGACGCCGGAGCAATATCGCGTCACGCAGGAAAGCGGCACCGAGCGCCCTGGAACCGGCGAATATCTCTATAACAAGGAGCCGGGAATCTATGTCGACATCGTTTCGGGCGAACCGCTTTTCGCCTCTGCCGACAAATACGAGTCCCATTGCGGCTGGCCCAGCTTCACAAAGCCCATCGAACCCGCCAATGTCGCGGAACTGACCGATGTTTCGCATGGCATGGTGCGGACGGAAGTGCGTTCGGCCCATGGCGACAGCCATCTGGGGCATGTCTTTCCTGACGGCCCGGTCGATCGCGGCGGACTTCGCTACTGCATCAATTCCGCATCGCTGCGGTTCATTCCGAAGGACCGGATGGAAGCCGAAGGATATGGCCAGTATCTCGATCAGGTCGAAAATATCGGCTGAACGGAAGTCAAATCAAAGGCATGGCCGTGCGAAGTATTTGAAATAAAATTCGTGCGATTTGAAATTAATCCGGGTCCGGATTAATTGATCCACAGCCATTCCTTGCGCCTGCGAAGTAAGACTTCTTTCTGTCGCAATGATCACTAATCTGATCCCGCGCACCGCTTCGGCGGAATCAGGCAAATGCGCAGCCTCGGTATGATTATGCTATCACCACACATACCGAGGCTTTTTGGGGCTATCGACCGGCTTTCCGCCATCCCCTCGCCAATTACGTCCCCTTACCACCGGACGAGCCGCCCGTAACATCGGTTGCATTGGCTGCGTGAATTCCATTGCAAATAGCGGGCAATTATATTCAATATACTGTCCTGCTATTACTGGATGACGGATTTCGATCACGCGACATTTTGGGAGGCGGCTTGGATAGTGCGGTTGGGGCCTATCGGATCTATTCCGAAACGGAGTGCGCGGAGGCGCCGGCACTCGACTGGCCCTATGTCTGCGCATTGCATCTGCTTCGGAAACCTGTCGGAAACGCCATTTCGGAATTTCTCGCCGCAGTCGGCAATGCATCGCGGGCGGACCGGGCATGGATGATCGAATATACGCCCGATCTCCTGCGGTTTCGCAATTCGCATGAATGGTGCAAGGGCAGTACGACGCCCTATATTGCCGAGCTTCAGGAAGTTCCCACGACGCTGATCGCATGGCTGCACCGCTATCTGACCAGGGGACAGGCCGTCGCGGTTCACGACGTCCGCGGGCTGCCACGCACCGCCCGCGCCCTTCAGGCGGAGTTTCTGCGGCAGGGAAACCAGAGCATTCTCAGCATTCCCCTCTTTCATCACGACCGGCTGCGCGGGATCATCGGCTTCGATACGACAGTGGAAGCCAGACGATGGTCGCGCGCCGAGATCAAGGCCATGTTCCAGTGCGCAAGCCTGATCGCCCAGGCGAAATATGCGACGCCTGAAGACGAGCCCGGCAGGCATGAGGAAACCGACCCGACTTCGGTGATCTATGTCAGCAAACGCGGCGTGATGCGCGGTGTTTCACCGGAAGAAATCATAGGAGTCCGCTCGGCGGGCAATTACAGCGAGATATGGCTTGGCGACGGTTCCAAGGTTCTCGATTCCCGACCGCTTGGCATATGGGCGGGCATTCTTCCGCCAAGTCTCTTTTTGCGCATTCACCGCACGACATTCATCAATGTTCTGCATGTTTCGGACATAGACAGAAGCATGATCGACAAATGGCTGGTCAGGATGCGCGGCGTCGATCAGTCATGGCCGGTTTCGCGATCCTATCGGAAGCCTCTGCGGGAGCGAATGGGGTTCTAGCCTTGATTTCGCCATGATTTAGTCGGTTCTTCGCCACAAGAATCGATGCCAAAAGCGCACGCTTTCGTTCCGCAAACAGCATTTCGCTGCCGATTTCGCGGTATTCGCGGTTCTGCCTCAATTTGAAATCGCTGCTCAAGACAGGTCGAGATGCGCCTTGAGCGGCATGTCGTCATGCACCGGAACCGTCTGCCTTTCGATCATGCGATGGACCAGCGGCGGCTTGTCTCCCTTGTGCAAGGCGAGCAGCCTTTCCGACACTTCGGCATCGGCCTTGGTCCGGCGCTGGTTATGGCGGACATATTCCACCCAGGTCGGCACGTGATAGCTTTCCGTCCAGGTTTCCGGGTTCTCCAGATCGCGCAGCAGCACCCATTGCCGGGCGCCGTCGCGGATACGCATGCGCCGCCGCAAGGCCATGGCGGAAAGGAATGCGGGAACATCTTCCTGCGCGATCTTGTAGTCGACCATGATCATGATCGGGCCGCTGCGCGAACGAAGATCAAGCCGAAGCTGCGGCTCACTGAAACGGTTGAGCGGATCGAGATTGAGGGATTCGAACTCGGGCTGCGGCAGGAGAAGACCGATCAGCGCGCCGAAAACGAGCACGACAGCGGCAGCCAGAAGCGCACCCGGCACGTTATATTCATCCGCCACGGCGCCCCAGAGCCAGCTGCCCGCCGCCATTCCGCCGAAGGTCGCCGTCTGGTAAAGCGCCAGCGCGCGCCCCACTACCCAGCGCGGCGTGGAAAGCTGCACGGTGACGTTGAACAGCGACAGCGCCAGGACCCACGACACACCGGCAGGCAGCAGGAAAATGCAGCTGAGCCACATGTTCCGGCTGATCGACAGCAGGCCGCAGCTGACCGCAAAGGCGACGAAAGCCCCGCGCACCAGCCACTCATTGCCGAGAAGCTCGCGCAGCCGGGCGCTGAGCAAGGCACCGCCGATGGCGCCAAGCCCGAAGAAACCCAGCATGATGCCGTAGGTAAGCGCCGTTCCGTGGACGAGATCGCGGGCGACCAGCGGCAGAAGCGCCAGGATGACGATCGCGGACAGGCCGAACAGAAAGCCCCTGAACATCACTTTCAGCAGGTTCGGCGACATGGCCACATAACGCAGCCCCGCCACCATGGCCGGTCCCAGCGTTTCGCGCGGCAGGGTGGATTTGACCGTTTCCGGCTTCCACTGCCATAGCGCCAGAATGAGCGCACAATAGCTGAACGCATTGAAAATGAAGGCAAAAGCAGCGCCAGCCGCCGCAACGATGATACCGCCGATGGCGGGACCGATGCTGCGCATGAGATTGAAGCTCATGCTGTTGAGCGCCACGGCAGCAGGCAGGTCGGTGCGGGGCACGATGTCGCCCATCGACGCCTGCCATGAAGGATTGTGCAAGGCTCCGCCGCAGCCGATGAGGAACGTGAAGCTCAGCAGCATCCAGGGCGTCAATATGCCAAGATAGGCAAAAGCGGCCAGCGCGACCGAAATGACCAGCAGCAGAACCTGCGCAGTGAGCATGATGCGGCGGCGATCGAAATTGTCGGCCAGGGCACCGGCGGCGACCGAAAAGATCATCACGGGCAAGGTTGTCGAAGCCTGCACCAGAGCAACCATATCGTCCGAATGGGCGATGGTTGCCATCATCCAGCCAGCGCCGACCGTCTGCACCAGACCGCCAAGGTTGGAAACCAGTGTAGCTGACCAAAGCGCCCGGAATGTCTTGTATTGGAAAGGCGCGAGGGGGGAAATTCTCTGCGGCACCGGACGACCTCCCGTTCCATCTGCCTCACATAGGCGATACGTGAATCTCTCCCGGGGGACAAGGGGGATAGTGCCAAACTTGTCACGACATCCCATCAACGTTTATATGTGCTGTAAATATTGAGCCAACCCTTTATTCCTGATTATTATTTTTCCTGTTGGAGTGCAGTTGCCCATGGGCTTGCGAACAGCACAAATTTCTGACGCTTCTGTTCTCGCAGCCATCTCGATTGAGGTTTGGCTGGGCACCTACATCCGCCAAGGCGTGAACGCATTTTTTGCCGATTACGTTCTAAGCGAGTTCACGGAGGAAAAATTCCGGAGCCTCATCGAAGACGCCTATGAACATATTGTCGTTTCGGAGAATAAAGACGGTCTGGATGGCTTCACCCGGATCAGTTCCAAAAGCGCCGCTCCGATAGATAATTGTTCGACGATGGAAATTTCGACCCTTTACGTCCAGCCACGACATCACGGAAACGGGATCGGGCGAGCACTGTTGCAGGAAGCTTTGCGCCACGCGCGCGATGCGAAGGTTCCTTCCGTATGGCTGACCACGAACTCGGAAAATACCTCCGCAATCAACTTCTAGACGTCCCAAGGCTTTGAACGAATTGGAACAACGCACTTCCGGATTCAGAACCAGGCCTATTTGAACGACGTGTTTCGATATGCCTTTCTCTGACAACTGACAGGCCTGTTCGGGTCAGACGTCAAGGCTGACCCGGATTGACTCCATCCTTCGATTAGGTAGACTGGTCTACCTAATCATCCGGGCATATATTATGAGCGATTCCGCCACACCAACTTCCAAACCGGCGCGCGAGCGGCTTCTGCAAGCGGCAGCGGAATTGTTTTACGACGAGGGCATTTCGGCCACCGGGATCGACGCGATCATCCAGCGCGCGGGCGTGGCGAAGCAGAGCCTCTACAATAACTTCACCTCCAAGGCGGAGCTGGTGGCAACCTATCTGGAGCATCGCCACGCCGAATGGCTGGGCCTCTATGAAAAGCGGCTGGAGAAGGCAGCAGGCCCGATGGGCGGGCTGCTGGCGGTGTTCGACGCCTATCGCGATCACGCGGAATTTGCCTATGAACACGGGTTTCGCGGCTGCGGCCTTCTGAATGCGGCGGCGGAACTGCCGGCTGGCGATCCGGGCCGCGAGGCGGTGAGAAAGCACAAGGAAGAGGTCGAGGGCCTGCTCGTGACCCACCTCACCGGCCTGATCCCCGACGATCCGCCACGCGTCCGCCAGCTGGCCGTGCAGCTCTCCTTCATTCTCGAAGGAGCGATCATGCGGGCCGGGCTGGAGGGCAACAGTGCGCGTCTTGGCGAAGCCAGGGCGATGGTCGCAACGATTTTGAAACCCGTGTAAAAATGCAATCATCGAAAAGCTATTTTCTGGGCGTGGCCGCCATCATCGCCGCCTCCACGATCTGGGGGACAACCGGCACCGCGGCGACTTTCGCGCCCGAAGTCGGCGCGGCTGCAATCGGCGCCGCCGCCATGGGCCTTGGCGGGCTTGCACAGGCGGCAATCGCCTGGCGCGGCATCATCGCCTCGCGAAAGGCGCTCGCCGATCAATGGCGCATCCTGATGCTGGGCGCGATCTGCGTCGCCATCTATCCCCTCGCCTTCTATGCCTCCATGCGGATGGCGGGCGTAACCATCGGGACGGTCATTTCGCTCGGCTCCGCCCCGCTGCTTTCCGCCGGGATCGAATACAGGCAAAGCGGCTTTCGCCCATCGCTCCGCTGGCTGGCAGGGGCCACGATCGGCATCATCGGCATGGTCCTGCTCAGCATATCGGAGGATGGCGGCAGCCACGCCGTCTCCGCTGACGGCTCACCACTCATCGGCTCGCTGCTCGGCCTCGTGGCAGGCTTTACCTATGCGCTTTATTCCTCCTGCGCGCGCCAGCTGATGCAGGGCGGCATATCGTCGACGACCGCCATGGGCGCAACCTTCGGCATAGGCGGCATTCTGCTGATGCCGGTTCTGATCGCGACCGGCGGACCGTTTCTCGCCTCCTGGAACAATGCGGCAGTCGGGCTTTACATGGCTTTCGTGCCGATGTTCCTCGGCTATGTCTGCTTCGGCTACGGCTTGAGCCGCGTGGAAACAAGCGTGGCGACCACGATTACCCTGTTCGAACCGGTCGTCGCCGCGTTCTTCGCGGTGGTGATCGTCGGCGAGCGACTGTCCGCGCTCGGCTGGTTTGGCGTCCTTCTGGTCGTCATCTGCCTCGTCTGCATCACCATGCCGGCCCGCAGCGGCAAAAATCCGCTGGAAGTGCCCGAGCCATCAACCTGATGGGCTCGCGCTTTATCTGCATTGCGCGCATCTTTTCCAAAAACCGTTTCACACTTTTCGGGATGCGCTTTTCAGCCAGCCCTTCACGGCCTCCACGGATTCCGGATGGCGCGGCTTTCGCAGCGAAACCGCATAGAAATCCGCGCCAACCCGCAATTCGGTAGCCAGCGCCTGAACGAGACTGCCCGCGGCAATTTCCTTTTCCACGAAGAAGCGGCTTGCCAGCGCCAGCCCGTGCCCGGCGATTGCCGCATCGATGGCGAGCGAAGTCTGGTTGAAGCGCGTATTTTTCGGTGAAGCAGACACGCCGCCGGGAAACGCCTTTTCCAGATATCGCGGCCAGAAATTATGCGCATCGTGCAGCAGCGGATAGCGCTGCAGATTTTCCGGCAGGCCCGGATCGCCCAGCCTCTCGACCAGAACCGGACTTGCGACGGCAACGATCACATGCTCGAAAAGCAGCTCCGCATTCAGCCCCGGGCCGAAAGGCGGCTCGCCATACCGCACCGCGAGATCGACGGCATCTGTCTGGAAATTGGCAACCTTGTCGCTGGCGACAATGCGCAATTCTATATCGGGATGCGCCTGCGTAAATTCGGCCAGTCGCGGGATCAGCCATTTCGACGCGAAGGTCGGTGTCACGCTCACGGTCAGGTGCTGCGGCTCGGGTCGCAGCATTTCGGTCGCTTCCGAAAGCAGGTCGAATGCCCGTCGCACACTGGCGATATAGGCGCGGGCCGCCTCGGTCATGACCAGCGTGCGGGGTTGGCGTTCAAAGAGTTTCAGTGCAAGCTCCGCCTCAAGGCCGCGTATCTGCTGGGCCACCGCCGCCTGCGTCACGCCAAGCTCCTCCGCCGCCAGACGAAAGTTCAGATGCCGCGTGACGACTTCGAACACACGCAGACCATTAAGCGAGGGAAGTCTCTTCATGAACGGAACCCGATAGATTTTCTACTGTCCGACGTTACGCATTTTCGTTCGTCAGGATAATGGCTCTCGGCTATAACTGCAAAGAATGGTTATCGGCGGTTGACCGCTCGTGCAACATTTCCCCGAAAGGAAAGCATCATGACAGTAGAAAAAGTAGCGATTGTGACGGCTGGCGGAAGCGGTATGGGCGCCGCCGCCGCACGCAGGCTTGCGCAGGACGGTTTCAAGGTTGCAATCCTTTCGTCCTCCGGCAAGGGCGAGGCATTGGCGCAGGAACTGGGCGGCATCGGCGTCACCGGCTCCAACCAGTCGAATGATGATCTGAAGCGCCTTGTTGACCTTGTTCTGGAAAAATGGGGCCGTATCGACGTGCTGGTCAATAGCGCAGGCCACGGCCCGCGCGCGCCGATCCTCGAAATCACCGATGAAGACTGGCACAAGGGAATGGACACCTATTTCCTCAATGCGGTTCGCCCGGCCCGTCTTGTCGTGCCGACGATGCAGAAGCAGAAATCCGGCGTCATCATCAATATCTCGACCGCATGGGCCTTCGAGCCGAGCGCCATGTTCCCGACTTCGGCGGTGTTCCGTGCCGGGCTTGCCTCCTTCACCAAGATTTTCGCCGACACCTATGCCGCCGACAATATCCGCATGAACAATGTTCTTCCGGGATGGATCGACAGCCTGCCGAAGACGGAAGAGCGCCGCGCCAGCGTTCCGTTGCAGCGCTATGGCAAGAGCGAGGAAATCGCCGCGACGATCTCGTTCCTCGCATCGGATGGCGCCGCCTATATCACCGGGCAGAACCTGCGCGTGGATGGCGGGTTGAGCCGTTCGGTGTGATGGGCGTTTGGAACGGTCGTCCGCCGCATGGCGGCGACCGTTGTGCGTACCGGCGAAGCTGCTAGACTGGAGATACAGCCTTGCTCCTTTTTCGGTCTAAAGCTCGATCTTTAGTAGCATCAATAGAAATACAACTTGTCACGCCAGATCGTAACCGCAGCAAAAATACCTGCAAAGAGCGCGACAATCATAATAGCACCACCGGCTAAAGCGGCTCCAAACACTTCTACAAAGACGCTGAGAATGTCTACGACAATTTTCATAATCCCATGATATCCGCCATCGGAGATATTCACGCCCGCCTGAATCTTGTATCCAACAAGAAATATAAAGCCGAAGACAGCAGAGGTAAGAGCGATGTAAAACAACTTCCTTAATCGTATCATTAGTGCCTTCCATTATTCATTTCATTCTACATTACAATATTATTGGACCGCTATTCAGCGCCATCCATCCAGCTCATCGAACTTGATTGCGTCCGGACACTCGCCCAGCTTGATGCCGGGGCTTCCTTACGTTGAAAACGAGGGGCTTTTCAATCGCCTCTGTCGTCTCGGGTCGCTTGATCTTTACGCCTTGGATTTTTTCCGCGTCTTTTTTGCTTGATTATGCGCGATGGCAGCGTGAACGAGCGCGATGAAGGCGTCTTCATCCACCGTTTCACCCTCGCTGATATCCAGCGCGCGGCGCGTATTGCCTTCGAGACTGGAATTGAAGATGCGGGCGGGGTCGTCCAGCGCCGCGCCATTGGCGAAAGTCAGCTTCACGACGTTCTTGTAGGTCTCGCCGGTGCAGATGATGCCGTCATGCGACCAGACCGGAACGCCGCGCCATTTCCATTCCTCAACCACTTCCGGGTCGGCTTGCCTTATGAGTGCGCGCATTCTGGCAAGCGTCTCGCCGCGCCAGTCGCCAAGCTCCGCAATGCGCCCATCAATCAGCCTCGACGCTTCGTTATCGTCTGCCATGAAGTCCTCCCCTGGTCTAAATTGTAAATTCGTCCGGCCGTGGTGGCATCACGAAACTGCATCTACATTTTCTCGCCCGGCAGGCGGCTCGCCTGTCCGATCCAGTCCGCAAGCTGGGTTTCGTCCACCGCGTCATGCTCGTGGATGTGGAAGTAGCGCGTATCCTTGCTCTTCGATCCGACTGGCGGCATCGGCTTCAGCCCTGCGCCGCGAAAGAACGCAACCTTTATATATTTCTCGAAGCAATGATAGCTGAGGAACCAGCCCTCTCCCTTCATGCCGTAAAACGGCGAGTTCCATTTGACCGCCTTATGCACATCCGGCACCGTGCGCACGATCAGGGCGTCGAGGCGGCGGCCTGCCTCGCTCTTCCAGCCCGGCATGGCCGCGATATAGGCCTGCACCGGCCCATCCCCTTCCCCCTTGGCGATCTGCGGGTTGCCGCCCGATAAAAGTACCGGGCCGTCAGGTTTCTTTTCGGCCATGATGCTTCCTCCACCTTTTCCAACGAGGACCATAACATCCGGGCCGGTTTGCACCCAAGCCCCGGATGAGTGGAAAGAACGACTCCCGTTTAGGCCCGGCCTCATGTAAGCCAGACGCACGATATCAAACGAGAAAATGGCGATGAGACGATTTTTCTACCTTTCGGCACTCGGATTTGCGCTGGCCTTTCTGTCGCCGGGCCAGATGAAGCGCGCCTTCGCGGAAGAGGATCTTCCTCGCCTCCTGCCGGAACCGGGCGTGAGCGCCCATATCGAAAGGCGCGAAGAGGGCTATGTTCTGATCCAGCCCGACGGATCGAAACTGGTCTTGCTGGATTCCGACTGGCTCACCGGGCTCGACGGACCTGTCGGCTTTGACACCGCCGACTATGATTTCGATGGCTATACGGACCTCGCGTTGCGTGCCCGCGAGGCGGGAAGTCTCGACGTCGGCGTGGCGCTTTATCTCTACGATCCGAAAACCAGATCTTTTTCTCCCCTGATCATCGAGGACGAACTTGGCGGAAAACTGAACTGCGGCGAACTGTGGAATGTCGAGCGCATCGTGGAGCGAAAGCTGATCAAAAGCAGTTGCAGCCGCGACGGGCATTATACCCGGGTGGATATCCTGTCGATCGGCCCGGACAAGTCACCACGGCTTGTGGAGCAGTCGCGCCCGGAGGAACAGATGTCCGGCTGGCCCTATATGGAAAAGCCCATGCGCATGGTCACTTACGACCCGCAGGGGAATATCGTCCTCGAACTGCCGCTGGCGCCCGATGAAACGGAACAGGGCTGGGAAGTTCCGATAGAAAAGCTGGCGCTTTACAGCAATCCTGACCGGGAAAGCGCCACAAATTCCCATCTGGTCCGGGGCGACAAGGCGCGCAAGCTCGCTTTTGCCGGTAGCGACTGGATGAAGATCGCCTATCAGGACAAGACCGGGCCGCTTGAACGCTGGATATCCCTGAGCGAAGCCTATGACCTTGCAGAATGGCAGGCGGAAAACGGGCAGAAGCCGCAATCCCTGCAGCTTGGTCTCGCGGATTACAGCGATGTCGACAAGGACCAGGATTACTACAGGCACCTGTTCACCCTGACGCTGGCGAACAAGGGGAGCGAAGCGGTGGAACTGAGCTATGCCGAGTTGCATCTGCTTTTCACCTGCGCCGACGGCCAGCAGACCACCCACAAGCTCTACGACCTTTTCAACAAGACCATTGAGCCGGGAAAGAGCGAAACGCTCGACGACAATCCCGTTCAGAAGCGCGACGGCCAATATGTCATCTACCATCCGGTTGGCGATGAAGACGCCTATTCGTCGTTCTTTCCGCAAGGACTTCCCGCCGGGAAATACAGAATCCGCCCTGTCGTGACCGGCCCCAACCTCAAAGCCCCCATTTATGGCCGGGACGAGATCGAGATGGACTATCCGCCCCGGCTACCGGACAGCCTGATCGACCCTTGATCCGGCGCTCGACCGGGCAAGGGCTGCAAGCGCCATGCCCATCGGCAGGGCGGGGGCGAACAGGAAGCCCTGCCCGCTGCTGCAGCCAAGCGCGCACAGCATGTCCCGGTCTTCCTCGGTCTCGATGCCTTCGGCGGTCACCTTGACGCCGAGGGCGTCAGCCAAAGCGACCATCGCCCGCACGATGTGCTGGTCGCCCTCCGATTCCGCGATGCCGCGCACAAACACCTGATCGATCTTGATCTTGTCGATGAGACCTTTCTTCAACGAAGCAAAGGTCGCAAAGCCGGTGCCGAAATCGTCGAGCGCGATGGAAACACCGGCATTCGACAGCGCATCCAGACTGTCATTCATCCCGCGCTGGTCGAAGGGCGCCTCCTCCGTGATCTCGATTTCCAGCATGGAAACCGGCAGGTCGCGTCGTTCCATCTGGGACAGGATTTCGTGCGGAATGCGGCCTCCCGCCATTTCGCGCGGCGACAGGTTCATGGCGACCGTCAGATCGCAGCGACCGCTTTCGGTGAGCTTGTCGATCATCTCGCAGCAATTGAAGAAGACATTCTTCGTAAGCTGCCGCACCACGCCCACTTCGCAGGCAACATCGATGATTTCAGGCGGAGCGATGGTGCCGTGCTGCGGATGGTCCCAGCGCAGCAGCGCCTCGAAGCCCACCATCCTCCCGCTGGAAAGTTCCACCACCGGCTGGAAATAGGTCTGTATCTGCCCGGTCTCGATGGCGATGCGCAGATCGCGCTCGATGCTCTGCTTGCGCTCCCACTCGTGATGCAGGCGCTTTTCGAAAAAGTAATATTCGTTGCGGCCACGCCTCTTGGCGGCATAAAGCGCGAAATCGGCGCGCAGCAGCATTTCGACCGGGTCGAGCCGCTCCAGCCGGCAGATGCCGACGCAGGCGCCGATCTCGACCGACAGGATGCCTTCATAATGAGCGCTCAGGCTGCCGATGATGCGCGCCGCGACCAGCCCCGCCTCGATGGTCGCCGATGGTTCGGGATAGACGAGCACGAATTCATCGCCGCCGATGCGCGCCAGCACGGAGCGCTCGGGTGAAATCTGCCGGATGCGCTGCGCGATGGCGACGAGGAGATCGTCCCCCACCTTGTGTCCGTAGGTATCGTTGACGGACTTGAACCCGTCGAGGTCAATCAGCATGACGATGAAAGGGCCTTCCGCGACGGGAAAAAGCCGGATGGAGTTTTCCAGCCCGCGCCGGTTGAAGAGGCCGGTCAGCGGGTCTTCCTGCGACTTGAGCGCCATTTCGTCGGCCAGCTGCTTGGCCTCGTGCTTCAGCCTGCTTGTCTGGATGAAGCGGTTCTGCCCCAGTAGCGCGCCGCGCGTAAGCCCGCACCAGAACAGCACGACGGAAACGGCGATCACGCCGCGTTGCAGGTCAGCTTGCACGGCCAGACATATCACCGTCACGACGAGCGGCGGGGTTATGAAATTGATCGCAATCGAAGCATAGGACGAACCGTAGGTGACGGCGCCCGCGCAAATTCCGGCAAGGATGACGAGATAGACCGGCGATTGCGGGTCGGTGAACCCGCTGGAAAGGACGGCGACGCCGGACCAGAAAAAGCCGGACAGGGCGGCGAGAAACTGGAACCGCCTGATCTGGCGCTGCAAATCCGCGACATTTTCAATCGGCGCCTGGCGGCGGCTATAGGCAATTGCCTCGAAGAAGCGCAGCGCATTGACGATATTGACGAGCGCGAACCAGACGATCGACTCCCAGAAATGCCCGGCGGCGCTCTGCACCAGCACGATGAGCACCGAAAGAATCGTGCTTATGGGCATCGAGAAGCGAGCGCCCTCGCAAATCTCGCCAAGCTGGTCCGCCAGTATCTTGTCGGCTATCGGACTGTCGTGGCTGCCATATGCCGACCTGACCAGTTGAAGCCAATATGCAGTTTTCGACCCCATCGATACGCAACCACCGGCCAGAGCACGTTCAGCTTTTCCCGATCGGGACGCCCCCGAGTTTCCGACCAGAAAGGAATGCAGAAAACCTGCCCCCAACTGCCAAGTATAACATGCACTTTATCTAAAATGCCAATGGTCCAGCGGATCAATCGATACAATTACTTCGGTGGATGGGGCATACCACCCGGCAGGCCCCATCCAGCGTGGTCTCAAAAAAGCAGGGTCACTCGGTCGCGGGTTCTTCCGCCGTCAGCAGCAGCTTGTCGATGCGTCGCCCGTCAAGGTCGACGATCTCGAACACCCATCCATTCTTGACGAAGGTTTCGCCCACATCCGGCAGGTGTTTCATTTCCTCGAGCGCAAGTCCGGCAACAGTGTTGTATTCCGCGTCCTCATCGATCGGGAAACGCAGGAATTCCGAGAATTCGTCAATCGGCATCCAGCCGGAGACGAGATAGGAACCATCCGCACGGCGAACGATCGCCTTTTCCTCGATATGGTCCTCTTCCTGCATGGCGCCGATGATTGCCTCGATCACGTCGCCCGCAGTAATCACCCCTTCAAAATGGCCGTATTCGTCATAGACGAGCACCATATGCGTCGGCGTGCCGCGAATGGCCTCCACCACGTCCAGCGCATCGGAAAAATCCGACACGACCGGAACGTCCCGGACGATCTCGCGCAGATTGACGCTGCCCGTGGAGGAAAGCTGGTTGAAGAAATCACGCACTTGCAGGACGCCGATCACTTCATCGGAATTCTCGCCGCGTACCGGCAGCCGTGAACGGCTCGTATTGTGAAGCTGTTGGCGGATTTCGTCGAAACTGTCTTCAATATCGACCATTTCGACGTCCATGCGCGGCGTCATCAGTCCGCGCGCCGTCCGGTCTGCAAGGCGCATCACGCCTGCGATCATGCGGGATTCTTCCGTCTCGATCACGCCCGCGCTATGCGCTTCGGCGAGAACGGACTTGATCTCTTCATCGGTCACGCCGTCGCTCGACTTGCCGGACTGACCGAGCAGCTTGAGGACCAGACGGCCCGACGTATCGAGAAGCCAGACGAGCGGCGCAGCCATTTTCGACAGGAGCGTCATGGTCGGAGCGACGCGGCTTGCCACCGCCTCCGGCTCGCGAAGCGCGATCTGCTTCGGCACGAGTTCCCCGACGATCAGCGACAGATAGGTGATGACCACCACGACCGAACCGACGCCGAGCGCATCGGCAAGGGCCGGCGATATGCCCTGCGCCAGAAGCCAGCCGGAGAGACGGGCACCCAATGTCGCGCCCGAAAACGCACCTGACAGAATGCCGACCAGCGTAATGCCGATCTGGACGGTGGACAGGAAACGGCCTGGATTATCGGCAAGCTCGATGGCCATGCGGGCGCCGCGGCTGCCCTTGTCCGCCATTACCCTCAGTCGTGCCGGGCGGGAGGAAACCACTGCGAGTTCCGACATGGCGAGAACACCATTGAGGATCGTCAGCAGCACGACCGTAATTATTTCAAAATACAAAACTGCCCCTCGGGATCAGATGATCGGAATATAGAGCGTTTCCAGTTAAAACGGGTTCGCAGAACCGCTCTATCTCTTTTTGTCTACGCATTATCCTATGCAAAACCGCTTCGCGCTTTTGCTGGAAATGCTTTAATAATAGAAAGGAACGCCCCCTCTTTCCAGAGGCGGCCCGCATAAAATACTGCGATACTGTCACAATAACAGTCATGATGCGCTTTCTTCTGGCTCGCTTCTGATCAGGAGCAGCGGCCATTTGTCGTCCTCGCAATAAATGATTCACAATTCAGGCAAAACGAGAAAAGAGAAGATTGGTCAGGCCAATTGGGTCTAACAATAGCAATTAGGGGCCGAGCCAACCCATCATAACGAGTTTTTTGCTGCCTGCACAAAATTGGCTTGACCAGAAACCGCGTGCCTTCTACTTCTTCTGTCAATAGTTGACGAAACTTTGCGCGAGGAGGAAGCGCGATGGGAGGATTACCGTCAGCATCAGCGCGCGCGGATGCTGCGCCTGTATTGCTGAATCTGGATTCCGTTTCCAAGGAATTTCCGGGCGTCAAAGCCCTGTCGAACGTCAGCTTTGAATTGCGGGCGGGCGAGGTTCATGCCGTCTGCGGCGAAAATGGTGCGGGCAAATCAACCCTGATGAAGATCGTCAGCGGCGTCTATCAGCCCGATGGCGGGACGATCCATTATCGCGGCCAGCCGGTTCGCTTCGGCTCCACGCTTGAATCGGAAGCGGCAGGCATCGCCATCATCCATCAGGAACTGAACCTCATTCCGCATCTGAGCGTTGCGGAGAATATCTATCTTGCCCGCGAGCCGAAACGCGGTTTCTTTGTCGACCGCCGCAAGCTGAAGGAAGACGCGCAGCACTGCCTTGACCGGCTTGGCGTGAAGATCGATCCGTCCACGCAGGTGCTGAACCTTTCCGTTGCCCAATGCCAGATGGTCGAGATCGCCAAGGCGCTTTCGCTCAATGCCTCCGTCCTCATCATGGACGAACCCACCTCCTCGCTGACCGAGCAGGAAGCGCAGCTTCTGTTCAGGGTCATCCGCGAGCTGAAGGCGCAGGGCACCGGCATCGTCTATATTTCGCATCGCCTCGATGAAATGGCGGAGATTGTCGACCGCGTCACCATCCTGCGCGACGGGCGCTATGTCTGGACCAGGGATTTCCACGATGTCACCGTCGATGAGATCGTGGCCGGGATGGTCGGGCGCTCGCTGGACGAGAAATTTCCCGAACCGACGCGAAAGCCGACAGAGGAAGTGATGTTCTCCGTCGCCGGGCTGACGCGGGGCGGCGTCTTCGAGAATATCGGCTTTGAACTCACGCGCGGCGAAATCCTTGGCTTTGCCGGGCTGATGGGCGCGGGACGAACCGAAGTTGCGCGCGCGATCTTCGGTGCCGATCCGCATGACGCCGGAACCATCGTGCTCGAAGGCGAGACGCTTTCCATCACCAGCCCGCGCGACGCCATCGAGGCAGGCATCGCCTACCTGTCGGAAGACCGCAAGGCGCAGGGACTGGCCGTCAAGATGCCGGTCGATGCCAATCTGACCCTCGCCAATATGGAAGCCGTCAGCAGCGCCTATGGCGTTATCGATTTCGAACGCCACCGGCAGGCAAGCCAGCGCTATGTCGATCTTCTCAACATCAAGACGCCGGGGCTGGCCCAGCCCGTTCGCCTGCTGTCGGGCGGCAACCAGCAGAAGATCATCATCGGCAAGTGGCTGTTCCGCGAGCCGCGCATCATGTTCTTCGACGAACCGACGCGCGGCATCGACGTGGGCGCGAAATTCGCCATCTACCAGATCATGGACGAGCTGGCCGCAAGAGGCATCGGCATCGTGCTGATCAGCTCGGAACTGCCGGAAATTCTGGGGCTTTCGGACCGCGTGGCGGTCTTTCACGAGGGGCGCATCACCGCGGTCCTCGATACGGCTGCGACAACGCAGGAAGAAATCATGACCTATGCCTCCGGTCGGGGCCGGCAGGACAAATGAGGACGCAGTAATGGCCGAAATCACCACGGACAAGCCCCAGCAGACGTCGAAATCCAAAGGGCTCAGCGACCGCCAGAAGGATATCATCCAGAAGTTTGCGGCCGTCGGCAGCCTGATCATTCTGGCGGCGATCTTTTCCGTCACCAGCAGCGCTTTCATGACCGTCAACAATGCGATGACCATCGCCTTGCAGGTGACGTCCATCGCGCTGCTCGGCATCGGCGCGACCTATGTCATCATCACCGGCGGCATCGATCTTTCGGTCGGTTCCGTGCTGGCGCTTGCCGGTGTGGTGGCGGCGCTTGCGGTCAAGGAACTTTCACTGCCGATCCCGCTCGCCATGCTGCTCGGCATCCTGACTGGATCGCTCTGCGGTCTCATCAACGGCTTTGTCATCACCCGGCTCAAGCTGCCGCCCTTCATCGCCACGCTTGGCATGATGCTGATCGCGCGCGGCGTCGCGCTCCAGATCACCGGCGCGCGCGCCGTCTCCGGCCTTGGCGAATCCTTCGGCGTGCTCGGCAACGGATCGCTGTTCCGCATCGAGAGCATCGACGAACAGGGCTTTCCGGTCGTCACCTTCCCCGGCATCCCCTACCCGGTGGTGCTGATGATCGTGATCGCGATCGCGGCCGCACTCGTATTGAACCGCACGGTGCTTGGCCGCCACATCTATGCCATCGGGTCGAACGCCGAGGCAGCGCGGCTTTCCGGCGTCAATGTCGCCCGCGTGACGGCCTTCACCTATATCGTTTCGGGAACGCTTGCCGGGCTTACGGGCTGCGTTCTCATGTCCCGCCTCGTGACAGCGCAGCCCAATGAGGGCGTCGCCTACGAACTCGACGCCATTGCGAGCGCGGTCATCGGCGGCACGTCGCTCATCGGCGGCGTCGGCACCATCTCGGGCACGTTCATCGGCTCGTTCGTCATCGGAATCCTGCGGAACGGCCTCAACATGAACGGCATTTCCGCTTTCACGCAGCAGATCATCATCGGCCTCGTCATTCTGGTCACCGTATGGATCGACCAGATGCGCAACCGTCGATGAGAGGGGAGACGGAATGCGAGGCATTCCGGCAAGGGTAGAGCCAAGAGCTCGATAACAGGAGGAAAACATGCGTAAACTGGTGCCTGCATTGATGGCTTCGGCCTTCGTCCTTGCCGGGGCGGCAAGCGCTTCGGCTGGCGAAATCGCCGTTATCGTGAAGACCGTGAATTCGACTTTCTGGCAGAACGTCCAGAAGGGCGCCGAAGCCGCGATCAAGGATTCCAAGGACCACACCATGACCTTCCAGGGTCCGGCGGCTGAATCGGCCATCGCCGATCAGGTGAACATGGTGGAAAATGCCGTGAACCGCAAAGTGGACGCAATCCTGCTTGCCCCTTCCGACCCGGACGCGCTGACGCCCGCCGTGAAGAAGGCATGGGAAGCCCGCATTCCGGTCGTTATCATCGACTCGCAGCTCGCCGATGGCGGCGACAAATATTACCAGTCCTTCCTCGCCACCGATAACCGCAAGGCCGGTGAAGCCGCGGCCAAGGCCCTGATCGACAAGGCAGGCACCACCGGCAAGATCGCCGTCATGTCCTATGTCGCGGGTGCAGGGTCCGAAATCGGCCGCGTCGGCGGCTTCGTGGACTACATCAAGGCCAATTCCAAGCTGGAAATCGTCGGCCCCTATTACTCGCAGTCGCAAATGGCGACCGCGCTCAACCAGACCACCGACGTTCTGGCGGCCAATGGCGATCTCGTCGGCATCTTCGGCGCCAATGAACCGACCGCCATCGGCATGGGCCGCGCCATCAAGCAGGCAGGCAAGTCCGGCAAGCTGACCGCCATCGGCTTCGACGGCAATCAGGACCTGCAGGAATTCGTCAAGGACGGCACGTTGAACGCCATCGTCGTTCAGGGTTCCTACCAGATGGGCGAAAAGGGCATCGAAACCCTGCTGAAGGTGCTGAACAAGGAAAAGGTCGAGAAGTTCGTCGACACGGGTGCTGTTGTCGTCACCAAGGACAATATCGACAAGCCGGAAGCCAAGAACGTGCTTTATTAAACCACGGCAGTCCCAAATGTTCGAAAGGGAGGCGCAACGCCTCCCTTTTTGTTGGAGCGCATCCCGAAAATTGTGAAATGATGCGCGTTCCAATCGGATCGAAACTGCTCTAACGGCCCTTCCTTTCGCGCCAGGTCTGGAACTTGCGCTCGTTCTCTTCCTTCGTGCACGGATAAAGGCCGACAATGGCTGCGCCGTTCAGCACCTCTTCCAGCACGAAATCCTCATAGGTTTCCATGGCCGTGCATTCGGCGGCGATCTCATCGGCCAGATGCGCGGGAACGACCATGACGCCATCGGCGTCGCCGACCAGCACATCGCCCGGAAACACCGCCGCATCGCCGCAGGCGATCGGCACGTTGATGTCCACCGCCTCATGCAGCGTCAGGTTGGTCGGGGCGGAGGGCTTTGCGCAATAGGCAGGCATGTCCAGCTCGCCGATGCCGCTCACATCGCGAAAGCCGCCATCCGAGACGATGCCCGCCGCGCCGCGCAGCGCGAGCCTCGTCACGAGGATAGACCCGGCAGTCGCCGCGCGCGCATCCTTGCGCGCATCCATCACCAGCACGCAACCGGGCGGGCAGGTTTCTATCGCAACGCGCTGCTTGTGGTCCGGATTGCGGAAAACCGTGATGGGATTGCGATCCTCGCGCGCCGGGATATAGCGCAACGTGAAGGCCTGCCCGACCATGTTCTCGCGCTTGCGCGCTACCGGCAGCACGCCCTGGATGAACTGGTTGCGCAGGCCACGCTTGTAAAGCGCGGTCGCGACGGAAGCCGTCGAAACCGCCTTCAGCTTCGCCCGCGTTTCGTCGGAAAGCACATAATCTGACATCGAAGCTGCCTCTCAATAGATGACCGGTTCGTCGACGGGACGGCCGAAATCGGTTTTCAGGAAGTCGAAATCGCAGCCCTTGTCGGCCTGTTCGACATGCTTGGAGAACACGAACCCGTAGCCGCGCTCATATTTGGGCGGTGGCGCCTGCCAGGCCGCGCGCCGCGCCGCCAGTTCCGCCTCCGAAACCAGCATGTTGAGGCTGCGTGCCGGAATATCGAGTTCCACCATGTCGCCGGTCTTCAACAGGGCGAGCGGCCCGCCGATGAAGGATTCCGGGGCGACGTGCAGGACGCAGGCGCCGAAACTGGTTCCCGACATGCGCGCATCCGAAATGCGCACCATATCGCGCAGCCCAAGCTTCAAAAGCGCCTTCGGCATCGGGATCATCCCCCATTCCGGCATGCCGGGCCCGCCCTGCGGACCGGCATTGCGCAGCACCAGCACCGTGTCCGGCGTCATCGGATAGTCGGGATCGTCGATGATCTTCTTCAGGTCGGGGTAGCTGTCTGCCACAAGCGCCGGCCCCTTGTGGCGGTGGAAGCGCGGATCGCATGCCGCAGGCTTTATCACCGCGCCATCGGGACAGAGATTGCCTTTCAGCACCGCAAGCGACCCCTCGTGATAGACCGGATTGGAAAGCGGGCGGATCACGTCCTCATTCCAGATTTTGACGTCCTCCAGACCATCGGTGAGCGGCTTGCCGGTCACTGTTATCGCGGACGGATCGAGCTTGCCGCCAAGCTGCTTCATCAATGCCCGCAGCCCGCCCGCATAAAAGAAATCCTCCATCAGATAGGTGGTGCCGGACGGCCTGATATTGGCGATCACCGGTGTCGTGCGGCCGATGCGGTCGAGATCGTCCAGCTCCAGCGGCACGCCCACCCGGCGCGCCATCGCGATCAGATGGATGATGGCGTTTGTCGAGCATCCGGTGGCCATCGCAACCGTGACCGCATTGGTGATCGCGGCAGGCGTCATGATCTTTTCCGGCGTCAGGTCTTCCCAGACCATTTCCACGATACGGCGACCGCATTGGGTGGACATGCGCTGATGGTTGGCGTCGGCGGCCGGGATGGACGACGCGCCGGGAAGCGTGAGCCCCATGGCTTCGGCAATCGCGGTCATCGTCGATGCGGTTCCCATGGTCATGCAATGGCCGTAGGACCGGGCGATCCCGCCCTCGATCCCCTGCCATTCCTCCTTCGAGATGGTGCCTGCGCGGCGCTCGTCCCAATATTTGAAGCCGTCCGTGCCGGAGCCCAGATATTTACCGGCATAATTGCCGCGCAGCATCGGCCCGGCAGGAAGGAAGATGAACGGCAGGCCCATGCTGACCGCGCCCATGACGAGGCCCGGCGTGGTCTTGTCGCAGCCGCCCATCAGCACCGCGCCGTCGATCGGGTGCGAGCGCAGCAGTTCCTCGGTCTCCATCGCCAGCATGTTGCGGTAGAGCATGGTGGTCGGCTTCACGAAATTTTCCGACAGCGACAGTGCAGGCAATTCCATCGGGAAGCCGCCCGCCTGCAGGATGCCGCGCTTGACCCACTCCACCCGGTCCTTGAAATGCATGTGGCACGGCTGCGCATCGGACCATGTATTTATGACGGCGATGATCGGACGGCCTTCCCAGTCGACCGGATCATATCCCATCTGCATGGTGCGCGAGCGATGCCCGAATGAACGTTGGTCGTCCGGCAGCATCCAGCGCGCCGAACGCAGATCACCATAGGTCTTTCTGGTCATTTCCTACCTTCCCGATCAGAGCGCATCCCGAAAGGCATAAGCGGCTTCCGGGAGAAATAATTGGTTTGGGAGCAGCCGGGCGGTCACGTCACACGCCCCTCATCCGGTGCACCGCGGCACCGGCAACCGAAGCCGCGGCCAGAAACACGCCGCCCGACAGGGGCGCTGCGTCCAGTCCCGCGCCCGGCACCTGCCGGTGCGAAGTGATGGCCAGAAGTGTGAGGCCCGGTCCGCAAAAACAGGGCATTGTCGGGGCTGGAACCGGGACCGGAACCTTTTCCAGCAGATTGCCGTCACGGTCGAAGCGGTTCAGGACACCCGCCGATACGCCCGCGCTCCAATAAGCGCCCCCGGCATCGCAGGCCCCGCCATCCGGCCTGCCGCCCTGCTCATCAAGATCGCGGATGCGCTTGCGCCCGCTGACGCCACCCGTCTCCGGGTCGAAGTCGTAGCGGTCGATCCACGGCCCGCGTGAATCCGTATGAAACATGGTTCTGCCATCCGCCGTCCAGGCGAGGCCGTTTGAAATCCTGAAGCCGTCGGCCTTCACGGATGCATCGCCATCCCCCGTCACCCGATAAAGCCGCGATATAGGCTCGCGCTCGGGACGGCCATCCATGCTGCCGACCCAGAACGCGCCGTCGGGACCGACCTTGCCGTCATTGAGGCGGGACGTTGCAGGCTCGTCAAAGGCGGACCATAACGCTTCCTGACTGCCGGTTTCAGGATCAAACAGCACGACCTCGCGCGAAAGCGCCACGACAAGCCGTCCGCTTTCGGTCAATCCGAGGCTTGCCACCTTGCTGTCGAAAGACCATTCGCGAAGCGGCCCCCGGTCAAGGTCGATTTCATATATGCGTCGCCCCTCGATATCGCAGGCAAAGAGTGTCTGCCTGCGATCGTCCCAGACCGGGCTTTCCATCAACTCTCCGCGCAGATCGGCTATGCAGCGAAACGGCTCCATCATTCAGCCTCCGTCTTTCTCCTGACAACGTCAGGGTGATCGAGCACGAAACCGGAGAGTTCCAGTCCAAGGCCCGCGCCTTCGAATGGATAGATCACGCCTTTTTCGATGCGCGGCATCACCGTCACCAGATCGCGATACCAGGACGTGTAATAGGCGCGGACCGACTCCTGATAGATCGCGTTCGGCGCATTGAGCGACAGGTGAATGGAAGCGGCGAACACCACCGGGCCGGTGCAGTCATGCGGCGCGATGGGTCGCTGGAAGGCCTCGGCCATGGTGGCGATCTTCTTGGCTTCGGAAAGCCCGCCGCACCATGAAATGTCGAGCATCACATAGTCGGAAGCATCGGCACGCAGCACATCGAGAAACTGCGCGCGCGTCGCCATCGTCTCGCTGGCGCAGACCGGAATGCCGGACTGGCGCGCATAAACGGCAAGCGCCTGCGGGTTCATCATCTTGATCGGATCTTCCGACCAGAATGGCCGGAAGGCTTTCAGCTCGCGCGCGATGGCGAGCGCCGATGTGAGGTCCCACATGGAGTGGAACTCGACCATGATTTCCATCCGGTCGCCAACCGCATCGCGTATCTGGCGGAACGGTTGCAGCGCCTTGTCGAGATCGCCGGCATGGATGAAGTTCCCGCCGGAAGCGACTGCAAAAGGATCGAAGGGCCAGATTTTCATGGCCGTTATGCCTTCCGACAGAAGGCTTTCGGCAAGCGCGCCCGCATCCCTGTGAAAGGCGAGCTGGTCCTCATATGGCCCCTCCTTCGCCTCGTCGGCATCGCCGATATAGCGGCGCGCCCCGCTCTTGTTATAGGTGTAACCGGCGCAGGTATTGTAGGTGCGGATCGATTGGCGCGACAGGCCGCCCAGCAACTGGTGGATCGGCTGGCCGGTCAGCTTGCCGAAAATATCCCAAAGCGCGATGTCGATCGCCGATGCGGCGCGGATTTCCACGCCCGAGGAACGGAAGCCGACATAGGGTTCCAGCAGCAGTTTTGAAATGCGGTCGATCTCCAGCGGGTTCTGGCCAAGGAGCAGCGGCGCAACATCGCTGTGGATATAGGCTGCAACCGCATTTGCCCCACGAAATGTTTCGCCAAGCCCGACGATACCTTCGTCGGTGTGAACCTGCACCCACAAGATGTTGTTGAGGTGCGGAAGCTGCACCGTTTCAATTGCGGTGATCTTCATCCTGTAGCCTCAATGCGCGGACGGTTGACGGTTGCGTGCCACGATCTGCGTCGGATTGACGAAACGCAGCGCCAGAAGCAGCCAGACCAGCGAGGTGACCATATAGATGACCGCCATGGCATCGATGGACTGCACCGAGCGGACCCCGGCGGCGAACACGGAATAATAGAGCGCGACCACCAAAGTTTGCGATGTCGGCCCGGCGGTGAGGAAGGTCAGTTCGAACATCGCCACCGTGCGCACCAGAACCAGAAGCATGGCCGCGAGAACGCCCGGCGTCAGCATGGGCAGAAGCACATGGATGAAGAGCTTGAACGTGCCTGCGCCGAACACGCGCGCCGCCGCTTCCACCTTCGGGTCGATCTGCTCGATGAAGGGGATCATCACCAGAATGACGAAGGGGACCGTCGGCACGAGATTGGCGAGCACCACGCCCCAGAAAGTGCCGCCCACGCCGAACTTGTAGAGCACGGTCGCCAGCGGAATGCCGAAGGTTATCGGCGGCACCAGAAGCGGCAGCAGGAAGACCAGGAGCACCAGCTTCTTGCCGGGAAAATCGCGGCGCGCCATGGCATAGGCTGCCGTCACGCCCAGAATGCCCGACAGGATCACCACGGCAAAGACGACCTGAAACGTGACCAGCAGCACCTGATCGAGCTGGAATTCGGCCCAGGCCGCCGCATACCAGCGCGTGGTGAACGCTTCCGGCAGCCAGGTGCCGAGCCAGCGCGTGCCGAAGCTCGAAACCACCACAGCCGTGATGACCGCAAGGACATTGAGCACGAAGAAGCCGGTCACGAGCCAGACGAGGGTGATCCAGAGTTTGGAAAGGACGGAAGTATCGCGGATCATGGCCTATCCCTTTCCGCCGGCGGTGGAACCGCGATAGAAGAGCGAACGCACGCCGAGAAGCGCGCCGACGACAAGCAACTGCACGCCCGCCATGATCATCGCGATGGATGAAGCCATGGAGTCGTCATATTGCTCGAACGCCGCCTGTGCCGCGGCAATCGAGATCACGCGCGTCGGCCCCGACGGCGCACCCAGAAGGACGGCGGAGGGAAACACGGCGAAGGCCTGCACGAAGGTGAGACAGGCCGCGACGACCAGCCCCGGCACCAGCAGTGGCAGCATGACATGGCGGAAGCGCTGCCAGCTGTTTGCGCCATGGGTGGCGGCGGCGCGTTCCAGCGCGGGATCGATGCCCGTGATATAGGAAAGCGTCAGCAGGAAGGTGAACGGAAACACCGTGATGACCAGCGATGCGAAGACGCCCCAGTAATTGTTGGTGAGCTTCAACGGGCTGTCGATAAGGCCGATGGTGATCAGCGTGCGGCTGAACCAGCCTTGAGGTCCCAGATAGTTCAGCAACCCCTCCGCGATCAGGACGGTGCCGAGCGTTACCGGCAGGACCAGGATCGTGGTCAGCAGCCGCTGGCGGCGCATCAGCCGCACGCGCATGGCAATGGGAACCGCGAAAAGGACGCTGATGAGGGTAACGGGAACCGCCAGCCACAGCGTCGCGCCGATGGTCTTGTAGAGGTAGGGATCGGAGAAGAACTTGCTGTAATTGGCAAGCGCGCCCCCTCCGTCGAGCGGGTTGAAGGACAGGACCAGCCCGTAAAGAAACGGATAGATGAACACGCCCACCACAAAAAGCAGCGCGGGCAGGATCAGAAGGGTGACGCCATCGAAGCCGCGATTGGCGAGGCGTTGCCGCAGGCCGGGCCGCAAGGCGGGATTGAGCGGTGCGTCTGCATAGGTCTCGACTGCCATCGCTCAGCCCTCCGCCGGAAAGACCAGCGCATGGCCGGCATCGATGCCGAGCACGATGCGGCTGCCGGGTTCAACGCCGTGCGGCCCGTGAAAGATCAGTTCCATCCCGGTTTCGGTGCGGGCAGTGCCGACATATTCGCGCCCCCGATATTCGATGGTCTCGACGATGGCCTGCAAGTCGTTGCGATGGCCCGAACCGGACACGACATCATCGCCGCGCGCCATGAGCACGGCATCATCGCCCGGCCGAAGCTCGTCCATGGCGCGCCCGACGAGTTCGCTTCCAGCTACGGCAATGACCGCCTGCCCGTTTTCGATGCGCAGGACCTTGCCCGGCAAGGCGTTGCGGAAGCCCATGAAGGCGGCAACGTCGCGATAGCGCGGCTCTTCGTAAAGTTCGTGCGGCTTGCCCACCTGACGGATTTCGCCATCGCGCAGCACCACGATGCGGTCGGCAAGCGACAGGGCCTCATCCTGGTCATGGGTCACATAGATCGTCGTGGAGCCGAGTTGGTTATGGATGCGACGGATTTCGGCGCGCATCTCAAGGCGCAGCTTGGCATCGAGATTGGAAAGCGGCTCGTCCATCAGAACCAGCGGCGGCTCGATGACGATGGCGCGGGCAATCGCCACGCGCTGCTGCTGGCCGCCGGAAAGCTGTCCGGGCAGTTTTTCTTCCTGCCCTTGCAGGCGCACCAGAGCCAATGCGGCCCGCGCCCGCTTTTCGATCTCGCTTTTCGCCAGACCGCGCATCTTGAGGCCGAAGCCGACATTCTGCAAAACGTTCATATGCGGAAACAGCGCATAATTCTGGAACACCATGCCGAAGCCGCGATCCTCGGGCTTCAGCTGATCCACGCGCCGCTCGTCGATATAGATGCCGCCACCCGTCGTGCCGAGAAGTCCGGCGATGCAGTTGAGAGCCGTCGATTTTCCGCAGCCCGAAGGCCCCAGAAGCGCGATGAACTCGCCCTTGCGGATGGTGAGGTTGATATCCCTCAGGGCAGCGAAAGTCCCGAATGAACGGCTCATCCGGTCGAGCCGGAGTTCTTGAAATGACATTGACGCAAGCACCATGGTTTGGAATTGGCGAGTATCGGCGCCCCGTGACGGGCCGTTTGAGCCCGTCACGCAGCCGTCGGTTCATCAGCCCCCGGCGACCTCTTCGTCCCAGCGGCGGAACGCGGCAACCAGCGCCTCCGGCTCAAGCGGCAGCTCGATCGGATTGTTGGCGATCCAGTCGGCATATTCCGGACGGCCGAACTCCGCGATGATGTTCTGGCTTTCCTTCGGCGCCATTTCGATGGTGACATCCTTCACCGCCGGGCCCGGATAGAAATATCCGGCGTCATAGGAATAGGCTTGCTGGTCAGGCTTGAGCGCGAACTTGATGAACTCCATCAACACCGCCACCTTTTCCTCCGGCACGCCCTTGGGGATCGCGAAATAATGCGCGTCGCAAACCCAGTGGAAGCCGTCGAGCTTGCTGACGCCCATCTCCTTCGGCACCACGCCCAGAGCACGCGGATTGATGTCCCAGCCGGTTGTCGTCACCGTCATGTCGCGCGTGCCTTCGCCCAGTTCCTTCATGAGCGCGCCCGTGCCTGCCGGATAATATTCGATGTTCTTGTGCAGTTCCTTCAGATAGGCCCAGGTCTTGTCCCAGCCCTTGACCGGGTCTTTCGGGTCGCTGTCCTTCAGAAGATAGGGAAGCCCCATCAGGAAGGTGCGCCCCGGACCGGAATTGGCCGGGCGGGCATAGATGAACTTGTTCGGATTTTCCTTTGCCCAGGCGAGCAGTTCCTCCGCGGTCTTCGGCGGCGTCTTCACCTTGTCCGGATGATATTCAAGCAGGGGGCCGGATGGATAATAGGAAACGACGACGCCCTTGCCCTTCGACATTTCCTGCATGCGCCAGGCGGGTTCCAGATAGATATCCTGCAACTTCGGCAGGCCGTTGTCCGGCAGCGCAATGATGTCGGTCCATATGTCGTCGGCAAGCCCGGCAGAAAGCGCGTCCGGTCCGACGATCACCATGTCGATGTCGATGCGGTTGGCGCGCTGCTGCGCCTTGATCTTTCCCGGCAGTTCCGGCGCCGGTGCCTTGTTGAAGGTGAAGCGCGAGACGAGCGCCTTCTGCCCGGCTGCGAAATTATCGAAGATCGGCTGTGTCAGCGCCAGATTGCCAGCGGCATCGATGACGTTGAGCGCCACCGGCGAGGACGGCAGTTTCACCGACTGCGCCCACGCGCCCTTCGGCAGCATGAGCCCCATGCCGGTCGCAATCCCGGCCCCCGCCATGAATGTGCGGCGTGAAATTCCCTTGTTCATGTTCTCCTCCACTTTCTGGTTATCCGGTGCGCCCCTCTTCTCCCTGTCAGGACGCCCGGGTTCATTTGTCAGACAATGCCATCGGTCTCCCAGCCGGAGACGATCTTGCGAAGCGTCTCGCGATCATTCGCTTCAAGCTGCGGCAATCCGGGAAGCCGTACCTTGCCCACATCGAGCCCCTGAATCTGCAAGGCTTCCTTCACAACGGTCACATTGGCGCCGTTGCGGTATCTGGTGCGCATGGTCTCGAAATCGGCAATGCTTTCGACCACTGCCCGCGCCCTTGCGAAATCTCCCGCCTCCAGCGCGTTCCACACCGCGAGCGAGCGCTTCGGCGCGACATTGACGAGGCCGGAGGTGAAACCGCGCCCGCCAAGGGCATAGAACGGCAAGGCCCAGCTTTCCGCCAGACCGCAGATCCAGGTCGCTTCCATGCCCTTGGTCGCCCGGCAGCACTCGAAGAAAAGCATCGTGTTCTGCGATGCGAACTTGACGCCTGCGACCTTCGGATGGGTGGCAAGGCGCACCATTTCATCGAGCGGGATCAAGTCCGAGCGGATATAGGCGACGATGGGCAGATCGATAGCTTCGGCAATGGCGATGAAGTAATCCACCTGCGCGTGGGGCGCGGCGAAGGGATCGAGCGGATGGTGGATCATCACGCCATCGGCTCCCGCCTTGCCTGCCGCGCTCGCGACCCGGATCGCCTCACGCACCGAACGCCCGGCGGCAGCCGTTACAGCAGCCTTTCCGTCAACCGCGGCAATGGCAATCGCCTGAAGCCGGATAACTTCATCCTCGGTAAGACTGTAGAATTCGCCGGTATTCCCCCCGGTGACGATGTTATGAACACCTGCCTGCGCGATGCGCCCGACGATTTCACCCGTCAGTCCGGCATCGATCTCGCCCCTTGCGTCATAGGCAGTCGCATGCACGCCCGAAATGCCGCGAAGCACCCGGCGGTAGCCCGCTAAATCCATCATTTCCTCCCAATGTACCGGTCAGAAGACCAGTTCGATATGCGTATCCCCCGCTTTCACTATGTGCTCACGCATCAGCCGCTCGGCCAGATCGCCGTTGCGCGCCGTGATTGCCTGCATGATAGCCTCATGCTCCTTGAACGACTGGCGGCGCACATCCTCGCGCGACAGAACTGTCACCCTTGCGGCGTGGTCGTACATGCGCTGGGCATTCTGCAACCGGCGCAGATATTCGCAGCCCGATGCCTCATGGATGCCGTCGTGGAACTTTTCGTTCAACTCGATCAGCAGGTCGACATTGCCCGCTTCCACCGCCGCGCGCATTTCCTCGATCACCGCGCGAAGAAAGCCGAACGCCTCCTCGCCGCCATGCTTGGCCGCCTGCCGCGCAATGATGCTTTCCAGCGCGGCGCGGGCGAGCGTCATTTCCTCGGCCTGCCGCGCATTGAACGATACGAACGTCCCGCGCCGCGCCTCGGTCCTGACCAGCCCTTCCCCTTCGAGCTGGCGCAGCGCCTCTTTCAACGGGCTCGTGCTGATGCCCAGATCGGAAGCCAGCTGCCTCTCGTTCAGCTTCTCGCCAGACTTGATGCGTCCGGAAATGATCGCCTCCCGCAGATTGTCATGCACATGATCTCTGAGGCTCTTCACCTTGATCGGAGAAAGGGGGGAAACGTTATCACCCAAGGCAGCACCTGTTTGTCACGAACTTTCGGCCCTGATCCTGAAACAGCGAATCTGATATGTCAATATCTGATACATCAGATATCAAATGAAACTGACCCACAGGCTGACGGACGGCAAAAAGACGGCGAAACGCCGTCTTTCCCGGATAGGTTCATAAAGAATATGGGAATGGGCCGTGCCTGAAACCGGCAGCAAAATAGGAGCGGTTGTGCGGGTGGGCCTGTTGCGCCGCCCAGAGCATTTTCAGCAAAAGTGTGAAACGTCCACGCGGGGAAATCAGTTCACTGGACTGATTTCTATCCCGCTTCGATGCGTTGGATAATGCGATAAATAGTTAGAGCGGTTCCGGCGTTTCTGCCAGAAAAGGAACCGGTCTAGGACTGGTCCAGTCCGGCCTGCGCGACATGCAGGCGCCTGTAGCGCCCATCCTTCATGGCCAGAAGCGCGGCATGACTGCCCTGCTCGGCGATGCGCCCGCCCTCCACCACCAGAATGCGGTCGGCATTGACGATGGTTGCGAGGCGATGCGCGATCACCAGCGTGGTGCGGCCTTGCGAAAGCTCGGCCAGCGACTGCTGGATGGCGCGTTCGGTTTCCGTGTCGAGCGCCGACGTGGCTTCATCGAGGATAAGGATAGGCGGGTTTTTGAGGAATATGCGCGCAATGGCCAGGCGCTGCTTCTGCCCGCCGGAAAGCTTCACGCCACGCTCGCCGATAATCGTGTCATAGCCGTCCGGCAGGCTGGCAATCACGCCATCGAGCCGCGCGCGGCGCGCAGCGTCCGCGATTTCCGCGTCGGTCGCATCAAGACGGCCATAGGCTATGTTTTCCCGGATCGTTCCCGCGAACAGGAAAACATCCTGGCTGACGATGCCGATGTTGGAGCGCAGGGATTTCAGCGTCATATCGCGAATGTCGATGCCGTCGGCAAGGATCGCACCCTTTGTCACGTCATAAAAGCGCGGCAGCAGCGAGCAGATCGTGGTCTTGCCCGCACCCGATGGACCGACGAAGGCAATGGTTTCGCCTGCGCGGATGGAAATATCGAGGCCGTCGACAATGGGCCGCGCGGCGTTGTAGCCGAAGCTCACATCGCAATATTCGATATCACCGGTCAGGCGCGCAACCGTCTGCGCACCGGGGCGGTCCGCAATATCCGGGCGCGTGTCGAGAAACTCCGTATAGCGCTGGAAACCGGCAATGCCCTTGGGATAGGTCTCGATGACCGAATTGATCTTTTCGATCGGACGGAAGAACACGTTGACCAGCAGCAGGAAGCCGACAAACCCGCCAGCCGTCAGTTCGCCGCGCACCACGAACCACGCGCCCGCCAGCATCACCACGACCTGCACGAAACGCATCGACAGATAGGAGAGCGACATGGACGCCGCCATGATCTTGTAGGCAGCAAGCTTGGTGGTCAGGTATTTGTCGTTGCTTTCGGCGAAAAGCTGCCGCTCGTGGTCCTCGTTCGTAAATGTCTGAACGACGCGGATGCCGCCGACATTCTCCTCGATGCGGGCGTTGAAATCGCCGACGCGCCGGTAAAGTGCGTGCCATGTGTTGGTCATGCGCCCGCCGTAACGGGTGGTGACATAGGCCGACAGCGGAACGATGACGGCGGTAATCAGCGCCAGCGGCGGATGCACCCACAGCATAAGGATGAAGGCGCCGATAAGCGTCATGATCGCGATGAAGACATCCTCGGGGCCGTGATGCGCCACCTCGCCGATTTCTTCCAGATCCTTGGTCAGCCGCGCCACCAGATGGCCGGTCTTCTGGTTGTCGAAGAAGCCGAAGGAAAGCTTCTGCAAGTGATCGAAAGCCTTGCGCCGCATCTCTGTCTCGATCTTGATGCCGAGCATATGCCCCCAATAGGTAACGATGACCTGCAGGAAGGCATTGAGAACATAGATGGCAAGCAAGCCAACCGCAGCGATGGCGATCACGCCGAGCTGCCCGGTGGGCAGCAGCCTGTCGATGAAAAGCGTGACGGCGACCGGAAAGGCAAGCTCAAGCAGGCCGGATGCCACCGCACTGGAAAAATCCAGCGCGAACAGCCCACGATGCGGACGGTAATATCCGGCAAAGCGTTTCAGCAATCCAGCCATGATGCGGCTCCCTCGAAATCAATCACAGGGTGCCTAACTCATTCATCTCCCTATTAAAAGGGTAATCTGACCCCAGAGTTCAAGATTGGGGCGCCACCGTTGCCATCCGGTTGAGAATGCGGTCGTGGAAAAGCATTCCCAGACACATCATCGCGACGAAGAGCCAGACCTGCGGCAGGCCCATCGAGAGCGCCGACACGACAGGGCCGGGACAGAAGCCGGCGAGCCCCCAGCCCGCGCCGAATATCGCGGAACCGGCGATCAGCCGCCGGTCGATTTCGGTCTTTTCCGGCAGATGGAAGAATTGGCCGAGCACGGGCCGCGCCATGCGCCGCTGCAATAGGACGCCGGGGATTGCCACCAGCAGAGCACCGCCCAGCACGAAGGCAAGGCTCGGATCCCAATGGCCGCTGGCAATATTCAGGAATCCCGTCACACGGGCGGGATCGATCATGCCCGACAGCGACAGGCCGAAACCGAAGATCGCACCTGCAATCAAGGTCACGGAGAGGCGCGCGAATGCCGACTGTTTCATAGGAACGCTCCCGAAATGGTGGCAACCACGATGCCGGTTATGAGGAAAGTGAGCGTCGCCGCTATCGAGCGCCCGGAAAACCGCGCCATGCCGAGAATGCCGTGGCCTGACGTGCAGCCCGAACCCATGCGGGTTCCGATACCGACCAGAAGCCCGGCCACGATGATGACGGGCCATGACATGGCCATGGTGACGGGGGGAAACGAGCCATAGATCGCGGCATAGATAATCGGCCCCAGAACGAGGCCGACGACGAAGACTGCATTGGCCGGGATCTGCTGGCCACCCAGAAGCCGCCCGACGATGCCGCTGATACCGGCAATGCGCCCGTTCACGACAAGAAGCAGGACTGCCGAAAGGCCAAGCAGCATCCCGCCGGCCAGCGATTGCAGATAGGTGGCGATCATGACCGGGCCTCCGGTGCACAGAAAATGCCGTAGAGAGCCTCGATCAGCTGCGCGGCCCGGGCTTCCGTCAGCCGGTAGAAAATCTGCTTCGCTTCGCGGCGGGTTTCGACCACGCCCGCCTCCCGCAGCACACCCAGTTGCTGCGACAGCGTCGGCTGATGGATGCCTAGCGCTTCCTCGAGCTCCCCGACCGAATATTCACCTTCTGCAAGCGTGCAGGCCAGCATGAGCCGCGCCGGGTGCGACAACGTCTTGAGGAGTTCGGCAACCTCTGTTGCCCGGCCTTCCATTTGCGCGCGCGTCATCCTCTTTGCATCGGCGGGCGCACGGCCCGAAATCGCATCCATCTCGTCACCTCACAAACAATATACAATTAAATATAATATATATTGAGTTTTGCAAGAGGAAGCCGGAACAATAATGCCGCCGTTCATTCCGAACGGCGGCACCAAAGTCAGTATGCGAGAAGCGACTGGACTGCGGCCAGTTCCGTCTGGCGCAATTCGTGCCCGCCCGGATGCCAGACAAGCTCGACATCGGCTTTCTGGCGCTCGAAATATTGCGCCAGCGCTTCCGTCAGGTCCGGCGGACAGATGGGGTCCATCCGCCCGGCGGTCATGAGGATTTTCGCTCCTTCAAGCGCCGGATTATCCTTCGGCCTGAACGGGACCAGCGGATGCAGAAGCGCTGCCTTGTCGAAGACCCTGCCTTTCTCGATCAGCAGGTTCGCCATGATGTTGGCCCCGTTGGAATAGCCGAGCCCGATCACTTCGGACGGCTTGTGTTCAGCCGCAAGGGCGGCAATGAACCCGGCCATCTTGTCGGTGGCGCGGGCAAGGTCTTCCATGTCATAGACGCCCTCGCCCGTGCGGCGGAAGAAGCGCGCGGCGCCATATTCCGACACGTCGCCGCGCGGCGACACGATGGTCGCGTCCGGCAAAAGCTGTTCCGCCAGACCGAAGAACTGGTTTTCGTCGCCGCCTGTGCCGTGAAACACGATGAAGAGCGGCGCACCCTTTGCACCGGCCTTCAGCCGGTGCTCATAGGTTTGAGTGGTCATGTTCGTTTCCTCCCTGCGCCTCAGATCTTGTCGAGATGTTCTTCAAGATAGCTGCGCAGATGCTGGTGCTGCGCCGGCAGCTTCAATGCTTCGCCAAGATGCGCCGTGTCCTCGTCCCGGTCGAAACCGGGTTCGTTGGTCGCCACCTCGAACAATACGCCGCCCGGCGTGCGGAAATAGATCGCCCAGAAATAATCGCGGTCGATGACCGGCGTGACGTGATAACCCGTATCCATCAGCGCCTTGCGCACTTCCAATTGCTTCTCGCGATTTTCGACGGCGAAGGCCACATGATGCACGGAACCCGCGCCCTGCTGGTTGCGGCCCAATGCCGGAAGTGTCTCCAGATCGACGACGCCCGCGCCATTGCCCTCCGGCATGATGAAGCGGCTGATGCCGTCCTTCGCATCGAACTTCTGGTATCCCATATATTTCAGCAGTTCGGCTGTGGCGCCCTCGTCGCGAAGCCGCATCGAGACCGAATGAAAGCCACGGATGGCATGGTCGGGATCGATCCCTTCATGCGCCCATGGCGCACGCGGATCGTCCTTCACTTCGACCAGCGCAAAGCTGTCGCCGTCCGGCCCACGAAAATGGACACGCTTTTCGCCGAACGCCTCGTCTTCCGAATCCACCTTGACGGCAGACTGCTCGAACCGGTCCTTCCAGAAACCGAGCGAGCCCTGCGGCACGGCAAAGACGGTCGTTCCCACCTCGCCCGTGCCGTCGCGTCCGCGCGGTATGCCGGGGAACGGGAAATAGGTCATGACGGTGCCCGGCGTGCCGACTTCGTCGCCATAATAGAGGTGGTAAACGCTCGGATCGTCGAAATTGACGGTCTTCTTGACGCGGCGCAGCCCCAGGACATCGGTAAAGAACCGGTTGTTGGAGCGCGCATCTGCGGCAAGCGAGGTGACGTGGTGGAGGCCCTTGATCTGGTTAAGCATGGCGATCTCTCCTATTGTGTTGCCGCTAATATAACCATCGTCATGGGACTTGAAATATTGACGGTGCTACACAGATTGTATCTGTTTCAGATACAGTTGCGGGCAACCGCGATTTCCATCTGGACGCAGCACCCTTTGAACGTTTAGCTACCGCTAACCCAACACAGAAAGGTTTCCCATGGCATCCGGCTTGTTCGCACTTCTCGATGATGTCGCGGCCATTGCGAAAATGGCGGCAGCCTCGCTCGACGATGTCGCAGGACAGACCGCGAAGGCCAGCGCCAAGGCGGCGGGCATCGTCATCGACGACACGGCCGTCACCCCGAAATATGTCGTGGGGCTGAAGCCTGAACGCGAATTACCGGTCATCTGGAAGATCACCAAGGGATCGCTGCGCAACAAGCTCGTCTTCCTGCTGCCGCTGGCGCTCATTCTCGGCTATTTCGCGCCGTCCTTCATCATGCCGCTTCTCATGATCGGCGGTATCTATCTGGCTTTTGAAGGAACGGAAAAGCTGGTGGAATTCTTCATTCCGCACAGCGAAGAGGCACATGAGGAAACCAAGGCCGGTACGCCGCAGGAGATCGAGGAAACGACCGTCAATGGCGCAATCCGCACCGATTTCATCCTGTCGGCGGAAATCATGGCGCTGACGCTGGCAGGGCTCGCCCCTTCAAGCATCTATACGCAGGCGGCTATCCTCGCCAGCGTCGCCATACTGATCACCTTCGTGGTTTACGGCGTGGTCGGCATCATCGTGAAGCTCGATGACGTGGGCGTCTCGCTGGTGCGCAACAGCCATACCGCTTTCGGCAGGCAGCTCGGCAAGGGACTGGTCGCGGGCATGCCCATCATCCTCAAGGTCCTGAGCACCGTCGGCACCGTCGCCATGCTCTGGGTCGGCGGCAGCATCATCGTTCACGGGCTGGATTCCATCGGCATCCACAGCGTCGAAGCCTTCATCCATTCCCTCGTTTCGCACCTGCCGACCGAAGGCACCCGTTTTGCAGCCGCCTTCGAATGGATCGCAACGTCCTTCCTGCAGGCAGTGCTCGCCGTCCTGATCGGCATTGTCGTGGTGATCGTCGTCAAGGGCTACAAGTCCCTGAAGGCGAAGGCCTGAATCAAAAAGCCCGGCAAAAGCCGGGCTTTTCAATGAATTACATCACGAAGCTCAGATATTGGGCTCGATCTTGCCCTTCCCCTTGGCTCCGCCCTTGTCCTTGGCGGTGAGCCTGTCGATATAGGCGAGGAACAGCGCCGAGAATACGAATGCCAGATGGATGATGGTGAACCACATCAGCTGGCCCGACGTATAGCTGGTCGCGTTGAGGAATATCTGCAGCAGGTGGATCGACGAGATCGCAACGATGGTCGAGGCGACCTTGATCTTGAGCGAACCGGCATCGATGGTGCCGAGCCAGTGGACCTCGTCGCCCGCCTGATCGAAGCGGCTGACGAAATTCTCGTAGCCCGAAATGATGACCATGACCACGAGGCTCGCAATCAGCGCCGCGTCGATGAGCCCGAGGACTTTCAGGATCGTGTCGGTGTCGTTGAGCGCGGTGACTTTCGTGGCAAAATCGAACAGCTTGCCCACGAAGGATACGGCATAGATCGCCAGCGCCACGGCAAGGCCGAGATAAAAGACCACGAGCAGCCAGCGCGACGCCAGAATGATGTTTTCGATCAGGAGTTCAATTCGTTTCATCGATCCGTTTCCAGGTAATCATGCGGATACCCTCTTAAAAAACATCGCGCCTTTGACAAGCGCGCGAGATATTGAATGATGTGCAAAAGTAGGAACGCGACCGCTTTCCTGCAATATCAGCCCGCCTCTGTCGCCTCGAGCAATTCCAGCGCGAGCCTTCGTGCGCCTGCGGAAATATCCGGATTGAAGATCAGCCAGTAGCCCTTGTCGCTCGTCTGCGACACTTCGCAGGCATGGACAAGCTGACCCCGCTGCACGGCGCCGTCGATCAGCCCCGCCCAACCGAGCGCCACGCCCTGATCGGCAATCGCTGCCTCGATCACCAGGTTATAGGTGTTGAAGACCAGCCCGTAATTGCCGTCCTCAATATCTTCACCGATAGCATCGAGCCATGACTGCCATGTGAACCAGCGGTCGCCCTGCAAGGTGTCGAGATGCAGGAGCGAGGCCGCGCCGAGCCGTTTCCCGTCCGGAAAGGGACCATGCGCGGCAAGATAGGCCGGAGAGCAGACAGGCACGACCTTTTCGCCGATGAAGGCTATGGCGTCCTTCGGAAAGTCCCCGCGTCCGCCGAAGAGGATTGAAATGTCCGCGTCACGCCGGTCGAGCGGCTGAAGCATGGACGATGCCGTGATGCGCACATCCACTTCCGGATGTTTCGGGCGGAACTGCGCGACACGCGGCATCAGCCAGAAGGTTGCGAAGCCGTAATCGGTTGCGATGCGCAATCCCGGCGCACGCTGGCGGCGTCTGATCTGCTGCACCGCCTCATCGATTCCATCCAGACCGCTGCGCACCGCATCGTAAAGAATGCGGCCTTCGGGCAGAATTTCGACCCCGCGGGCACGCCGGGCGAACAGCGCGACACCCAGACGCTCCTCGATGCGTTTTATCTGATAACTCACTGCCGGTTGCGTCATGCCCAGTTCACGCGCTGCGAGGGTTAGATTTTCCAATCGTCCCACCGCTTCGAAAACGCCAAGGCTGCCAAGATCCCAGGATGGAGAAACCATAAAAACTTTCTATAGCTTCGATAAAAAATGAATGGGTTTTTCCTTAGCCTAAATGATGTTTTCCTTAAAGTAGGAATGCGAGACATAACCGGTTTTAATCTATAAGAGGGGTCATCAAATGCGCTACTTCAAGATTGCGGCACTGGCGTTCACGGCATTGGCGGGGCTTTCGGGAACGGCTTCCGCTGCCGATCCGGCGGCTTGCGAAACCATCCGCCTGTCCGATCCGGGCTGGACCGACATTACCTCCACCAACTCCATCGCCAGCGTCTTGCTGGAAGGGCTCGGCTATAAGCCGGATGTGAAGACCATGTCCGTGCCGATCGGCTATGAGGCGCTGAAAACCGGCAATCTGGACGTCTTCCTTGGCAACTGGATGCCCGCGCAGCAGAAATTCCGCGACGATCTCGACAAGGCCAAGGCTGCCGAAGTCATCGTGAAAAACCTCGAAGGGGCAAAGTTCACGCTGGCCGTGCCGGACTATGTGGCAAGCGAAGGCGTGAAGAATTTTACCGACCTTGCCGCCCATGCCGACAAGTTCGGCAAGGAGATTTACGGCATCGAGCCGGGTGCGCCCGCCAACCAGAACATCCAGAAGATCATCGAAGACCAGAAATTCAAGCTCGACGGCTGGAAGCTGGTGGAATCGAGCGAGCAGGCGATGCTCGCGCAGGTGGACCGCAAGAACAAGGACAAGAACTGGGTCGTGTTCCTCGCCTGGGCACCGCACCCGATGAACACAAGGCTGAACATCGAGTATCTGGCAGGCGGCGATGACTATTTCGGCCCGAACTTCGGTGGCGCGGAAGTCTACACGCTTGGCCGCACCGGATGGGCCGCACAGTGCCCGAATGCGGCAAGCTTCTTCAAGAACCTCGTCTTCACCGTCGACATCGAGAACGAGCTGATGGGCAAAATTCTCGATGGCGGTGCGGAAGGTCCCGCAGCCGCGAAGGAATGGCTGAAGGCGCATCCCGACCAGATCGACAAGTGGCTTGCAGGCGTCACCACCTTCAAGGGCGAACCGGGCGCGGAAGCCGTCAAGGCAAGCCTCGGCCTCTGATCCTGACAAGCACGACGAGCAAGGCGGGCGTTTCGGCGCCCGCCATTTCGCGTTTCCACACCTGCCAACGGTTCCGCACAATGAAAAAGCCGAATATCCTCATCCTCATGGTCGACCAGCTGAACGGCACCTTCTTTCCGGACGGCCCGGCCGAATTTCTCCACGTTCCACATTTGAGAAAGCTTGCCGAACGCTCCGCCCGTTTTGCCAATTGCTACACGGCCAGCCCGCTTTGTGCTCCCGCGCGCGCATCGTTCATGTCGGGCCAGTTGCCGTTCCGCACCGGCGTCTACGACAATGCGGCGGAATTTTCGTCGGAAATCCCGACCTACGCGCATCATCTGCGCAACGCCGGCTACCAGACGGCGCTTTCCGGCAAGATGCATTTCGTCGGGCCGGACCAGCTCCACGGTTTTGAACAGCGGCTTACGACCGACATCTACCCGGCGGATTTCGGCTGGACCCCCGATTATCGCAAGCCCGGCGAGCGCATCGACTGGTGGTATCACAATCTCGGCTCCATCACCGGGGCAGGTTCCGCCGAGATCACCAACCAGCTCGAATATGACGATGAGGTGGCCTATCAGGCCGAAGCAAAGCTCTATGATCTTGCGCGCGGCCATGACCAGCGGCCATGGTGCCTGACGGTCAGTTTCACCCATCCGCACGATCCCTATGTGGCGCGCAAGCGCTTCTTCGATCTTTATGCGGATATTCCCGAACTCGATCCGAAAATCGGACCGCTTGATGAAAGCGGGATCGACCCGCATACCGAGCGGCTGCTGCGCGCCTGCAAGGCGGAGGACTACGACCTCACCCGCGAACAGGTTCGCGCGGCGCGGCAGGCATATTTCGCCAATATTTCCTATGTGGATGAGAAGATCGGCGCGCTGCTCGATGTAATCGAGCGCTGCGGCATGGCTGACGACACGATTGTGGTCTTCACTTCCGACCATGGCGACATGCTGGGCGAACGCGGCCTGTGGTTCAAGATGAGCTTCTTTGAAGGTTCCGCCCGCGTTCCGTTGATGATTGCCGCGCCGCAATTGCAGGCTGGCCGCGTGGACGCGCCGGTCTCCACGCTCGACGTCCTGCCGACGCTGGCAGACCTTGCCGGCATAGACCTCAAGGGCATCTTGCCATGGACCGATGGCGTTGCGCTGGCAGGCGTTGCTTCGGGTTCCGCCGAACGCGGCGCGGTGCCTGTCGAATATGCCGCCGAGGGCACGGTCGCGCCGATGGTTTCGCTGCGTGACGGAGACTGGAAGCTCAACCTGTGCCGCGCCGACCCGCCGCAACTTTTCAACCTTGCCGACGATCCGGACGAGATGCGCAATCTGGCGGAAAATCCGGAGTTCAAGGCAGTTCTGGACAATCTTCTGGCCAAGGCGGAACAGCGCTGGAATCTGGATCGCTACGATGCCGACGTTCGCGCCAGCCAGGCGCGCCGCCATGTCGTCTATCCGGCGCTGCGTAACGGCGCCTATTATCCGTGGGATTACCAGCCGCTGCAAAAGGCGTCCGAGCGCTACATGCGCAACCATATGGACCTGAACGTGCTGGAAGAAAACCAGCGCTTTCCGCGGGAATAGTAAAGTGGGGCCTCACGGCCCCGCTTGATCAAGTTCTTACTGTTCCAAGAACTCCAGAACCGTGCCGCTGGCATTTTCCGGCAACACGGCGATGCCTGCCGGTGTCGTCACGTGGGAAACGCCGTTGGCTTCGAGAACGCCACGCGCCTTGTCCAGCGATGCAACGCGAATGCGCAGTGCGGCAAAAGCCTTGCCCGGCGTCTGGCCGAAATCCACACCGGGATAGAGTGCGGCGGCTTTCTCGGCGGTCACAACCCATATGTCTGCCGAGCGCGTGCCAGTCGAAACCTTCCAGCCGCCATCCTGCGCACCGGCCTTGCCGTCCGCGAAAAGGCGGGCAAACCCCTTGGCGGCTGTTTCCGGGTCGGACGAAATGGCAATGATGGCGGAAAGGCCATTCGCGCCATTTGCATGTTCGATCAGCTCCGGCAGCCAGACAGTCTCGCGGGTCTTGTGCTGGCACATGAACACCATGCCTTGCGGAACTTCGCTTTCCGCGAAGGATACGGTTTCAAAGGCCGCGATACCCTCGCCGCCACCCGGCAGCTGAACCGGACGCTGGAACGCGCCGACCTCACCCGTCCCGATGCCGAGCGCGCCCAGTTCAGCCTTGGCGTCGCGCGCATTGTCGATCCGGCAGGCAATGGCATGGAGGCCTTCGCCCTGCGCCGCCAGTTTCTCGCGCTGGTGCAGATTGCCCGGCGTCTCGGCTACGATGCCAAGCAGCTCGAAATAATCCTCCGGGAACATGATCGTGTAGTTGCCCGTGCCCTTCTCCTTGCTGTGCAGCCCGCGCGGGCTCAGCGTGAAACCGAAACGGCGATATTGCTCGGCACTTTTCTCCAGGTCGCCGACCAGCAGGAAAATATGATCGACGCCTTTGACCGGATGAGACATGCAAAACTTCCTTTTACTTCTTGGTCGGAGCCAGAACGATCTCATGGATCGTAACCTTGGGATTCATATTGGCAACATAGAGTGCCGTTTCAGCCATATCCTCGGGCTGGATGACCTCATCCATGCGGGAAAGATCGAAACCCGGACGGCGCGCCAGAAGCGGCGTCGCCACCTCGCCGGGGCAAAGCACGGTCGACCGGATGCCGTTCTGCCCTTCCTGCGCATTGAGGCTGGCGCTCAGATCGTTGAGCGCATGTTTGGACGCACCATAGGGAACACCGCCGCCGGGCGACGAAAAGCGCCCTGCCCATGACGATGTGTGGATCATCAACCCGCCGCCTTGCGCGCGCATGGGCGTCAGGGCGGCAGCAATCACGTTGATCGCCCCCTTGATGTTGATATCGATGACATCGTCCCATGAATCGAAATCGATATCCGCCCAGCTGCGGCGCGGAATATTGAGACCGGCATTGTTGCAGAGCACGTCCAGACGGCCCGCCCATTCGACGATAGCTCCGGCAGTAGCGGCAATTGCCTCCCGGTCGAGAACATCTGCCGGAAAAATCCGCGCCTCGCCGCCAATGGAAGCAATTTCCCCGGCAATTGCTGCAAGCGCATCCGCCTTGCGGCCCGTGAGCGCCACCCGCCAGCCTTCATGGGCGAAGCGCCGCGCCATTGCAGCGCCGATGCCCGACCCGGCGCCGGTAATCCAGACCGTACCGGGTACGATTTTGCCCGAATTGGCGTTCAGCTCGGGAGAATTTTGGCTCATCAACAAACTCCGTCGTAAAAAATCGACATTTAATAACGCAGGCTGGCCGAGAATTTTTACCAATTTTGCGACGCATATTAGTTTATCTTGACAATATCGCCACGGAATCTAGCATATCAATGCTTGCATACAATAACGACCCTCTGAAGCGGCATTTCGTTGCAATTTCAGGGGCTTGCACAATATTGGGACGTGCGGGAAAAGAGGCTGGAAAGCCCTCCCTCAACGTCCTTCAGGGGAACAGAGAATGCATATCAGAAAAGCTGGCCTTGGCCTGTTTGTTGCGGCGTTTTCGCTTGCGGCGGCGTCTTCGCACGCCGAAGAAGTCAAGCGCGGCGGCACTGTCATCGTCCATATGAACACCGAACAGGGTGTGCTCAACCCTGCGCTGCGCGCCTCCACCGGCGTCTATCAGATCACCGGCCGCATCATGGAGCCG
Source organism: Brucella sp. NBRC 14130 (assembly GCF_040371715.1). Taxonomy (NCBI): domain Bacteria; kingdom Pseudomonadati; phylum Pseudomonadota; class Alphaproteobacteria; order Hyphomicrobiales; family Brucellaceae; genus Brucella; species Brucella sp. NBRC 14130. Next base: position 143,963 of record NZ_BAABTE010000001.1, read on the forward strand.
CTGATCGACCGCACCTATGAGGGTTATGTGCCGGTTCTGGCCACAAGCTGGTCGTCCTCGGAAGACGGCAAGGCCATCACCTTCAAGCTGCGCGAGAATGTGCGCTGGCATGACGGCCAGCCCTTCACCTGCGATGACGTTTCGTACAGCGCGATGAACCTCTGGAAGAAGCTGCTCAACTATTCGACGACGCTTCAGGCCAATCTCGAAGCCGTGGATTGCACCGATCCGCACACGGCGGTGTTCCGCTATTCCAAGCCGATGCCGCTCGACCTTCTGGTCGCCGCCATGCCAGATCTCGGCCACCCCGTGCCGAAGCATCTTTATGAAGGCACGGATGTTCTGAAGAACAAGTACAACGCCGCGCCGGTTGGCACGGGGCCGTTCAAGTTCGTCGAATATGAACGCGGCCAACACATCATTGCCGAGCGCAACGAAGATTACTGGCGCGGCAAGGAATATCCTTACCTCGACCGCATCATCTGGCGCTTCATGCCGGACAAGGCAGCGGCTGCGGCGGCGCTCGAAGCCGGTGAAATGATGGAAACCGCCTTCAACGGCATTTCCATGTCGGATACCGAGCGCCTCCAGAAGGATGGCCGCTTCGATACCGGCACCAAGGGTTTTGAAAACAACGTCGCCCACTCGACAATCGAGTTCAACCTGCGCAATCCGATCCTTGCCAATCTGAAGGTTCGTCAGGCGATCTACCACGCGCTCGATATCGATTTCGCGATCAAGACGATCATGCGCGGCTATGCCAAGCCGGGTCGTGGCCCGATCCCGAGCACCGGCGGCGCCAACTATACGGATCAGGTTCAGACTTACCCGTATGATGTTGAAAAGGCCAAGAAACTGCTTGATGAAGCCGGATATCCCGTCAAGGAGAACGGCATCCGCTTCAAGCTGCGCCATCGCCCGGCCCCATGGGGCGAATATACGCAGCTCTGGGCTGAATATTACGCTCAGGCGATGAAGGAAGTCGGCATCGATGTCGAAATCCTCACCAATGACGCACCGGGCTTCCTGAACGGCGTCTATCGCGATCATGACTTCGACACCGCCAATGGCTGGCATCAGTTCCGCTCCGACCCGGCGGTTTCCACCACGGTGTGGCTGCGCTCCGGCGCTCCGGTCGGCACGGCATGGTCCAACCAGTTCGGCTACCAGTCCGACGAAATGGACAGCCTGATCGACAAGGCCGCGTCGGAACTCGATCCGGTCAAGCGCGCCGATCTCTATCATCAGATCCAGCAGCTTGAGATGAAGGACCTGCCGGTGATCTTCGCCATCGAACATCCGTTCGTGGGCGTGACCAACAAGGTGTTGAAGAACCACCACAACACCCCGCGCTGGGATTCTTCCAGCTGGTATGACCTGTGGATCGACCAATAAGCCAAAAGCTGTCGCTGCCGGTCATCCGGCAGCGACAGCTCTCTTAAATCAATGCCGAAATGAATATCTTGCAGGATAATCCGCAATGCCCCTGCCCCCGATCCTGACCTTTGCGCTGCGACGTATCTTGCAGGCGATCCCCGTCATTCTCCTCATCATGATCGGGTCATTCCTGCTGATCAAGCTTGCCCCCGGCGACACGGTGGACGCGCTTGTCGGCGACATGGGCGGCGCCGACCCGCAATTCGTCGCCAATCTGCGCGCCGAATATGGCCTCGACCAGCCGGTCTGGACGCAGCTCTGGATCTACATGACCAAGCTGGCGCAGTTCGATTTCGGCTGGTCCTATGTCTACGAGCAGCCGGTGCTGGACGTGCTGATGGCTCGCCTCGTGCCGACACTCCTGCTGATGGTTTCCTCGCTTTCGGTGGCTTTCATTTTCGGCATTGCGCTTGGGGCGTTTGCGGCGCGACGCGCCTATTCGCTCACCGACAATGCGATCTCCACGCTCGGCCTCGTCTTCTATGCCATGCCAAGCTTCTTCCTCAGCCTCATCCTGATGTTCATCTTTTCCGTCAAGCTCGGCTGGCTGCCGGTCGGCGGCTACAAGACGCTGGGCGGGTTCTATACCGGATGGAAGAATGTCTGGGATATTGCCGTCCACCTCGTCATGCCGACAACGGCGCTGTCGCTCATCTATCTTGCCTTCTACATGCGCCTGATGCGCACCAGCGTGCTGGAAGTGGCCGACCTCGATTATGTGCGCACAGCGCGCGCCAAGGGCGCCAGCGGCGCAAGGCTGATGTTTCATCACATCATGCGCAACGCATTCCTGCCCGTCGTCACGCTGCTCGGCCTGCAATTTTCCACCGTTCTCGGCGGCTCGGTCGTGATCGAGACGATCTTCTCGCTGCCCGGCCTCGGCCAGCTTGCCTACACCTCCGTGATCAAGCGCGACCTCAACACGCTGATGGGCATCATCTTCCTGTGCTCGGTGCTGGTGGTGATCGTGAATTTCATCACCGATCTCATCTATGCGCGGCTTGATTCCAGGATCGAACTGTCATGACTTCCCAGGACCTTTCCCTCACTCGCCCGCAGGTCTCCCGCACGAAAATTCTGTGGCAGCGCTTCAGCCGCAACCGCGCCGCCGTGCTTGGCCTTGTCCTCTTCATCGCCGTGGTCCTGATCGCACTGCTGGCGGATATCATTGCGCCCGGCGATCCGCTGCGGCGCGCTGGCGATCCGCTCGTCTGGCCGTTCCTCAATGCGGCAACGCCGCTCGGCACCGACCAGCTTGGCCGCGACATCATGGCGGGCATCTTCCATGGCGCGCGCATCTCGCTGCTGATCGGCGTGGTGGCCACCCTGATTTCCATCGTGATCGGCATCATCATCGGCGCGCTTGCCGGATATTACGGCGGCTGGGTGGATGACGTTCTGATGCGCATCACCGAAGCCTTCCAGACCGTGCCGAGCTTCGTGCTGCTTTTGACACTGGTGGCGATCTTCGGCTCGTCCATCGAGAACATCATCATCTGCATCGGCATTGTTTCATGGACCGCGCCTGCCCGCATGGTGCGCGCCGAATTTCTGGCGCTGCGAAAGCGCGAATTCATCGACGCCGCGCGCAATCTGGGCGTCGGCAATGTCTCGATCATCTTCCGCGAAATCCTGCCGAATGCCCTGCCGCCGGTGATCGTCTTCGCATCCGTGGTGATGGCAACCTCCATCCTGATGGAGAGCGCGCTCGCTTTCCTCGGTCTCGGCGACCCGAACTATGCAAGCTGGGGTAACATGATCGGTCAGGGCCGCGCCGTGCTGCGCACCGACTGGTTCTGCTCGGTCATTCCCGGCATCGCCATTCTGCTTACCGTCCTGTCCTTCAGCCTGCTTGGCGAGGGCCTCAACGACGCGCTTAATCCGAGGCAGAAGAAATAATGACCGCCGCACCTGTTCTTGAAATCAAAAACCTGCAGATCGCGCTGCCGAAAGGCGCAGACCGGCCTTTTGCCTTGCAGGACCTGTCGCTAACCATCAATCCCGGCGAGATCGTCTGCCTCGTCGGTGAAAGCGGCTCCGGCAAATCGCTTTCGGCGGGTGCGATCATGCGTCTTCTGCCGGAACCGCATGTGCGCGTGACCCATGGCACGATCATGCTCGACGGCACCGATCTTTATTCGCTCAGCGAAGCGGACATGAAGAAGCTGCGTGGCAACCGCATCGGCATGATCTTTCAGGAGCCGATGACCGCGCTCAACCCGCAGAAGACGGTCGGCTGGCTGATCGATGAGGTGCTGCGCCTGCACACGAAACTCGGCCGCAAGGAGCGCCGCGCCGCCGTGCTGGACATGCTGGCAGAAGTGAAGATTCCGGACCCGGAATCGGCCTATAATGCCTATCCGCATCAGATTTCCGGCGGGCAGCGCCAGCGTGTCATGATCGCCATGGCGCTGATCCTGAAACCGCGCCTCATCATCGCCGACGAACCGACCACCGCGCTCGATGTGACCACGCAGGCGCAGATCCTCAAGCTGATCCGCGACCTGCAACGCGAGCACAATACCGGCATTCTGTTCATCACGCACGACTTCGGCGTGGTGGCGGAAATCGCCGACCGCGTGGCCGTACTGCGGCTTGGCGAACTGGTGGAGGAAGGTCCGGCCAACGAAGTGCTGAACCACCCGCAGCACCCTTACACAAGGGCGCTGATCGCATCGGTTCCGGCGCTCACCCCGCCGCCAGCCAAACCGTCTCTTGAACAGCCGATCATTCTGAGGGCGAGCGCCCTGCGCAAGACCTTCAAGGCGCGCGGCGGCTTGCTCACCGGCAAACGCAGCGCCGTATCCGCCGTCAAGGACCTTTCGTTCGAGTTGCGCCAGGGCGAAACGCTGGGCGTCGTTGGCGAAAGCGGCTCCGGCAAGACGACCGTCTCGCGCATCGTCACCCGTCTGCTCGAAGCCGATAGCGGCAAGGTCGATGTGAATGGCAGGGATTTTCTGAGCGCCAGCCCGCGGGAAGTCCGCGCCATGCGCAAGGACATCCAGATGGTCTTTCAGGACCCGATGGCCTCGCTCAACCCGCGCCGCCGTGTCGTGGACCTCATCGCGCAGGGACCGATCGTCCATGGCATACCGAAGGAACAGGCACACGCGAAGGCCCGCGAATTGCTGGAACTGGTCGAGCTTTCGCCCGCTGCCGCGGACCGTTTCCCGCATGAGTTTTCAGGCGGACAGCGCCAGCGCATCGGCATCGCCCGCGCTTTGGCGCTTGAACCCCGTATCATCGTCGCGGACGAACCGGTCTCCGCGCTCGATGTTTCGGTGCAGGCACAGGTGCTGCGTCTTCTGGCCGACCTGCGCGAAAGGCTCAACCTGTCGCTACTTTTCGTAACACACGACCTGCGCGTTGCAGCACAGCTTTGCGACCGCATCATCGTCATGTCGAAGGGCGAGATCGCCGAAGCCGGGCCAACGGCGCAAGTCTTCGCCAATCCGCAACATGAATATACACAGCGCCTGCTTGCCTCCATTCCCGGCAAGGGCTGGACACCGCCTCGTTTGGAACATGCGTGAAGCCATGCAAAAAGTAGAATTTCCACCCTCCATATGGGCTGCAACCGCCCCGGCCCGGACCCCGGCCAAGCCGCTGACAACGGACGCGGAAGCCGATGTCGTCATCGTCGGCGGCGGTTTTACGGGGCTTTCGGCTGCACTCCATCTGGCAAAGCGCGGGAAGCGCGTCATCCTGCTGGAAGGCAATGTCGTCGGCTGGGGCGCATCAGGCCGCAATAATGGCCAGGTGATCCCCACCATGACCTCGGCGGAACCCGATGCAATCGCCAAACGCTACGGCGCGTCGGGCGAACGCTTCGCCAGACTGATCGGCAACAGCGCCGATATTCTTTTCTCCATCGTGCGCGATGAGAATATCGAGGCCGAAGCCGAGCAGAACGGCTGGTTCCAGCCTGCCCATTCGCCGGGCCGGGTGAAGCTGTCGCAAACCCGCGTGGAAGCATGGAAACGTTTCGGCTTCCCGGCACAGTTTCTCGACCGCACCGCAACAGAACAGCTGCTGGGCAGCGATTTCTGGTATGGCGGCATGTTCAACCCCACCGGCGGCCATATCAATCCGCTGGCATTCGCTCGCGGGCTTGCAGCCGCCGCCGAGCGTCACGGCGCAATCATCCACGAGCAAAGCCCGGTCATTTCCTATGCCCGAGCGGGCGACCACTGGGAGGTGAAGACCGCAAGCGCCACAGTTCGCGCCAAGGGCTTCCTGCTCGCCACCAACGCCTATACCGGCGAGTTGCGCGAGGGGCTGGCCCCGCGCCTTGCCCGCACCATCGTGCCGGTTCTCTCGTGGCAGATGGCGACAGCGCCCGTCAGCGACAATCTGCGCGCGACGATCCTGCCCGGACGACAGGCGGTTTCCGATACACGCGGCGACCTGCGCTTCTTCCGCTACGATGCCCGCAACCGGCTGATTACCGGCGGCGTGGTGATGGGCGATTTCAACGTGGCGGAGCGCGTCAGACGCAAGACGGCGCGCAACATGGCGGAAGCCTTTCCAGCGCTGGGCGAACCAGAAATCACCCATGTGTGGAGCGGCTATATCGGCATGACATGGGATCGTTTCCCGCGTGTCCATCAGCTCGGCCCCAAGGGCTGGGCGTGGATCGGCTGCAACGGTCGCGGCGTGGCGCTTGGCACATCGCTTGGCCGGGAGTTTGCGCGCGCACTGGATGGCGAGCCGGTGCAGGAGCTTGCCCTTCCCGTCTCGGAACCGGCGCCGTTGCCTTTTCACAAGGTCGCACGGAAGATTGCGCCGTTCTATCTCGCATGGCTTCGGCGCAAGGATCTCTCGGAACCGAACCTGTAAATCCGCTTCCTCAATGTTCATGTGAAAGGTCAGGTCCATGAATCAAATGTCAATTCTCGAACGTCGCCGTATCGAAGCGCTGGTTCTCAAGAACGTCTACGAAGTCATTCGTGAACGTTCCGGTGAGGAAGAAGCGCAGGCCGCAATCGGCGAAGCAGTCAGCCGCTCGGCAATCGAACAGGGCAAGAGCTTTGCCGATGAGCTGGGCCGCACGCCGACGATACAGGATTTCGCCGATATCCAGCCGCTGTGGACGAAGGAAAACGCGCTGGAAATCGACGTTATTTCGCAGGGCGAAGATCATTTCGATTTCAACGTCACGCGCTGCCGCTATTCGGAAATGTATCGCGACATGGGGCTTGGCCATATCGGTCATCTGCTGTCATGCAATCGTGATGGCGATTTCTGCATCGGCTATAACCCGGCCATGAAGCTGGAGCGCACGCAAACCATCATGAAGGGCGCCAGCCACTGCGATTTCCGCTATAGCCTTGAACAGAACGACACGAAAGACGGGGAAGCCTGACATGCCGGTTGAAAACTGGACTTCAAACCAGATCGAGGAACTGGTCGCATTCCGCCGCGACCTGCACCAGAATCCGGAATTGCTCTATGACGTCAACCGTACCGCCGAAAAGGTGGCCGAAGCGCTGCGCGCCGCGGGTGTCGATGAGGTAGTGACAGGCATCGGGCGCACCGGCGTCGTCGGCGTCATTCGCGGCCAGTCGAACCGCTCCGGCCGCGCCATCGGCCTGCGCGCCGACATGGATGCGCTGCCGATCCTCGAAGAAACCGGGGCTGAATGGTCGTCGAAAGTGCCGGGCAAGATGCATGCCTGCGGTCATGACGGCCACACGACCATGCTTCTGGGCGCTGCCCGCGAACTGGCGCAAAGCCGCGCCTTTGACGGCACGGTCATCGTGATCTTCCAGCCAGCCGAAGAAGGCGGCGCGGGCGCAAAGGCGATGATCGATGACGGCCTGTTCAAGCGCTGGCCGGTCAATGAAGTCTACGGCATGCATAACCGTCCGAACCTCGCAGTCGGGCATTTCACCATCAATTCCGGCCCGATCATGGGATCGGTCGATGTTCTCGACATCACCATCGAGGGTGTTGGCGGCCATGCCGCTTCGCCCCACCAGACGATTGACCCCATCCCGGTGACCGCAGCGCTAATTCAGGCGATCCAGACGCTGACGGCGCGCACCATCGACCCGCTCGATTCCGCCGTGATTTCCATCACCACCATTCAGGGCGGCGATGCATTCAACGTCATTCCGCAGAAAATCCGCCTCACCGGCACTGTCCGCACGTTGCGCGAGGAAGTGCGCAACCATATCGAGGAAAAGCTGACCCGCGCCGTGCAGGGCATTGCCGATGCTTTCGGCGCCAAGGCGACGCTCGACTACCAGCGCAATTATCCGGTGACGGTCAATCACGAGCAGGAAACGGAACTCGCAGCCATTGCCGCCGAGGCGGTGGCCGGCGCGGAGCGCGTCACCCGCGACATGCCGGCGACGCTTGGCGGCGAGGACTTCGCCTTCATGCTCAATGAAGTGCCGGGCGCGATGATCAATATCGGCAACGGCCCCAGCGCCAATCTGCATCATCCAAAATATGACTTTAACGATGATGTGATCGCCTGGGGTTGCTCCTACTGGACAACGCTCGTCCGCCACCGGCTGCCGATCAGCAACTGAATAATCGAGTTTGACGCGTTATGACGGGCGGTCCAGTGGGCCGCCTGTTCTTTTTTTTAAGCTCAGGAAGCCGCCAGTGCGGTGGCTTTGAAACCGAAATTCCTTAGCAACACTGCTCCAAAGTTGTACGAAATTCGGATTTGCCGCACTAGTCTATCCAAGATAACCGTAATATAAGGCCCTCCCAATAACCATCGCGGCTTTTCCCGATGGGACGGACAACGCATCCCGGACATTGTGAGACGGCTTTCCATCTGGACACGTGTTTCGGCAAAAAGTTGGAACGGAATCCATGAATATCGAGTCTGCCCTGAGCGACAGCGCCAATATTTTTGACCTCGCCCCAATCTCCCTGTGGCTTGAGGACTATAGCGGCCTGCGCAAGCAGTTCGAGGAATGGCGTGCGCTTGGCGTTACCGATCTGAGGGCCTTCCTGCATGAGGACACGACCCGGCTGCGCATCTGCACCAACCATATCCGCGTTCTCAAGGTCAATCGCAAGACGCTTTCGCTCTTCGAGGCCGATAGCGTCGACCATCTGGTGACCAATCTTGAACGCGTGTTCCGCGACGACATGCTGGACCCGCATATCGAAGAGATGGTGCAGCTCTGGGAGGGCGGCAACGCCTTTTCCAGCGATACCATCAACTATACGCTCAAGGGCAAGCGGCTTGATATCCAGCTCAAGGGCGTCGTGTTGCCGGGCTATGAACACAACTGGGAGCGGGTCCTGCTTGCCATCGAGGACGTGACCGCCCGCGAGGATGCCCGCCGCGAACAGGACCGTCACAAGCAGCATGCGCAAGGGCTTTTCGAGCATTCGCCGGTTTCGCTCTGGGTCGAGGATTTCAGCCGCATCAAGCATTTGATGGACGATGTGCGCCAGCGCGGGATCGTCGATTTCCGCGTGTTCACCGACGTGCATCCAGAATTCGTGCGCCAGTGCATGAGCGAGATCCGCGTGCTCGAAATCAACTCCGAAACGCTCGCCCTCTTCCTCGCGCCGGACAAGAAGACCCTGCTGCAAAACCTGCCGCACATCTTCAAGGACGAGATGGAGGCATCATTCCGCGAGCAACTGATCGACCTGTGGAACGGCGTGCTGTTCCAGCGCCGCGAAGTGGTCAATTATGCGCTCGACGGCACCGAGCGGCACGTGCTGCTGCAATTCTCTGTCCTGCCGGGACATGAGCAGGACTGGTCGCTGGTGCAGGTCGCGCTCACCGACATTACGGCCCGCAAAAAGGCGGAAGCCTATCTGGAATATCTCGGCAAGCACGATGTGCTGACGAAGCTGCACAACCGCGCCTTCTATGTCGATGAACTCAACCGGCTCGAGCGCAAGGGCCATGCGCCGATCTCGATCATCATCATCGATCTCAACGGCCTCAAGGCCGCCAACGATCAATGGGGCCATGCGACAGGCGATGGCTTGTTGCGGCGCCTTGGCGAAGTGCTGAACGGAGCGGTAAGGCAGCCGGGCCATGCAGCCCGCATCGGCGGCGACGAATTCGCGGTCGTCCTGCCTTATGTGGACGAGCGCGGTGCGGAAGCGATGGTCGAAGACATCCAGCGGCTGGTCGATATCAACAATCAGTATTATTCCCAGTTGAAGCTCAATCTTTCCATCGGCACGGCCACCAGCATGCCCGGCGAAAAGCTGGAAACCGTCGCCAAACGCGCCGACCTGCTGATGTATGAGAACAAGCGGCAGCAATATACGAGCCGCACGGTATAGGTGCTAGAGCGGTTCCTGTTCTAACAGAATCGCCGGAACCGCTCTAACTATTTGTTTCATCGCATTATCCAACGCATCGAAGCGGGATAAGAAATCAGTCCAGTGAACTGATTTCCCCGCGTAGACGTTTTTGCTGGAAATGCTCTAATCATCAAACTTGATGATGGTCTTTCCGCGTGTCAGGTCGGTCACCAGCCTTGAAAGATCGTTCTGCGCGGCAATGGGCATGAGGCCTGCAAGCTCGACGCCCGTTCCCGTAAAGTTTTCGTCGGTGATGGCGAGATTTTCGACCGCGGTGAGACGCGCCTTCAAAAGCGCATGGTCGGAAAAATCGCAGGCAAAACGAAAGCCTACCAGCGGAATGACCTCGGTCTTTTCGGCCTGTCGCAGACAGGTCGCGGCCGTGCCGCCATAGGCGCGCATCAAGCCGCCACTGCCGAGCAGAATGCCGCCGAACCAGCGGATCACCACCACCACGATATTGTCGAGCTGCTGGCCGTCAATGGCTTGCAGGATCGGCTTGCCCGCCGTGCCGCTCGGCTCGCCGTCATCGCTGAACCGATAGTTCTGCCCCATGCGCCACGCCCAGCAATTGTGGTTGGCGGCAAGGTCCGAATGTTCGCTCAAAAAGTCCTTCGCCGCCTGCTCGTTCGCTACAGGCGCGGCAACAGCCAGAAACCGGCTTTTCCTGATCTCCTGACTGAAGGTTTCAACGCGGCTGATCGTGAACATGGCAATCCCGAAAATAATATCCTTTGCGCCCTAACATTTTCCATTGAGGATGACGACCCCTGCCGACTTTAAATCCGGGCACCGGCATGCTGGCGCATCACGCCCGGAAAATGCGCAATCGCCGCACGGGCCTGACCAAAACTCGCTGAGCCAAACTCATTGGGTTTTGGCATTTCCCGGCATTGCGCCCACCGGTTATAGGGTATAAGGCAATTCAAAAATGAGCCCTTCTTTTTGGGCTCGGTTCTTGCATACCCAGATGAAAGGTCCCGCCGATGTTCGATTTGATCGTGAGAAACGCCAATCTCCCCGACGGTCGCGAGAAGCAGGACATTCTGGTCAAGGATGGCAAGATTGCCGATATCGTGCCTTCCACGGGAGAGCATCAGGCGGCTCAGGAAATCGATGCGACAAACCGGCTCGTAACCCCGCCTTTCGTCGACCCGCATTTCCACATGGACGCGACCCTGTCGCTCGGCCTGCCGCGCCTCAATCGGTCCGGCACCCTTCTGGAAGGCATCGCGCTCTGGGGCGAATTGAAGCCGATGCTGACCGTGGAAGCCATGGTCGAACGCGCGCTGCGCTATTGCGATCTGGCCGTCAGCCAGGGCCTGCTCGCGATCCGCAGCCATGTCGATGTCAGCGATCCGCGCCTCCTCACCGCTGAAGCGATGATCGAAGTGCGCGAGAAGGTGAAGCCTTACATCGACCTGCAACTGGTCGCCTTCCCGCAGGACGGTTATTACCGTTCGCCCGGCGCGGTCGACCTCGTCAACCGTTCGCTCGACATGGGCCTCGACGTGGTGGGCGGCATCCCTCATTTCGAGCGCACGATGGCCGACGGCGCAGCCTCGCTGGAAGCGCTCTGCCGCATCGCCGCCGAACGCGGTCTGCCGGTCGATATCCATTGCGACGAAAGCGACGATCCGATGTCCCGCCATGTCGAAACGCTGGCGGCTGAGACCATGCGCTTCGGACTGCAGGGCCGGGTTTCCGGCTCGCATCTGACCTCCATGCATTCCATGGACAATTATTACGTCTCAAAGCTCATTCCGCTGATCGCGGAAGCGAAGATGAACGCCATTCCGAACCCGCTCATCAACATCACGCTGCAGGGACGCGCCGACACCTATCCGAAGCGCCGCGGCATGACCCGGGTGCCGGAGCTGATGGCTGCCGGCATCAACGTCGCCTTCGGCCACGACTGCGTCATGGACCCGTGGTACTCGATGGGCTCCGGCGACATGCTGGAAGTCGGCCACATGGCGATCCATGTCGCGCAGATGACGTCCATCGAGGGCAAGCGGCAGGTTTTCGACGCGCTGACCGTTAACTCAGCCAAGGCGCTCGGCCTGGAAGGCTATGGCCTCGCCAAGGGCTGCAATGCCGACTTCGTGGTGCTGCAGGCACGCGATCCGATCGAAGCGCTGCGCCTCAAGGCGAACCGCCTCAAGGTCGTGAAGCGCGGCAAGATCATCGCCGAAACCCCGCAGCGCGTAAGTGCACTCAACCTCGAAGGCCGCCCGTCTTCGGTTGACGGAGCTGACTACGCACCAGTCGGCCAGCTTTAGAATCTTCTTGAATTAAAGGCGGTTTGGGCAATGATGGAAATCGTTGCTCACCAAATCCGCACGTCAAAACGAAGCAACCGGCTGCGCGCACCCGCGCGCCGAAAACACACATGAGGGGTCCCAGACCAAATGACCAAAATCATCAAGACATCGAACTTCACCCGCCGCGATATTCTCGCAATGTCGGCGGCACTGGGCGCAACGGCGATCACCAGCCGGGTCTTCGCCGCCGATGAAAAACTGAAAGTGGCGGGCATCCACGCTTCGCCGGTGGAAAATGCCTGGAACTCGCGCCTGCATGAAGCCCTGAAACAGGCCAACGACGCAGGCGTGATCGAATATGTCTTCTCGGAAGGTGTTTCGGCGAGCGACTATCCCCGCGCCATGCGCGAATATGCCGAACAGGGTATCAAGCTGATCGTGGGCGAATCCTATGCCGTGGAACGCGAAGCGCGTCAGGTTGCCGGCGACTATCCACAGACGGCTTTCGTCATGGGCTCTTCCGGCAAGCCGCAGGGCGACAATTTCGGCGTCTTCGGCACCTGGAATTTCGAAGCGGGCTATCTCACCGGAATGCTGGCGGGCGCGATGAGCAAGTCCGGCATCTTCGGCTCCGTCGGCGCAGTGCCGATCCCCGAAATCAACATGCTGATCAACGCCTTTCAGGACGGCGTGCGCGAAACGCGTCCCGACGCGAAGTTCGTCGCGTCCTTCATGGGCACCTTCTTCGACCCGCCGAAAGCACGCGAGGCAGGCCTTGCGGCCATCGATTCCGGCGCGGACATCCTGTTTGGCGAGCGTATCGGCACGGCGGACGCGGCCAAGGAGCGCGGCATCAAGGCCATCGGCTCGCTGACCGACTATACGCCGCGTTATCCCGACACGGTTTTTGCCAATGCAATCTGGAACTTCGGGCCGATCCTTAATGCTGCAATCGCAGACGTGAAGGCTGGAAAGCCCGCAGGCAAGGACTACACGCCTTTCAGCATGATGAAGGAAGGCGGCAACGACATCATCTACGTCAAGGGCGTCGCACCGGCGGAAGCCGAAGCGAAGATGGAAGCGCGTCGCAACGAGATCAAATCGGGCGCGTTCACGCTCAAGCTCAACGCCGAAGAGCCGAAATAATCACGCCTCGCGCCGGTGCCTGACACCTGTTCCAGCACCGGCGCGCCTTCTGGTTCGGATAACAATCCGCAAAACCGGCTCCCGCTTTTCAGGCCCGCTTCATGTCTTCAACCGTCCTCGAACTTCGCAACATAACAAAGCGCTTTGGTCCCCTGACCGCCAATGACGATATTTCGCTGAAGCTCGGACGCGGCGAAATTCTCGCTTTCCTCGGGGAAAACGGCGCTGGCAAGACCACGCTGATGAACATCCTGTTCGGCCATTATGTGCCGGATGAAGGCCGTGTGTTCGTCAAGGGCGAGGAAATCCCGCAAGGCAAGCCGCGCGCCGCCATCGAGGCGGGGGTGGGCATGGTGCACCAGCATTTCACGCTCGCGCCCAATCTTACCGTGCTTGAAAACATCATCACCGGCACGGAAAGCCTCTGGAAGCTCAAATCCGCGCACGGCCCCGCACGCACCAAGATCGCCGCAATCGCAAAACGCTTCGGCTTGCAGGTCGATCCCGATGCGCGACTTGGCGATCTTTCGGTAGGCGAGCAGCAGCGCGTCGAAATTCTGAAAGCGCTCTATAACGACGCCGATATCCTCATTCTGGATGAGCCGACGGCGGTTCTCACAACGCAGGAAGCCGAAAACCTGTTCGCGACGCTGAAAGAGATGGCGCGGCAGGGCCTGTCGCTGATCTTCATTTCTCACAAGCTGCATGAAGTCATGTCCGCCGCCGACCGCGTGATCGTCCTGCGCGGCGGCAAGCTTGTGGCCGAGCGCAAGGCTTCCGAAACCTCCAAGGAGGAATTGGCCGAACTGATGGTGGGCCGCCGCGTCTCGCGCCCTTCCCGCGCCGCTTCCACGCCCGGTGAAACCCTGCTGGAAGCACGGAATGCAACGGTTGTGGAGGACGGCGCAACCCGCCTTTCAGACCTCGACTTCCATGTTCGCGCCGGTGAAACACTGGGGATCATCGGTGTGTCGGGCAATGGGCAGGCAGCGCTTGGACGTCTCGTTTCCGGCCTCAGCCAGCCGGCAAGCGGTGAACTTGTCATGTTCGGGCAGACGGTAACGAAATTCGACCCCCGCCAGTTCGTGGCCGAAGGTGTGGGCCGCATTCCGGAAGACCGCAATGCGGAAGGCGCAATCGGCGATCTGACGCTTTGGGAGAATGCTGTGCTGGAGCGCGTGCGCGACCGGCAATTCTCCAATGGTCTTCTGGTCAACCGCGCGGCAGCGCGCGAGTTTACCGATCGTATCATCAAGGATTTCGATGTGCGCGGCGGCACGCCTGACAGCCGCATTCGCCTGCTTTCCGGCGGCAACATGCAAAAGCTCATTCTGGGCCGCAATCTGGAAACCGCCCCGCGTATCCTGATCGCGGCACAGCCGACGCGCGGCCTTGACGAAGGCGCAGTGGCGGCGATCCACGCCCGCATTTTGGAAGCACGCGCCAAGGGTGCTGCGGTGCTGCTCATCTCCGAAGATCTGGATGAAATCATTGGCTTGGCGGATCGTGTTCAAGCGATTGTCAAAGGCCGGCTCTCGCCCCCGATCGATGCCGGGAAAGCAAACGCGCAACGACTGGGCCTGATGATGGCAGGTGAATGGGGCAAAGCATGATCCCGAAAAGTGTGAAGCGGTTTTCAGATAAGAACATGCTCAAGCAATTGAAGGGGCTGAACTGATGCGTATCGAACGACGCGAAACCCGGCCCGTGGCACTGGTGGCAACCGCACCGGTCATCGCCGTTCTGGCCGCCTTCGTGCTTGCCGGCCTGCTGATCGCCGCCGCCGGTGCGCCGGTTCTGGAATCCTTCCGCCAGATCGCCATCGGTGCCTTCGGCAACAAGCTTTCGATCACCGAAACGCTCGCCCGCGCGACGCCCTTGATGCTGACCGGTCTTGCCGCTGCCGTCGCCTTCCGCTCCAAACTCTGGAATATCGGTGCCGAAGGCCAGTTCTACATGGGTGCGCTGGCGGTCGTCGCCTGCGGCACGCAGTTGCAGCTTCCGGCCGCCGTTCTCATTCCGCTTCTGCTGATCGTCGGTGCGATTGCAGGCATGATCTTTCTTCTGATCCCGCTCGGGCTGCGCCTGCGCTTCGGCGTCGACGAGGTTGTGACGACGCTGCTCTTGAACTTCGTGGCGGTGCTTATCGTATCCATGATGATCGAAGGGCCGATGAAAGACCCCCTCGCCTTTGGCTGGCCGCAATCCGAGCCCGTGCCGGACGCGGCGGTGCTGCCGAAAATCATGTCCGGCATGCGGCTTCACATCGGCATCGCGATAGCCATCGCCCTGGCGCTCATCATCGCCTATGTGCAGAAGCGAACCGTCTTCGGCCTTGAAACCAAGGCTGCGGGCCTCAATCCGCGCGCCGCGCGCTTTGCCGGTGTCCCGCTGGCAAGGACGCTGGTAAAGGTCGCCTGCATTTCCGGTGGCCTTGCGGGGCTTGCAGGCGCGATACAGGTCATGGGCGTGAAAGGCTACGTCACGACCGATCTTTCGCCGGGCTTCGGCTATTCCGGCATCATCGTCGCCATGCTCGCCAATCTGAACCCCATCGGCGCGATCTTCTCTGCACTTTTTGCTGCCGCCATGTTTGTCGGCGCCGACGGCATGAGCCGCGCCATCGGCATTCCGAGCTTCATCGCCGATGTCACCGTCGCGCTGTCGCTCCTGACCATGCTGGTCGCTCTGTTTTTCACACAATACAGGATCGCCCGATGAACGAGCTGATGGATATTCTTCTCTCCGCCGGCCTGTGGGTCTCGGTCCTGCGCATCGCAACACCGCTTATCTTCGGCACACTCGGCGCGCTTTATTGCGAACGGGCGGGCGTACTCAATCTCGGCATTGAAGGCATCATGACCTTCGGCGCAATGATCGGCTGGCTGACCGTGTTCAACGGCGCCGACCTGTGGACCGGCGTGGCGGTTGCGGCAGCTTCCGGCGCACTGTTCGGCTTGCTTCATGCAGCCCTCACCGTGCCGCTCGGCCTATCGCAGCATGTGGTGGGCCTCGGCATCACGCTGTTTGCATCGAGCCTCAGCTATTTCCTGTTCCGGCTTCTGGTGCCGCTGTCCTCGACGCCGCCGTCCATCACGCCTTTCCAGCCGCTCAATCCGTCATGGCTTGCAGAAGTCCCGTTCATCGGACAGGTGCTTGGCACGCAGACGGCGCTGACCTGGATCGCCATTCCGCTGGCGCTTCTGCTCGGTTACGTGCTTTTCCGCACGCCGCTCGGCCTTGCCATCCGCATGACCGGCGAAAACCCGCATGCAGCGGAAGCGCAGGGCATCAACCCGATCCGTGTGCGCATTTTCACGATCATGTTCGGCAGCGCGCTCATGGCAGTCGGCGGCGCGTTTCTTACGCTCTCCGCCTTCAACTCGTTCTTCCCGACCATGATGCAGGGGCGTGGCTGGGTCTGTATCGCACTTGTCGTCTTCGCCTCGTGGCGTCCGACGCGCGCGCTTCTCGGCGCGCTTTTGTTCGCGCTGTTCGATGCATTCCAGCTTCGATTGCAGACAGTCTACGGCAAGGCCGTGCCCTACCAGCTCTTCCTGATGATCCCCTACATCATGTCGATCGTGGCGCTCATCGTCATGGCGCGGCGCGCCCGTGTTCCGCAGGCGCTGATGCAGCCCTATCGCCGCGGGGAACGGTAAGCGCTTCACGCACACCAGCCCCTCATCATGAGGATAGCCCCACGTGCACCCTGAGCCCTGAGCTTGGCGAAGGGTCTGTGCTTGAGATTGGCTGCCACGCAAGCCCCTCATCCTGAGGAGCCGCCGCAGGCGGCGTCTCGAAGGGCAAGGGGCGGCAATGCCGTGCGGCAGCGCGGTTTAGACGAGAGAATTTTTCAAACAAAAACGGCGCCCAAAGGCGCCGTTTTCTTTATGCTGTCGGGCTTATGCAGCGCTCGACTTGCTCTTTTCAAAGCGCTTGCGCTCATTCGGGTCAAGATAGAGCTTGCGCAGTCGGATGGACTTCGGCGTCACTTCCACCAGCTCGTCGTCCTGAATCCACGACAGGGCGCGTTCCAGCGTCATCTTGATCGGCGGGGTGAGCTTCACGGCTTCATCCTTGCCGGCAGCGCGGATGTTGGTGAGCTTCTTGCCCTTGAGCACGTTGACTTCCAGATCGTTGTCGCGGCTGTGAATGCCGATCAGCATGCCCTGGTAGACCTTGACGCCAGCGTCGATGATCATCGGACCGCGATCTTCAAGGTTGAACAGCGCATAGGCAACAGCTTCACCCTGATCGTTGGAAATCAGAACGCCGTTGTTGCGGCCAGCGATTTCGCCCTTGTAGGGCTGATAGTCGTGGAACAGGCGGTTCATGATCGCCGTGCCGCGCGTATCGGTCAGGAGTTCCGACTGATAGCCGATAAGGCCACGGGTCGGAGCGTAAAACACCATGCGAACGCGATTGCCGCCCGAAGGACGCAGTTCGACCATTTCGGCCTTGCGTTCGGACATCTTCTGCACGACCGTGCCGGAATATTCTTCATCGACGTCGATGACGACTTCTTCCACCGGCTCCAGCTTTTCGCCGTTCTCGCCGTCCTTCATGACGACGCGCGGACGCGAAACGCCAAGCTCGAAGCCCTCGCGGCGCATGTTTTCGATGAGAACTGCAAGCTGCAATTCACCGCGGCCGGAAACGAAGAACGAATCCTTTTCGTTCGATTCCTCGATCTTCAGCGCGACATTGCCTTCAGCTTCCTTGAGCAGGCGGTCGCGGATGACGCGGCTCGTTACCTTGTCGCCTTCCGTGCCCGCATATGGACTGTCATTGACGATGAAAGACATGGTCACGGTCGGCGGATCGATCGGCTGTGCGGCGAGCGGCTCACTCACGGACGGGTCGCAGAACGTGTCGGCAACCGTGCCCTTGGAAAGACCGGCGATGGCGACGATGTCGCCCGCATGCGCTTCATCGATGGCCTGGCGCTCGATGCCGCGGAAAGCGAGAATCTTCGAGATACGGCCATTTTCGAGCAGCGAACCATCCTGACCGAGAACCTTGACGGCCTGGTTCGGCTTGATCGAGCCGGAATGGATACGACCGGTGATGATGCGGCCCAGGAACGGATCGGCTTCGAGGATCGTGCCGATCATACGGAACGGACCTTCAGCAACCTTCGGTGCCGGAACGTGCTTCAGCACGAGGTCGAACAGCGGTGCGAGGCCTTCGTCCTGCGGACCTTCCGGGTTCAGCGCCATCCAGCCGTTACGGCCTGAACCGTAAAGGATCGGGAAATCGAGCTGTTCGTCGGTCGCATCGAGATTGGCGAAGAGGTCGAACACTTCGTTGATGACTTCTTCATGACGGCCATCCGGACGGTCGATCTTGTTGATCGCCACGATCGGACGCAGACCAACCTTCAGCGCCTTGCCGACGACGAACTTCGTCTGCGGCATCGGGCCTTCGGCAGCGTCGACGAGAACGATAGCGCCGTCCACCATCGAGAGAATACGCTCAACCTCACCGCCGAAATCGGCGTGGCCCGGCGTATCGACGATGTTGATGCGCGTATTTTTCCAGACAACCGAAGTGGCCTTGGCGAGAATGGTGATCCCGCGTTCCTTTTCGATGTCGTTGGAATCCATCATGCGTTCTGCAACGCGCTGGTTGTCGCGGAACGAGCCGGACTGCTTCAGGAGTTCATCGACCAGAGTTGTTTTGCCATGATCGACGTGTGCGATAATAGCGATATTACGCAATTCCATATGGAGATCACTTCTATATGAGTTGGGAGCCGCGCCAACAGACCCGCGCGGAAAAACAATGCGGCGCTCTTACAGGTTTTTTTGCATTTTAGAAAGGGGCAGCACGAAACTGCCCCTCAATTAACCCGAAAAACCCGGATTTCGTTGCGTTTTTACACTGTCAATTTGACAGTTTTTTGTACTCATACGGGCATGTCGTTGTTACGCCCATGCCTGGCATTACAAAAGCGTACCGGACAGAATGACCATCGCCACGCTGAAATAGATGACAAGACCCGTCACATCGACCAGTGTGGCGACGAACGGCGCCGATGCGCTGGCCGGATCGAAGCCCAGCCTTTGCAGGATGAATGGCAGCATGGAGCCTGTCAGCGAGCCGAAGGTGACAATGGCCACCAGCGCCATGCCCACGGTGAGCGCTACCAGCATCCAGTGCTCGCCATAATCGTAGATGCCGAGCGTCTGCCAGGCGATGATGCGCAGAATGCCGATGCAGCCCAGAAAGCTGCCCAGCGCAAGGCCGGATGGGATTTCACGCAGCGCGACACGCCACCAGTCCTTCAGCCTGATTTCCTGCAAGGCAAGCGCGCGGATGATCAGCGACGTTGCCTGCGAGCCGGAATTGCCGCCCGAAGACATGATGAGCGGGATGAAGAGCGTCAGCACCAGCGCCTTTTCCAGTTCCGCCTCGAAATGCTGCATGGCGCTTGCCGTCAGCATTTCGCCGAGGAACAGGATGCCGAGCCAGCCGGCACGCTTCTTCAGCATCTCGCCGAAGCCGATGCGCATATAGGGCTTGTCCAGCGCCTCCATGCCACCGAAACGGTAAGCGTCCTCGCTTGCCTCTTCGGTCATGGCGTCAAGCACGTCATCGACGGTCACGATGCCGATGATATGGCGGCTCTCATCCACCACGGGCACGGCCAGAAGGTCATGCTTGCGAAAGAGCCGGGCGACTTCCTCGCGGCTTGCCAACGGCGAAATCGTGATCGGCTCGTCATCCCGCGCGATGGACAGAATCGGCTCGTCCGGCTGGCGGATGATGAGACGGCGCAGGCTGACCACGCCCAACAGGACGCGACTAGCCGGATCGACCACATAAATGGCATAAACCGTTTCGCGCGTGCGCTCGACCTTGCGGATATAGTCCAGCGTCTGGCCGACATTCCAGTTGGAAGGCACCGCGATGAATTCGATGGTCATGAGCGAACCCGCCGTGTTCGGCGGATAGCCCATCAGTTTCTTCAGTGCGACCTTGGTTTCAGGCGCGAGGATGGGAAACAGGCCCGCGCGGTCATCGTCTTCCAGTTCCTGAAAAACGTCGGTTGCACGGTCCGCCGACATGCCGTCAAGCAGGAGGCTTGCAAGGCCGGGCGGAAGCATGGCGATGATTTCGGTGGCACGATGCAGTTCCGGCTGGTCGAGCAGACGAATGGCATCTTCGTGCGAAAGCTGTGCGATGACGGCGACTGCATCATCGGCATCGAGTTCGTTAACGAGTTCCACTGCGTCGCCGGTACGCATGTCCGCAATGCGGCTTGCGATGGCAGCAGCAGGGAGGTCGGCAACATTGAGTACTTCCGGGAAGAAGTTGTTGTCGGTCATGGGCTTGCCTTTCTGTCGATCCGCCGTCAAAGGCAGACCGTGCAAGCCGACCGCGAGCGATCAGATCACGAACTGCCTTGACGGCTGAAACAATCGACTGTGACTGTCGCTTGGCATAAGAGAATAAAACTCCGGTTGAAAATGCTGCCGCAGAAATTCGGCTGCGGGCGTGATTTGCGCTTGGTCGCCCATAAAGTCAAGCCCTGACGGATAATGTAGAACGGTTTTCCCGCAGCCTGTCATAACGACAACTTGCCCTTGCCCGCATGCAAGGCAGCGCCTAAATCTGGTTCAGCTTATCAACACCATCCGAACCGGAGTTCATCATGTCCGACAACACCGCCCACAATCACGCGCTGACAGACTGGAGCGGACCGTTGGGCCTGCCGGATTTCACCGCGTTCGGCGACGGGGATTTCGCACCTGCCTTCGATGTGGCGCTGGCGCAGGACCTCGCGGAAGTGGAAGCCATCGCCGGGGCGACCAAAGACGCCACCATCGAAAACACGCTCAAAGCCCTGCAACTGACCGGCAAGGCGCTCGACCGCGTGTCAGCCATTTTCTGGCTGCGCGCCGGTGCGCACAGCAACGACACGATCCAGGCGCTGGAGCGCGAAATCGCGCCTAAAATGTCGCGTCATTATTCGCGCATCATGATGGACCCGGCGCTTTTCGCCCGCATCGACGCGCTTTATGAAAACCGGGACATGCTGGATCTCGACACCGAAACCAAGCGGGTTCTTGAAAAGACCTGGAAAGGTTTCGTCCGCTCGGGTGCGAAGCTTGATGAAGCGGGCAAGACTGAACTTGCCGGCATCAATGAGAAGCTCGCCGGGCTTGGCGCCCGTTTTGGCCAGAACGTGTTGAAGGATGAATCAAGCTGGGCGCTGTTCATCACCGATGAAGCCGACCTCGCGGGCCTGCCTGATTTCCTGAAAAACGCCATGCAGAGTGCTGCCGCCGAGCGCGGCAAACCGGATACATGGGCCGTCACGCTGTCGCGCTCAATTGTGGAGCCATTCCTTTCCTTCTCTCAAAACCGTGCGCTCCGCGAACAGGCGTTCCACGCCTGGGCAAAGCGCGGTGAAAATGGCGGCGAAAGCGACAATCGCGATATCGTGCGCGAAATGGTGGAACTGCGTGAGCGCAAGGCGCATCTGCTCGGCTACGCCAACTTTGCCGCCTACAAGCTTGACGACACCATGGCCAAGACGCCCAAGGCAGTCATGGACCTGCTGGAACCAGTCTGGGACAAGGCCCGCGCCAAGGCCCGTGAGGAAGAAGTCGAACTCGAACGACTGATCGCAGGCGATGGCGGCAATCACAAGGTCGCGCCGTGGGACTGGCGTTTCTATGCGGAAAAACTGCGTGCCGAACGCTTCGCCTTTGATGAAGCGGAACTGAAGCCTTATCTGCAGCTTGAAAAGATCATCGAAGCCGCCTTCGACGTCGCTCACCGCCTTTTCGGCATCCGCTTCGAGGAAAAGAAGGGGATCGCAGCATGGCATCCGGACGTGCGCGTGTTTCAGGTGCTCAATGCTGATGGCAGCGAACGCGGCCTGTTCCTTGGCGACTATTTCGCCCGGACATCGAAGCGTTCAGGCGCATGGATGAGTTCGCTGCAATCGAGCCACAAGCTCGATGGCGGGCAGAAGCCGATCATCTACAATGTTATGAATTTTGCCAAGCCAAAGGCCGGTGAACCGGCCCTGCTCTCGCTCGACGACGCACGCACCCTGTTCCACGAATTCGGCCATGCGCTGCATGGGCTTCTCTCCGATGTGACCTGGCCCGCTGTTTCCGGTACTGCCGTTTCGCGCGATTTCGTGGAACTTCCGTCGCAGCTTTACGAACACTGGCTGACCGTTCCGGCGGTCCTCGAAAAATACGCCGTGCACTATCGCACCGGCGAGGCCATGCCGAAGGCGCTTCTGGACAAGGTTCTCGCAGCCCGCACCTTCAATGCAGGTTTCAACACCGTTGAGTTCACCTCATCCGCGCTGGTGGACATGGCATTCCACACCGGCACGGAAAAGATCGCCGATCCGCTCGCCTTCGAGGTGAAGACGCTGGAAAAGCTTTCGATGCCGGATGCGATCATCATGCGCCATCGCACACCGCATTTCACCCACGTCTTTTCCGGCGACGGTTATTCCGCGGGCTACTACTCCTATATGTGGTCGGAAGTGCTGGACGCAGACGCGTTCTCGGCATTCGAGGAAACCGGCGATGCCTTCAACCCGGAACTGGCAGCGAAGCTTAAGCAGCATATCTATGCCGCCGGTGGCAGCCGCGACCCGGAAGAGCTTTACAAGGCCTTCCGCGGCAAGATGCCGACACCGGACGCGATGATCGAAAAGCGTGGGCTGAATTAAAACCAAAAACAAAAAGGCCGGGAAACCGGCCTTTTTTCAATTCTTGTGGGTCAGGATATTCACGAGCCGCCCATAGGGATCACGCGTGAAGAAACGGCGCACGCCCCATTCCTCATCCGCCGGGCCGTATTCTACGGGAAACCCCAGCGCGATCGCGCGCTGCAGCATGGCGTCGACGTCATCGACCTCGATGGAAAGGTCGGGCACCGGCGTGCCCGACCCGCCTTCGCTCATTATGCTCACCTGCACCCGTGCCTGCGCATCCGCGGCATAGGTGACGATCCAGCCGAAATCCATCGCCACATCGAGGCCCAGCAAGTCGCCGTAGAAGCGCTTTGCCGCCGCCGGGTCGCCGGCTGCGATATTGGCAACGATGCGGCGCACAGTCATCAGTATTCGCCGAGCTTGATGTCCGGCGTGTAATCGACGCCGTCGACTTCCTTCACCACCGGCTGGCCGCAATGCATGACACCCGTGGCGGCATTGAAGGCGTAGGTCGGCGAGCCGTAAAGCTGCCAGCCCTTGTTGAGCGCCGCCGTGACGCGATGGCAGAAAGCGGAATCGTCGGGGCCTGTAATGAAACGGTATAACTTCATGCTTTTACTTCCTCTGTTATAACTTCACGCCGGTTCTGGCGAGCACGCGCTCGGCCATCTGAAGATGCAGGCGCTCGACCATCTGCCCGTCCAGCGAGACGACACCCTTATCGGCATTTTCAGGGCGGGCAAAGATTTCAACGACGCGACGGGCCTGTGCCACTTCCTCCTCGCTCGGGGAGAATGCCCGGTTGGCCGCTTCGATCTGCCCCGGATGAATGAGCGTCTTGCCGTCAAAACCCATGGCAGCGCCTTGGGCGCATTCGGCCTCGAAACCCACGCTATCGCGAAAATCGTTATAAACGCCGTCAAGCACGGTGATCCCGCCAGCGCGCGCGGCAAGAACGATCTGCATCAGCCAGGGGATCAGATAGGGTCGCCCCGGCTGCGGACGCACGCCCGTTTCCCGCGCTATATCATTCGGCCCGACGACAAAACAGGCAAGCCGCACTGCCGAACGATGGCCAAGAACCGCAATTTCGTCGGCGTTGAGAATGCCCCTTGGCGTCTCGATCATCGCCCAGACACCAACGGCCGGATCGGCGTCATGGCGATCAAGCCGGTTGGCTGCGTCGATTATGTCCTGCGGGCGTTCGACCTTGGGCAGAAGGATCGCATCCGCGCCCATCTTCGCAGCCGCCGCAACATCGTCCTTGCCCCACGGCGTTTCTGCCGTATTCACCCGCACGATCCGTTCGAAGCCAGACTTCGGATGGCTCGCAAAATGCGCCGCCAGCGCATCGCGCGCCACAACCTTTGCATCGGGCGCTACGGAATCCTCCAGATCGTAGATCACACAATCCGCCGGCAGCGTCAGCGACTTCTCGAGAGCGCGGGCATTGGAAGCAGGAACGAACAGGACGGAACGGCGGGAGCGAACAATGGTTTTCATGTCCCGATTTGTGCACCGAACCGTGTAAACGCGCAAGGTCCGGAAGCGTTCGGCGTGGTCCCGCAGGCCTTCCCGGAAAGGGACTTGAAATCCGCATCACGGCTGCCTATTTTCCGGCCTTCGGTTGAATGCACCTGCCGCCCGCAGCTTCCAAGCCATGGTAAAGCATTCTGAAACTTCGTTTTTGTTCCGGTGACGGCAGAAACGGCAATGCGGGCACCCGTTCATGAAAACGCCGCTCACAATCAGGAGCGAAAACAATGACCACAGCTATCATCGCTGGGACCAATAATGTTGACTTCAAGCACCAGGCCCGCCGTCTGCGGCAGGCTTTGAGCGAGGAAGGCATCGCCATCAGCCACGGCAAGGCCCTCGACCTCGTGGCGCGGCAGTCCGGCACGCGCGACTGGAACACACTTGCCGCCAATGGCAGCAAGGTTGAAGCCGCATCCGTGCAGGACGATACCGCGCCTTACCGCGTCGGCCAGCGCATCACCGGGCTGTTTCACACCACGCCGTTCGACGCCCGCATTATCGCGGTCGAGGAAACGATCAAGCCGGAGTTGTGGCGTATCACGCTCCAGTTCGATCCGGCTATCGATGTGGCGGTTTCGCCCAACCTTTCGATGTTGCGCAGGCGCGTCACGGCTGTTGTCGGCACCGACGGAAAATCCCGCCGCCTGACCGGCAGCGAGACCGGCGGCATCGCGTTGAATGTCGGATAATTGCTCAAAGTGCCTCGCATACGCATGATCCGCAAACCTTGACGCGGTTTACAGACAGGATTATGCGCATAACCCGACAGTCGAACTATCCGGCGTGCTTGCAGGCGCGCCGGATAAATCGCAAGACGGGTCGGGAGTTGCGACCTATTGGGCAGTTTCGGCCTCAAACGTTGACTCTCGGTCAAGCTGATGTAAACCAGTTTGCAAATTGCAAATTCCCAACCGACAGGTTCAGGACATGGATAAGTTCACCAAGCTCACGGGCGTCGCCGCCCCCCTGCCGATCGTCAATATCGATACGGACATGATCATTCCGAAGGATTACCTGAAGACGATCAAGCGCACGGGTCTGAGCAAGGGTCTTTTCGCCGAAATGCGCTTCAACGAAGACGGCACGGAGAACCCGGATTTCGTCCTGAACAAGCCGGGCTACCGCAACGCGCAGATTCTCGTCGCAGGCGACAATTTCGGCTGCGGTTCGTCGCGCGAGCATGCGCCGTGGGCCCTGCTCGATTTCGGCATCCGCTGCGTGATTTCGACTTCTTTCGCCGACATCTTCTACAATAACTGCTTCAAGAACGGCATTCTGCCGATCAAGGTCAGCCAGGAAGATCTGGACAAACTGATGGACGACGCTTCGCGCGGCGCCAATGCAACCCTCACCATCGATCTTGAAGCCAAGGAAATTCACGGCCCGGATGGCGGCACGATTTCCTTCGATCTCGACGATTTCAAGCGCCATTGCCTGCTCAACGGTCTGGACGATATCGGCCTGACCATGGAAAAGGCTGGCAGCATCGACGCATTCGAGGCCAAGCGCGCTGAACAGCGTCCCTGGGCATAATGACGGCATGCGCTATATATACTCGGCCAGAATGCCCGCCAGAACGCCCGGCTGCAGGTCTGGCGGCCTGCACAAGTGAATAGGACACGATTGGCTGGAATGGCCCGAGAAGATCAAAGCGGCGACTGGGCGGGACGTCTTTCGCCCTCGCTGGACGAAATCGAATCCATCGCGATTGAAGCTCTTGCGCATCTGCCGCAGGAGTTTCGTGCGTTGTGCGGCGACATCATCATCCAGATCGCCGACTTTCCTGACGACCAGATCATCGAGGATATGGGGCTGGAAACGCCTTTCGATCTGCTCGGCCTTTTCGAAGGTCGCGGCATCGGCGAGCGTTTCAGCCTGCAGACCGGCGAAGGTCCGAATCGCATCACGCTTTATCGTCGCGCGATCCTCGACTACTGGTCCGAACATGAAGAAGTGCTGGGCGATATCATCACCCATGTGCTGATTCACGAGATCGGCCATCATTTCGGCCTGTCGGACGACGATATGGAAAATATCGAGGCTCAGGCGGAGTAGCCGCTGCTGATTTTTGGAGCGGCTTAAAACGCGCCATCTTCCTCCAGGAATTTGATCGCCATGAGCGCAGCGCACCGGCTGAGCAAGATGTCTCGTTCATCTGAAAGGTCGGTGGCAAAGCGATCCGCAAGCCTGCGATATGAAGCGTCAATTGCCGGATTTATAAGGTAGCGCGCTTCCATTCTGTCACAAGTCGAGCGGAGTTCGCGAATATCCGGTTTTATACTCATCGACAGGGCTTCCTGCTGAAATTCGGAAAGTATCATAAAAAAGGCGCCCTCGCCGGGCGCCTTTTCCATTTCCTGTTACGCCACGCTCAGGCGAACATCGATATTGCCGCGCGTTGCATGCGAGTAGGGGCAGACGATGTGCGCTGCCTGAACCAGTTCTTCGGCCTTCGCCTTGTCCACGCCCGGCAATGCCACTTGCAGTGCGACATCAAGGCCAAAGCCGGTGCCGTCCTCACGCGGACCGATACCGACCGTCGCGGTCACGGTGCTGTCGGCTGAAATGGAAACTTTTTCCTTTGCGGCAACGAACTTCAACGCACCGAGGAAGCAGGCCGCATAACCGGAAGCGAAAAGCTGCTCGGGATTGGTGCCCTCGCCGCCCGAGCCGCCCAGTTCCTTCGGCGTATCGAGAACGACGCTCAGCCGTCCGTCAGCGGTTTTGGCGCTTCCCGTGCGGCCGCCGGTTGCTGTGGACTGGGTGGTGTACAGAATTGACATCTGGGTTTCTCCTTTGGTTTGTCTTCGCAGCCAAACTCGCAGATTTTTAAATTGCGCGCAATCTAATTTTGCAAAATATAATATCACGATTATATGATGCACAATCCAATTGCGTATGCTGTATATATCGACCAAGGAGTTGTCTGAATGAAGCGCGACGATCAGGATTCGAATCTCGACCTTTCCAACATGGTCTGCTTTGCGATCTATTCGACCGCAAATGCGTTGACGCGCGCCTATCAGCCGATCCTCAACAAACTCGACCTCACCTATTCGCAGTTTCTGGTGATGATCGTGCTGTGGGAACAGGACGATCGGACAGTCTCGGAGATCGGCGCACAACTCAATCTGGACTCAGGCACGCTGACGCCGCTGCTGAAACGCCTCGAAGCAGCCGGACGCATTGCGCGGCGACGCGATGCGCGGGACGAGCGGCAGGTGCGCATCACATTGACCGACGAAGGCCGGGAATTGCGCAAGCAGGCCGAGAACATCCCGGAGCAGGTGTTCTGCGCACTGGGTCAGCCTGTCGATGAGTTGCAGGATCTGCGCGCACGCTTGCTCGGTATACGCGGCAATCTCGCCAACAGCCTCAACCGCTAACAAAAAGCGCCGGAAAACCGGCGCTTGGACTTCTGATAAGGCTACGCAGATCAGCGATAATGGTTGTTGAAACGCTTGTCGTACCAAAGCCAGCCAAGACCGGCGGCCGCTACGATCAGCGGGAAAATGTACCAAAAGAAGACCCCCGAAGTCATGGCTTCAATCTCCCTAAAACGCGTCTTGCCATAAGATGTAATACGATCGCCGGCAAAATCCAAGCTGTGACGCCGAGAAAAGAGACGACCAGGCCGCTCCCCGGCGTGAAATTAAAGGTGTTGCCCAGAACCCCGACAGCGAGAAACGCCGTGGAAAGGCGATCAAGATTGTTCGCCAGCAACTTGGTTCGTTCGTTGTGTATCAAACTCATATCGCCCCCATCCCGATCAATTCTTATCCCGAAGCTTAAGGGACCGCCACCCGCATCAAACAAAAAGCGCCGGTTTCCCGGCGCTTTTCAATCTCAGTGCTGAGAAAGCAGATCAGGCCGCAAGCGCCTTCGGCTTGATGAGGCCGCGCGCGACCAGCAGTTCAGCAATCTGGATCGTGTTGAGAGCAGCGCCCTTGCGCAGATTGTCCGAGACCACCCACATGGCAAGACCGTTTTCGACGGTGATATCCTCGCGGATGCGGCTGATATAGGTCGCGTCTTCGCCAGCGGATTCATAAGGCGTGATGTAGCCGCCATTCTCGTGCTTGTCGACAACCTGGCAGCCCGGGGCTTCGCGCAGGATTTCGCGCGCTTCTTCCGGCGTGATCGGGTTTTCGAACTCGATATTGACCGCCTCGGAGTGGCCGATGAAGACCGGAACGCGGACAGCGGTTGCCGTCAGCTTGATCTTCGGATCGAGCATCTTCTTGGTTTCGGCCACCATCTTCCATTCTTCCTTGGTGTAGCCGTCTTCCATGAAGACATCGATATGCGGGATCACGTTGAACGCGATGCGCTTGGTGAACTTCTTGGCCGTGACCGGATCGGCTACGAAAACAGCGCGTGACTGTTCAAAAAGCTCATCCATGCCTTCCTTGCCCGCACCCGAAACCGACTGATAGGTCGACACGACAACGCGCCTGATCTTGGCGACATCGTGCAGCGGCTTCAAGGCCACGACGAGCTGGGCGGTCGAGCAGTTCGGATTGGCAATGATGTTCTTCTTGCGGAAGCCTTCGATTGCGTCCGGGTTCACTTCCGGCACGATCAGCGGCACTTCGGCGTCATAACGCCAGGCCGAGGAATTATCGATGACGACACAGCCCTGCTTGCCGATCTTCGGCGACCATTCCTTGGAAATCTCGCCGCCGGCAGACATCAGGCAGATGTCCGTATCGGAGAAATCATACGTGTCGAGCGCCTTGACCTTCAGCGTCCGGTCACCATAGGACACTTCCGTACCCTGGCTGCGGCGCGATGCAAGCGCGACAACTTCGTCAGCCGGAAAGCCGCGTTCCTCGAGGATATTGAGCATTTCGCGCCCGACATTTCCGGTGGCGCCGACAACTGCAACCTTGAAACCCATTTTTCGTCTCCTGTCCCTCTCCGCTTCCAGATTCGGAACCCCGCAGGCCACGCGGGACTTCCGCCCCCGGGCCAGACCCGGGGAGAGGGCGAGCAGGCCAAGGGAATCAGACCGTTTTCGTGGTCGTTTTGGTAATGGCCGTGAGTGTTTTGGAAATCGAAGGCATGCGCGCTGCCCCGGCAAGAATGCCGGCAGTTCCAAGCGAAACTGACGCTACGTTGACGCGATCCACGCGGGTTCTCCTTCGTTCGCCACTGCTTTTACGCGGTTTATCGATGGAGTCAATTCTCCATCCCCGCAAGGAGCGCATTTTTTGGCGCTTTATTGCTTCCCTTCAGTATTTCAAGCCGTCAGTTCTGTCTCATACTAAAGACTACTGCACGAATCCCCTTTTTCGGTTCATCATGCAAGTGTGAGGAGAGCGCCCGGACAGTTGAGAGGAATTGTTCCCGGCGCACCAGGCGAACTTCATTTACCCGGTGAAGAAGTATCGCCCTACATTTGCCCGCAGGGCTCTGTTTGGGAGGACAGATTAATGGCAGTCTCGTCAAGTGCCGAGGTCGGCACGCAGAAAATGACGAGCGAAGAACGCAAGGTAATTTTTGCGTCATCGCTTGGTACCGTCTTCGAATGGTACGATTTCTATCTCTATGGAACGCTTGCAGCCTTCATCGGCGCGGCATTCTTCAACGAATATCCGGAAGCAACCCGAAACATCTTCGTTCTGCTCGCCTTCGCGGCAGGCTTCCTCGTGCGCCCCTTCGGCGCCCTTGTTTTCGGACGCATCGGCGATCTCGTCGGGCGTAAATACACATTCCTTGTGACCATCGTCATCATGGGCGCGTCCACGTTTCTCGTGGGTATCCTGCCCGGCTCGGCCACGCTCGGCATTTTCGCACCGATCATCCTGATCGTCCTTCGCATGCTGCAGGGTCTCGCACTCGGCGGTGAATATGGCGGTGCGGCAACCTATGTTGCGGAACATGCTCCGAACAATCGCCGTGGTTTCTTCACGTCATGGATCCAGACCACGGCAACGCTTGGCCTGTTCCTGTCGCTGCTGGTCATTCTGGGCATCCAGACCATGATGAGCAAGGAAGCCTTCGCCGCCTGGGGCTGGCGCATTCCGTTCCTCGTCTCGATCCTCCTGCTTGGCATTTCCGTCTGGATTCGCATGCAGATGAGCGAGTCGCCCGCATTCAAGCGCATGAAGGAAGAAGGCAAGACTTCGAAGGCACCGCTTTCTGAAGCTTTCGGCCAGTGGAAGAATGCAAAGATCGCGCTCATCGCCCTTTTCGGCCTCACCGCCGGTCAGGCCGTCGTCTGGTATTGCGGTCAGTTCTACGCCCTGTTCTTCCTTCAGAACGTTCTGAAGGTCGAAAACCAGTCGGCCAATATCATGGTCGCCATCGCACTCCTGATCGGCACCGGCGGTTTCGTCTTCTTTGGCTGGCTGTCCGACAAGATCGGTCGCAAGCCAATCATTATGGCGGGCCTGCTTCTGGCCGCCGTAACCTACTTCCCGCTGTTCAAGGCGCTGACCCATGCCGCAAACCCGGCTCTGGCCCAGGCCGAACAGACGATCAAGGCGACCGTTACGGCTGCTCCCGGCGATTGCAACTTCCAGTTCAACGCCACCGGCACGTCGAAGTTCACCACGTCTTGCGATGTCGCGACAAGCTTCCTCGCCAAGAGTTCGGTGCCTTATGAGATCGTGCAGACGGCAGCGGCCGGAACGCCTGCAACCATCACGCTCGGTGACAGCACGATCACGTCTTACGACGCCGTTCAGGCTGGCGCCGATGCTGCGGCCAAGCAGTCGGCTCTGTCTCACGACGTGAACCTTGCCTTGCAGAAGGCTGGCTTCCCGCTCGTTCGCGATCCCGCGAAGGTGCCGGACAGCAAGCTCGACGCATTTGTCGCCGCCAATCCGGAACTTCAGCTGAATGCCGAAGCGATCCGCGGCGGCGAGAAGGCCATGGTTCCGGCTGCCGATCTGGTGAAGCAGAAGCTTCTGACCCAGACTGAGGCGGACGGACTGGGTGTCAGCACGCCACAGGCCGTCTTCACGATCCCGGGCGCCGGCGCATTCAAGATGGTTGCCGACCCCGCAGAGGTCAATTGGGTTCTGACAATCGCTATCCTGACCGTCCTCGTCATCTATGTGACGATGGTGTATGGCCCGATTGCCGCGATCCTCGTCGAGATGTTCCCGACCCGCATCCGCTACACCGGCATGTCGTTGCCATATCATATCGGCAATGGCTGGTTCGGCGGTCTGCTTCCGGCTGGCGTGTTCGCACTCAGCGCGGCCAAGGGCGATATCTACTACGGCCTCTGGTATCCGATCATCATCGCCTCCATCACCTTTGTGATCGGCATGATCTTCGTCAAGGAAACCAAGGGCGTCGACCTGCACAAGCTCGACTGACCATCGTCAACCGCACAAATTGAAACGCCGCCCTCCCGGGGCGGCGTTTTCATGTTCGTATGGTGCCACTATCGGCGGTATTGCGCCTCGATTTCGATCAGCTTCTGCTTGCGCCACAGACCGCCACCGTAGCCCGTCAGCGATCCGTCCGCGCCGATCACGCGATGGCAGGGGATAATGATGGCAATCTGGTTCGCCCCGTTGGCCCGCGCCACCGCGCGCACCGCAAGCGGCTTTTCCATGGCCTGCGCAAGTTCGCTGTAGCTACGCGTGTCCCCTGCCCGGATATTCTGAAGTTCGCGCCAGACATGCTGCGTGAAAGCACTGCCATGCAGAACCAGCGGCAGGTCGAACGTCGGGGAATTGCCCTCGAAAAAGGCATTCAGCTGTCGCTCGACAAGATCATGCGTGTCGAAACGGCCAATCCCCAGATCGCCGCGGCAGGTGGCATATAGTTTCTTGAGCTCAGCGGGCAGCGCCTTGCGATCGACGAATTCGAGAAGATGCAGGTTTCGCGCGTCACAGATGGCTATCATCGTGCCGAGCGGCGTCCTGATCCAATCGGCCCGCAGCAAGCCATCGCCGCGCAATTTTCCGGGCGGCAGTCCGAGAATACGCGCAAAGGCGCCGCGGAAAGCTTCGGGAGATTCAAATCCCGCGTCGATCTGCGCATCGATCACACGCCCGCCATCGGCAAGCGCCTGGAACCCGTGCCGCAGGCGCTCCTGCCGCGCCATTTCGAGAAACGTCATTCCGAAATGGCGGCGGAAACTGCGACGGACGGTCGAAGGATCAAGCCCCAGCCGGGCCACATCCTCTTCGCTCCAGCGTCGCTCCGGTTCGGCTTCAAGCGCGTCGAGAAGCTTCCTGACGGCCGGTTCCGCTTCGGCGGCGGGCTGTAACGGATGGCATCTTTTGCATGGCCTGAATCCATCGGCCATGCATTCGGCAACCGATGCGAAGAAACGGCAGTTTTCCTGTTTCGGTTTGCGCGCCGGACAGGTCAGGCGGCAGAAAATTCCGGTCGAGATAACGCCGACATAGACCCTGCCCTCAAAAGCGGCATCGCGGGCGACAAGTGCATCGTAAAGTTTGTTTTGATCAGGGAGCGTGAACAACATGCCGCTATTCTTATGCAGCGAAGCACGAATTTACAGCCTCAAATCGGGCACTTATTCAAAAAAGAAAAGCCCGCCATGCAGAATGCATGACGGGCCATATATCAAGCGATCCTGTCGCGCTTATGCAGCGGAAAGCTTAGAGAACTTGTCGAGGATTGCGTCGCCCATTTCGACGGTGCCGACCTTGGACTTGCCTTCCGACCAGATGTCGGCAGTGCGCAGGCCATCATTGAGAACCTGTGCAATCGCTGCTTCCAGACGATCCGCTTCGTCGACGAGATTGAACGAATAACGCAGGCACATGGCAAGCGAAGCAATCATCGCAATCGGATTGGCAACGCCCTTGCCGGCGATATCCGGTGCCGAACCGTGAACCGGCTCGTAAAGCGCCTTGCGCTTGCCGGTTTTGGAATCGACCGCACCGAGCGAAGCCGACGGCAGCATGCCCAGCGAGCCGGTCAGCATCGCGGCCACGTCCGACAGCATATCGCCGAACAGGTTGTCCGTAACGATGACGTCGAACTGCTTCGGCCAGCGCACAAGCTGCATGCCGCCAGCATCGGCCAGCATATGCTCCAGTTCCACGTCGGCGTGTTTTTCCTTGTGGCGCGCGGTGACGACCTGATTCCACAGAACGCCGGACTTCATCACGTTGCGCTTTTCCATCGACGTGACCTTGTTGCGGCGCGTGCGCGCCAGCTCGAAGGCGACATCGGCGATGCGTTCGATTTCGTAGGTGTCGTAGACCTGCGTATCGATGCCGCGCTTCTGGCCGTTGCCGAGGTCGATGATTTCCTTAGGCTCGCCGAAATAGACGCCGCCGGTCAACTCGCGCAGGATAAGGATATCGAGACCTTCGATAACTTCCGGCTTCAGCGAGGAAGAATGGGCCAGTGCCGGATAGCAGATGGCCGGGCGAAGATTTGCATAAAGCTGCATCTCCTTGCGCAGACGCAGAAGACCGGCTTCAGGGCGCACTTCATAAGGCACGCTGTCCCACTTCGGACCGCCAACGGCACCGAAAAGCACGGCATCGGCGGCCAGCGCCTTCTCCATATCCGCATCGGAAATCGCCTGGCCATGCGCATCATAGGCGGAACCGCCAACCAGACCTTCTTCCGTCTCGAAACCGAGATTGAGGCCTGAGTTGAGGAAAGCGATGATCTTGCGGACTTCCGCCATCGCCTCTGGGCCGATGCCGTCGCCGGGCAGGAGAAGGAGTTTTCTGGATGCCATAATGCCAAGCCTCTGTTTTATTTCGCATATTCCACAAAACGGAGATCCGCTTTTTTCAAGAATATCGCGTTCAAATTCACGACAACAACAAACAGCAGGAGGCCGTCCGCCATCATCTTTATCAAGTTCCGCGAGGGTTATAGAGCCCCGTTGTCCGACAAGCAATAATGCGCGTGGCTGAAACTAATGAAAAAGATAGGGGCTTGTGTGGAAATTATATAACAGCGGGAAAAGCAGACATGTTCCGCGCGCCAAGCCTCCGGCCAGCACCAGAAAGGCCCGCTATCACTCCGTCAAACTGCGCGCTTCTGACGGGAGCATGATGGGAATGCCGCCCCGGACCGGATATGCAAGCTTTGCCTTGTGCGAGATCAGTTCGCCATGTTCCGCGTCATATTCAAGCGCCCCTTTGGTTATAGGGCATACGAGAAGTTCCAGCAGGCGCACGTCGATATTGCCGGTTTCCGTCTTGTCGTCCATGATCCTATTCCTGAAATCTACTGTAAACGCGATCCGAAATCGTCGTCCTTCACTCGGGCCAGCACCATTTCGGTGATGGCGATCAACGTCGCTGCACGCGTCTTCAAATCCGGGGCTTCCAGAAGCGCCTGTTTTTCAGCCGGGCCGAAAGGCGACATGATGGAGAGCGCATTGACGAGGGTCTCGTTGTTTGCCCGCGCGATGCTATCCCAATCGGCTTCCAGATTGTGCGCCTCGAGATAATCCCGGAACGCACCCAGCAAGGCTTCACGGTCGATCTCCGATGACTCCCGCGACTGCTCCAGGTCGGCAAGGAACGGCATGATCCGGCACTGCCGATAAGGCTGGCGGCAATTGATCTCCTCGCGCACGCGAAAACGGCAGATGCCCTGCAAGGTGATCAGCAAGCGGCCATCGCCGGTTTCGGCAAAAGTGGTGATACGGCCAAGACAACCGACACTGCTCAACTGCGGGCGAAGGCTTTCGTCCAGTTCGTCGGTCGGCTCATCATCCTCGCCGTCGATTTTCGGCTGGATCATGCCGATGATGCGCTTGCCGGCCAGCGCATTCTCGACCATCGCCAGATAGCGCGGTTCGAAAATGTTGAGCGGAAGCTGGCCACCGGGCAGAAGCAGCGCCCCTTTCAACGGGAAAACCGGCACAGTCTCAGGAATATCCGCGCCCGTCCTGTAACGGGCATTGCCCACTTGCATTACAACCTCCCTTTAGGGCTCACGCGACATGCGCCCTAACAGTTGGAATCCGCATGGCGGGCAAAGCGCAATTTGTCCGCCATGCTCCCGACCGCTCGCGGTCAGGAAAACAGAAGCGACGACAGCTTGCGCCGTGCGCCGAGCGTCGCGGGATCGGCATTGCCCCACGCCTCGAAGAACTGGAGCAACTGCTTGCGCGCACCGTCATCGTTCCACTCGCGGCTGGCCTTCATGATGAAAAGCAGCTCATTGGCCGCATCTTCACGCCGCCCCTGCGCGTTACGCACCTGCGCAAGATCGAACCGGGCCTGATAATCATTGGGATCAGCCTGAATTCGCTTTTCGAGTTCAATCGGATCACCGATGAGCTTGACCTGGTCGGCCAGTGCAAGACGTGCTTCCAGCGCCCGGACGGCAGGCGCGTTCTGCTTGTCTGCAGGAATCTGGGCCAGAATTTCCCGCGCCTTTTCCGCGTCGCCGGATTCCAGAAGGCAGGTCGCAAGACCGACAACTGCGTCGACATTATCCGGGACGGCATGAAGGATCGACGAGAATATCTCAGACGCCTGAACGAAATCGCCAGCTTCAACCAGTTCGTTCGCCGCCGCGATTGCCTCGGCAATCGCAGTTTCAGCGTCACTCGGCCCGCCAACCTTGGCGATGAACTCCTTCACCTTCGATTCAGGCACAGCCCCCATGAAACCGTCAACCGGCTGGCCGTTGACGAAAGCGATGACCGCCGGAATGGATTGAATGCCAAGCTGGCCGGCAATCGCCGGATGGTCGTCGATATTCATCTTGACCAGCTTGACGGCGCCGCCAGCCTCGCGGACCGCCTTTTCAATGATCGGGGTCAACTGCTTGCAGGGACCGCACCATGGCGCCCAGAAATCCACCAGCACCGGCTGCTTGCGGGATTCTGCGATTACATCCGCCTGAAAGCCTGCCGTCGTGGTGTCCTTGACGAGATCCGCTCCTCCAGCAGCGGCCTGCGGCGCGCCGAAAGAGACATTCGCCGTCATCTGGCCACCCGCGCCAGCATAAGGATTGTTTTGGCTGCTCATAAGAAATTCCTTCGTATTTTCCGGTCGATGCAACGCTCCGCATGCAAGCCCGCGTCGTTCATTCAGTTCGTATCTTCGAAAGCCAATTTCAAGACGGTCGATTCAGCAGTTGCGCTGTAACTTAGCGCTTCTGTTTCCCACTTCAATCGCCAATCGCCGCGTGGGAAAGCTGCCGTTCCGACCACCAGTCTATACCTAAGCATCAGCCTTGGCACGCTCGGAAACGGCCAGAATGCGCGGTTCGTGTCCCGTGGACTTGAGGAAAGCAACCAGATCATCGCGCTTGATGGAAGTCGTGGCTTCGTTGGTCAGCGGATGCCCGTTGATGACATCATGCTTCATGAGATCGGCATCAAGGATTACCTGCACATTGTGTGCGGTATCGTTGACCGCGCCGAACACGGTGACCGAACCGGGAATCACACCCAGATATTCCATCAGCTTTTCCGGCTTGCCAAACGAAACACGGCTTGCCGCACCGATCAGTTGATGGATCGATTTCAGATCGACCACCGCGTCCTCCTCGACCGTCACGAGAAAGAAATTGTCCTTCTTGTCTTTCAGGAAGAGATTCTTCGTGTGACCGCCCGGAATTTCACCGCGCAGGCTTTGGGAATCGGCAACCGTGAACAAAGGAGGATGTTCAACAGTCTTTACTTCGATACCGAGTTTATCAAGATAGTCGTGTAGCTCGCTCGGCGACAAAGGCATGGTCCCACCCCATTCTGTTCGGCATTGAATATGTTGCACATGTCGCCGCGCTCCTCACGCTTCGGCGACACACCACAGCTTATAGACCATGGATAGAGGCTTAGAAACCACGCAAAACAAATTGGATTGCTTGTCAGAAGCACAGCGGTTTGACTCGCACCAATCCTACAGAGTTCAGCCCCCCGAGCAGGCGCTTACCTCCTGTCTGGGGAAGAAATCACAGCGGAATCCAGGCCCTACACCTCAAAATAACGACATGAATACAGATAGTTAGCCAACGGCTCACAGCCAATTTCGTCGAAAAGACATTTTCATGTAATTTCCCTGTTGCAATCTCGGAAGCGTTAGTTCATATACCGCCTGCCTGACGGAAACGACTGGCGCGAGCGGGTGTAGCTCAGGGGTAGAGCACAACCTTGCCAAGGTTGGGGTCGAGGGTTCGAATCCCTTCGCCCGCTCCAGTTTTCCGATCAGATAGGCAACAAAGTCCCGGCTTCGTCCGGGATTTTTGCTTTTTCAGGCGTGTTTCCATACGATTTCTGCAAGGTCATCTGTTCAGCCAGCGCCAAGCGCCAGCTGAATCCTCGACCTGTGAATAAAGCGAACGTCACGTGACCACGTTTTCTTCGTATGTCCGTTTAACCCCCGGCACACAGAGACAAGCTGGTACGATCAACACGGCAATAAGCATCATCGCTATGAAAGTCGTGTGCAGCGCGTGTTGAAGCGCCAGTCGAAGTTCCTGCTGATCTATGAGCATGTCGGCGCCATTCAGGAGATCCCGCAGTTGGTCTGACGTAATAGCCTGGCCATGATTGGCGTTGGCAAGACCGTATGTCAGCACCGCGCCCAGAATGGCCGCTCCGAGCGTGCTGCCAAGATTGCGCGAAAAGACATTCGATGCAGTGGCACTGCCGCGTTCGGACCAGTTCACGCTGTCCTGCGTCAGGATCAGCGCCCCGATGTTGAGCAGGCCCATTCCGAAACCCATGATCAGCGAACCGGCGCCCGCCATCGTGGCCGAGCTGGACGGGTCAAGCATGACGAGCAACGAGGTTCCGATCGGAATACAAATGCTTCCGACAATCATGATCGGGCGCAATCCGAACCGCGTAAACTGCCGCGAAGCAATCGTCGCCCCGCAAGGCCAGCCCAGCAGCAGCATGGTCAGGGCAAAGCCCGCGACCACCGGAGAACGGTCGAGAACCGTCTGCACATACATCGGCAGAAACGTCGTCAGTCCCATGATCGACATGCTGGCAAGGAAAACCGCCAGATTGGAAAATGCTATCGGGCGCTTCAGCCACAAGCCGGGCGCGACCATGGGTTCCTTTGCGCGCCGTTCCTGCCAGATGAAGGCAACCAACGACAAGCCGAAGAGAACCAATGCCAGAATCGCTTCCGGCGAGACGGCGCTTTCCATGAGGGTAAGCGCAATCATCAGGGATGAAATCGAGACGGCAAAAAGCGCTGCGCCAAGCACATCGACCGATACGGGTTTGGAGCGTTTTTCTTCATGCAGGAAGAGGAGAAAGCCCGACGCCGCCAGCATACCGACCGGCACGTTTATCCAGAACACCCACGCCCAGCTGAGATTGTGAATGATCAGGCTGCCCAGGAGCGGGCCGACAACGGCTGACAGCGCCCACACGCTGGCGAGGTATCCCTGAACCTTGCTGCGCTGTGCGCCCGGAAAAAGGTCGGCGACAACAGTCATGGATGCGGGCTGGATCGCCCCTGCCCCAATGCCCTGCAATAGCCGGAAGACAATCATGGAAGGCATCGACCATGCAAAGCCCGCCAGTATCGACGCGATCAGGAACAGGGCAATGCCGAAAATGAGCACTGGCTTGCGACCGTATATATCGGCCAGTTTTCCAAACACGACGGTCGTCGCGGTCTGGGTCAAGAGGAACGATGAGAAAACCCAGGAATAGAGATTGAGCTGACCCAATTGCGCAGCGATCTGCGGCATTGCGGTCGATACGATTGTAGCCTCGACTGCAATCATGGCCATGCTTGCCATGATCGCGGCAACAACGAGCCCGCGATGAGAATGTTTTTCTGTCATGGATTGCCTTCAGACCGGAACGGTCGTCGTTGAGTGGAAGCCTCCTCGCTCCCAACCCTGTTTCTTAGACCTGCCCGATCACCACCGCAATAGGTTGCCCGCCCCGGTCGGTACACATTATTGCTACCACGTTTCCACCTATCAGCGGTCAGGCGTGCCAGAACAGCTATCGAGCCGTTTGTCCATCACGATGCGGCTTGTTTTAACAGGCAACCTGTCCGACAACGCTTCACACTTTTGAGACTCTTGGAGAATGACCATGACAAACAGCACGACGCCCTATTTCCTTGAAGACACGGACGAGAGCGAGATTTCCTCCGATGTCGCAGGCATCGGCAACTTGCTGGTAACCACGCATATTCCCATCCGGGCAGATGGCACAATGGAAACCGGCGATATAACCGCTCAGAGCGAATGCACGCTCAACAGTCTCAGGATCTCACTGGAAAAGGCAGGCAGCAGCCTGGCAAACGTCATTCATTTGACGATCTACCTGACCGATATCAACGAACGTCCTGCCTTTAACGAGGTTTACCTGCGCTTCTTCAAGAAACCTTTTCCGGTTCGCTGCGCTGTCGGCGTGGCGGGACTGGCCACGCCGGAGATGCGGGTCGAAGTCACGGCTATGGCGGTACGCAATCAGTAGCCGCCGACACACGGCGTAACTCGCCTTATCGGGGCCGCGGGACATGAACGGCCCCGAATTCGCGCTCCCTCAGCGGAATCCTGCACGATAAGCATATAATCATACGCTAATTTCATAATTCGTTTCCGCGAGCGGCCTAGCCGACGCTTGCGTGTTTATGCAATGCTCGTGCGTCAGACCAGTGGAGGGGTCGATAAGATGAGAAAAATCATAACAATAATGGGTATCGCAGGCGCTATTCTGGCAACGGGGTTCGCGGCTCATGCGGGAGAGACGCTGGATCGCGTCATGGAAAAGAAGGCCATGGTTGTCGCAACCAATGCAGGCTGGCCTCCGCAAAGCTTTCTGGACGATTCCAACCAGCTCGTGGGATTCGACGTTGACGTTGCCAATGAGATCGGCAAGCGTCTGGGCGTCGCCGTATCCTTCGAGACACCGGACTGGGCAACCTTGACCGGCGGACGCTGGCAGGGACGCTATGACGTAGGCGTCGGATCGGTCACGCCGACCAAGGCGCGCGCCAATGTCATCGATTTTGCCGGTATTTATTATTACAGCCCATATGTCTATGTCGTGCACAAGGACAGCGAAGCGAAATCGGTCGCTGACCTCAAAGGCAAGGTTATCGGCGTCGAGACAGCCACCACGTCGGAAGATTATGCGCGTCACCAGCTGGAGATCGACGCCCCCGGCCTTCCCCCCATCGAATACAAGCTCGAACCCGGTGAAATTCGCACCTTCGCGGATTCCATGCTGCCGTTCGACGACCTGAGACTGGGAGATGGCGTTCGTATCGATGCGATCGTCGCACCGGAGCAGACGGCCCAGAACGCCATCAAGAACGGCTATCCCGTAAAAATCCTCGAAGGCGACTATGCCTTCCGTGAGCCGCTCGTCGTTATCGCCGAAAAGAACGATCCCGAATGGACCGCCAAGATTGGCGAAATCATCAAGCAGATGAAGACCGACGGCACTCTCG
Organism: Brucella sp. NBRC 14130; assembly: GCF_040371715.1. Classification (NCBI taxonomy): domain Bacteria; kingdom Pseudomonadati; phylum Pseudomonadota; class Alphaproteobacteria; order Hyphomicrobiales; family Brucellaceae; genus Brucella; species Brucella sp. NBRC 14130. The sequence goes on from NZ_BAABTE010000001.1 coordinate 184,693, forward strand.
GGACACTCACCGCAAAGTGGTACGGCAAGGACTACAGCGCCGACTGACCTGTCCCTTGCTTCGATATTGAAATGAGCCATCCATGCGGTGGCTCATCCGATACCCCTATTTTGGTGTTACGATGACATATCCCGTCACTTACTACAGCCGTACCAAGGCAGACGACTTCGCACGTCCGACGCTGGAGCGTGAGATAACAGCAGATGTCGCGGTGATTGGCGGCGGACTTGCCGGATTGTCGGCGGCCTTGCAGATGGCGCGCGCCGGCAAGAAAGTAGCTGTTCTGGAAGCCGAAAGCATTGGCTTTGGCGCATCAGGGCGCAATGGCGGATTTGTCAGCCCCGGTTTTGCGACCGGCGGCGATGCGATTGCCGCCCGTGCCGGGAGCAATGTCGCCAGAACGCTTCACGAAATGTCGATCGAAGGCGTCGAGTTCGTTCGCCAGAACATTGCCTCGCTGAATATCGAGGAAGCCCAGCTATCACCCGGCATCATGAGCGTTCGTCGCCATGACGATGGCGACAGCCTGAAACACTACGCCGACGAACTCTACCGCGACTACGGCTACAAGCTCGATTTCCATACAACAGCCGAAACCCGCAACATTTTGAATTCCAGGCGCTATTTCCAGTCTGTCACTGATCCCAATGCCTTTCATATCCATCCCTTGAATTATCTGCGGGCGCTTGGGCGCGAGATAGAGCGGCTTGGCGGACGGATATTCGAGCACAGCCGTGTCGTTCAATTGCTCGACCACGGTGATGGCAAGCTTGTAAAGACGGCTCAGGGACGGGTCAAAGCAGGCGCCGTACTGATAACCACCGGCGGCTACACAGACGGTCTCGTCGGGCAGATCAAGCGGGCCTACCTGCCCATCGCAACCTATGTGATGGTAAGCGAGGAAGCGCCCGAACTGATTGCGTCGGCAATTCGCACCACATCCGCCATCGGTGATAACCGGCGGGCGGGCGACTATTACCGTGTGATCGACGGTGGCCGCAGACTGTTGTGGGGCGGACGCATCACGACAAGAGCAGCGGATACCCCCGGCGTCGTGCGGGAACTGCGCAGCGAAATGGAGGGGACCTACCCTCAGCTCGCTTCGCTGAAGACGGAACTCGCATGGTCGGGCCTTATGTCCTATGCGAGACATCTCATGCCACAGATCGGCAAGCTGGACCGCGCCACATGGTATTGCACGGCATTTGGCGGCCACGGGCTCAATACGACCGCCATCGGCGGCAAGGTCGTCGCCGAAGCCATCTGCGGACAAAGTGACCGGTACAAGCTTTTCGAGAAATTCGGGCTGGTCTGGGCCGGAGGAGCTGCGGGTCTCGCAGCTGCCCAGCTGACCTATTGGAAATTGCAGATGCAGGATTGGCTTGCCGAGCGAAAAGCAGGCTGACAGGGGAGAGAATATGCTCGGGAGGTTTTTTCTGACACGGCCAGAGGCCGCTAAACGGACTGTTCAGGTAGCGTTTTTTGTTATCCTGACAGCGCTCTTCTGTTTCATGAATGTCCGGTTCTCGGGCATAACAAGCTGGCTGGGGATCGACCCCAAAGTCGCGAAGGCGGGTTTCACCAAGGCGACGTTGCTTTCCTCCGTTCTGCTCAGTCTCATAATCTTCGCCAATTGGAGCTTTCTGAGACTTTTTCCGCGTTGGGCACAGATCATCGCCATTTGGACGGAACTGTTCCTGCTGCTGATGATCTTCTTTTATTCATTCAATCTCTCGTTTGAATTCATCGCCAGAAAGATCGGATTTCTCATCAGTCAGGGCGTCGTCACGACGCTTTATATTTCCACCGCCTCCATCTTCTTCGCAACCGTTCTGGCGCTCATCGGCGCCGTGGCCAAACTCTCCAAGAACGGTCTGGTCTACGGTCTGGCGACGTTCTACACATCGCTCTTCCGCGGCCTGCCATTGCTGATGCAGATTTACATTATTTACCTGGGCTTGCCGCAGGTGGGTTATGTCATCGGGCCGATTCCCGCCGGTATTCTGGCGCTGTCCCTGTGCTATGGCGCTTACATGACGGAAATCTTTCGTGCCGGCATCGAAAGCATCCCGCGCGGACAGCAGGAAGGTGCCGCGGCCTTGGGCCTCGGACCATCACAAACAATGTGGCTGGTCATTCTTCCTCAGGCGATGCGCATCATCATTCCGCCAACGGGCAACCAGTTCATCGCCATGCTGAAAGACTCGTCGCTGGTCTCCGTCATCGGCGTATGGGAACTCATGTATCTTGCCCGCACACAAGGCCAGACCGAGTTCCGGCACATCGAAATGCTCATAACCGCATCGATGATCTACTGGGCCCTGTCCGTCGTTCTGGAATATGGCCAGGCGAAACTCGAAGCTCGCTTCAAACGTTCTCTCGTGCGTTGAACGCGTCATCGTAGAGGCGTCGGGCCTGAAGCAACATCAAACGAAAATCGGCGCGGAATTACCGCGCCGATCCATTTTTAGAACCTTTTTTTGACTATCGCCGCCATCTGAGCGACATGCATGACAGGCCTGCATCGATCCGCCCGATTTCGCCTGTCTTGAGGGCAACAACCTTATATCCCTCCTTATCAAGCTTATCGATCGTGCGGGGATAGTCCGCGCCGACGAAAACGACATCGTTGACCCGAAGCGCATTGGCGGCTGCCTCTTCACCTTCCGGCGTCACAATTTCACGCATGCCTCGAAAGAAGCCGGAGCCCGCCAGCCTGTGCGTCGCAAGCACCGTCTCCTCGTCCAGCAGCGAACAGTCGGTCTTGAAGTGCAGTACACCCTTGGGCGTCTCTACAATTTCGGCGGCGTGTCCGAGCGCTGCCAGTGCAGCCCGAAGCCCTTCGGCGCCACTCTTGTCGGTACGCGCCGACAGGCCGATCATCACCACCTTGGGCGTCACCAGCACATCACCGCCATCGGCAAAACCGGGCGAAGGGAGCGACACGACATTCTCAAAGAGCGAACGCAGAACCGGTTCGATTTCAGCCGTCTCACCCATGCGCGATGGTGCGCCAGGACGCAGCAGAACTGCGCCTTCGTGGAACACCAGCGCCGGATCTTCTACAAATATCGAATCCGGAAAATCCTCCATCGGCGGCAGAACCGTCACCTCGACACCAGCGTTTCGCAACGCCTGCACATAGGCTTCGTGTTCTTCCCTGACACCTTCGTAAGTCGGATTACCCCTGTCATCGGCGCGCAAACCATTGACGACGGATCGTCCCGGCGTGCGGACGATAGCTGCATTGAATTGATAAACGGCGGTCATGGAAATCACTCGGGTTTGAGATAGGCTTCAGCAAGCTCGGTCCAGAAGGCCGCGCCGATGGGGATCAGATCATCGTTGAAATCGTAAGACGGGTGGTGGAGCTGGAAATCGTTCTCGCCCTTGCCGCCCCCCACAAAGAAGTAGGTTCCGGGTCGCTCACGGAGCATATAGGCAAAATCCTCGCTGCCCATGAAAGGACGCTCCAGATCGATCACGTTCGTCGCGCCAAACGACTTCACCGCCAGGGAGCGTGCGAAATCAGTTTCCGCGGTATGGTTGATCGTCGCATCATAACTGCGCAGATACTCCACTTCAGCAGTTAGTCCGAAGCTCTCTGCCTGATGCGCTGCAACACGTTTGATGCGTTGCTCGATCTGATCGCGGATGGTGGGCGAAAAAGTGCGAATACCGACGACGATTTCTGCCGTCGACGGAATGATATTGCTGGCCGAACCACCATGGAATGCGGCAACCGTCACAACTGCCGGATCGAGCGCTGGCACGTTACGCGACTTGATGGTCTGCAGGGCCATCACAATCGAAGCCCCCGCTGTTATGGGATCGGCAGTTTTTTCCGGTTCCGAACCGTGACCGCCGTAGCCGTTCACCCTGATAAACGCCTCATCGACCGCAGCCATGATCGGCCCATCGCGGAAGGCAAACTTGCCGAGGGGAATGCCGGGATCGTTGTGAAGGGCAAAAACAGCATCACAAGGAAAACGGTCGAACAATCCTTCGTCTATCATGATCTTGGCGCCGCCGAAATTCTCTTCCGCCGGCTGGAAAATCAGATGAATGGTTCCGTCGAAATTGCGCCGCTCAGCCAGAGCCTTGGCAGCACCGAGCAACATGGTCGTATGGCCATCATGTCCACAGGCATGCATCAGACCCGGGGACTTGCTGGAATAGGGCAGATTTGTCTGCTCATGAATGGGAAGCGCGTCGATATCGGCACGAATGCCGACCGACTTCCGGCCCGATCCATTCGTCAAAGTCCCGATGACCCCGGTTTTCGCAAGTCCTCGCGTGACCTTGTATCCCAGAGCCTCGAGCTGCCGCGCAATGATATCGGAAGTCCGTTTCTCCTCGAGTCCCAGTTCGGGGTGGGCATGAAGGTCGTGCCGCAAGGCTGTCAGCTCTGGAAGGTTGTTGCGAATAGCAGTTGAAAAATCGCGCATTCAAGCACCTCTTGTCGGAATTCGGTTCTCGAGACGCCGGAAGACCAGGACCAGACCCGCGGTCAATATCATGTAGATCAAGGCCAGCAGCAGAAGCGGCTCATAAGTGAGATAGGTTTCCTGGCGCACCCGCGAAACGACGCCGTAGACATCGACGACGGTTATGGTTGCTACCAGCGGCGTCGCTTTCAATTGAAGGACCGTTTCGCCGTTCAGTGTCGGCAGGGCGCGATGGATCGCGCGCGGCAGCCAGATGCGGCGAAACACTTTCCAGGGCGACATGCCGAATGCACGACCGGCCTGCAGCTCACCGGACGGCACACCGGCAAACGCACCGCGCATGACCTCCCCCTCATAGGCCGCGAAAGAGATCGTCAGCGCGGCAAGTCCATACGGCCATGCCTCGCGCAGATAAGGCCAGATAAAGGAGCCGCGAATGCCGGGAATGGAGGGGAACAGCGAACCAAGGCCGTAATAGAGCAGCCAAAGCTGCAGCAGCAATGGTGTTCCCCGGATGACGGTGCAGAACGCCTTCGCTGGCCAGCTCAACCACCATGGGCCAGTCACCTGAAGCAATCCCAGCGGCAGAGCCAGCATAAACCCCAGAATTGCAGACCCGAACAGCATGAACAGAGTTACCACGATGCCGGAACCCAGACGGGGCAGGTATTGCGGCAGCCAGTCCCAGCGGCCAAACACCACCGCCGAGGTGAACAGTGCGATAGCGATGACAATCAGCACAAGGCGGTGCGGTTCGAGCCAGTTTCTGGCGGATGTCCGGTTTTCCAATACTGCTGAAGATGTGCTCATCTCAGTCAATCCGTGCGAAACCACGGCGCGCGCGCCGCTCGACAATGCCGATGAAGACGTTCGAAATCAGGGTAAGCCCGAGGTACAGCACGCCAGCCGCCATGAAGAACAGCAGATAATGCTTGGTCGTGCCCGCTGCCTGTCTCGTCACCAGCGTCAGTTCGCTAAAGCCGACAACCGCCAGAAGTGCTGTATCCTTGGTTGAGATAAGCCACAGATTGGCAAGGCCAGGTATGGCGAAGGGCAGCATGGCCGGTATCGTGATGCGTCTGAGCATCTTGGACGGGGGCATGCCGAATGCGCGGGCCGCCTCGATCTGGCCGGGCGCGATCGCTTTGATCGCACCGCGCAGGACTTCCGTCGAATATGCGCCCTGCACGACACCGATGACGAAAATGCCGGCCGCAAGCCCGCTGATATCGACTTTGCCATGGCCAAACAGAGCAAGCAGCTGGTTCAACAGGTCGGTGCCCGCGTAGTACAGGATAAGGATCAGGACCAGTTCCGGCACGGCGCGGACCACTGTCGTATACACTTCCAGAAGGTCGCGAATGATCGGGCCGCCATAGAGCTTGCCCAGCGCACCGAACATGCCGATCAGCAGACCGAGCGAATAACCGCCAACGGCAATTTGCAGCGTGTGCCAGAAACCCTGCAGAAGCACCCCTCCCCAACCCGGCGGATTGAGAGCAAGCAGGCTCCAGTTGATCAGTGGTGCATCCATGGGCAGTTCCGTTCATGCTGAAATCAGGGAGGCCAGCCGAAGAGATACCGGCTGGCCAGGAAACTCACTGGCCGTAAATGTCGAAATCGAAATATTTTTTGGTGAAGGTATCGTAGGTTCCATTCGCGCGGATGGTCTTGATCGCGGCGTTCAGCTTGTCCTTGAGTTCCGTATCGCCCTTGCGCAATCCGATGCCCACGCCCGGCCCCAGAACTTCAACATCCTTAGCGACGGTTCCCTTTTCCTCGCAGCATGCCTTGCCGTTATCCGTCGCAAGGAACGTCCGCAGAGCCAGCGAGTCCGCCTGCACGGCATCGATGCGCCCGGCGGTGAGGTCGTTGTTGGCTTCGTCCTGCGTCTGATACTCCTTGATCGTGGCACCGGCGGGCGCGAAATGCTTCACCGCGTAAGCCTGATGGATGGTAGAAACCTGCACGCCAATCGTCTTGTCCTTCAACCCCTCCGGCGTCGCGTCGAATTTGAGATCCTTGGTGCCGATGACAATCGTCGGTGTATTATAATATTTGTCCGAGAAATCGATCGTCTTGAGACGTTCAGGCGTCATCGACATTGAGCCGACGATCATGTCGATCTTGCCGGTGGTGAGTGCGGGAATGATGCCATCCCAGGCGACCGGCGTGACCACGCAATCAAGCTTGGCCTCTTTGCAGACTGCATCCGCAAAATCGATTTCCCAGCCGTGCCATTTTCCCGTGGCGTCCGGTTCCGTGAAAGGGGGATAAGGTTCGGCTGCGATACCGAGCTTCACCTGTTCGGCACTTGCCGCCCCCACGCCCGCAAGGGCAAATGCTACACCGACGCACAGACTAGCTAAAAGACACTTCATTGGTACTCCTCCCATTCCCATTTCAGTGTGTTGAACTGATAAATTTCTTCAATCGCTCGGATTTGGGCGCCCCGAAGACCTCTTCGGGAGGTCCCTCTTCCTCAATCCTGCCATCGTGCAGAAAAACGATGTGATTGGCGACCTTGCGGGCGAACTTCATCTCGTGCGTAACCAGGATCATCGTGCGCTTTTCCTTGGCCAGATCACCGATAACAGTGAGAACCTCGCCGACCAGTTCAGGGTCCAGCGCGGATGTCGGCTCGTCGAAAAGCATCACCAATGGCTCTATCGCCAGCGCCCGCGCAATCGCGGCACGCTGCTGCTGGCCACCGGACATGAAAGCCGGATAGACGTCTCGCTTCTCGTAAAGTCCGACGCGCCTTAAAAGCGCTTCGGCCCGCTCTGTCGCTTCGGCCTTGGGCACGCCCAGCACATGCACAGGCGCTTCGATCACATTCTCCAGAACGGTCATGTGCTGCCATAGATTGAAGCTCTGGAAGACCATTCCAAGCCGCGTGCGAATACGCTCGATCTGCCTTCGGTCCGCGGGTATCTGGCCGCCATTGCCGGTGTTTCGCATGGCGATGGTTTCACCGTGGATGGTGACCGCCCCCGATGTCGGCAATTCCAGCATGTTGATGCAGCGAAGAAATGTCGATTTGCCGGAGCCCGATCCGCCAATAATGGCGATAACATCGCCCTCGCGCGCCCTGAGTGAAACGCCTTTAAGCACCTCGAGATCACCGAAACGCTTGTGAAGGTCGACGACGGAGATCGCCTCTTCGCCTTGACTCATGCGGCACAAACCTCCCTTGGCCCGACACCTTTACGGTTTGTCGCAAGCCACCTGGATATTGCTTTATTATCAGCCACTTCGGAGTTCTTTCGACTTCTCGACAAGCGGCCAACCGTTCCCTTGACGTTGACTATACACTTGAATAAGTATTGCGCAAGTGCATAGTCAGACATCGAGGGAGGAGAGGATGACCGCATCGTTTCGACGTGCGCCGGACTTCGATCGTCGCACGGACATGATAGAGGCAACGCTCGACTGCATTGCCGATCTCGGAATACAGGCGACAACGGTTCGTGCAGTTGCGGCGCGTGCAGGCGTGAGCAATGGCCTGATCCGCCATCATTTCGCATCGAAGGCCAATCTCATCGCCGCCGCCTACCAGCGCATGATCGAAATGATGACCCTGCCCGCATTGAGCGTTCTGGAATCGGACGGCGGCACGCCTCACGACCGGCTGACGCGGTTCATCGCAGCCAGCCTTGGCGGAGCCGTGGCCGATCCCCGGATGCTTTCGCTCTGGGCGACTTTCGTGAGCCAGGTTCATCTTGATCCGGATCTGGAGCACGAACATCGCGAAGGGTATCTGGCTTTCCGGCGGGCCACGGAAACCTTGATTGCCGAGGTGTTATCGGCAGAAGGCCGGGAACCGGCCCCGCAATCGTGCCGAAACCTTGCCATCGCGGTCAACGCCCTGATTGACGGCCTTTGGATCGAAGGCTGTCTCAGCGCGGATGAAATCGACGAAACCACGCAAATTGGCATCGGACTAAGCTCAATCGGCGCTCTTCTCGGCATCGAGCTTCCTGACGCGCCACCACTTCCGAGAGAATGACATGCATTACGCCTCCATCACCGATAGACTCTCAGGGCTGGGTTCGGACAAATGGCGGGTCCATGCACGAGGCAGGGAACTGCGCGCGCTTGGCCATCCCGTCATAGAATTTACGATCGGCGAACCTGACGTTGCCCCAGATGCCTCGCTGCTCGAAGCCTGCAATAATGCCATGCGCGCCGGACGCACACGCTATTCCAGCGGTCGCGGCGAACCGGCGGTGCTGGCGGCCCTGGCGGCAAAATATTCAAAGCGCACCGGCCGTGCCATCACGACCAGTAATGTCCTCTATTTTCCCGGAACCCAAACAGCGCTTTATGCCGTTCTGACAGGATTGGTCGAGAGCGGCGACAAGGTTCTCGTCCCCGACCCCTATTACGCGACCTATGAAGGCGTCGTGCGGGCGCCGGGAGCCGATATCGTCCCGGTGCCACTGCGGGCCGAAGATGGCTTTCATCTTCGAGCGGAAATACTGGAAGCGGCAATCACGCCCGGCTGCCGGGCATTGCTTCTCAACAACCCGCACAATCCGACCGGAGCGGTTCTCACAAAACCCGAAATTGCTGCGATCAGCGAAGTCTGCCGCAAGCACGATCTCTGGATCGTGTGCGATGAGGTCTATGAAGAGCTTACTTTCGGCGCCGCATTTGCGTCGCCGCTCGACCTTCCTGAAATGGCTGACCGCACCATCGTGGTCTCCTCCATATCGAAGTCACACGCGGCCCCCGGCTTTCGTGCAGGCTGGGCAGTCGGTTCCGAGGAGTTTTGCCAGAGATTGCTGCCTTTCTCTGAATCCATGCTCTTCGGTGGACAGCCGTTCATTGCCGACATGGCAGCCTATGCGCTGACACATGATCTGCCTACAGCCTCAATCATGCGCGCGCAGTACCAGGCGCGGTCCGAGCTGATCGTAGAGCGTTTGCAAGGCGTTGCGGGGATCAAGCCCCTGATGCCGGAAGCGGGCATGTTCGTGCTGCTGGATATTGGCGGCACTGGCCTCGATGGCGAGGAATTCGCCAGCCGGCTGCTTGAGGAACACTATGTCTCGATGATGCCTGGCACGTCTTTCGGTCAGGTCGCGAAGAATCTGGTCCGCATGAGCGTCACCGTTCCTGAAGTCAGCATAATCGAGGCATGTGACCGCATTGCCCGTTTTGCCCGCAGCCTCAACTACAGAGCGGAAAGTCTGGTTTCATGAGCAGCGAAATAACGGTCGGACAAGCGCTGATCCGCCTTCTGGAAGCTTACGATGTCGATACAGTATTTGGCATTCCGGGCGTGCACACAGCCGAACTTTATCGTGGCCTTGCCGGATCGAGCATCCGGCATGTTACCCCGCGCGACGAACAGGATGCGGGCTTCATGGCAGATGGCTATGCGCGAGTTTCGGGCAAGCCGGGTGTCTGCCTGCTGATTACCGGTCCGGGCCTCACCAATGCGATAACCCCGATGGCCCAGGCCCGAGCCGATTCCATACCGATGCTCGTCATCTCGGGCGTCAACGCGCGCCACACGCTTGGACAATATAAGGGGCACCTGCATGAGCTTCCCGACCAGTCCGCGACCATGCGAACAATCGCCCTGTCGTCAGAGCGACTGGAACAGCCCGGCGATCTTGCAGAAGTGGTTGGCCGTGCCTTCGCCCGGATGAAATCCGGACGTCCGGGCCCTGTCCATATTGAAATCCCGACGGACCTTATGGAAGCTCCGTTTGAAGGAAACTTGCGCAAGTCCCCGGCAACTGCGACCGCTACGGCTGTGGGTTCCAATGTCGGAAAAATCAAAGCCGCCGCAACACTTTGCGCCGAAGCCCGCCGTCCTTTGATCCTCGCAGGCGGAGGCGCCAACCGGACGGGTGATGCGGTTTCCACCCTTTCGCAGATGCTCGACGCCCCGGTGGTGACCACAACGAACGCCCGTGGTTTGCTTGGCCGTCATCCGCTCGTAGTGCAGGCAAGCCCCAGCCTGCCGCCTATCCGCCAGCTGATCGCCGATGCCGATCTCGTCATTGCGATAGGAACCCAGTTCGGTCCGACCGATTACGATATGTATGTGGATGGAGGTTTCGAGCCTCCTGCCAGAATGATCCGCATCGACATCGACCCGGATGCGGAGGCAACCGGCGCCCCGGCTAGCCTGATGATCGTGGGCGATGCCGCCCCAATAACGGCAGAGCTCATCTCTGCTCTGCAGCTTCTTCCTCAGGCACCACGTGAGGACGGAAAGGAGCGCGCAACGGCGGCCAAGGCTGCGGCATACGACTTCCTTTCACCCAAGATGCAGGCTTTGACCGGAGTTCTGGACACCATTCGGGATGCGCTGCCCGGCAGTATCATAGTCGGGGATTCCACGCAGCTCGCCTATGCTGGCAACCTTTTCTTCGAGGCCGATGGCGCACGAAGCTGGTTCAATGCTTCGACCGGGTACGGCGCGCTCGGATTTGGTCCTCCGGCCGCAGTGGGCGCCAGTCTTGCGCAGGCCGACACACCGGTGGTCTGCCTGGTGGGAGACGGCGGTTTCCAGTTCTGCCTCGGCACCCTCGGTACTGCCGCAGACGAAAAAGCGCCGGTGATCTTCGTCGTCTGGAACAATCACGGTTATCAGGAAATCGAAGATTACATGCTTTCTCGGGGTATCGAGCCCGTGGGCGTGCGCCCGACACCTCCCGATTTTCTCAAGCTCGCGCAGGCCTATGGCATCCCGGGGGAACATATCCGTCTGACTAATCAACACAATCAGGATGCGCTTCATCCAGGCGCCCTCGACCTTGCGCAACTCGCCGGTGCGCTTCACCGCGCCCAGGCGGTCGAGGGGCCCGCACTTATAGAAATAACGACGCCATAGGCCGGGACGGTCTGGCAAAGCGACTGGGAGGAACGCTATGCATTTCGGACTGACTGAAGAACAGGAAATGATCGTCTCGACAGTTCGAAGCTTTGTCGAGAACGAGATTTATCCGCATGAAACGACCGTCGAGCGGCTTGGTTACGTGCCGGAGGAAATCGGTGACGAAATCAAGCGGAAGACCATCGAACTTGGCTTCTATGCCAGCAATTTCCCGGAATCGGCGGGTGGCCCCGGACTTTCCCATCTGGAGTTCGCGCTGGTGGAGCGCGAGCTGGGACGCGGGTCGATGGCGCTCACCCATTTTTTCGGACGCCCGCAAAATATCCTGATGGCCTGCAAGGGTGAGCAGATCGAGCGCTATCTCCTGCCAGCGGTGCGCGGCGAAAGGATGGATGCACTTGCCATGACAGAACCTGACGCCGGCTCCGACATTCGGGGCATGAAAGCCAATGCGCGCCGCGATGGTGACGACTGGGTACTGAACGGCACCAAGCATTTCATTTCCGGCGCCGAGCACGCCGACTTCGTCATTGTCTTCATGGCGACGGGCGAGGAACAGTCCTCCGCCGGAACGAAGAAGAAAATCACGACCTTTCTGGTGGATCGTGGAACACCGGGCTTCACCATCCGCGAGGGTTACAAATCCGTCAGCCATCGCGGCTACAAGAACATGATCCTTGAATTCGACGACTGCCGTCTTCCCGATGCGCAGGTGCTCGGAGAGGTGGATGGTGGCTTTGCGGTCATGAATGAGTGGCTTTACGCTACCCGCATAACAGTTGCGACAATGGCGGTGGGGCGCGCGCGCCGCGTATTCGACATGATGGTCGACTACGCCGCCCAGCGTAAGCAATTTGGCCAGCCCATCGGTCGCTTTCAGGGCGTCGGCTTCCAGCTTGCCGATTCCGTCACCGAAATCGATGCCGCCGACTGGCTGACGCTGGCAGCGGCCTGGCGTCTCGATCAGGGATTGCCCGCAAACCGCGAGATCGCCTCGGCGAAAGTCTACGCATCGGAAATGCTGGCTCGCGTCACCGATCGGGCCATTCAGGTGCATGGAGGCATGGGCCTGATGGACGACCTCCCGCTGGAACGCTTCTGGCGTGATGCGCGTGTCGAGCGGATATGGGACGGCACAAGCGAAATCCAGCGCCATATCATCGCCCGCGACCTCCTTCGCCCGCTCGGAGCCTGACCGTGAGCAAAAAGAACCTGTCTCGTGTCTTGCGTCCCCGTTCCATAGCCATCTTTGGCGGAGGATGGTCTACGGCTGTGCTCAGGCAATGCCGCAAAATGGGCTTTGAGGGAGAACTCTGGCCTGTCCACCCCACCCGCGATACTATCGACGATATTCCCTGCTATCGATCTGTCGCCGACCTTCCCGGCGCACCGGATGTAAGCTTCATCGGCGTCAACCGCGACGGAACAATCGAAATTGTTCGCCAGCTCTCGGCGCGAGGAAGTGGCGGCGCGGTGTGCTTTGCATCTGGCTTCAACGAAGTATCCGACGGCGCCGAACGCAATCAGGCCCTGCTGGCGGCGGCAGGCGAAATGCCGATCCTCGGCCCCAACTGCTACGGCTTCATCAACTACCTTGATGGAGCCTTGCTGTGGCCCGATCAGCATGGCGGCAAGAGGGTGGAAAGCGGCGCCGCCATCGTCGTGCAATCGTCCAATATAGCTATCAATCTTACGATGCAGCGTCGGGGTCTTCCCATAGCCTATGTGCTGACAGCCGGAAATCAGGCACAGACCGGTCTTTCCGAATTGGCGGAAGCCGCGCTCGAAGACCCGCGGGTTACCGTTCTAGGTTTGCATATAGAAGGCTTCGACAATATTTCACGGTTGGAACGTGTTTTCGCCAGAGCACGTGAGATGAGAAAACCGGTTGTCGCCATCAAGGTCGGAACTTCCGCCGCGGCACAGGCGATGACCCTCTCACACACGGCATCGCTAGCTGGAGCCGACACGCTTGCCGACGCTTTCTTTGCGCGATGTGGCGTCCTGCGTGTTGGAACGCTCGACGAATTTGTCGAAACGCTGAAGCTGCTTCATGTGCTTGGCCCCTCACCGGACAACAGCCTCGGCTCTATGAGCTGTTCGGGCGGCGAAGCTTCACTCGTCGGCGATCTTGCAAGCGCCGCTGGTCTCGATCTCAGACCGTTGGCGCCGGACGAGGCAAACAGGCTTCGCGCCACCCTGCCCGAGATGGTTACCATCTCGAACCCCCTCGACTATCACACCTTTACATGGGGAAACGGGCCGTCGCTGACTGAGACCTATCGCGCTATGCTCGATGGCAATTTCGGTCTGACCATACTGGTGCTCGACTTCCCCCGTGGGGACCGTTGTGTTGACAATGGTTGCGAAACATCGCTCGAAGCGGCGATAGCGGCGCACGAAGCTGGAGGCGGTCGCTTTGCGCTGGTTGCCAGTTTGCCGGAGAATATGACGGAAGCCCACGCCGAACGTCTGATAGCAGCTGGAATAGCCCCGATGATGGGGCTTGCAACTGCGCTTGCGGCAGCAGCCAATGCTGCCTGGATTGGCGAAATCTGGTCGAAACCGCAATCTCCAATGCTGGCTGACCAAGCGCCGGCGTCGCCATCTGCAGCCACCGCATTGGACGAGTGGTCATCGAAATCCGCCTTGCGCGAAATCGGCCTCATCACCCCGACGGGCGGCGTAGTATCGACTATCGACGATGCTGTCGCCCTTGCCGAAAAGCTGGGTTACCCCGTCGTCCTCAAGGGGGTGGGTGAGAACTTGCTTCACAAAACGGAAATGGCGGCGGTGTGCCTCAATCTGGCGAATGCCGAAGCAGTACGCGCTGCCGCCCTTTCGCTTGCCCCTTTGAAATGCGATTTTCTGGTCGAGAAAATGGTTCAGGGTGGTGTGGCTGAACTGATTATCGGCATCGCGCGCGACCCGCAATTCGGGCTTTATCTGACCATTGGCGCAGGTGGCGTGATGGTTGAGCTTTGGAACGATACACGGTCGCTGCTCTTACCTGCGAGCCGCGATGAAATCCGCGAGGCGCTTCTTACCCTGCGCTCCGCCCCCCTTCTCACCGGCTTTCGCGGCAGGCCAAAAGCCAATATCGAAGCCGCCGTCGAGGCCGCGTGGCTGGTTGGCAACTATGCGCTCGAACAGGCAGGGAAACTTGAGGAACTCGACATCAACCCGCTCATTGTCACAGCGGACAATGCAATCGCCGTCGATGCCCTGATACGCAACAGGAGAGCTTGATGACTGACGAGGTAAAGGCCGTTCGCAACGGTCAGATATTGGAGATCACGCTCGACCGGCCAAAGGCCAATGCCATCGACCAGCCAACCAGCCGAAAGCTGGGCGATGCCTTCGCCATGTTTCGCGACGACCCGGATCTGCGCGTTGCTATTTTCACAGGTGGGGGCGAGAAGTTTTTTTCCGCCGGCTGGGATCTGAACGAAGCGGCTTCGACCGGCGGAGATGGCTATATCGCCGACTATGGTCAGGGCGGAATCTATGGCTTTTCCGAATTGCCCGGATTGGAGAAGCCCATCATCTGCGCGGTCAACGGTTATGCCATCGGCGCGGGTTTCGAAATTCTCCTTACTGCCGATTTCATCATTGCCGCCGACCACGCGCAATTCTGGCTGCCGGAAACTTCGCTCGGGGTTCTGCCGGATATCGGCTCATTCGTTCTGCCCAAGCTCCTGCCCAAGGTTATAGCGAACGAAGTTCTTTATGGAGGGCGGCGCTTTAGCGCGCAGGACTGCCTCCGCTGGGGTTTGGTCAATGACGTGGTGCCGCAGGCGGAGCTGATGAGCGCAGCCCGTGCGCTCGCTGCCCGTATCCTGCGCTCCGCACCGCTTTCTGTTGCCGCAGCCAAACAGACAGCGCGTATGGCCGAACATATGGGTCTGGCCGAAAGTTACGCCGCCATGCGGGCCGGTAATTTCCCGCTGTTCAAATTGCTGATCGAAAGCGAAGACGCACTGGAAGGACCGCGCGCAGCGGTCGAAAAGCGCGATCCCGTATGGAAAGGCAGATGAAATGAGCGCACATGCCGAAGACGCCATAACAACCCGCCGGGACGGGGCTATTCTGGAAGTTACGCTGGATCGGCCCAAGGCCAACGCCATCGACTTGCCGACATCGCGCGCGATGGGTCAAACTTTTGCAGCCTTCCGCGATGACCCGGAATTGCGTATCGCCATCCTCAAGACCGCTGGCGACCGTTTCTTTTCTGCCGGTTGGGATTTGAAAGCCGCGGCAGAAGGCGCGCCTATCGATGGTGACTACGGAATTGGCGGTTTCGGCGGCATCCAGGAACTGCGAGACCTGAACAAACCTGTCATCGCCTGTGTCAGCGGCATGGCCGCGGGCGGCGGCTTCGAACTGGCGCTGTCCTGTGACCTGATCTATGCCTCGGAGCATTCAACCTTTTCGCTTCCCGAAATTCGCTCCGGAACCATTGCAGACGCGGCAAGTATCCGGCTTCCGAAACGCATTCCATACCACATAGCCATGGAACTTTTGCTGACTGGCCGCTGGATCGACGCTCACGAAGCTCATCGCTGGGGTTTCGTCAACGAGGTCCTGCCTCAGGAGAAGCTCGAAGAACGTGTCTGGGAAATTGCCCGTCTGCTCGCCTCCGGTCCTCCACTCGTTTACGCCGCGATCAAGGAGACAGTCCGGCGCGCGGAAAGCGAGGACTTCCAAACCATGATGAACCTCATCATGCGGCGCAAGTTGGCGACGGTCGACATTCTGTATGGATCGGAGGATAATTTGGAAGGCGCCAGAGCTTTCGCCGAAAAGCGCGATCCTGTCTGGAAGGGAAAATAGCGACTGTTGTATCAAGGAGCAGACGCGCTGCCGGTGGCAGATACCATCCGCCAGACCGGCTTTTTATCGCAGGCTGCCGATCAGAAAGTCCGGCAGCTTTTTTCTGCGTTCAATATGTCCCGCAATTATTGATTGCGGAGTTTCTCCAGCTTCTCCGAAACCAGGTCCTCAGCGACCAGTTTGGCGAATTCATCACCATCCTGCGGTTCGGAATGCTTGAACACGTACCAGCCGCCGGTGGGTTCCTTCCTCTGGTAGATCATCTGGCCATCGATCATGTGCTCGAAACACGTCCTGTCGCTGGATGTGCCGTTTGGAGCATGCCAGTCGGCCTCAAGGCACATCCGTCCGGTGTCGGCCACGGTCCAATGTCCCAGTGCCCAGGAAGCACGGGCACCCGAGCCTGCCCATCCCTTGAATATCCGCTCCTTGTCCTGCATGTAAGCGGCGCCATCGCACCATTTCCAGCTCTTGTCGCGGTAGAGTTCATGAAGTTCCACTGCGGTCATTGGCCGTGCATTCTCCGGCAAACGCAGGCTGACCCGCGCTTCGCCATTTTCCGGAGCGCTACAGGTTAATTCGTCAGCCACGGCTGAGGACCACGCCATCATCACGCCCACCGACGCGGCCATGATTGCCATGCAGGTCTTTCCGATACGTGATGTAAAATGTTGGAATTCGTTGGTCTTTAACATCGTTTTCGCCCTCTACGTGAAACTTTACATCTCTTGAATTAACGACAGGCCAGAGTTGGTGCGATTTACAGCCTTCTCCCGAGCAACCCTCAAGAAGCCTCCCGCACTATCGTTCTTTACCGGCGATTAGCCTTCAGCCGCGCCACTTCTGCGCCCACCCGGTCACCTTTGACCAGTTTGCGTATCTCATCGTCTTTCCGAACTGGATTGTGCGCAAAGACATACCATTTTCCGCCAAGAGCGGGTTTCTGGTAGACCACGCCATTTTTCTCGCGGTGCAGGAAGCAGGTGACTGCGCCGCTGCTGTCGCCTTGGCTACTCCAGAGCGCGCGCAAGCAGAGCTTTCCGCCATCGGTCACGTACCAATAGCCTGTTGCATGGGTTGTGGCCGCGCCTTTGCCGGACCAAGCGGAGAATTGTTTCTGTTCGCCAGAAAGGATCCAGCTGCGGGCTTTCTTGCTTGAAAAGAATCCGCCGCCGGTTTTCCATTTCCAGGTGCGGCCGGCATAGAGCTTTTCAAGCGCAGGGCCTTTCATCGGTGAGGCGGCGGCCGCAAGTTGGGTGACGGTATTATCCGTCGCTGGCTTTGGCGCTGCACTGGCGTTGCCTGCCAGCGAGAGCGCTAACATCGCAGCGCTCGCAATGACGAAATGCTTCAATAGCATTTTCTTCTTCCTGTTGATCGAGCAGTTCCGGCAAGCTGGCTTGGCGGAACTGCAAGAATGCAAAGAAAGGAGCGGCGGCGTTTTCACAAATAACAAGCCGCTCCGGTTGAATTACCCGGGTCAATCGAGCGGATGGTTTGCGACGCGCCAGTCCGGGCGTCCGACACCACGCGGCCATGGGTAGACTTCACGGTCGTTAAAGTAGATGACGGCGGTCAGGGCCGGAAACTCGGCGTGGGGCTTGTTGGCTTCCGCCGCCCAATCCCGTACGTAGCTGTCACTGCCTTCATAACCGAGCTCGGCAATGGCAACTGGTTTGCCAAAACCTGCCACACGATCATATCCCGGCTTGGTGCGCTCGACGAATGTCGTATCTCGCCCTACAACCAGCTTGTCATAGGGTTGGTAGCCGAACACCGACAGACCGATGATATCGAGATATTCGTCACCCGGATAATAGGCTTCCAACTGGGCATCTCCCCGCGGTGACCACATATATCGCGCGTTTGGAAGATGCTTCCGGCAAATGCTGATAACATGCCTGTATGCCTTGCTCAAAAGATTCGATTCAGTCCGATTGATCATTGGCGCATCGCACTCCTCCACTCAGGTCGTAATTGGACCGAAGTGGACGGCCATGTTGCACAAAATGAGCCGGGCATGATGGAAGTTCGTTCGCTCGGCCGACTGTTTCGCCGGCGTCATCTTCTCACTGCTCATGCCATGCTGGCAGATCCTGCGGGTAGCCAGAAAATTGCAGACATCGGACTGGCGATTGGCATCAAATCCTCGGCCAATTTCAGCCGCACCTTTACACCGTATTTCGGTTATAGCCCTAGCAGCGTATACAGGAAAAATTCTATTGTAGATCAAATTCCTCCTGCTGAGCGAGGAGTTATAAAAGATTACCATCAACATACATTTGAAGGCTTGTTGAGGCCCCTCGGTCTCTTCTGATCATGAAGCATTATCTGAACTTGCCCACATGTACACACCTATGACGAGTCGTGCCCCACGCAAAGTTAGCTTAACGGACTTTGGTTTCTCAACACAGCATCGGCGAACTTCAGGATGCCAGCGTTCGGGCTACGGTGGTTCTCGCCACCGAGATCGAATTCCGTGACCTTAATCGTCTCGCGTAGAATGTCGAGCCGCCGTGGATCGATGTCATCTCGATAATCAAAGATGCGTTGCTCAGGATCGGCGAGACAGAAAACGTTTGTGACGCCCAACAGCGCCCGTACGATCCCCCACTGATTGTCGTCCGTGTCCTGGAATTCATCGACGATTATCATCGGAAAGCGGTCGGCAATCAGCTCGCGCAACGCGGCGCAGCGTTCGAGCAACTCGACAGTTCCGGCAGCGAAAAGATCGAAACAATGAAGGCCAGACTCGGCCGCCTGCCGTTGGCGCTCCAAGTTCCAATCGCCGTCGAAAGATGACTTCTGAAGCCTCTCATCGCCGGGGTAGAGGAAGCGCACGGGTTTGCCGCTCAGTAAGCGACCGTGCGCTTTTTCCATGCAGAAGGCGTGATAGGTTTGCACCGTCACCGCGCGTCGTTCCGCTGGCGACAGGATTTCCTTGCAACGCCGAGAACCTGGCGGATCGCCGCGCGCGAACAACTCAGGAAAAGGATTTCCTGACCGGATTTCAACTCGGCGAACCGCTTCTGCGCTTTGAACAAGGCGATGGTGGTTGTTCCGGAACCCGGACCGCCTAACACCAGAAGGTGCCCGTCGTGCGCGATGATTGCCTTACGCTTGTCGCACAGATCGACCTTCATTCGAGCAGGTCCACGAAGTCATCTGGCGGCGGTGGCGGTACAGCAATGTCTTCCGGAACCGCGCTCAGCGCCTTGTGGATCGTCTCCAAAATCTCACGGACTGTCGCCGGCAGTTCGTTGGCGTCCTGGCATTGTGCGATCAGCATGGCGGCGTAGCCATAAGCGTCGCCCTTGCGCGCCTTCAGCACCTTGCCGGCCAGCGTGAGAACATCGGCGTCTCCGGCCGCCGGATCATAGGCGCCGACTGGCGGATAGTCCGAACGGCTCTTTACCTCATCAAGAAACCGACGGACCACCTGGATGGGCATCTGTTTCAGCAGGACGTTTTCAATGCCCTTCTCCGGCTATCCCCAGAACTGGGTGTAGCCCTTCAGCTTCTCCGTGGCGTCTGCGGTCAGCGCGGCATTCGGCTTATCGTAGAACCCTAAAGACAGCTTACCGAGCGCAGAGAACACCGGCCCATGTCGGGGCACTGCCCCATCGCCGCCCGCATTGAAGATGCTGGACTTCCCCTTCAAAGGTGAAGGGCTTCTGTTAGATAAGACTGACAGGAGACTTAAAATTGAAGCGGCGAGAATTTACAGAAGAGTTCAAACGCGAAGCCGTTCGTATTTTAACGACGAGTGGTCTAAGCATTTCATCGGTCGCCAAGGACCTTGGCATTGGCAAGTCAACACTTGACCGTTGGCGGCGTAATATTGCTGAGAAAGATTTGCTTTCTGGCCCCATGAGGACATGAACTAGGAGCTTGCCCGTCTTCGAAAAGAATGAGCTTCTACGACAGGAACGAGAATTATTAAAAAAAGCGACGGCCTTTTTCGCGCGGGAGACAAGTCGATGAAGTTTGCGTTCATCGACACGGAGAAGGCCCATATGTCTCTGTCACGGCTATGTGCTTTCGCAGGTGTCAGCATCAGCGGCTATTATGTATGGAAGCGTCGTTTACCCAGTCGTCGCCAGCTTGATGACATGATTATCCTGGCTCACATTCGTAACCAGTTTGTACTATCACGCGAACCTTACGGCAGCCCTCGCATGCATGTTGAGCTGAACGAAGAGGGCATTCGGGCAGGTCGTCCCCGCACAGCGCGACTGATGCGTCAAAATGGTTTGAAAGCCCGACAAAAGACGCGTTTCAAGCGCACGACGGACAGCAATCATGGCGAGCCTGTCGCTCCCAATCTTCTGGATCAGGACTTCACTTGTGACGGACCGGATCAGAAATGGGGTGTCGATATCAGTTACATATGGACGGTAGAAGGCTGGCTGTACTTGGCAATCGTTGTCGATCTCTATTCTCGTCGCATCATCGGCTGGGAAGCGCGCGATCGGATGAAAAAGGATCTGGCTATCTGTGCTTTGAAGAAGGCTATTGCAATCCGGCAACCAAAACCGGGACTGATCCAACATTCGGACAGGAGAAGCCAATACGCCAGCCCGCTGGCCCGTATCGGCCGAGGGTCAAGGTCTCGGGTCGACCGTGCATACGGTAGTCATAGCCGAACACGACGGCGCCCGACGGGTTCACGACGACATACATACCGTCACGGTCAGTGACCTTGTATAATTTGTCCTTTGGCTTCAGTGCTTTGATTGCCGCATCGGTAAGCATCGGCCCCTCCTAGATCGTTCAAAAAACGCCAGAGAGCCCCTGAAAATACCGTCAGGCCAAAATCGACCAATCCTGTCGCCGAATTTTCCTTTATTCTCAATGGAATAAGGGGCAAAAAAATACCGTCACAAGCTCTCTAAGCCATGACGGTATATGCAATTCCGCGATGTCACAAGACACCCATACCGTCAACTCCGCCGTCGATAGCGAGGCTGGCTCGGCGATTGACGGCGAAAGACGGCGGAAAGAAAAGTGTTTATTTTGAGTGCGTTATAGAGGGAGATAGGCGGCTATTGGCGGCGTCTGGGTAGGCGCGAATTATTCCCACTCTAATATTTTTCCCACCACAAGTGACTGATTTTGCTACAGAAAATATTTATTCCCGACCTCAGTGCCGAGGCGTGGGCCGTCAAAATCTTACGGCATTGATTTTAAAGGGAAATTACCTTGAAAATTTTTTTGCGTGGGTTCGGTATCTATCGAGGTCGATTGCCTATGGATACCCGTTTTCGGCGTCTCGGATCGAGCTCACTGCGAACCGAGAAAGTACCGTCACGAACTCATAGCACAGTACGCTCTGGGAGGCGATCAGCTACAGTAGTGTCATCCAAGCACCATTCCTACATCCGGCGACCAGACAACGATGTCACGCGGCCGCCCTCGGAAAGGCTGTCCCAAGAGCGCCAAGCCGTCGCGGAAAAGAGCGTAATGGTAAGGCTCGTCTGCGTCGACCACAGCAGCGCGATCTCCAGTGGATAGCGCAAACCCTGTTGGTTCGACGATTGGAAGCCTCATCGTCTCTGGCGGCCCCACTCCTCGGTCACGGATCGAATTGCTCAGGGCGTTCAGGAATTCGGTCCCCGCTTTCTCCTCGATCGCGAACCAGCCGAAATCAGAACAAGCATGACTCGGCGGCGATAACCGGGCGCGCCGAGCAAAGCGCCACCAACCAGGATGATCGAAGAAATCTTCGATCCACCATGGAGGGCCGTCTGGTCGCGAAAGCCACAGCGTCGCCGCCAGATAGCTCCGACTTGCATAGTCAAATCGAAGGAGCGGAACATCGGTTCGCTCCGGAGGAGCGGAATCTGGCGAGCGGATCCAGTCGATCCAATCTGTCACGTCCGGTGCGCCCATCAACAGAAAGTTCGAGCGATGCGTCGCCAACGCCATCGACGCAGGCGTCCCCTCGGGTGACTCGTCCACCTGTGCGGCGCCAGCGGATGCGGCCGGTTTTCGCGGCTTCGAGATCCGCGTCTCTGATACGGCCAGGAAGCTCCCAGCAGTCGTCGGCTTTGACCCGAATGCAATCGAATAGCCGTGGATTATTTTTCCGAACGGCGACGGCTTCGCGACAAAGGGCTTTACCTGCTTGATGTACTTTTTCTTCGCAGCATTCGCTATCTTGGCAGCGCTCGCATCTTTGGCGAAGGAGCCGTGCGCTTCGGCGAGCACGACGCCGTGGCCTGATGCATTGCCACCTTCGTAGATGAAGTCCGCATGGGGATCGAGCGACGACGAGAGGCACGCCGCGTTCGCTCGCCATGCATAGCCGAGAGCGTCCATATAGAGGTGGGCAATGCCAGCGCCGACCTTGGCCGCAAACTGAGACCCGGCAGTATCCGCGAGAAATTTGAAATGAGATTCGAGCGCAAATGCCGATCCGTCCTGGAGCAGCGTCTGCAATTCGATCAGAGCGCTTTGCTGCAAGCCATCGAGTAGGACGACAGGCGCATCATCCCAGGTCGTCGCCGTCCTCGCGATCGCAGCCGCCAAAGCCATCGGATTGAACGACAGACTCAACTGGGCCGGAGGCGCCACGAAATGCGGAGAGACCGGGCTTGGCACGTGGCCGTGCTTTGTGTGCTTCGTCAAACCAATCAGCTTGGTTGACGTGCCCAGCCCAGAGGTCGACACCGGCCCGCTCACTCCTTCAACCCCGCTGCCCGCGCGACCAAATCGACAAGTTTCCAACCTTGGTCCGCGGCGGGTCCTAACAGCGTCGTTGCTTCGGATTTGCGCAGCGCAAGACCAAGCAACTCCCGTGGCCTGGTCACACCCACGAAGACGTTCGTCGCGGCGGTTAGTCCTACGCCCGTAAATGGTTGGTCAGTAACGCCAAAGGCACGGGGAAGGACCGTGGTCAGATCAATGCAGTGCTCGTCTGCTCCGCTGCCTTTCCATACCTCGCTCTCGACGACCAGAATTCCGTCGACACTCTTGCCCTTGACCGAGTGGATCGATCCCAGCCGCAGTGTGAGCTCTTCGAACTGCACCTGTTTCGTGGAGCGGCGTTCGGGGTCGGCGGGATCGGCCTTTTGCTCGGCGACGAAACCGCAAAAGTCCGCGATTTCGGCTTCAGCGCCCTGAGGATGCGGACTGAAGAGCGGCAACAACTGTTCCATCAACACCAACCATGCCGCCTGGTCCCACGCTGCATCGCCGGCAAGCACATGATCCCGCAGTAATCGGCGCACAGCCCGTGGCAACGCGAGGTCGCGATGCGATAGTGCCGCCCACACATTGCGCGCGGTAATCGGACGATCGTTCGCCGCTCTCCACCCATGGGTGCGCGCCAAACCGGAAATGCCGACCGCGAGCATCTCGCTGACCTCGGCGGGAGGGCGTGCTGCGGCATGGTGTACCGCGGCCTTCTGAAGCTGCCGACAAAGAAGGTTGGCCTTCCCCCGAGAACCACCTTCGCTGCGATATGCCGGATGATAGTCAACAAGACTTTTCGGCTGCCACGCCCCCTTCTTGCCAGCCAGATTGTGACGCGAGGCCACTGCCCAGACGTCGCGCGTGCTGCAATCCTCGCCCCACAGCGCGCGCGCTTCTTCGGCGAAGGCTCCGAGAACCCTGCCGATCGTACTCTCGTCGAACAGGAACATCACCCGCGACGCCGGCCGTATGCCCAAGCCCACAATTGTCTGAGCCTGGCGCGCGGTCAGCCGGCTTGCAAAACCGGCGATCTCCTCGCCGAACCTGCGGCTCGTATCAAGAGGGATACAATCAGGCCCCGGTGTCCAATAAGCCGGGGCTGTTCCATCGTCATCATAGAGCGTTTGATTGCTGTCCCCGAGGCGTTGGAACGCCGTCCCGTCCTGCTTGAAGATGTGCTCCAGCAGTCGGAGCTGTTCGCCATGTGTGTCCTGCGCCTCATCAAGAATGACGAGCGGGAAGCGATCACGGAGCCGCTCGGCGAGAGCAGGGTTTTCACGGAGCGCACGCCATGCGAGCGCGGTCATATCGGCGTAGCGATAGAGGCCGCTCCTGACCATCGAGGCCTTGAGGGATTCGAGCGCTTTCCCGCAATCGGTGTGGGCGCCCCATTGTCCTTTGCGGCAGCGCACCGCGAGTGCCCGTGGCTCTGCATCTGTGTCCGCGAAACCCGGATCCAAATCGAGGAGCGCAATCCACTCTTCGAGCCTACGCTTCAGCTTGAGCTTCTTGTTCTTGGCCAGACCGTCGAGTACGCCCCAATTCGGATAACGTCGCAGCGCCTCGGCCGCGAAGGCGTCGTCGTCAATCTGCCGCACGCTCCAACCCAGGCCCCGGAGATAGGGCAAGGCAAGATATTGGTTGATGAAAGCCGTGACCGTGCCGGTGAAATGGGGATAGGACGTCAGCCGCGCCGCTGTCGGGTGGCGGGCAATCAGGTCTTCGACCTCCGTCCGTGCGGCATTGGTATGCGAGATCACGCAGACGCCCCGCCTCCGGGTCAGCCAGTTACGCGAAAGCAGCGCGAGCTTGGCCGCCAACAGCGTCGTCTTACCATTACCGGGCGCCGCCTGAACGTCACATGAGGTGGCCTTCGCCAGAAAGTCGGTCTGGCTCGGGTCGGTGAAATCGCAGCCGCCCAGCTCGTCGCCAAGTTCGGCAAGCAGTTCTGGCGTAAGCGTCAGGATCTCGAACATGACGTTACCCCTCCACCGCCGCCGCGCCTTCCATCCCGGCAGCCCCGATCTCTTGGTCTTCGGCATCGGGCTCAGGAGCAATCGCCGGCGCGCCAGGGACATAGCCGCCCGTCACGTAATCGATCGCCCGCACCAGATAAGGAGGAAGCCAGTCGCGCATCTGCTCCGGTGTATCCGCGCGCTTTCGAAGTATAGCAGCGAGTTGCTCGGCGACCTCGGCCTTGGAGGCTTCCTTGTCATGGACGGGTTGGTAGATCTTGACGGCGATCTCGGTCGCTGAGTGTCCAGCCTCTTTCCAGCCCGCGTAGGTTTCACTGGCCTTCTTCACGGTCTTCGCTAGCCACTCGGGCTTACGGCTGCGGGTCTTGGCGAGCAGGACAGCTTGGTGAACGCTTTCGGCAAGCTCGGGCCGGAGCGCGAGATCGAATTCGAGCGTCCAACTGTCAGCGATGAAGGCGTCGACGGGGTCCCCGGCGTCGCGCCGCAGCGTTTTCATCCGCGCTGCGATCTCGTCCTGGCTCAACTCGTTCTCAGTCTTGCGGTCGCCAACAAGGTCTTTCGCTTCAGGCGGCGGGATGTCCCTGTCGGGGATCAGCGCTACGGGCACCGGGATCGCGTTCCCGGCCTTACGCTGCAGAATCCGGCTGTAGCGAAACAGACCACGGTGGCCGACATTGACGATCGACACGCCGTGACGGCTGAGCGGACGGTCGAGCTTCTCGGCGATTGCCGGCAGCAACAGGTGCTCACCGTCGCCCTCGACGACAATCAGCGCGCGGGCGAAGAACAGGTTGGCCTTGGTCGCGTCGAGGAACCGACGAAGGAATTCATAATCGTCCACTTCGAGCCGGGTATGGGCCGCGCCCAGCGGAAAGGCGCGGTGGCCGACGATCATCGTCATGGTCTCGAGCTCGGCGCCGGCTGCGAGCTGAGGGCTATGGGTGGTGAGTAGCACCTGGACCTGCTGATGGGTCTCGCCCTTGTCGGGTTTCGGCTTGGCAGCGCGGGCCGCGAGCACTTCCATGAAGAGCGTCTGGTGTTGCGGATGTAGATGCGCCTCGGGCTCCTCGATCAGAAGAAATGGCACCTGATCGGGATGGGACTGGAGCAACAACAGCTCTGCCGCCATGAATAGCAGATTGTTGTAGCCCAGGCCGCGTTGGATGCGCTCGGTGCCTCCCTTGGCATTCAGGTAGAGTTCGAACCGCTCAAGAATCTGATCAAACGAACCGCCAGCGCCGAGGTCCAGCGTCGCGACGAGGCGATCGTCCACGAATGACAGCTTGTCGAGGAAATCCATGTTGACGCTGCTGGCGACGCCGCCAACCGCGGCGTTGTTTCGGACTGCCACGTCAGCCGCCGCGAGCGTGTCATGGAGCGTTGCATCGCCGCCCTGCGCAGCGGGTTTGCTTTGCGGCCCCATCATGGGCATCGCGCCGAGGATGCGCGACAGGCGCGACCGCCGCCCTGCTCGCATCTCGCGCTCGGCGTCGCGCAGAGGCTTGAGATAGGTGGCCTTCAGATACTCGCGCAGTTCTCCGTCGAGCGGCAGGCCTTCGCCTTCGGCGCCAGCGCGGTGCTGGCTGGAGATGATGCTGCCACCGCCAGGAGAAATGCGCCGAGCGCCCCGCATACAGACGTGGAGACGGAGCTTCCCCTTTTCGTTGGTGCACCATTCGAGGAACCGAGCCTCTTCATCCGCGCTGAGATCGTCGAAGGTGCAGCGAACGATGAAGTCGCAACCCCGAGCACCATCGCCGTCGACGTGAAAATCGTGCTCATCCGGCCGGATATAGTCGTCGCCACGCGTCCAAAGTACGTAGCGAGCAGCGTCGATAATCGCACTCTTTCCGGCGTCGTTCGGTCCCACGAGAATATTGAGACCAGGCGAGAGCTTAAGCTGCAGCGGGGCGGTCGGATCGAAGCACCGGAAGCCGCTCGCATAGATTTCGGAAATGTACACCGTCGCCTCCCAGCTCGTTTTTTCTTATCCTGCCGCGCTGTTGGCTCGCGCGGTGATGTCTGCACAGCGCTCCATAAGCGTCTCGAAAGTCTCGGCTTCATCGAGAAGAAGCCCGTCGTCGACCATGCGCCCCCGCGCCAGCTTTCGCCATAAGCTCCGCCTCGAAAAAAAGGCGCTCAGCGTTATCAAATGTCTTTTCGGCGCCGCAGACGAGAACCGCCAAGGGCACGTTATCGCTTTGCGCGATCTTCTCTCCACTGTTTTCCCGCCTGATGTCGTTCATTGTTGTTCCAGCATATTGTAAACTGAATTACTTCAGCGACCGCAGGCGCTATACAGCACTTCGCGACAGACTTGCTCGATGATCGGTTGGGGTATTAATCAGATCAGGGCGCATTCTCGATCTGGCGGGCAACCCACTGGGTATGTTCACGAGAGAATGCTCGTTCGGCTTCATTCACGAAGTCAGAAAACTTCTCTTCGCTATCGATCGTGCTAAGCCGCGTCTGCAAGATGCCGATCTCGTGGGCGGTGAGACTGTAGGCAGAAGCGAGTTCGTTGAACTTCTTCAGTTGGATCCAACCTATGGCGGAAGACGCGACCACCAGCAAAGGTTCAGTCGGCCAAATCATCCATGGTGGGTCATGGCGGATTCGGAGAAGAGCTAACGCGATTGCGGCCCCTTGAACGAGGACGCATATGCCTATCCATAAGCGAAAACGTCGCCTATTCCAGGTAACCTTTGCTACATACCATTCGCGTTGGTCCGCAATCCGGTCAGTATTATATCGTTGAATACGCTCTACCAGAGGCAGAGCACGAACCGCATTCATTTCGTTGGTGATCTGATCGCCGGTTACCGGCCGGCGACTTATTGAGTCGCGGACGTGGCTGTTGGCATCCAGAATCGCCCTCAAAAATTCCGAGAATTTTTCGGCGACTGTTGAAAGTTTAGGGGCATCTTCGAATGGCTCGGCTCGCATCATGTAACGCCAGGTTGACGTCTTGATCGACTCCGCCAACGCTCGGCACCCGTACCACTCTTTCTCAGGCTTTTGGACCGCCATATATAGCAGCAGGCCCGTCGAGGCAGCCAGAACGAGAGCGTAAGCGATATACAGATCAGCAGACACTCCAAACCAGATAGAGATCGTTGCTGCGACCGTGAGCAAAAGGTACTGCAACCGAATAAGCCTTAGATAGCTCGACTGGGCATCGGCGGCGGAACCGTCAGCCGAACGGTATAAGGCGGGGAAACTATCAGGCGTCATATTGACAGATCTCCGGACTATTTCAGTTCAGCGGCCAATTTATTCCATTGGACGACCTTAATGCCGTGCTTCGCAACCCAAGACGGATTTTGCCGTGGCGCGCCACCTTTAGGGTGAACGGCTACCACCTTTTTTCCAAGAGCGAGGCTGGTCTCTACTTCCCAGGTCACCCACCGGCTTTGCGCGGTATTGTCGGAAATGTAGACGACACAAACCGATGAACGCGATATCCGCTCGCTAATCTTTTGTTTGATGTATTCCGCGCGCTCGCTGTCATAGGGCTCGCGAACGGAGTGATCGTTGAACTCGATATCACTGTTCTCGTTCTTTGCATGCGCGCGCAGAAGATTAACCTCGTTCATATCTTCTGTTGCGAAACTGATGAAGACATTTCGTTTTCCGCCCTGAAGTGCCGCTTTGGCTTTCTCCTCCAGGGACCGAATGTCGCCTAACCTACTCCAGCTCCCGCTGCTCCCACCACCCATGTCAGACCCCTTCGAGCTTGAATTCGTTACATGCGATGCACGCTCCGCAAGGTGTTTCATCGCCCAAATGGCACGAATAGGTGCCTTCGATACCTTTCAACCTCGCGAGCTCGATAACTTCCTGCTTGTGGAAGGAGGACAGCGGCGCAAGCACCCTTATCTCCCGGCCCATGCTGCGTGCGATCATTGCCTCCGCCTCCCGCAAGAAGGCCGATGTCTGATCAGGGAAAAGGCTTGTTTCCTCATGGAGCAGCCCGATCGATATAGCATCAGCGTCGCGCTGAAAGGCATAGGCTGCTGCTACAAGCAGAAAGAGGAGATTTCGACCAGGAGTGAAGGCATCCTCTAGCACTCGCTGGTTCGGGTCCGTCAACCCAGATTTGATAAGGCGGCCATAGCCGGACAAGTCTGCCACTTCCAAATCTGGCAACTGCAATTTGGCCATCGCTGACCTGCAGGCGGCGAGCTCTCGATCCCGGGATCGTTGCCCATAGTCGACAAAAAGTGGGAACTGGTGGACTCCTTCCTCTTTAGCGAGGTAGGCGACCAACGTGGAATCGAGACCACCGGAAACGAGAGGGACAATGCTCATGCTAACGCGCGCTCCGTATCTCGAGGCCCCGCAACCCGCATGACTATCCAGATCGCCCAATCCAGAAGGCCCACGGCAAAGCCGAGCCGGTTTGCGTGTGAAATCAATTTCACTTCTTGCGTGTGATAGTCCGAAAGCTTCGAAATGGTTCTCTCTGCGCCTGTGTAGAGCCCAATTGCCGTCATGTAGTTCAATACGTGACGATCCAGAACCGCGAGATCGTAGCTGATACCTGAGTTTCGCAGGAACATACTGGCTTGTTTTGGCCCGATACCCGCCACATTCGACACAAGCCACGAGCGGGCAGATCCCGCATTTCCAAAGGCATGCAAAAGTGAGCACAGGTTCTCACTCTCTTGAGAGACCGATGTGCGCGCGGAGGCCAACTGCATCGATTTCGATTTAGGAAAGCGATAATGTCGAAGGCTACCGTCCACCAATACTGGTTGACGGAGCACCCCTAGGATTTCATCAAAGAGTTCGGCATGGGGGACCGATGGATTCAGGAGAAGCTGCCTTTTGTCCAAAGCATCGGCGATCGCTACGGCGAGCCCATACGGCACCTGACTGCTGAGCAGGCAGCATGCGAGCTCCCACCAAAGACTTCGCTCGTCAAGTGCGCCCTGAGAGCGCTTGGCTCTTTCCTCAATCTCGGGGCATATCGCGGCAACGGCATGTTCCAGCTTGGCTGCATCGTTTCTCATCTGAACAAATCCGGCATTTGATCCCTAAGTTGCTTTGAATTTGATTGCCCCAAAAGACCGACGGCAAATGCTTCTAATCGATTTGTTGAAGCGGCAGCCTGCAAATCGTGGGTGAATTCCTGATAGTAATCGAGATTATGAAACGCGACTTTACCAGCGTAGTCGATATTGTCGTCGGCGAGCGCAGAAACAGTTATTGACGAAGCCGCCATCTGCGCTTGGTATGCAAAAAAATCGAAATGCTGGTAGTGATTTAACCTGTGTTGCTGCCGATCAACGGCAACCCGGCACCACTCTAATCCATCGAAGCTGTCGGCTCCAGCTGCTGTCAAGATTGCAATACTCCATGGATTTCCGGTACCCAAGAGATGAATCGGTTGATAAAAAGACAGCCGATCAAGCTCGTTTCGGACACGTCTCATGGTCTGTGCACGCTGAATCAACCCTCGGCCCAACTCCCGCTCCGCCAGTGCAATCATCGGTGGCTGGAGCTGGTCGGCTACATCCCGCACCACTTCAGGAAGAGTCTTAAGATCGTACCCATTTGAGGGAGTGGCGGGGGCATGAACGATTGGAAGGACGGGGGCTTTGGTGAACTTCCTGTCTCTTTCGACTGCAGCGATGACTTGCCCGACCGCGCGCTTTCGGTCCCTCGACGGGTCCATCTCATCAAAGCAATATACCCAATCGTGTGGGATCCCTTGCAACGCCAGTTCGAAATCCTCGGGCTTCCATCCGTCGTCGTCGCGTCGCGTCGCTTCATAATTGCCCGAGTCGACAAGGACAAAACCTCCTTGGGAACGAATACGCTTCAGCTCCTGCTGGATGCCTCGTGGGCGGCGGGGTGGAAACAGATCGTAGGCGGAGACGAGGATCGTCGATGTGCCGAAGAGACGGAGGGCCTTCAGAGCCTCAAGAGGAACGAGCTGTGTCTCGTGTGACGACACGGACAGGAACAAGCTCGGGAGGGGGACCTTACCCCCTGCAATGGCTGATGGGCGGGTTGGTGCCGTCCTCGGCGGGACAACAGTCGAAATCTTCCGCATCAGGTGTTGGATACCAGGATGATCGTCTTCTCCGGCCCAGCCCAGCAGATCAACCGCACTGTACCCATTAAAGCCGTACGGTGCATTTGTCGGGCTGATCTTTGCGGGAATAATCGGAATATTATATTGCTCAGCTAAGCGAAGCTCGTCCTTTACATTGCTCTTGTCCTTCGCCGTCGGGGACCAGAGCGGAACAATGCATTTTGTATTCTGGATTTCACGTTCGATCACGGTAGAGAAGTCGCCAACGATTTTATCGTCCCACCAAACATCCCATCGCGTTGAAAGAGTTTGAACTAACCTCTCAGCCTGTCGGACATCTTCTCGTGAATATACTATGTAGATGTCTGACATACGCAATTACTCCCCCCAGAGTAGTAAATCAGAATTCTCACAGTTCACGCGTCGCCGCAACCATTTAGCCGCGGTAAAATGCACGAGGCCAGGCAGATCGGTACAAAGACGAGGCGAAGTCAGAAATAATAATGGCCCCCAAATTTGATAGCTCAGCGACATCAGGTCGGCGCTCTTCGTCTAATATAACAATACCTCCATAAGGCTGCGTTTCACAGAGCCGTCGAATTTCCGATGTGCTCAATCCATCGGCTACTACAAGTGAAGGTACATTTTTGGATAATGGTTCTGGGATCTGATCGAGCTGAGGCGAGAGCGCATCGATACCAAGCTCTTTCAGGCGGAAGCGAGCCTCCTCAAGTGTATACCGCCTCCCAATTGTCGATGTTGAGCCATGTAGGATAAGCCGGCTTGGCGAGTCCCCTGTTACGGGCTCGCGGCTTTTTAGAGATTCAATCCGTATCGGAAGGGTCCTTGTCTCACAGTAAGCGGAAACCGATCGAGACGCGAGGTCCGCTGCTTCAGGTGCGGAAGCGCCAGCTTCGCCCCAATGATGCGCAAACACGGCGCTGAAGACGTCTCCAGTTCCGATTTTGAACACCTGAGATGAATAATACGCGGGAACGGTGATAGGTTCGGCATTGCGCTCGTAGACAGTGACACCACGCACTCCTCTTTTTACGACTATCACGGTCACCTGGCTGTCATTCGACATGGCGTTCCCAGCGGCAGTCGCCAAGTCGGGACAACCCGTATAACGGCAGAGCTCCAACTCATTCATGACCAGGGCAAGTCGCTTCGCTGTCGAGCCGTTTGCTCCAAATGGCTCAGGATGAACAGCTGTTTGAGGATCGTAAATTGCTTTGGCGGCACGCACTAAAGCAGATCCTTCGAGGAAGCCAAATCTCAGGACCACCTCTCCCGAAACGTGTATCGGAGGCTCCTGGGGGATTGTCTCCGGTCGGGGCTCGATGTGCGGCTGAGAAAGTGGATGGAAGTATGCAAATGCGATCGCAATATCGGAACGGGTACGGGACAGCTTCACGCCGAGGGCCGACAGCTCGTCCGCACCCGCGTTGCTCCCGTCTCGTGCATAGGTGTGGAGAGTGCTTCCTGGCGACATAGCGCTGACGGCTGCCGCCGCGCGGCCACCCGATCCAAACTGGGCGTTCCATGTCGGCGTTTCACACAATTCTCGATACAGTCCACCCGCGATGTGCATATTTAGTTATCCACGTGTGACATCTAGTGTCCGATGATTGTCTGAATCCGGGCAAGTAGCGCCGCCGACAACTCGGCTCGGCCTTGGTCATTGTTGAGGTAGCGAACATATCGGAGATGGCGCAGATCGAACGGGATATCGTGATCGCTTTGCGCAATGAGGATGACCTCTCGACCTAAGGTGTGAGCAATACCAGCTTCGTAAAATACATTCGGATTGCGCCCTGAGCAGTCGCAGATCACGATGCGCGAACGATCAATCAGAGAGACGACGTCCTGAATAATTGACGCATTCTCCCAGATGTCATCCGCTCGTCGGCAACGAAGCCCGACGCCCTGAGCAGCGGTGCGGATAGCATCAAACACAGGATTGAACGCCGCATCAAAGGGCATCATGGCGGACGCAAGATGAGGGTCCAAATTCTCATGCTCGGCCAATGGGAAGACCGTAGGCCGCTGTCGCCGAGGGCGTACTCGCCGAAGCAGAAAGCGATATAAGTCGACCTCTTTCACAGCCCAGTGGTTGCGAGAGAATTCGAACTCTCTGGGCATGTCGAGTTCAGCCCGGCTATCATAGATTTGCGAGTTTCTAAGAGGAGGAACGTCGGCGTCAAAACCTACCTCAAGCGAAACGTCGCCCCCAACGATGCGTGCCCGGTTTATTTGCCCTACGTACGCGACCTCATCGCCGGTCCCCTCTTCACAGAAGAGGCAAGGCAGAGCCGTAAGCTTTTCCAAGATCGGCGCATTGTTCGCTCGGAATTGCTCGATGATATGTGCTTCCGTATATTCGAACATCCGGCCGACAGGGACAGCGACTCTCCCCGATGGCCAATCGGCATTAAACATCAGTAGGTTAAAAATCGACGTCCCCTCCGCGTTGAATTGTAGGCGCAGCTACGATACTGATTCGCGTCGTAGTTTCTTGCTCCCACCGCCCTTTCTGTACGGTTCAAACGTTGGAATTCATCTGGCCAGTATTTTCTATCGTATAATATTGACCCAGTTTGAACGGTACTGATTTGTCTTTCATCATACTATAACGATATCCTAGACGGGTGCGACGGCTGAAAGTATCCCCATAGTGTCAGAGGCTCGCGCAAGATTCTAACGGAGATTGCGGCGTTGGACAGGACGCTGGATCGTGTGATTGTGGAGGAACCCGATGAGAGAAATGGGGTGAGTCTGCGACTGGTGCCTCGGAAAATCCACAGCAACCTGCGCATCCATCTGCTGCGCCCGCAACCGCCAGCCGCGAGCGTGACAATGACGACGCAAGGTTGATCAAAGCAGACGTATGTCCGCAAGCCGGGCAGGAGATAGGGCATGCTCACACTTGAAATCTTCGATGACGGCGGTGTTCTCCGTCATGGCGATGACTATGATCGGATCGTCGAGGAACTGGATGACGCGCTTGAGCAGCGCGACGGCGGGACGCTCGCGCCTGCAAAGTGCGTGAAGACGCTGAAGGCGCTGGTCGAGCGTCACCCCCACTTCATCGACGGCCATGCCCATCTGGGCTATGCGCTCATGGAGGAAGGCAAGCCCAAGCTTGCACTCCAAGCCTGCCTTCAGGGTCTGGAAGTGGGTGAGCGCGCGATCCCCGCCAGCTACGCCGGTTCGATCGAATGGGGCTTCCTCGAAAATCGCCCCTTTCTGCGCGCGGCGCATGGCGTTGTCCTTTCGCTGCTCCGGCTTGGCCAACGCAAGGATGCTCTGCGGCTGATGGAGAGGATGCTTGCCTGGAATCCGAACGACAATCAGGGCATCCGCTACCTGATTGGTCCGGAATATCTGCGTGCTGGCGAAACGGCGAAGGCCGAGCGCGTTTTCACCGACGAAGCTGTGCACTACCCGCCCTATCACTACGAGCATGCCCTGCTGTATCTGAAAGCCGGTGATCCCGTCTCTGCCGCGACCAAGCTGCGCCGTGGTTTCGTCGCGAACGGCTATATCGCAGAGATGTTGTCAGGGAACCCGGAGCCGGCGGCGCTTGCGATTTGGCACGGCTCGAACCTCGCCAAACCGGAGACGGCTCACAGCTATCTGGATCAGTGCGGCGACCTTTGGCAGCGAACGCCAGGTGCGGTCGCCTTTGTGCGTTGGCTGCACACGCATCCCAAAGTCCTTGCCGAAAGGGCCGCGGTCCTCGAATGCCAGGAGGCGCTGTTGTGGGAGCACGACTTTGAAAAACGGCAAGCGTTGGGCTTGAAGGAGGAGGCAGCACGCGCACGGATAGATGACGTTCTTTCGGCGGAGATCGTTCGGAAGAAGCCCGACCGTCACGGGCGCCTGATCGAACCATGGCGATATCAACGCGCGCGTTTTTGAAGCCTTGAGTACGGTGCCCCAGGTTTATGGTTTTTTGATTCGTCCCCTGACTATTGAAGCAGCGCAGCCTAGCGCATGAGGCGAGCGGCCTCTCTAACACTCATATTTGATGCATAATACGTTATTATTCGTCAAATATGACTTAAAGTTCGTGCGCCGTTTCCATCTCATCGCCCACGAAAGCGGCCTCGTAGTCACGCGCCAGCGCGCCAGAGACGCCAACCTGCCTAAAGGCTTCCCGCCATCCGTCCGAAATGCGCTGCGCCATTGTTCGGATGATCTCCCGTGCTTGGGCCTCGGGAATCTCGAAAAACTCGCAGGCTTCGAGTGCGAGGTTGATCGACCGATCATGGGCGCCACCCTCAAGGATCGCCGTCTCGAGATGCGGGTTGCGATCCGGGGCCGGGTTCACGTCGAATACTGGCGACAAGCGCCACTGACCCGCTCCCACATAAAGGAAGCCGTGGTTCTTCAGGTGGTCATCCTTGTTGGACACGAGGATCGTGAAGATCAGGCGCCGGTAGAGTTCGCGGAAATCGTCGGAAGGATCGGGTGAATAAGCCCGCATGAAATCGACGATCTCGGTATAGGAACCCAGCTCCGCCCCTGTCTTGCCGAGCGCAGTGCGCGCGGAGATGTAGGGAATCCGTGCGGACCCACGTCGGTCGAACCGCTGGATCAGAGCAACCGGGAACGGCGTGTCAGCCAGTTCCAGCCGTGCCTCGGGGGTGCGGATACCGCAGGCTGCCGCCAGGCGGAGGGTTGCGACCTCGACGCGCTCGATCGGCTGCTGATCGTGGACGGAGGTGAACTTCGCCAGCCACAGCGCGTCGCCGTCCCTGACATTGGCTTTTGGGCGAGCGCCGCCGGAGCCGCCCGCCCCGGCCAGCGCCTGCATCTCCTCGGGCGAGATTTCCTTGCCTTGCTCATAGGCGCGCGCGATCGCCGTGATGGTTTCAAGATCGACCAGACGGGGAACGGCGTCGGCCGCCTTGCCGCGAATGACTTCGCCCTTGTCATCCAGAAAGCGCAGCGCGCCTTGACGGCAGGCATCGTCGGAAAGCGTCAGATACTCGAATTCGTTGAGACCATTGCCATAGGCGCGTTCGAGCAGCCTGCGCCCCCAACTGTCCGGCGCCGCATCGGCGAAAACGCCCGCCAAGGCGTCGCGCATGTTGCCGGGCTGCCCCGAAGTGTGGAATGGGCCGGTCTCCAGAAGAAAGTCAGGCTGTATGGCGAAGGCGCGCGGGTTTTCCATCCATTCGGGACTATAAGTGAAGGTCGAGAATTGCCGTGGCCCGGCATGGGTGAAACGCAACTGGCCCACCGATGCGCGGGCTTCGCCAAGCGCAACATGGGCGACGAAATCGGCCATCAGAAGGAGGCTCCGTCAGGGTCCACAACGTCCTGCCGATTCTGCGTCTCCTCCGTCTGAGCCTTCTGCTTTTTCAGCCTTGCCGCGAAGGAGCGGCCCCTACGCGGTCCGTGCTCCGCTGCCAGCGCCAGCCCCAGATCGTCCTTGCGGATATCGACCAGGTCAGCGAGCCGCTCCAGAAGGCCGAGCACAACGAGAACGTCGGCAAGCGTTCCGATCGCAACGCCCGGATCACCCCGTTCAAGGCGGGCGATGGAACTTGGCGAGGTTCCCGCACGCACGGCGAGATCCGCCACGGCAATGCCACGCCGCAGACGCGCGTGGCGGATATCCTGGCCCAGCCGTTCCAGTGCTGGTTTTGTCTTGGGGGAGCCCATATCAATCATCCATATTTGATGGAATGAAGCAAACAAACGTTCATATATGACAAATTAAGCTATCAGTCAAGATTTCTAGCCAGTGCCCCCGACAGCGCGAGCGTTTCGGTTCGATATTAGTGACCAGAGGTGGGAGGCCTTCCCCTGCGTCCGAGCCTTGGGTCTCGGCCGACCCCTTCGAGCGGGGAGATCCCCGCAACGCCCCCAGAGTGAGAGAGCGGACCGGTTTCCGTGACGGGTGAATAGCTGGGAGAGAGGCTCCCGCGCCCGTCGTGGAGATAGGTCCCATGAACATGCAAGCACTCGATGCGCGCCGTGACACGAGCGGCGGTTACAAGGTGGATGTCAGCCGTGGCGAGCGGATCGGCCGCGTCTCGTCCGAATGGTTCTCGCGTCCAGTTGATGAGCGCTACCTTTCACTGTCGGAACTGGCCAGGTCCGTGCGCGACCGCACCGAACGCAGCCGCACCCGCGTGGTGGAAAGCGCGCTCGTCCATGTCGAGGCCAATCGCGACGATCCGGAGCGGCTGGCCTTCATGCTCCCCGGCGCCAACGCTCCCGTCTCGCCGACGCACTGGTCTTTCGGCCAGCTCGCCAGCATGGTCGGCGCGCCCGCCGCCTATTTGCGGCAGCTCCCCGCCGCGCTTGCCGGCATCAATCTGCAATATGGCCTGAGCTCCAACCGGGCCGAGCAGATCAAAACGTTCGAAACCGACGATGGGCGCGTCGAGCTGCGCGCCGTCACCGGCCCGGACTATGGCCGCATCTTCGATCACGAACTGGTCGAGGCGGTACAGCGCATCGCTGGCAACGGCAC
The DNA here is from genome assembly GCF_040371715.1 of Brucella sp. NBRC 14130. NCBI lineage: Bacteria > Pseudomonadati > Pseudomonadota > Alphaproteobacteria > Hyphomicrobiales > Brucellaceae > Brucella > Brucella sp. NBRC 14130. The sequence goes on from NZ_BAABTE010000001.1 coordinate 222,038, forward strand.
AGGCGACACACGTTGGAAGGTGCCGGGCGTGCTGGACTGGTCGACCGGCGTCTACAATCCTCGCGTCGACATCACCAAAGATACGACGACGCTCTACGCTTCGGATCGCGACGTCTTCCTCTTTCTCGTCGACGATCTGAATCCGATCGAAGCCGGCCGCCTGCCGGACGGATCGCCCGATCTGTTCTTCCGCGGCTTCTACTGCTGGAACTCGGAAGTTGGCGCCAAGACCCTTGGCATGGCGAGCTTCTATCTGCGCGCGGTCTGCCAGAATCGCAATTTGTGGGGCGTGGAGGATTTCGAGGAAATCACCATCCGCCACAGCAAATATGCCGCCAACCGCTTTGCGCATGAGGCGGCGCCGGCGTTGCTGAACTTCGCGAACTCCTCGCCCATGCCCTTCGTCAACGGCATCAAGGCCGCTCGCGAACGGATTGTCGCCAGGACCTACGAGGACCGCACCGATTTCCTGCGCCGTCGCGGTTTCTCCAAGGTCGAGACCGGCAAGATCATCGACACGGTGCTGGCCGAGGAAGGTCGCCCGCCCGAAAGCATCTTCGATTTCGTGCAGGGCATTACCGCCGTCGCGCGTGACAAGCCGCATCAGGATGCCCGCCTCGATATGGAGGGCAAAGCGAAGAAGCTGCTCGATCGGGCCGCCTGAATTACTCAAAGCCGGAAATGCAGATGTCCGTGTTTCCGGCTTGCTATCTGGTTGATCCAATATGTCAAAAACAGGCCTACGCGGTGGAGACACCCTCTCGCTCCAGAACCGCTCGCACCTCTTCAAAAGCTGCGGCTATATTGTTGCGAGGAAATCTGATCTGACCAAGCCCCTGAATGTTCGAGAACTCCGCACATCCCTCCTCCAACAGGATTATGGCTTTGGTGAAGCCGAGACGACCCTGAAAAAGCCCTACCTCATGAATGACATTCATCCGGGCACGCTCGGACCCGTCTTTCATTTCATCTTCAGCGGTCAGTACGACCAAGGCACACGCCGCGCCGTCCAACATCTCTGACAGGCGCGCGATATTTGTGACGCCAGCCACGGGAACGCGGTTAAATTCCTCATAAGGCAGCCCCAGTCGACCCACCACGAAATCTTTCAACTCTCGCCACAAAGGAGATCGGCCGTGGCCAATGAATACATTGGTTCCTATCCGCTCTTCTCTACGACTTTTCTTACTGCGGCGACCCAAATGAGAACCCGCCTTTCTAGCAATTTTACTTAGCTCGCCACATTCATCGGCAGGAATTTGTAGGGCCGCAATTTTTGCAATAACTTCTTGGTGAGGTGCGAGGTGCAGGCCGCCGCTAATCGCATTACTGTCGCGCGACCAAATTTGACCGCTTGGTAGCATGGCGCGACCTAAAACATCTGCGGTTGGCAGAGATATTTTCTCCGCCTCATCTTTTAGCCTTCGGAGAAACTCGTCACTTTCTTCATCCAAAGCGACCGTCAATTCTGAAATAATTTCATCGCGGATATCTTCAATTTTTTCACGTATTGCCGCGCTATCACGGATGGCTAGTGTAATATCCGGATTACCTGCTCGCCGCTCGATCTCCTCCTTCACGGCCCCACTTGGGTATTCCTGCCAATCGCCAACAGATCCCATGCTGGTAAAACTCATGTCCATTAGCCCCCATTCCGGACTAAACTGCGCTCCTGGTGGCCGAGACGACAAATTAGAATAATAGACATAGGCATGATAACCCATGTTGGAACCACTCCAGGATTCTTGAAGACGCACCGCCTCATCCATTATTTTTTTGAGTTGAGGGTGGTGCACCTGCTTAAATGCCTCAGATAATTTTTGTAAGTCTTCAGCATATCCTAATAAGCTCAATGGATTTCTCCCAGGCAACAAATGGCATTGATTCGATTTTCTTGATTATTGTAGGGCTTCTGTCCCTTTCTGTATCCACATCTTCGGTAGGCGCTGCCCTCCAAGAGTGAGAGAGCGGCGTTTCGCTTCGTGACGGGTTGGAGGTCGAGAGAGAGGCTCCCGGCCGCCCGTCGCGGAGCAAATCCCGATGGCTACTGCCGTTCAGAAGATCACCCTGTCGTCCTCGCGCGACATCCCCTTCAACAAGCTGGTGCTCAGCCAGTCCAACGTCCGCCACGTTAAGGCCGGTATCTCGATCGAGGACCTGGCGGCCTCGATCGCCCGTCGCGGCCTGATCCAGAGCATCAGCGTCTTCCCGGTCATCGATGCCGAGAGCAACGAGACCGGCATGTTCGAGGTGCCGGCCGGCGGCCGCCGCTTCCGCGCGCTCGAGATGCTGGTGAAGCAGAAGCGCCTCGCCAAGACTACACCGGTGCCCTGTGTCGTGCGCGAGCGTGATGGCGCGATCCTCGCCGAAGAGATCTCGCTCGCCGAGAATATCGAGCGCGCGCCGCTCCACCCTCTCGATCAATTCCGGGCCTTTCAGGACATGCGCGCCAAAGGCATGACCGAGGAAGAGATCGCCGCCGCCTTCTTCGTGTCGGCCCAGGTCGTGAAGCAGCGGCTCCGGCTTGCCTCTGTCTCGTCGGCGCTGCTCGACATCTATGCCGAGGACGGCATGACACTGGAGCAGCTCATGGCCTTCACGGTTTCCGGCGACCATGACCGCCAGCAGCAGGTCTGGGATGCCGTGAAGGATTCCTGGTCGAAGGAGCCCTATCAGATCCGCCGGATGCTGACCGAGACCACGGTCCGGGCCTCCGACAAGCGCGCCGTTTTCGTAGGCCTCGACGCCTATGAGGTGGCCGGCGGCATCATCATGCGCGACCTGTTCCAGTCCGACGATGGCGGCTGGCTGCAGGACGTGACGCTGCTCGACCGGCTGGTCGCCGAGAAGCTGAAGGCCGAAGCCGACACGGTTGCAGCCGAAGGCTGGAAGTGGATCGAGGTCGCCGTCAGCTTTCCGTATGGCGCGACCCATGGCCTGCGGGCGCTGGAAGGCGAGCCGCTCGACCTGACCACCGATGAACAGGCGACGATGGCAGCCCTGAACGCTGAATATCAGAAGCTCGAAGCCGAGTATGAAGGCGCTGACGACCTGCCGGAAGAGGTCGATCAGCGTCTCGGCGAGATCGAGACAGCCCTTGCGGCCTTCGATGAGCGTCCCATCCGCTTCGAGCCCGCCGACATCGCCCGCGCCGGCGTCTTCGTCAGCGTCGGCCATGACGGCCGGCTCGACATCGAACGCGGCTATGTCCGCCCCGAGGACGAGGCGCCCGAACCGGTGCACGACATCGAGGACGGCGAGACCGGCGAGGTTCAGCATGATCCGGCTGATCCACGTGTGCAGCGCGCCGTCATCACCATCGGCGGCGAACCGGCGGACAGCGAGGACGAGGAGGAAGAGGCGATCAGGCCGCTGCCCGACCGTCTGGTCACCGAGTTGACCGCGCAACGGACGCTGGCGCTGCGCAACGCGCTGGCTGAGCATCCGCATGTCGCCATGACCGCGTTGCTGCACAAGCTGGTCTCGGACACCTTCCAGCATCGCATGTGCAAGGGCGCGCTGGAGGCGAGCGTCAATCACATCTTCTTCCCCGTGCAGGACGAGGGGCTGAATGACAGCCCATCGGCTCGTGCGGTGCAGGAGCGTAACGAGGCCTGGGCAGGCGACATCCCCGCCGAAGACCAGGCGCTGTGGGACTGGCTGGCCGGGCTCGACGATACCAGCCGCATGGCGCTGCTCGCCCATTGCGTCAGCTATGGCGTCAACGCCCTCTACGAGAAGCCCAACCCCTATGGCGGCAACGGCGCCTCTCAGCACACGCTGGACATGCGGCTCGCTCAGGCTGACCGGCTGGCGCGCGCGACCGGTCTCGATATGGTCGAGGTCGGCTGGCGGCCCACGGTCGGCAACTATCTCGGCCGGGTCACCAAGCCGCGCATCCTCGAAGCGGTACGCGAGGGTGCGGGCGAGCAGGCCGCGCAGCTCATCGACCATCTGAAGAAGGGTGACATGGCACGGGAAGCCGAGCGCCTGCTGGCCGACACCGGTTGGCTCCCGGAGCCCCTGCGCCTGGCAGCCGAGGCCGAAACCGCCACGCCCGGCGTCGACGCGGGTGCTGAGGATTACGGGGCTGACCTGCCGGCCTTCTTCACCGAGGGCGACGAGGATGAAGACGTCACCGCGGACGAGGACGACGAAGTCCACGCCATCGCGGCCGAATGATCACAGGAGGCGGGGTGGCTCCAGCCGCTCCGCCCCATTCCCCTCTCATCGAGCCCGGCCATCGCGCCGGGCTCCTTTCGTTTCAGGAGCCTGGCATGGCCGGCTACTTCACTCATTTCTCGTGCCTGCTCGATGTCGGCACGCCTCAGAACGCCGCTCGTGCGCTCGATCTCTACAACGTCCTGTCGGAGGAAGGCGTCTCGGAGGAACCGCCTTCAGACGGGTTCCTGCTCTCGATCCAGCCCGTACATGGCAGCACGAACCTCTGGATGCGCGATGACGTCACCGGCGATCCCGAGCGGCTGATACAGTTCTTCAAACGGTGCGCTGTGGAATTCGGTCTCACCGGCCGCTGGGGCTTCCAATACGCCAACACCTGCTCGAAACCTCGGCTCGATGGTTTCGGCGGCGGCGCGCATGTCCTCGATCTCGCCACGGGCGAGACCGTCGACTGGACTTACACCGATGGTTGGCTTGCCGAGCTTCTCTCTGGCGATGGAGAACGGACATGAGCATCCCCGACCATGCTAGATGCAATTTCCAGACGCTGCTGCGCGCGGCGGCGGATGACAATCTCGCGCTCATGGAATGCCTCGACGCCGAGACCGGCGCCCAGCGCTATGTCATCTGCGCCGTTGGGCGCGATAGCGGAGATTATGTCTTCACCCCCTTCGGCCATCTCGCCGACGACAATCCCTATGACGCCTATCTGCCGCCCGATCCTGACGATCCGGGCGGTTTCGTGCGGCCCGAAGCGCCATCATAGTTGTGATAGCCAGCCCTCTTCCCCCGATCGTCAAAGCGCCCCGCCTCGCGGCCCGGCGCTTTTTTGATGCCCGCCTTCGAGAGTGAGAGGTCCGCCGGGACGGAATGAGTCCGGGCGGTTCGAGAGAGAGCGCCGGCCGGGCTTGTCCGTTCACGCTCTCCCGAGGATCTCCCGATGACTGTCTTTTTATCCGTGGCCGCTCCGGCCGCGCCCGTCGCCCGTGGGCCTGCCATCCTGTCGGCAGCCCAGAACCTGCTCCTCCATCTCGAACGCGGTGAGCGCATCGATACGCCGCTGCTGCGTGCGGTGATGGAAACTGCGTTCTGCGCTTCCGATTCCGCTGGCGCATGGGATTGGAAGGTCGCCTACGAAGCCTGCGAGGTCGCCGCCGTCCTGTTCCTGCGGAAATTCGGACGCGCACTTTTCCGCAAATCCGTATCTCCGGCGGCACGGCTTTCCATGCTGGCGAAAGTCGCGGGGCTTTTGCCCACCCATACTCGCCGATCCGAGGAATCTCAGGAGCTTCAGCAATTCTCGACACCAGTGCCGCTTGGCCTCGCTGTGTTGACGGCGGCGGCGATCACGCCGGACGACATCGTGCTGGAGCCTTCAGCTGGCACTGGCCTGCTCGCCATTCTCGCATCGATGGTCGGCGGATCGCTGATCCTCAACGAATTGGCCGACCTTCGCGCCGATCTCCTCGCCTCTCTCTTCCCGGCAATCACCGTCACCCGGTTCGACGCCGCACAGATCGACGATCATCTCGACCCGGCAGCCGTTCCCTCCGTCGTGCTGATGAACCCACCATTCTCGGCGATGGCCAATGTCCCCGGCCGCGTCGTAGACGCCGGCTTTCGCCACATCGCCTCGGCCCTGAACCGGCTTGCGCCCGGTGGCCGGCTCGTGGCGATCACCGGAGCCGCTGTCGGGCCGGACACGCCTAATTGGCGCGGTGCGTTCGAGCGCCTGCAGAAACGGAGCACTGTCGTCTTCTCCGCGGCAATTGCCGGCTCGGTCTATGCCAAGCACGGAACCACCTTCGCGACGCGGCTGACCGTCATCGACAAGCTGCCGGCTGGCGAACCGGTTAGCTTTCCGACATCGCCCGGCATGGCGCCCGATGTCGCTACGTTGCTCGGCTGGATCAAGCGCGACATGCCGGCCCGCCTGCCCGTCACTTTGCCGGAGATCCTTGCGCCGAGCTTGGCAGCGTCCCCGAAATCTGTGCGCGGCTACCTCGCCCGCACGGCATCCTCGCATCCGGGAACACCGATCGCCACCGATCCCGATGGGGTCGCACTCGCCTATGAGACCGTGGACTGGGCGCCGGCAGAGGGCGCGCGCCTGACCGAAGCGATCTATGAAGAATACGGATTGCAATCGATCCGCATTCCCGGCTCTCAGGCTCACCCAACGAGGCTCGTCCAGTCCGCCGCCATGGCGAGCATCGCACCGCCCAAGCCGAGCTATCGGCCAACATTGCCGGCGAACATCCTCCGCCTGCTGTCCGATGCACAGCTCGAGACGGTGATCTATGCCGGTGAGGCGCACAGCGATCATCTCACCGGATCATGGACGGTCGATAAGACCTTTGACGTCGTGAAGGCCGCGCCCGCCGACGTGCCCGACACCGTTCGCTTCCGCCGTGGTTTCATGCTCGGCGACGGCACCGGCGCCGGGAAAGGCCGCCAGGCGGCCGGCGTAATCCTCGATAACTGGCTCCAGGGACGGCGCAAGGCCGTCTGGATCTCTAAGTCCGACAAACTGATCGAGGACGCGCAGCGCGACTGGTCAGCGCTCGGCATGGAGCGCCTGCTGGTCACGCCGCTGTCACGGTTCCCGCAGGGCAAGGCCATCACGCTCTCGGAGGGCGTCTTATTTGCAACCTACGCCACGCTGCGCTCCGACGACAAGGCTGAGAAGGTTTCGCGCGTCCGACAGATCGTCGATTGGTTGGGCTCCGATTTCGACGGAGTGATCATTTTCGACGAGAGCCACGCGATGCAGAACGCCGGCGGCGGCAAGGGAGAACGGGGCGACGTTGCCGCCTCACAGCAAGGACGCGCGGGCCTGCGGCTTCAGCACGCCCTCCCGAATGCCCGCGTCGTCTACGTCTCTGCCACCGGCGCGACCACCGTCCACAATCTCGCCTATGCCCAGCGGCTTGGCCTCTGGGGTGGCGAGGACTTCCCCTTCGCCACCCGCGCGGAATTCGTGGAGGCGATCGAGGATGGCGGCGTCGCGGCGATGGAGGTGCTGGCCCGCGACCTGCGTTCGCTCGGCCTCTACACCGCCCGCTCGCTCTCCTATGACGGCGTGGAATACGAGCTGGTCGAGCACGCGCTGACCGATGAGCAGCGCCGCATTTACGACGCCTATGCCGGCGCCTTCGCCATCATCCACAATCATCTCGATGCGGCGATGGAGGCCGCCAACATCACCGGCTCGACGGGGACGTTGAACCGGCAGGCGAAGTCCGCGGCCCGCTCAGCCTTCGAGAGCGCCAAGCAGCGTTTCTTCGGGCATCTGCTGACGTCGATGAAGACGCCAACCCTGATCGCCTCGATCGACCGTGATCTGGCGGCTGGCCATGCCGCCGTCGTGCAGATCGTATCGACGGGCGAAGCCCTGATGGAACGACGCCTGGCCGAGATCCCGACCGACGAATGGAACGACGTGCGCGTCGACATCACGCCGCGCGAATACGTTCTCGACTATCTCGCCCATTCCTTCCCGGTGCAGCTCTACGAACCCTACACGACAAGCGATAGCAATCTGTCGTCACGCCCGGTCTATCGCGATGGCCAGCCTGTCGAAAGCCGCGAAGCTGTCGCGCGCCGCGACGAACTGATCGAACGGCTCGCATCGCTCCCGCCGGTGCCCGGCGCCCTCGATCAGATCGTGCAGCGGTTTGGCACCGACATGGTGGCCGAGGTGACGGGCCGCTCGCGGCGGATCGTCCGCAAAGGCGATCGCCTGACTGTCGAGAACCGCGCGCCGTCGGCGAATCTCGCCGAGACGGCCGCCTTCATGGACGACGTGAAGCGCGTGCTCGTGTTCAGCGATGCGGGCGGCACCGGCCGCAGCTACCATGCGGAGCTGTCGGCGAAGAATCAGCGGCTGCGCGTCCATTACCTGCTCGAACCAGGCTGGAAGGCAGACGCTGCGATCCAGGGGCTTGGCCGCACCAATCGGACGAACCAGGCACAGCCGCCGCTATTCCGTCCGATCGCGACCAATGTGAAAGCGGAGAAGCGCTTCCTCTCAACGATTGCCCGACGCCTCGATACGCTCGGCGCAATCACGCGCGGGCAGCGCCAGACCGGCGGTCAGGGCCTGTTCCGGCCCGAGGACAATCTGGAATCCTGCTATGCTCGCGACGCGTTGCGCCAGCTCTATGTCCTGATTGTGCGGGGCAAGATCGAGGGCTGCTCGCTCCATCGCTTCGAGACCGCCACCGGCCTCAAGCTGATGGACGACAACGGCATCAAAGACGAGCTGCCGCCGATCACGACCTTCCTCAATCGGCTGCTGGCGCTCACCATCGAGTTGCAGGGCATTCTATTCAGCGCGTTCGAACAGCTTCTCGATGCAAAGGTATCGAGCGCGATCGCGAGCGGCGTCTATGACGTAGGCCTCGAAACCCTGACGGCGGAAAGCTTCGTCGTTACCGATCGCACGACGATCTACACCCATCCGGCCTCGGGTGCGCAGACCCGGCTACTGACCATCGCCCAGCGGACCCGCAATCTTCCGCTCTCGCTCGACGACGCGCTCGGCTGGCTTGATGATTGTGGCGCGAAGCTGCTGGTGAACGAACGATCCGGGCGCGCTGCCGTGCAGATTTCCGCACCGTCGCTCATGCTCGACGATGGCGAGATCGAACGTCGCGTTCGCCTGATCCGGCCGATGGAGCATCACCATGCCTCGTTGAAGTCGATGGTAGAGAGCCATTGGCAGGAGGCCGACCGCGACACCTTCGCCGCGGCTTGGTCTCGCGAACTCGCCGATGTGCCCGCCTTCAGCGACAGCACAATTCACATCGTCGCCGGATTGTTGCTGCCGGTGTGGAAACGTCTGCCGAACGAGTCCACCCGCGTTTACCGGCTTCAGACCGACGATGGCGAGCGCATCATCGGCCGCCGCGTCTCGCCAGCCTGGGCCGCGAACGCCGCTTCGACCGGCACGACCAATCTATCGGCCAACGACGCCTATGCGGCTTTGATCGACGGGCGGACGATCCTCGACCTGGCGGAAGGGCTTCAGCTTCGCCGCGTGCGCGTCATGGGCGCGAACCGCATCGAGCTTTCCGGCTTCACCGAAGCCATGCGCGAGCGCCTTCGCGCCTATGGCCTCTTCACGGAGATTATCTCGTGGAAGCTGCGGTTCTTCATGCCGATCGACAGCACGGGACCGGCGGTGCTCGGCAAGCTGCTCGACACCTATCCGGTGGCGCGCATCGGCGAGCGGGAGGCCCCGTGATGGCCCGCCGCGACGCTTCCGATCTCGCATACCGTCTCGGCCGGCAGGCTGAGGCGGTATGCAAACGCTATCTCCCTGCCGGTCGCCGACAGGGCAACTATTGGCAGGTTGGCGATGTTCGTAACACGCCCGGCCGATCCATGTTCGTGCGCCTCAAGGACACCGCCAAAGGCCCCGCTGGCAAATGGACCGACGCCGCGACTGGCGAGCATGGCGACCTGCTCGACGTGATCCGTGATTCGCTGGGCCTCATCGACTTCGCCGACGTTGCCGAAGAGGCCCGTCTGTTCCTCAGCATGCCGCCGCCCGATCCCGAATCGGCGCCGAAACAGCACGCTCGCACGTCAGCACCATCGGGGTCCGCCGAGGCCGCACGTCGGCTCATCGCGATGTGTCAGCCGATCGGCGGCACGCTCGTAGAAGCGTATTTGCGCAGACGCGGAATTACGGCTTTGCACGGATGCGGAAGCCTCCGCTTCCATCCCCGGTGCTACTATCGGCCCGACGAGCACAGCCCGACCGAGACCTGGCCGGCCATGGTCGCCACCGTCACCAATCTCGCCGACAGGATCACCGGCGCGCATCGGACCTGGCTCGCGCCCGACGGTTCAGGTAAGGCGCCGATCGACATCCAGCGCAAAGCGATGGGCGACCTTCTTGGGCACGCGGTCCGCTTCGGGCTCTCAGGCGACGTGCTGGCGGCCGGCGAAGGGATCGAAAGCGTGCTATCTGTCCGTGAGGTCATGCCCGGCATATCGGCGGCGGCCGCGCTCTCCGCGGCGCACCTTGCTGCCATCCAGTTCTACGATGCGCTGCGCCGGCTCTATATCGTCCGCGACAATGATCGCGCCGGAGACGGTGCGAGGAACACGCTGGTCGAACGGGCGAAGGCGGTCGGGATCGAGACGATTGCCCTGTCGCCCATACTCGGGGACTTCAATGAGGATCTCCGCACCTATGGCCGTGATGCCCTGTTGGCGCATATCCGAGTGCAGCTTGCCCCGCAGGACGTCGCCCGCTTCATGGCGTTGGCGGGATAGATCGGGGACTGAACGGTGGCGGCGGGCGTCCGCCGTCATGCTCGCATGTATGTCCGGTCCTTTGCAGAGGACCGCGCCTCGGCCTTCTAGAGGGCGATCGGCCCACAAGCGGTTCGGACAGGCAATGCCTGCGGCCGACTATTTTCCGGCGGCGCGTGCCGCGCCTTTCCATCGCGAAACAAAATAGCCGGCCTCCGGCATCCTCCGCGTTCGCTCCGGCCCGGCGCGCGCGCCGGGTGCAGGTCCGCTCCGCCCGTGGGCTCCGTCGCCATGAAGGCCGCGACGGTCGCGGTCCAGCCAAGGGAGCATCCCATGAACGAGCACGACGACTACGAACCCCACCATGAATCGTCACCCACCGATCACGTCCTCAACGAACTCCAGCTCCACGGCTACCGCCCCTTCGCCGACGAGCCGGATCAGCGTCTCCTGCCAGACGGCAATCAGGTCGCAGGCGCTGTCGCAGACATCTTCGATGCCCTGATCTCGACCCTGGAGGACACGCGCCTCGAACCCGACCTCGACGATCTCCTCTGGTCGACCGTCAACGTCTTCCACCGCGCCACCGAGCGGATCGCCCGCGAACTCGACGACAACGAGCAGGCTCAGAAACGCTCGCAGCGGCAGCAGGACGGCAGCGAGGTGAACTCGGTCGAACTCGAGCGCCAGATCGCCGAGGGCAAGACGCTCATCGAACGGCTGAACGCTTTCGAACTGATGCGCGATCAGGCCGCCGAACACTACGAGCGCCATGTCGGCAAGCCTTGGCTCCCTCGCACCGGCTCAAAGGTCAACCATCGCAACCTGACCTCCGCGATGATCGACAGCCGCGACTTCCTCATGGCGAAGAAGCGCGCCGAGCAAGAAGTCCTTCTCCCTCCCGGCCCAAAGATCGTTGTCACCGGTGGCCTCGACTTCAATGACCACCGGCTGATCTGGGCCAAGCTCGATCAGGTCCACGAGAAGCACCCAGACATGGTACTGATCCACGGCAAATCCCCGAAAGGCGCCGAAAAGATCGCCACGCTCTGGGCGAATAATCGCAACGTACCGCAGATCGGCTTCGCACCCGACTGGACGAAGCATGGTCGCGCCGCCCCCTTCAAGCGCAACGACGAGATGCTCGACATCGTGCCGAAGGGCGTGATGCACTTCCCAGGCACCGGCATCAACGACAACCTCGCCGACAAGGCCAGGAAGCTCGGCATCCCGGTCTGGAGGTTCGGCGGCGCGTGAGCGCCGCCTATCTCAGGTCGATCTTCCAGAACCTCAGCACTTCCTCAACTTCCGCTTTCGGGTAGTGGAGGTAATCGGCATTGGCCAAATCAGACCGCACCTTCGATTTTCGTTTCGCGATCTCGCGTTCGATACGCGATGTGAAGGGAGCAGTGCCCGGTGGCAGAATGCCCGGTCGGTCGGGTGCGGGCCAACTCTTCGGATAATCTGACGGTATCCAGCCCGACCGAACTTGTTCCGCCTGCGTCCCCACAGATTCATGCTCGCATGCCCATCCGTAAAGATGGAACGAACAAACCCGCAGCATTGCCTTGATCTCGGGAAGCGTGTCGGTGAAGCCCTTCAGCGAAGTGGGCAGCCAGACCATGTTCGCAACACATGAGAAGTAGCGCGGGTCCTGCACGACGCTACTGCGCTGCGCGAAGGACGGATCGTCATATCCCCAGATGTGGCAGACGGTCCAATTCTTCGGCTTAGGCGACGCGACGTCGAGAGCGGCCACAAGCGCGTTCAGTGCCGCCACGTTTCCCTCGAACTTCTCGGCAGTCACGCCTGTCGCCTTCCGAGTGTTCGTGTATCGGCGAGACCAACCGGCATCGTAGAGTGGGCGGCCTCGCGCCGTGTGCGGCGCCCAGACCGGCAGCGCGTGGAAAGTGTGCGGATGAACCCACCGTGCCGTTCGCTCGATCAATTCAACGATTGCTGGGATGTCGGCACGAAGCGCCTCGTTGCCGTCGGGCACATGAAATCCACTCGCCACTGTTCCCCCGCCATGATTATCGCCTCCGCTGCGCGAGACGTCCGCTGAAGTCTTGGCACTTGGGCTGTTGAGATATTCATCGACTACCATTTCGGACCGGCTGACGCACCCCCCGCTTTTCTGCGCTGATCCTTGGTCCGACTGATCGCTTGATGCCATCAACCCGTAAAGGGTCGGCTATGCGGGCATGCCGCCGCTGCGGTTTCACCTTCGCGGTGATTGCAGCACTCAGTCCGACACATCGGGCGCCTGTCAGCGGGGGATGGTCCTCCGCTTCAAGCAGGAGCCGGATCAATGTCCCTCAACGACGCTCAAGCCTTCGCCTTCAGCCTCGCCGCAACGCTCATGGCCGCCATCGTCATCTTCCGTGCCGGCGACGGCACGCTCTCGGTCACCCCCGCAGCCGAATACGACGGCGATGCCGCCGAAATCGTCAGCGAGATCGATCCTTTCGCCCCATGACGGGGCGAAGATCGTCATGGCCGAGACGAGAACCTTGCCGGTTTCCGCTCCCGCTGACGGTTATCTTTTGCTATTCTTTGTTTCGTGCCGTGGTGGTGGTGGAGGCGCGACCGTCAGAGCTTTCCTCACGGAGACACCACCATGATCTTTCTCGGCATTCTTCTTTCCATCGCAGCCATCGGCTTCTTCTGCTGGCTTCTGTTCACACTCGCCGTCTTCGCGCTTCCTTTCTTCGCAGGGCTGAGCGTCGGAACCTGGGCTTGGCACACCGGCGCGGGTTGGCTCGGAGCGATCATCATCGGCATTGTCGCCGCGGGGCTCACGCTCAGCATCGGCCAGGTCCTGTTCGTGATCGTCCGTCCCATGTGGGCGCGGCTGCTGATCGCACTGGTCTTTGTCGCGCCCGCAGTGATGGCGGGCTATCACGCCACGCATGGCATCGTGAAACACACCGTGCCGTCGGAGACCTGGCAGATCGCTTTTTCCGTCATCGGCGCGATCGCCGTCGGCATCACCGCACTCACGCGGGTCACGGGCATGGCGGCCGCCGCCCCGGCCGGTCAAGGCACGATGAAGGCCTGATCGTTTCTCCATGCGATGGTTCGCCAGACCAAACGGCTGATCCGCGCCCGCCTCGTCGGCAAAGACGTGGCAAGGTGGCGATGGCAGCGTGGCGGCAAGAGGCCCAGAATCTGCAATCCTGCTGATACGCCTGGACCAACGGCGGCAACGGCCCGACGCAACCAACCATGACGTGATGGCGGGCGCTCATGACGCGGAAGAGCGTGGCGGTGGAGAAGCACATCCGGTCAGCCGGTAGGGAGGGATGAGCCGGTGAGAGATCGAACAATCTCCGTGCCGGTCGTGTCAGGTCGCCATCATCTCCGTGAGACATCCGTCCGCCGACCGCTCCAAACGGCCTCTCCAATGGGCTGATCTGGCCGAAGAACAGCTTCGCCTCGACCGCCTATGCCGCAACGGCGCGTCCCGACTTTCTTCCCCTGTCGGCCAAGGCCGTCATTCCTCGCGAGGCAAGAAACTCTTGCCTGCGCCATCCTCCGCTTCGCTCCGGTCGCAAGCGATGCGTCGTCGGTCGTCTCCGGCCAACCGATCGCCATCGAGGCCGCATGGTGCGGGCTCGAAAACGGAAAACGGAGATTTGAACATGGCAACCATCGGCACCTTCAAGAAGACCGGCTCGAACGAATTCACCGGCGAAATCGTCACCCTCAGCGTCCAGGCCAAGGGCGTGCGCATCGTCCCCGACCAGCGCGCCACCGGCGAGAACGCCCCCAGCCACCGGGTCCTGGTTGGCCGCGCCGAGATCGGCGCCGCCTGGACGAAGCGCTCGGGCGAAGGCCGCGACTATCTGGGCCTCAAGCTCGACGATCCGAGCTTCAACGCCCCGATCTACGCCAACCTCTTCGACGACGAGGAAGGCGACACCCACTCGCTGATCTGGTCCCGCCCCAACCGCCGCAACGGCGACTGAGGCCCGCAGCCGCCCCGCCCGGACAATCCGGGCGGGGCCGAAGCGCTGCTGCCGCAACCGAATCAGTTAAGCCGAAACGACGGCTGAAGCTGGCCAATCAGCAGAAATAGCTTGGCTTGCGGCCTCAAGAACGACTATTATAGTCGTAGTTCTGGCGTGCGTGCCAGCGTGAGTGGGAAGTGATCATGCATGATCACCGCCCGACAATCACGGGCCGCACGCGCGTTGCTGGGTTGGACACAGGAGACGCTCGCTGACAAGGCCCAAGTATCACTGACCGCATTGAAGCGCCTCGAATCCGAAAACGGCCTCGAGGTGTATGAAACGACACGCGATCAGGTTCGTCGGGCCTTTGAAGGCAACGGCATCGTTCTCCTCACATCCGACCAGGGTGAAGGTGTTATGCTCGTCCGTGCGAAAATCGACAGTCGCAAGTCTTCGTGATTTCTGCCCGTTTGAACTGACAGGCGATACAGGCGGCGCATCGCCTGATGTGTGGCGATGCTCGCTGCTTCGCATCCAAATCCAATGGTTAACACCGGGATTTAGAACGGCTATAAATGGGTACTGGGGCACAATATGACGGACATAGATTTTCTCGACGAACCGCCGGAAAGCGCGGTGCTCACGGCATATGACCGTAAGCACATGGTTCTCTATCTGCGCCTGCTCGACGCGGCGACGGACGGCGCCGACTGGCGCGAAGCCGTCATGATCCTGTTCGGCCTCGACCCCACGAACGAGCCAGAACGTGCGCGCCATGTCCATGATACCCATCTGGCCCGCGCGCGCTGGATGACGGAGCACGGCTATCGCTTGTTGGTGCGCGAAGGCCATCTTCATTGATTAATTGCGATGCAGTCACGGCATCGCATGTTGCAACCCTCAGGGCTTCAGACCGGTATTACAATCGGGAATCATCACAGGCCGCGATACGCACGAACGATGCGAGCCTGGAGGTAACATGACTCCCGATATATCGAACTGGAGAGCATCACCGAACTATGACTATATTGATCGCCTTGTGGCGCCCGACCTCGCCTGGGAATGGTTGCGGCGCAACAGCGAGTATCAGCATGACTATTCCAAGGTCGAAGGTCAGACGGATGAGTCCGAACTGCTGGTGAACGCGGTCCGGCGACGCTGGGGCCTGCAATTTCCTTGTCCACCCTATTTTCACCGCCGTTGAGACCCCCGTCTTCTGGTCGCCAGAGGAAGACAGCAGCGTCGTCATCCTGACGGATGTTCCCTCGCTCCTTCCCTCCGACAACATTTTCATCGACGCACTTGATCCGAACGCGCCCCGCCGCGACGAAACCGGCGAGCATTTTCTCCATGATCTCGGCAACGGGCAGTCGCTGCACCTGGTCCGCCTGATTGGCGTCGATGGAGCCCGGCCGCTGGCGGCTCTTGTGCCCCTCGACGCGGACGGCCTTGATCGTGTCGAAGCGGTCAGCCGCCTCGTCAAGGCGCTTCATGGGCGCGCGGTGCCACAAGATGCCCGATTGACCGATCAGCAATTGCGCCGTGCACGCCATATGCTGCAAGCCGTCGATGGCCGGACCAGCGGCGCAAGCTACCGCGAAATTGCCGAGGCCCTCTTCGGCGTGCGTCGCGTCGCCGATCAGCCGTGGAAAACCTCCGCGCTGCGAGACACCGTCAGGGATCTCGTCCGCGACGGCCTTGCCATGATCCAGGGCGGGTATCGTCAGCTTCTTCGTCATCGCCGCCGATCCTAGCGAATTCTCCCTTTTCGGGAGGGGGGAGAATTTAGCCCTTCCATCTTCGCCCTCCCTCCTGCCGGGCCTTCTTCGCCACCGTGCTTTTCGTCCGCCGCCGATCCTCGACGGCTCTAACGAACCCCACGGAGGCTCGATCCATGCGACCCGATCTCGCCGTTTTGCCGCCGCGCTTTCTGCGCACCAAAGAGGCGGCCGAATTTCTCAGCCTGTCAGCCCGAACCCTCGAAAAACACCGGACCTATGGGACTGGCCCGGCCTACCGCAAACTCGGCGGCCGGGTCGTCTACGCGGTCGATGACCTGCAGGCCTGGGCTGAGCGGGGCGCCGTCACCTCGACCTCCGATCCGCGCGGCGCAGTGCTGCCCGCCAAGCGGCAAGAGCCGACGCAGCCGGCCCATGCCGGCCGTTACGCCCGCTGAGCGGTCGGCCATGACGTTTCACCGTCACAGCAACGAGCGCGATCAGCTCGACCTCTTCCGGACGCTGCCGGGCGATCTTGCTCCGCGCGACGCCCAGGATCTCATGGCCTATCCTTTCTTCTCGCTCGCCAAGTCGAAACGCCTGGCGCCGATCGACTTCAAGGCCGGGTCGATCGTCATCCGGGTCGAAGCGGTGGCCGAGCACGGCATGGCAACGATCTGGGATGCCGATGTCCTGATCTGGGCGGCGTCCCAGATCGTGGAAGCGCGCGACCTGGGCCTGCGCCCGTCGCGCCTGATGGCTACGACGCCCTACGAAATCCTGACCTTCATTGGCCGCGGCGTCAGCCTGCGTGATTATGACCGCCTTAAAGCGGCCCTCGATCGCCTTCAGTCGACCACCGTGGCGACATCGATCCGCCAGCCAACCGAGCGGCGGATGCATCGCTTCTCCTGGATCAACGAGTGGAAGGAGAAGGCCGACCATCGCGGCCGTCCGCTCGGGCTCGAACTGATCCTGCCCGACTGGTTCTACGCCGCCGTGCTCGACGACGCGCTCGTACTGACCATCGACCAGGCCTATTTTGATTTGACGGGCGGGCTCGAACGCTGGCTCTACCGGCTTGTGCGCAAGCATGGCGGCCGCCAGGAATATGGCTGGAGTTTCGATCTCCTCCATCTGCACGCCAAGTCGGGGTCGCTCTCGCCCCTGAAGCATTTCGCCTACGACCTGCGAGACATCGTCCGGCGCCAGCCGCTGCCCGGCTACCGGCTCGTGATCGAGCAGCCGTCAGGTCTTCCCGAACGACTTTCCTTCGCTCCGACCGATCCGGTGCCCTTCGGCGTGCCCCGGCTTCGCCGTCGCCGTGCAACCTCTCGCTCTGGGGATAAGCTGTGAATAGTCTCGTGCTATCAGGGACCGCGCCTATCGTGCCATCGGGGACCCGATCCTCGTGCTATCGGGGACCGGAATCGTCGATTCCTTGCCTTGAATCAAAAGCTTGTGGCGCCCGTAACTTATCTAACCAGAATTCCTATGGAATTCTTCTAACGCACTCCGCCGTTTCTACGATTGCGGAAAACCGCTCGCCGACGATCGGGAGCGCGTCATGATCGTCGCGCTGCTCAATCAGAAGGGCGGTGTCGGCAAGACGACGCTGGCGCTGAATCTCGCCGGGGAACTGGCCCGTCGCGGTCAGCGCGTCACCCTGATCGATGCGGACCCGCAAGGCTCGGCGTTGGACTGGTCGCAGCAGCGCAGCCATGAAGGCCTTCCGCGCCTGTTCGGCGTCGTTGGTCTCGCCCGCGACACGCTGCACCGGGAAGCGCCGGAACTGGCCCGCGACGTCGATCATATCGTCATCGACGGTCCGCCGCGTGTCGCCGCGCTGATGCGCTCGGCGCTGCTTGCCGCCGACCTGGTCCTGATCCCCGTGCAGCCGTCGCCACTCGACGGCTGGGCTTCGGCCGAAATGCTGGCGCTCGTCACCGAGGCGCGCATCTACCGCCCCGACCTTGCCACCCGCTTCGTGCTGAACCGTTGCGGCGCGCGCACCGTGCTAGCGCGCGAGACAGCCGAGACGCTGGCCGATCACGATCCGCCGGTGCTCTCCAGCACCATCGGCCAGCGCATCGCTTTCGCAGTCGCCGCGCAGTCCGGCCGCCTCGTCTCCGAACTCGACGACGACACGCCTGCCGCACGCGAGATCGCAGCATTGGCGGACGAGCTCGACCGGCTTGGCATCGGGAGGGCCGCGCGATGAGCGAGCATCCGACGCGCCGTGGCTTCGCTGCCCGTCCAGCCGATCCCGAAGATTGGATCAAGGCGGCCGAAACTCCGCCACGCGACGGTGAGGCCAGCGGTTTCACCGCACGGCTCACGATCGACGTAACGCCAGAGCTGCGCGGGCGGATCAAGATCGCCGCCTTCCGTCGGGGCGTCACGGTCGCTGACATGCTGCGCGACCTGCTCGCGCGCGAATTCCCCCAAACCGAAGGAGACCATCCATGACCAGCGCCGCGGTTCCCTCCGCGCGCGGCGGCCCGGTGCCGCGCGCGCATTCCGCCGACAGCCTTACCCATGTCGAACTGACGCATATCGAGAAGCGGATCGAGAACTGGATCAGGTTCGGCCGCGAGGTGAACGAACAGGTGCTCGACCGCAGGCGGCGCGTCTTCTCCTACCGGCCGGGCAGCATCTTCGCCTTTGTCCGCTGGGCGGCCAACGACTTCGGCACGATCATCTCCCGCATCGACATCGTTCGCGCCGTTGAGCCGGGCGAGCCCTACCAGACGCTCCCCTTCGTGCGTCCCGGCGGCGACATCCTGCTCAAGATCGAGGGCTGGCCCAAGGTCGAACAGGTGCTCCGTCACATCGACGCGGTGGAGACCGCCGGCATCGACGCCTGCGACGTCGCTACCGATCACTGGCGGCATGTCGCCAACCGGATGACCGCCGGTCAGGAGCCTCGCCCCTACACGCTAGAACGCCATCAGGCGTGGCTCAAGCGGCGGGAGATAGAGCAATGACCCGCTTCGGTTATGTCTTGGCGACGTATTTTTCCGTCATGGGCGTCGCCATCGCCGCGTTCATTCCGACGCCGCTGCGCCTCGTCTGGAACGCCTCGGCCAGCGTGCCGATCGGCCTCTATGATCTCGATCTGCCACGTCATCTGGAAATTGGCGATCTGGTCGCCGTCATGCCCGACAAGCCACTCGCCGACTTCATGGTCGACCGCGGCTATATCGGTCGCGGCGTGCCGCTGATGAAGCGTGTCATGGGGCTTCCCGGTCAACGGGTTTGCCGTACCGGCAACGCCGTGACCGTCGATGCCGTGCCGCTCGGCGATGCCCTCGGCCGCGACAGCCAAGGCCGAGAACTACCCGTCTGGCAGGGCTGCCGCCACATCGCGGACGGCGACATCTTCCTGATGAATCCTGACGTGCGCGACAGCCTGGACGGCCGCTACTTCGGCCCGATCCCTGCGCGCACCGTTATCGGCAAGGCGGCGCCGATCTACACCGACGAGGCCGGTGACGGTCGCTACGTCTGGCGTGCCGCCACGCACTGATCGCCTCCCCATCGGCGGAAGCGGTGTCTGCCGATGGGTCTCCCAACGCCACCGCCAAGGAACCCACCATGCCCCAGATCGGCCAATTTACACGCGAGACCTCCGGCTTTGTCGGGCGCATCGAGACGTTCACGCTCTTCCGCGACATCGTCATCGTTTCGGCAGAGCCGTCCGATGCCGAGGACGCGCCGGACTTCCGCATCCATGCCAGCGACGACGGCAAAGCGGAGGCCGGCCCGGAAGTCGGAGCGGGCTGGAAGCGTACCGGCGAACGCGCAGGCGAATATATCGCCTTGCTGATCGACGATCCCGCTTTGAAGCAGCCGATCCGCGCCAACCTGTTCCGCGACGACGATGCCGGCAACGCATGGTCACTGCACTGGAGCCGCCCGCAGGCGCGCGGCGGGAAGGACTGACACCATGCGCCGTCCCGCCCTCCTTCTTCTTTCCGGCCTGATCTTTGCCGCCCCATGGACGGCCTCCGCACTGGCGCAGGCGGAGCCGGTGCGGCGTCCGGCGCCTGCAGACCCCTATGCCGCCCATATCGCGGAGGCCTCGCAGCGCTTCGGCATCCCGACGGCATGGATCAGGGCCGTCATGCGGGTAGAAAGCGCGGGCGACCGCCAGGCAGTCTCGTCGGCCGGCGCGATGGGGCTGATGCAGATCATGCCCGACACCTGGGCGGAACTGCGCGTCCGGCATCGGCTCGGCAGCGATCCCTATGACCCGCGCGACAACATCCTGGCGGGCACGGCTTACCTGCGCGAACTGTACGACCGTTACGGCTCCCCAGGGTTTCTCGCGGCGTACAATGCCGGTCCCGGCCGCTACGAAGCATCGCTTTCCGGTCGCCCGCTGCCCGCCGAAACCCGCGCCTATGTCGCAACCATCGCGCCGATCATCAACGGCAGCGAAACCGCCGAACCTGTCATGGTCGCCTCGGTTGAGCCGCTCGCCTGGACGCGCGCGCCGCTGTTTGTAGCGCAGCGGATAAGCGCTACAGCTGCCTATCCCGTGTCGGCGGATCGTCCACCGACCGACGCGCCGGCAGCAGTTACCGTGCGCGATGTCTCTGCCATCGCGCCGCAGTCCGGCGGATTGTTCGTGCCGCGCCCTACGGAAAGGCCGGTCCCATGACTGCATTGCCTCCCATTCGCATCCTGTCGGGCTCTGGCGCAGCATGGAGGGTGCTGGGGGTGGAGGCAGGCACCACGACCGAAGGAGGGCAGGATAAAAGGGCGCACATTGCGCTTCGGTCGGTTGGTTGTTTTTGCTGGGTTTTCTTGAAGGTTCCGCACCTTGCGGCCTTTATCGGCAATGTGCGCTACACGCCCAAACCGCTGTTTTCCCTAGAGCTTTCGCACATTGCAGAGCCGCGCCATGTCCGATGAGCGCGAATTCCGTGTCCGCCCGGGCCGCATCCGCTCCTCAGGCGCGCAGCGGGCCAAGCCCTTCATCGCGCAGGCATTGGCAGCGGCGAAGAAGGCCGGTGGCGGCGTGTCGCGCTCGGGTCGCATCGTGCCGGGCAATCGCTCGCGCTTCGGACATGGCCAGCGCGAGAGCATCCAGGCGAACCGCCTCATCACTTCGCGCTCGCGCGGAGCCGTCATCAAGGCGCGCGTCGTGCGCCATACGGCCCGGGCCGCACCACTGGCGCAGCACCTCAACTATCTGCGCCGAGAGGGCGTGACCCGCGACGGGGAGAAGGCCCGCCTGTTCGGGCCGGAAACCGAGAATGCCGACGCCAGTGTCTTTGCCGAGCGCTGCCAGGACGACCGGCACCACTTCCGCTTCATCGTCTCGCCCGACGACGCGCTGGAGATGGCCGACCTCAGATCCTTCACCCGCGATCTCGTCGGGCAAATGGAAAAGGATCTCGACACTCAGCTCGATTGGGTGGCGGTCGATCATTGGAACACCGAACACCCGCATGTCCATCTGATCGTCCGCGGCATTCGTGGCGACGGCCAGGACCTCGTCATCGCGCGCGACTACATCAAGGAAGGGATGCGCGACCGGGCGCGCGATCTCATCACCCAGGAACTGGGGCCACGCACCGATCTCGACATCCGCCGCACCCTCGAGCGACAGATCGAAACGGAACGCTGGACCCAACTCGACCGTCAGCTTGCCCGCGACGGGCGCGATACCGGCATCATCGACCTTGCGCCGGTTCCCAGCCAGCAGCCCGACGAGTTCCACGCCCTGAAGGTCGGGCGCCTGCGCAAGCTAGAATCCCTCGGCCTCGCCAGCCAGGTCGGCAACGCGCAATGGTTCATCAAACCCGAGGCCGAGAAGACGCTGCGCGAGCTGGGCGAACGTGGCGACATCATCAAGCGGATGCACAAGGCGCTGACCGAGCGCGGTATCGACCGCGGCTCCACCAACTATGTCCTGGCGGCCGAAAGCCTTGATCTGCCCGTCGTCGGGCGGCTGGTCGAACGCGGTCTCGATGACGAGCTGAACGGCACGGCCTACGCCGTGGTCGATGGCGTGGATGGGCGCACCCATCATATCAAGCTGCCCGACCTCAATGCGGCCGGCGACAGTGCGCCGGGCTCGATCGTCGAACTTAGGAAGTTCGATGACGCGCGTGGCCTGCGCCGCGTCGCGCTCGCCGTGCGCTCCGATCTCGACGTTGATGCTCAGGTCACGGCGTCGGGCGCCACCTGGCTCGATCGGCAGAACATTGCGCGCGAGCCGGTCGCTCTCTCCGAAGGCGGCTTCGGCGCCGAGGTGCGGCAAGCGATGTCTGCCCGCGCTGAGCATCTGATCGAACAGGGTCTTGCCGAGCGGCAGGGCCAGCGCATCAGTTTCGGCCGCAACCTGATCGACACGTTACGCCGCCGGGAACTGGAGGCGGCTGGCGACAAGCTCGCCACCGAGACCGGCCAGCCCTTTAACCGGTCAGGCAGCGGCGAATATGTCGCCGGCACCTATCGCCGACGCCTCACGCTCGCCTCCGGCCGCTTCGCCATGATCGACGACGGACTCGGTTTCCAACTCGTGCCCTGGACGCCCTCGCTCGAAAAGCAGCTCGGCCGCCATGTCTCCGGCGTCGCCCGCGACGATGGCGGCGTCGATTGGAGTCTTGGCCGCAAACGGGGGCTCGGCCTCTAACCCTCATTCCCAAGAAAGGACCGTCGCCATGTCGGCCACCAAAATACTCTGGGGTCAGATCCTCACTGTCTTCCTGATCGTTCTCGCCACCACCTGGGGCGCCACCGAATATGTCGCATGGAAGCTGGGCTTCCAGGCACAGCTCGGGCCGCCGTGGTTCACGGTCTTCGGCTTCCCCTTCTACCTGCCGCCCGCCTTCTTCTGGTGGTGGTACTTCTACGACGCCTATGCGCCTGGCATCTTCACCCAAGGCGCATTCATCGCCGCATCAGGCGGCTTCATCGCCGTGGGCGTCGCCATCGGCATGTCGGTCTGGCGGGCGCGTGAGGCCAAGAAGGTCGAGACCTATGGTTCCGCTCGCTGGGCCGAGACGGAAGAAGTCAAAGCCGCCGGGCTTCTCGACCCGGATGGCGTGGTGCTCGGCAAGCTCGATCGTGACTATCTTCGCCATGACGGGCCGGAGCATGTGCTGTGCTTCGCGCCGACGAGAAGCGGCAAGGGCGTGGGTCTGGTCGTGCCATCGCTGCTGACCTGGCCGGGCTCGGCCATCGTTCACGACATCAAGGGTGAGAACTGGCAGCTTACGGCCGGCTTTCGCGCGCGGCATGGCCGTGTGCTGCTGTTTGATCCGACCAACGCAAAGTCTTCGGCCTACAATCCACTGCTGGAGGTCCGCCGGGGTGAGTGGGAAGTGCGCGACGTCCAGAACATCGCGGACATCCTGGTCGACCCAGAAGGCTCGCTCGAAAAACGGAACCATTGGGAGAAGACCAGTCATGCGCTACTGGTCGGCGCCATCCTCCATGTCCTCTATGCCGAAGAGGACAAAACGCTTGCCGGTGTCGGCGCCTTCCTCTCCGATCCCAAGCGACCGATCGAGTCGACGCTCGCCGCTATGATGAAGACGGCGCATCTCGGCGAAGTCGGACCGCATCCCGTCATCGCCAGCGCCGCGCGCGAGCTGCTGAACAAATCCGACAACGAGCGGTCGGGCGTGCTATCCACTGCGATGTCCTTCCTCGGCCTCTATCGTGATCCCGTGGTCGCCGAGGTGACGCGCCGCTGCGACTGGCGCATCACTGACATCGTGACAGCCAAACAGCCGACGACGCTCTATCTCGTCGTGCCCCCGTCCGACATCAACCGGACCAAGCCGCTGATCCGCCTGATCCTCAATCAGGTCGGCCGCCGCCTGACCGAGGATCTGCAGGCCAAAGCCGGGCGGCACCGGTTGCTCCTGATGCTGGACGAGTTCCCGGCCCTAGGGCGGCTGGACTTCTTCGAATCGGCGTTGGCCTTCATGGCCGGCTATGGGCTGAAAAGCTTCCTGATCGCGCAGTCGCTGAACCAGATCGAAAAGGCCTACGGGGCGAACAACTCCATCCTCGACAACTGCCACGTCCGCGTGAGTTTCGCGACCAACGATGAGCGTACCGCCAAGCGCGTTTCGGATGCTCTGGGCACCGCGACCGAGATGAAGGCGATGAAGAACTATGCCGGACATCGGCTCTCGCCCTGGCTCGGGCATCTGATGGTCTCGCGCTCGGAGACGGCGCGCCCGCTGTTGACTCCCGGCGAAATCATGCAGCTTCCGCCGAGCGACGAGATCGTCATGGTCGCGGGCACGCCGCCGATCCGGGCGAAGAAGGCGCGCTATTACGAGGACATCAGGTTCAAGGAGCGTCTTCTGCCGCCTCCCGCCCTCGCCACACCGAAGCAGGGGCGCCCCGACGATTGGACCTCGCTGCCGCTTCCGCGACCTCCCCAGCTCGCCGAGGCGAAACCGGTCGACGCCACCCAGGATGAAGACCCGACCGAATCCGAGCGCCGCCACCAACCGGAGCTTAATCGTCTGCAGCCGGTCGAGAAAACGCCGCCGATCGAAAACGAGTTCGAGATCGATGCTGATCGCGATGACGAGATGAAGGAAGCCGCCACCCGCAACAGGCGGATGAGCGGGATCATGCAGGGCGTGGCGCGACAGGTCTCGCTCGATCCGAACGACGGCATGGAGCTGTGACCGTCATGGAGACCCGTAAGAAGAAGTCCCAGATATCGGTCTATCTCGATCCGGCGATCATGACGATGCTTGCCGACCATGCCGCGCGCCGGGATCAGTCACAGTCGATGATCGCCGAGGCCGCGATCGCCTCCTTCCTGTCACCGGATGCGGCTGAGCGCCGGGAAGCAGTGATCGCCAAGCGTCTCGATCAGCTCGATCGACGCATGACCCGGCTTGAGCGCGATAGCGGCATCGCGGTGGAGAGCCTGGCCGTGTTCATCAAGTTCTGGCTCGCGACCACGCCTGCGTTACCAGAGCCCGCCGCGCAGGCAGCACGCGCCAAGGCCGGCGAGCGATACGATCAGTTCGTCACTGCGCTCGGTCGGCGTCTCGCCAAGGGACCGAAGCTCAGGCAGGAGATTTCGGAGGATATTGTTCCCCGAACCGATGACGATTTGTGACTGTCAACCGGCTGTCATATTAGCCAAAAAAACTGCCTGGCTGAGCCGTATGGACGATTTCACCCGCAATGCTTTCGAGAAAATGCTCTGGGAGGACGCGTTCCCAGACACTGAGGGAAGCCTTGATCAATGCGAGATATTGATCGTCATCGCCTCCTTCAATGCGCCGCCATGCACTAGGCATGTAACGAGCCATTATCGACAGGGCATATAAGGTTACTGCTACGATTGTCCTATAATCTCTCAGCCCCCCGACAGTCGGCAACAAGAGGGTGCTTCTTGTCCCGAATGGAGACGAATGTGTTGGCAGAACACTCCACCAAACATCATGCCCAGCATGATCGACACGTGCCCTGAATAGGGTTCCCGGTCCGACAAAGTCTTCGACCCGTTGGATCTCTGCGAGGGGCCAGCCTGCTTTGCTCAAGCGCTCGACAGAGATTTCACCCGAGCGGTCATGAAACAAACCATAGGTACTATCGTACTTTTTCTCCGCCATACCATGGACTGAAAACCGCATATTAGTTTTGTCGTCGTAGCGAACAGATAGCCAATTGACCGCCCCGTTGAAAACCTCAGAGAAAAGATCGTCGATCTCCGGCACTGATGAGAATAGGTCGCGGAGCGAGCATACGGTGCCTTGCGGCTGCTTTTCTATATCGCCGAAGGAACGCGCCTTCCGTGTAGGATAATTTGTGATGTCGTAGCCAAGAAAGCTGGCCCATTGCGGAAGGAAGCCGGTTGCCAAGACACCGATGCGAAGGTCTGAGAATACCCCGTTCGGACCGGCGAGCGTGTACAGACCGTGTCCCTGCTTGGTCATTCCTTCGACTTCGTCCAAGTCGATAGGCCCAGAGGGCGATGCGAGCATTTCCGCCTGTGCGAAGGCCATCGTTCCATAGTAGAGCCCCAGAACGCGCTTATTAAGGCGGTCAACCGGCGTTGAAACGATGTAATCAAGCGCACTTCGCAGTGAGAAAGCGATGCCGGTTGATTTGCTGGCAACAACCTCCGGAGTCAGGGCCAAGTCTGCATCCGCCGCGCGGCGTTTAACAAGCTTTGCCGCTAAGTTGACACTTGTGAATTGCTGGAGCCGAGCAAAAACAGCATCGATCGGCTGCTCTGCTGTCAGACGTTTGACGGTCTTCGGGCGTTGAATCGGCAGTTGTGGCGATCGGTCTGGTTCAATTCTCTTATTTAGTGCCACCAAGAACGGGAAAAAGCTACTGAGTGGTACTACCGGGATGGTTACGCCTGCGGCAAACGATTCCAACATATAAGGTTGACCATGAAAAAATATGTGATCGACCTCGTTCCCCAACGCTCTGTATCGTAGATTGGAGATGCCGCTGCTGCTGTAGAGGATAGCAATCCGAACCTTTTCCATTCCGCGTTGTGCAGTAATCTTAATGAGATCTTCATGCGCATATTCGCTGGTGTCCGAGATTGACCAGCCGTGGGTGCGGAAAGGCTTCAGCACACTCTGTTCAACTTCTCGCCGAAGTAAGTCGAGTCTCGGGCTTGATATATCCGATTGATGGGCCATCCGTAGAATCCGTCGTTCTCCTGTATTTACACGCTACACTACTACGCCTCTGATTTCTTGTTGAACGGGCCTAATTTATGGCTCTTTTAATCATCCCCGTCCGGGGACCGCCTGATGTCTCCCCGGCGGACACGGGGATCAGATGGCAGTTTCTCACCACAATTCGGAAGGCTTGGCACGCGGCGCGCGGATGCTGCGCACCGCGCTCGGCCCGGCCATCGCCCGGCTTCTCGAAGACGCCGCGATCGTCGAGGTGATGCTGAACCCGGACGGTCGCATCTGGATCGATCGCCTCTCCGAAGGGCTGTCCGACACCGGCGAACGCCTGTCGCCAGCCGATGGCGAGCGCATCGTGCGTCTGGTCGCGCACCATGTCGGCGCCGAGGTCCATGCCGGCGCCCCGCGCGTCTCGGCAGAACTCCCGGAAACGGGGGAGCGGTTCGAGGGGCTGTTGCCGCCCGTCGTGTCGGCTCCGGCTTTTGCCATCCGCAAGCCCGCCGTCGCTGTCTTCACCCTCAACGACTATGTGGCCGCCGGGATCATGTCCGCCGCACAGGCCGAGGCGCTCCGCCAAGGTGTTGCGTCGCGCGCCAACATCCTCGTCGCGGGCGGCACCTCCACCGGCAAAACGACGCTGACGAATGCGCTCCTGGCCGAGGTCGCAAAGACCTCCGAGCGCGTCGTCATCATCGAAGACACACGCGAACTGCAATGCGCAGCACCCAACCTCGTTGCCATGCGAACGAAGGACGGCGTCGCGTCTCTCTCCGATCTCGTTCGTTCGTCGCTCCGCCTGCGCCCCGACCGCATCCCGGTCGGTGAGGTGCGCGGCTCGGAAGCACTCGACCTGCTCAAAGCCTGGGGCACCGGCCATCCGGGCGGCGTTGGCACCATCCACGCGGGCAGCGCCATCGGCGCGCTTCGCCGAATGGAACAGCTCATCCAGGAAGCCGTCGTCACCGTCCCGCGCGCGCTGATCGCCGAGACGATCGACCTCGTGGCCGTGCTCTCCGGCCGCGGCTCCGCGCGTCGGCTTTCCGAACTCGCCCGTGTCGAGGGCCTCGGCCCGGATGGCGACTACCGCGTCACGCCCGCCGTCACGGCCTTGGCTGTCGAGGGCGACGGCGGTGCGACCTCTCTCACCCCCAGCCCCGAAGGAGAAAACCTGTGATCCAAGCCTCGCGTTCAATGCGCCATCGCCTCGCCATGGTGCTGTCCGTCACCACGCTCAGCGTCGTGATGGCAGCGCCCGCCCACGCATCCGGCTCGTCCATGCCGTGGGAAGCGCCGCTGCAATCCATCCTCCAGTCGATCGAAGGCCCGGTCGCCAAGATCATCGCTGTGATCGTCATCATCTCGACCGGCCTGGCGCTGGCCTTCGGCGACACCTCGGGCGGCTTCCGCCGTCTGATCCAGATCGTGTTCGGCCTGTCGATCGCCTTTGCCGCCAGCTCGTTCTTTCTCAGCTTCTTCAGCTTCGGCGGCGGAGCGCTGGTCTGATGGCGGGCGTCGTCGATCAGGGTGGCGAGGTTCCGGGCTTAACCGTTCCCGTCCACCGGGCGCTGACCGAGCCGATCCTGCTCGGCGGCGCACCGCGCGCTATCGCGATCATGAACGGCACGCTGGCCGGCGCGGTCGGGCTCGGCCTTCGCCTCTGGCTGGTCGGCCTCGCCATTTGGGCGATCGGCCATTTCGCGACGGTGTGGGCGGCCAAGCGCGATCCGCTGTTTGTCGAGGTCGGCCGCCGCCATCTGCGCATCCCCGCGCATCTTTCGGTCTGAGGAGCGCGCAGCGATGATGAACCTCGCCGAATACCGCAATCGCAACAGCCGGCTCGCCGACTTCCTGCCCTGGGCCGCGCTGGTCGGCACGGGCATCGTGCTCAACAAGGACGGCAGCTTCCAGCGCACCGCCCGGTTTCGTGGCCCCGATCTGGATTCCGCCGTGCCTGCCGAGCTGGTTGCAGTCGCAGGACGATTGAACAACGCCTTCCGGCGTCTCGGCTCCGGCTGGGCGATCTTCGTGGAGGCGCAGCGCCATGCCGCAGCGATCTACCCGACGAGTAGATTCCCTGACGCCGCGTCAGCGCTGGTCGATGCCGAACGTAAGGCCGATTTCGAAGAAGCTGGGGCGCATTTCGAGTCCAGCTATTTTCTGACCTTCACCTATCTGCCACCGGCCGAGGATGCCGCCCGCGCCGAGACCTGGCTCTATGAGGGCCGCGAGAAGACCGGAATCGACCCCAACGAGGTGCTGACCGCCTTCGCCGACCGCACCGAACGCCTGCTGCGGTTGATCGAAGCCTTCATGTCGGAATGCCGATGGCTCGATGACGGCGAGACGCTGACCTATCTGCACGGCTGCGTCTCCACGCACCGGCACCGCGTCCGCGTCCCCGAGACGCCGATCTATCTCGACGCGCTGCTCGCCGATCAGCCACTCACCGGCGGGCTGGAGCCGCGACTGGGCACGTCGCATCTGCGTGTGCTGACCATCACCGGATTTCCGACCGCGACCACGCCGGGTCTGCTCGACGAGCTGAACCGGCTGGCCTTTCCCTATCGCTGGTCTACCCGCGCGATCCTGCTCGACAAGACGGACGCCACCAAGCTGCTCACCAAGATCAGGCGGCAATGGTTCGCCAAGCGCAAGTCCATCGCCGCGATCCTCAAGGAGGTGATGACCAACGAGGCCTCCGTACTGGTCGATACCGATGCGGCGAACAAGGCGGCGGATGCCGACCTCGCTTTGCAGGAGCTGGGCGCCGACTATGCCGGAATTGCCTATGTCACCGCGACGGTGACGGTATGGGACGCCGATCCGCGCATCGCCGACGAGAAGCTGCGGCTGGTCGAAAAGGTCGTCCAGGGCCGCGACTTCACGGCGATGGCCGAGACCATCAACGCCGTGGACGCCTGGCTCGGCAGCCTGCCGGGCCATGTCTACGCCAATGTCCGGCAACCACCAATCTCCACGCTCAATCTCGCCCACATGATCCCGCTTTCGGCGGTGTGGGCGGGGCCGGAACGGGACGAGCACTTTGCAGCGCCCCCACTGCTCTTCGGCAAGACCGAAGGCTCGACCCCGTTCCGGTTTTCCCTTCATGTCGGCGATGTCGGTCACACCCTCGTCGTCGGCCCGACCGGCGCGGGCAAGTCCGTGCTGCTGGCGCTGATGGCGCTGCAGTTCCGGCGCTACGCCGGCGCACAGGTCTTCGCCTTCGACTTCGGCGGCTCGATCCGCGCCGCAGCACTCGCCATGCGCGGAGACTGGCACGATCTCGGCGGCGGCCTGACGGACGGCTCGGACACGTCTGTCAGCCTCCAGCCGCTCGCCCGTATCGAGGAGACGAGCGAACGCGCGTGGGCGGGGGACTGGATTGCCGCCATCCTGACACGGGAGGGCGTCGCCATCTCGCCTGATGTGAAGGAGCATATCTGGACGGCACTAACCTCGCTGGCTTCGGCGCCGGTGGGCGAGCGCACCATCACTGGCCTGTGCGTTCTGCTCCAGTCCAATGACCTGAAGCAGGCGCTCCGGCCCTATTGCGTCGGCGGGGCCTGGGGGCGGTTGCTCGATGCCGAAAGCGAGCATCTCGGCACGGCCACCGTTCAGGTGTTTGAAACCGAGGGGCTGATTGGCACGGACGCTGCGCCTGCCGTTCTGGCGTATCTGTTCCACCGCATTGAAGATCGGCTCGACGGGTCGCCGACCCTCATCATCGTTGATGAAGGTTGGCTCGCCCTCGACGATGAGGGCTTCGCCGGCCAGCTCCGTGAATGGCTGAAGACGCTTAGGAAGAAGAACGCCTCCGTCATCTTCGCCACGCAGAGCCTGTCGGACATCGACGGCAGCACCATCGCACCCGCCATCATCGAGAGCTGCCAGACCCGGCTCCTTCTGCCGAACGAACGGGCGATCGAGCCGCAGATCACCGCCATCTATCGCCGGTTCGGTCTCAACGATCGCCAGATCGAGATCCTCGCGCGGGCCATGCCCAAGCGCGATTACTACTGCCAGTCCCGACGCGGCAACCGGCTGTTCGAGCTCGGCCTGTCGGAGGTGGCGCTGGCGCTCTGCGCCGCATCCTCCAAGACCGATCAGGCCGCCATCGCCCGCATCACTGCCGAGCACGGCCCGGATGGCTTCCTCGGCGCATGGCTGCGCCTGCGCGGCGCTGACTGGGCCGCCGACCTCATTCCCAACCTCACCGACCTGGAGAAACTGCCATGAAACTGCGCCGTTCACGCGCGGCATTGCTTGCCGCGTCCATCCTGTCTGTCCCGCTGTCCCTGTCGCCGATCATCACGACGCCGGCCCACGCCATCATCGTGTTCGATCCCACCAACTACGCGCAGAACGTCCTTCAGGCCGCCCGCGCGCTCCAGCAAATCACCAACCAGATCACCTCGCTTCAGAACGAAGCGCAGATGCTCATCAACCAGGCCCGCAACCTTGCGAATCTACCGTATTCCTCGTTGCAACAGCTCCAGCAGTCGGTGAGCCGCACGCAACAGCTTCTGAGCCAGGCGCAGAACATCGCCTACGACGTCCAGCAGATCAACCAGGCATTCCAGCAGAAATACGGGAGTGCCTCACTCTCCGCCTCGGACGCGCAACTCGTCGCCGACGCCAAATCGCGCTGGCAGAACACGGTCGGTGGCTTGCAGGACGCCATGAAGGTACAGGCCGGCGTCGTCGGCAATATCGACACCAACCGCGCCCAGATGTCAGCGCTTGTCGACCAGAGCCAGGGCGCCACCGGCGCGCTTCAGGCAACCCAGGCCGGCAACCAGCTCCTCGCCCTTCAGGCCCAGCAACTCGCCGACCTCACCGCCGTCGTCGCAGCGAACGGTCGCGCACAGGCGCTGCAATCGGCCGAGCAGGCGGCGGCGGCCGAACAGGGCCGCGAACAGCGTCGCCGTTTCCTGACGCCAGGCACGGGCTACCAGCCGGGCAACGCCCGGATGTTCCCCGGCAGCAACTGAACGGGGAGATCGCCATGGACGGCAAGATGCTCGCCCGGCTCGGCGCCGTCGTCTTCGTCGGCGTCGCCATCACCGCCACGGTCATAGAAGTGACCCGCAAGCCCGAGGAGCCGCAGGTCCGCACGCTCGTCCTCGAGCGCGACGACACCGATGCGCTTCGCCAAGTCCTGCGCCGGTGCCGCGACATGGGCGAAGCGGGGACCCGCGATCCCGCCTGCCTCGATGTCTGGGCCAAGGCCCGTGACCGATTTCTGGGTCAAAGCCCGAAACCTTCCCAACCGGGCGGAACGAGGACGCCCGCATCGGAGGCGCCGGTGACGCTCTTCCCAACCGAAGATACGGCCATCAAGGAAAGCGCGCCCACGCCCAAGGACATCGCGCCGGTCGCGCAACCCGAACCCGTCCGGCCGGGAGCGCACTGATATGGGCGGCACCGGCGTCATCGATCATTTCCTCGAGGTCTTCACCCGCTACATCGATGGCGGCTTCGGCCTGCTCGGCGGTGAGGTCGCCTTCATCGCCACCACGCTGATCGTCATCGATGTGTTGCTGGCAGCCCTCTTCTGGTCGTGGGGCGCCGATGAGGACATCATCGCGCGCCTGGTCAAGAAGACGCTCTTCGTCGGCGTCTTCGCCTACATCATCGGCAACTGGAACAATCTTGCCCGCATCGTCTTCGAGAGTTTTGCCGGCCTCGGCCTGAAGGCATCCGGCACGGGCTTTACCGTCACTGACTTTCTTCGCCCCGGCAAGGTGGCGCAGACCGGCCTTGATGCCGGCCGCCCGCTGCTCGACTCGATCTCGAACCTGATGGGCTATTGGTCCTTCTTCGAGAACTTCATCCAGATCGCCTGCATGCTGTTTGCCTGGATGCTGGTGCTGCTCGCCTTCTTCGTCCTCGCCGTCCAGCTCTTCGTGACGCTGATCGAGTTCAAGCTGACGACGCTCGCAGGTTTCGTGCTGATCCCTTTCGGCCTGTTCGGCAAATCCGCCTTCATGGGCGAACGCGTGCTCGGCAACGTGATTTCGTCCGGCATCAAGGTGCTGGTGCTCGCCGTCATTATCGGCATCGGCTCGACGCTGTTCTCCGAGTTCACCGCCGGATTCGGCGGTGCTACCCCTTCTATCGACGACGCCATGGCGATCGTGCTCGCCGCTTTGTCGCTGCTCGGCCTCGGCATCTTCGGTCCCGGCATCGCCAATGGCCTGGTCTCCGGCGGCCCGCAGCTTGGCGCTGGTGCCGCTGTCGGCACGGGTCTCGCCGCTGGTGGCATGGTCGCGGCGGGTGCGGCCACGGTAGGCGCCGTCGCATCTGGTGGCGCTGCCCTTGCCGGCGGCGCTGCTGCCGCTGCCCGTGGCGGGGCTGCGCTCGCGGGCGGCGCCTCGACCGCCTACAGCCTGGGCGCTGCCGGCCAATCCGGCGCATCAGCTGTGGCGTCGGGTCTCGGCAATGTCGCCAGCGCCGGCGCCCAAGCCGCCACCTCGCCGTTGAAACGCGCAGCAACCCAAACCGCTGATGGCCTCAAGTCCAGTTACCAGTCCGGGGCACGCGCAGCCTTCGAAATGACCGGCGGATCGTCCACCGCTGGCACGATCGACGGCGAAGCCGACGCCGCTTCGGCGTCCGCCGCATCCCCATCTCCCGCCACCGACGGCCCACCCGCCTGGGCGAAGCGCATGAAGCGTTCGCAGCAGATGTCCCACGGCGTCCAGGCCGCAGCTCACGCGGTCAAGTCGGGCGACAGCCATGGCGGCGGCTCTTCCGTCAACCTCTCCGAAAGCGACTGACCATGTTCAAACGACCCGCCACTCACTACGGTAAATCACCACAACCCGAGACGCCCTACCAGCGCGCCGCCCAGGTCTGGGACGACCGCATCGGTTCCGCCCGCGTGCAGGCCCGCAACTGGCGCTTCATGGCCTTCGGATCACTGGCGCTCTCAGCCGGATTGTCGGCCGCACTGGTCTGGCATTCGATGAGCGGCTCGATCGTTCCCTGGGTGGTTCAGGTCGACAAGCTCGGCCAAGCGCAAGCCGTGGCACCGGCCGTCGCCGACTATCGCCCGACCGATCCGCAGATCGCCTTTCATCTCGCCCGCTTCATCGAAGAGGTCCGCTCGATCCCGGCCGACGCGATCATCGTCCGGCAAAACTGGCTTCGGGCCTACGACTTCACCACGCAGGCCGGGGCGCTCGCGCTCAACGATTATGCCCGCGCCAACGATCCCTTCACCAAGGTTGGCAAGCAGCAGATCGCCATCGAGGTCTCCAGCGTGATCCGGGCCTCACCAGACTCGTTCCGCGTCGCCTGGATCGAGCGCCGCTATCAGGACGGCTCGCTCGCCTCCACCGAACGGTGGTCCGCCATCCTCACCGTCGCCGTGCAGATACCACGCGACCCCGAAAAACTCCGGGCCAATCCGCTTGGAATCTACGTCAACGCCATCAACTGGTCGAAGGAGCTTGGACAATGACACCGACCTTCCGCGCCGCCGGGAGGCCGGCTTTCCGTAAACCCGCTTTCTTAGCTCTCCTCGTTTGCACCTCGGCGCTTGCCGGCTGCGCAACGATGCAGAAGCCCCCGGAAATCTCCTATGACGATGCCGCGCCCGCCGTGCAGGTAGTCGATCCGCCCGCACCCGTCACGGTGGTCGAACTGCCAAAGCCCCTGCCGCTTCCCGGCCAGATGAAGCCGGTCGAAGCCTCCCGTCGGACGCCGGAGCCGACTGATCCCGCCGCCCGCGTCAATCAGGCAAACGCCGCCGCCCGCATCCAGCCCGTCCGTGACGGCTTCATCAATTCCATGCAGGTCTATCCCTTCACCCAAGGCGCGCTCTATCAGGTCTACACCGCCGTCGGGCAGATCACCGACATCGCGCTACAGCCCGGCGAGACCCTCGTTGGCTCCGGCCCGGTCGCCGCCGGCGATACAGTGCGCTGGATCATCGGTGACACCGAGAGCGGCACAGGCGCGACCAAGCAGATCCACATCCTGGTGAAGCCCACGCGCACGGAGCTGATGACCAACCTGGTCATCAACACCAATATGCGCACCTACCATATGGAGCTGCGCTCGACCGAGAAGACCTACATGGCCTCGGTCTCCTGGCAGTATCCGCAGAACCAGCTCATCGCTCTGCGTCGCCAGAATACAGAGGCGCAGGCCGCACAGCCGGTTGCCAGTGGCGTCGATCTGTCCCGCGTCAATTTCCGATACGAGGTAACAGGCGATCGTGCGCCTTGGCGGCCGCTACGCGCCTTCGACGACGGCAAACAGGTCTTCATCGAATTCCCGCGCGGCATCGGCCAGGGAGAGATGCCGCCGCTCTTCGTCGTCGGCCCCGAAGGCGACACGTCCGAGCTGGTGAACTACCGGGTGCGCGGCAACTACATGGTCATCGACCGGCTGTTCGCCGCCGCCGAGCTACGCTTCGGCGCAGCCAAGAACCAGAAGCGCGTGCGCATCTCCCGGACTGACGGGAGGCCTGCGTCATGAACGAGATCGATCCCGATAAGGAGGAAGGCCGCAAGTCCGGGCTGGAACCCCAGCCGAAGTCCGACGATGATGCCCGGCCGCTGACCGGAGAACCGGCCGCGCCGATGCGGCTGCGTCCCGAGCCGCCACGCATCACCCGGCTCTCGCGCAAGGTGCTGACCGGCCTCGGCCTGATCGCCGGCGTCGGTATCGGCGGCGCGCTGATCTATGCGCTCCAGACCCAGCACGGCGGCCGGTCGAACGAGGAGCTGTATTCGACCGACAACCGGACGACACCCGATGGCCTAAACACGCTTCCGAAGGACTATACCGGTCCGGTCCTCGGCCCACCGCTGCCAGGCGATCTCGGCCGCCCGATCCTCGATGCGCAGAACCGCGGCCAGCCTGTGACGCCGTCACGGATCGGCACCCCCGCCGTGCAGCCCGGCCTCAGCGCCGAGGAACAGCGCCGATTGCAGGAGTTGGAGGCCGCGAGGACCGCGCGTCTCTTCACTTCGACCGAGACGCGCAACGTGGCGTCGCCCGCCACCACGACAACAACCACAACGACGCCCTTGCCGGATCTGACCGGTCTCGGCCTCGCGCCGCAGCCAGCGACGCCTTCAGCGCAGGATCGGCAGCTCGCCTTCCTCAACCAGGCACCCGACAAACGCACCGTCTCGACCGATCGCGTTGCCGCTCCGGCATCGGCAAACATCCTTCAGGCCGGCGCGGTTATTTCCGCCGCGCTCATCACCGGCATTCGTTCCGACCTGCCCGGCCAGATCACGGCGCAGGTGACGGAGAACATCTATGACAGCCCGACTGGGCGCATCCTTCTCATCCCGCAGGGCACGCGCGTCATCGGACAGTATGACAACGGCGTCGGTTTCGGTCAGCGCCGTATCCTGCTCGTCTGGAACCGGCTGATTTTCCCGAACGGCCGTTCGATCGTGCTGGAACGCCAGCCGGGCGCGGATACGCAAGGCTATGCCGGCCTGGAGGATGGCGTCGATTATCACTGGGGAGAACTGTTCAAGGCCGCCGCGCTCTCGACGCTGCTCAGCATCGGTTCGCAAGCCGGTTCGTCGGACGAGGAAAGCGAAATCGTCCGTGCCCTGCGCCAGGGCGCTGGCGATAGTATCAGTCAGACCGGCCAGCAGATCGTTAGCCGCCAGCTCAACATCGCGCCGACGTTGACGATCCGACCGGGTTTCCCCGTTCGCGTCATCGTCACCCACGATCTCGTGCTCGAACCCTATGGAGGCTGACATGGCGAAGTTGAAACTTGGTCCGATCGCAGATGACAAGCCGGTCAAAGTCACGGTGGAACTGCCTGCGAGTCTCCATCGCGACCTCGCCGCCTATGCCGAAATTCTCGGCAGGGAGGGAGGGCACGCGCCCGCCGATCCCGTCCGCTTGATCGTGCCCATGCTGGAGCGGTTCATTGCGACAGACCGAGGTTTTGCGAAGGCCAAGCGCCAACGGTCGTCTGCCTAGAGATTCTTGATTTCGATAGATGCTTGGCCAAGCTCAACAACCTGCGAAAAGCTGGATTGTCGTTCCGAGGGGACCACACCGCACAAAATGGCAGACGTTCTCCTTCAATAGGGCGATAGGCAACGCCAGGAAAGCAGGCAGCTGTCGTGGATTCGCTTGTAACCGTGAGTCCGCGGCCGAATGCCACCAAAGGTAATAGATTATCCCGCCCTACACATTGGGGCTCGATTTGCGGATGATGTCCTAGTTCGGCCAATCGCATCACGAGAAAATCGTGAATTTCCTGGCCTGGCGGCGCGTCACTGACAATAAACGTTGAATCAGCCAGATCAGTCCATTTTACTTCGGTTTTGGCAGTCAAGTGATGATGCTCGGGCAAAGCGACAAACACCTTCTCCGACCACAACTCTGCGGAGTCGTAATCCGGACGTTTGGAAGTTCCAGTTAAAAAGGCCACGTCAATTTCAAGGCGGCGGATAGCTGATAAGTGATCCGCGGGGCTGCCATCAATGAAGTCCATCCGAACCTGAACGTGATTGGTTCCATATGCTTGGAACAAGTCTGCAAGAAATCCCGATGCCAGCGAAGAAAATATGCCGATCCTTACCGATCCCAGGTCGCCTCGCGCGATGACTTGGATGTCTCTAGTTCCCTCCGTCAAGGTTCTGAGAGCCTTACGGGCGGCAGGAAGAAAGCGTTCACCAGCTACGGTAAGAGCTACGCCGGAGCAGTGGCGGTGAAAGAGCGAAGCGCCGATTTGATCCTCGAGATTACGAATTCGTCTACTGACGGAAGACTCCTGCACCGATAAGGATAGCGCCGCTTTGCGGAAGCTCCCTTCCTCCGTTGCGGCAACAAAGTATCGTAGGTGACGTAGCGCGATGGCATTCGGCATCTGTGTCAAGGAGGGACAAAGGGGTACTTCACACACAACTCGCTCCTTTCAGGCCCTGCGTCTACACACAATGCAACCAGCTATTTGGGGTTAGCGTGCGACAGCGAATCCCGGCGGCCCATCATGCAAATGAGCGTTTGCTGACCAATTGCTACGAGCGTTCGGCCATCAGCAGAGTCGGCAAACACTTCCAGTTGACAGATTGTGAGCGTCTTTCCGGCCTTGATCACTTTGCCTAGCGCTTCGAGTTTATCGCCTAGAGCCGGGTTCAGCAGATTGATCTTGAATTCCACGGTGAGAACCGAGCTGAACTCTGGGAAAAGCGTAAAAGCGGCATAGCCGCCGGCAGAATCCGCGATTGCGGAAGTTCCTCCTGCATGGAAATAACCGTGCTGCTGCGAAAGCTCAGGCCGGAAAGGCATCTGGACAGATACCAGTCCCTGGCGAATTTCGGACAGTGTCGCGCCCAAATGGCTCATCAGCCCCTGGCGACGAAAGCTGTCACGAACCCGCTGCTCAACGCTTGCGTCTACGGCACTGCCAATAACCCTTTTCATGACACCTCCGGAGCAATGACCCTTGATGCCAAAACTACCGGGAGGTGACGACATACTGGAGTGAAAAGCCCTGACAGGATGCTGAGAAAAACTCAGGTTCTTTCCGTCCACCATCGTCGTTGAAAGTTCTACTGGAGAGGGAAACCTGCCAGAATTTCGACTGGCGGAAACTGCACAAGCTCGATCGCCGTAATATGACCGTCGTGATGGTCGAAATTGCGCATCGCCGCTTCCAAAGCCATCTCCGGCTTTCCTTTGAGCGTTGCGACCGTGACATGAGGTACCCAACTACCAACCAAATGATGTTCGTGTATTTGCTGCCCTCGAACGGCTTCCGCGATATTCTCATGAAGTGCAAGGAGCGATTGAGTTACGACAGGTGCCAGAAAAACATAGGATGGGATCCCTGAAAATATTCCAAAGTGACTCATTTTTATTTTGAGCTGGCCAGTATTTTGGCAAGCTGCGGCGAGTTGCTGAATCATGGGATCAACGCGTTCACCGTCCTCTATCACTGCCAAGGTGATGTGTGGTGGATAGTCCAGCTGCTTTTCTGCGTTCGGAGCCCGAACGAGGAGATCTTGCCTTAACCGGTCTATTGTCTTGGAAAGGTGATCGTCCAATCGTGCAGCTATAGCCAATGGCATGGGTCCATCTGATCCTTGAAAGCGCTGGAAATTCATTGTGTTCCCGACATCGTGCATTTGGTTGGCCGGTAAGCGAGAGAGAAAGGCTCATCTTTGCATGATGAATTCTCAGCAGCGTCTCTCTCCATTCAATGACAGGTATGTATGGCCATTTTTCAGTATCGAGATGGCCTGCAAACGGATCTCTGGATGGAAACCGCAACACTTACCGGCCTCGCACTTTATGCTTTCGTGATGACGATCACGCCGGGGCCGAACAACCTGATGCTCACCACATCAGGCCTTGTCTTTGGCATGGCACGAACATGGCCACATATTCTCGGAATTCCTTTTGGTGTTGCCGTTCAATTGATGTCGGTCGGAGCTGGCCTTGGGGCTGTCTTTGCACTTGAGCCCCGTATCCAGATTTTTTTGAAAATTATTGGCACGGCTTACCTGCTCTGGCTTGCTTACAAACTCTGGCGTGCCGCCGAGATGCCCGATGCCTCTTTGGCAAAGCCGGTTTCTTTTTTCCAGGCTGCCGCATTCCAGTTCGTAAACCCCAAGGCCTGGCTGATTGCGGTAACCGTCATCGCGGCCTTTATTTCTCCAGATAACGGCTATCTGATCCAGCTTGTCTTTGCCTCAGCGATTTTCACCGTTGTCGGCATTCCATGCTTGGCGGTGTGGGCGGCCTTCGGGGCTGGACTGCGACAAGTGCTTCAAGATCCATCGAAACTTCTTCTCATAAATCGCAGCATGTCCGCGCTCGCGGCACTGACAGCAGGATTGTTTTGGCTATGAATTTTCTTTCACGCAAAGATCTCGAAAATCATGCAACTACATGGATCGAAGCATGGAACCGCCACGACGTCGATGCGGTGATCACACCATTTTCCAAGTCGGTTGTATTCGTTAGCCCGAGGGCGGCAATCGTGACCGGAGACGCAACGGTGCGAGGCCGAGATGCGCTTTATGACTACTGGACGAAAGCCCTCGCCGCCGTTCCCGACCTGGAATTTAGACTTGAATCCATCGCCTGTGACGAGAACGCGCAAACCGTTCTGGTCCACTACGTGTCGCATGCCGGTGGAAAGACTCTTCGAGCATGCGAACTCATGCGGTTCGAGAATGGACTGCAAGTTTATGGCGAGGCGTTTTATGGCGCGGATGTTTCGGAGCCGTCGCAATGAGACCCGTCGAACCTTCAAGCGAGAATTTCTATCGTTGGGGAAACGGCTGTTCGGGCTGGCGCCTGCTCGACCTCGAGCACCTTCAGGTGAGGCAGGAAACAATGCCGCCGGCGACGGCTGAAGAGCCCCATGTACATCGTGAGGCGCATCAATTCTTTTATGTGCTGGATGGGCAAATGACGATCCTCACCCCCATCGGCGTCACTCTCATTGGTCCGGGCCAAGGAATGCATATACCGGCCGGGCAACCGCACTGGGTCAGAAACGACGACGTTTCCGATCTTATATTCCTGCTCTCATCCAGCCCAAGTACATCCGGTGACCGCTACCCCGCCGACCCAACGAATTGGGGGGCTTGAGCTTGGATCGACGGCTATCGTCACGCAAAATTGCCTCTGGTGGTCAGGTTGTGCGATC
The DNA here is from genome assembly GCF_040371715.1 of Brucella sp. NBRC 14130. NCBI lineage: Bacteria > Pseudomonadati > Pseudomonadota > Alphaproteobacteria > Hyphomicrobiales > Brucellaceae > Brucella > Brucella sp. NBRC 14130. The sequence continues at coordinate 262,470 of NZ_BAABTE010000001.1, forward strand.
AGCGACACTGTAAAACGGTCAGCAGCCCCATTTCGATATGCCCTTCGCTGAATTCGTGCACAACCTCGCCTTGTTCAAGAAGCTTGAAGCCTGAGCGCTCGGCAATCGCCTCAATATAGGCGGAGCCGTGGGAAAAACAGCCCGACCTGGCGAGTTCCGGGTTGATGCAGGGACCAAAGTCGAGACGGTCTCCTTTGTCATTTGGATAGACTGTGAAGGCAAACAGGCCTCCGGGATCCATGATATTGGCGACGCTCGGGAGGATTGTGGCCAGGTCTCCGAAATGGATCAGGACGGCCGCAGCCGCGACCGCATTAAACCGAAGCGAGGTGGCGGAGAGAAACGACGCCAGATCGTCACGGACAAGCGTGTCGTAAAGCGATTTTTGTCTCGCGACTGACAGCATCGCCCCGGACAGATCAATGCCCGCCAGATGCGCGGCCCGATCTCGCAGCAGGCCACCGACCAGTCCGGTTCCGCATCCCATGTCGAGGATCCGGTTGCCGTGTCGGGGCAACAGCCGGGCGAGGGCGTCGCCGACATGGCGATGCGCCAGATAACCGTCCGCCCGATCCCAATCGCGCGCCCTGGATGAATAGAGTTGGTCGAGCTGCGCCGCGGAAGCTCTTGAGGGGACCGGCCCCCTGTTCATCTGAGCCAGACGCATCCGGGCGCCATCAACGTCGTCCGGATTTTCGCCCAGATATCTCTCCAGATGGGCGGTGGCCTCTTCATGATCGCCGGCATCGACCAGCAGATCCCCGAGCAGGAAGCGGGCGCCGGCATGGCCGGGCGCGTGTGACAGGCACCGGCGCAAGGGTTCGATTGCCGAGCCTCTGTTGCCCGTATCGGTCAATGCGACAGCCAGGTTGTAAAGAGCGTTCGGATAAGTCGGGCGGCAGGCGACGGCGTTCTCGAACGCGGCGATCGCTTCCGGCAATCTGCCGTGCTTCCGCAGCGCAATGCCGAGATTGTTCCGGGCCGTTGCGTCGTCGGGTTGAAATTTGGTCACCGCTGTCAGCGTTTTGATTGCTGCCGCAGGCCTGCCTTGCGCCATTTCGATCGGGCCGAGAAGGTGCATCGCGTCGACTGGCGACGGGTCTTGCGCACAGATAGTGCGGCAGATGCTTTCGGCCTCGCCGAGGCGACCGGCGCCATACGCCTCCAGCGCAAGGCTCAGATCAAAGATGGCGGCTGCATGGGTCATGGGTGGTTCTCGCCATTGGCAACCCTCAGCTAGCCAGCTCGATCTGGTAGGTCGCCATCGGCCTCAGCGTCGCCACGCGGTCATACAAGTGCCGGGCGGCCGCGTTGTCCTCGGCCGTTTCCCAGTAGAGACGCCGCCAGCCCTCCTGCCTGCCCAGAACCTCCAGATGTTCGATGAGCCTCGTTGCAATGCCCCGGCCCCTGTGCAGGGGAGAAACCCAAAGGTCTTCGAGATAACAGACGAGGCATAGCGAGAATGTGTGGGGATGGAGAATTGTGTGCGCCAACCCGACCGGTTCCCCGGCCCGAAACGCGAGCCAGGCATTCATCGGTGAGGAGGGATCGAGAACGCGCTGCCACAGCCCGGCGATGACCGCTTCCTTCATGTCCCCGGCGCCGAAATGCACGCGGTTTTCTGCCCAGAGTTTTTCCCAGTCGCTTCTGTCTGCGTGGCTTGCGGCCTTGATCGTTATCGTCATGTCGTTGTCCCTGGAGTTGCTTCATCGAGCAGAAGGCCGGGCGCGTCGGCCGGGATCTCGCCCGCGCGCAGCCAGCCAAGCGCGAGTGGCCACAGGCTGTCCCTGAACCGGTCATGGAAAAAGGCGAAGTGTCCGATGGATGATACGCCGATGTCGGCTGGGGCAATGCGCCAATGATGTCGGTGGCTGGACGTGAAATAGGCGAGCAGCCGGTCGAGGGCTGCCGGGGTGCCGTGCGGATCGTCTTCAAGGCCAATCGCGAGTATGGGTGCCGTCACCCTGGCGAAGCGTCTTTGCAGGATGACAGATTCCCGCTCCCCACCGACGAAAAGATCCTGCCGCACGGCGTGCTCGAACCGGGCCTTCATCCGGCTCCAGTCCCGGACCACGCCTGCGGGCGTGTCCTCCATCCAGCCAAGCCGTTCGGCCGGAAAGTAGCCGAACATCCGGGTCAGCAGCGGCATGACGATGTGCCACTTGATATACATGCGCCGGCGTTCGGCCTCGCCGTAATCCCGCCAATAGGCGAATTGGGATCCGACGGTAAGAATGCGTCCTATCCGCCGGCTCGAGGGCGCAAGCCCGATGGCAAAGCCGCCGATCGAATGGCCGACGACATGGATTTCGCGCCCCGGAAAAGTGCGTTCAGCGTATGCGAGCGCTGCCTCCAGATCGTGCGCGCCCCAATCCACCCAGTCGGCACGGAATCCACGCAGGGATTTCGGCCGGGATTCGCCGATCCCCCGGTAATCGAAGGTGAGCACATCGAATCCGTTGAGAAACAGGTAGTCGGCGAAGCGCGAGTAGTAGCGGCACTTTACAGACGTCGCGGCGCTGATGATCACGATCGGCCGCGCGGCCGCAACATCGCTGTGTCGCCATAAAAACCCGCCGAGAAGCCGACCATCGTCCGTTTCCAGGCGCAGAGGCGAGGCCTGGCCTGCCACCTCCCGGACGCTGGCGATTTCTGTCTCATGTCCGGGGTTGATCACGCTCGCGCCCCTCGATTGTTGCTTTCAGGTATCTGTTTTTTCTTCGCCCGGATGGAGATTGTCGAATGAGCATCCCTCCATATGGCGTGAGAAGCACTCATTTGTTTTCGTTCTCGATTGCAGGTTCTTTTGCTGAAAAGCTTGAAATCAGCCAGGGAAAGTCGATGTATCCAATCGTTAGTCTCCGAGAACTGCCGCTTAAGACACAATCGCATGGTGGAGCTTATGAAGCGCACATGGCTGCCGTCGCGGCACCGTTTGGCGCTAAGCGACTTGGCGCTCGCTACGTTGAAATTCCCCCGGGCAAAAAGGCTTGGCCCTTTCATTGTCACCACGCGAATGACGAGCTCTTTGTCATTCTGGCCGGGGCCGGCGTGCTGCGATATGGCGAGGAAGAACACGACGTAAGCGCTGGTGATGTCGTCGTTTGCCCCGCCGGTGGCGTTGAAACAGCTCATCAACTGCGGGCAGGAGGCTCCAAACCGCTGCGCTACCTAGCGGTCAGCACAATGAATGAGCCCGACGTCCTGGAATATCCCGATAGTGGCAAGGTGGCGGTTTTCGCGGGATCCGCGCCGGGTGGTGAAAAAGCAGCCCGAAGCCTGGAACTAACCGTGAAGAAAAATGCTGCTGTCGGATATTGGGAGGGGGAGGAATGAAGCGGAGTCAGAACAAGAGAAGTGCACTTTTCGCCATACCTGCGAGTTGGATGCAGACACTTCTCATTGCGGCCGCTTTGTTGCCGACATCAGCGCTCGCAATGGAAATGACGAGTTCGTCCTTCGAGAATGGAGGAATAATACCTCTGCGCCATGCGCTTAACAGTTTGGGTTGCGAAGGGCAGAATATTTCTCCTGCTTTGCAATGGCGTGACGCTCCTCCAGAAACGAAGAGCTTCGCTGTCACAATGTTTGATCCGGACGCGCCTACAGAAAGCGGTTGGTGGCACTGGATTCTCGTAAACATCCCCGCGGATGTCACCAGCTTGCCGGAGCGATCCCAACCCAGAGAAGCGCTCTCGACAAACACCGACTTTGGCATCTCCGGGTATCGTGGCCCATGCCCACCAGTTGGTGCCCAGCCGCATCGTTACGTGGTTACGGTGTATGCGCTTGATGTCAGCACACTGCCATTGGCGGTTACCTCTTCTGGCGCAATGGCCAGTTACATGATCAATAGCCACGTGCTCGCGAAAGCAAGCATTGCCGGTTATTTTGGACGCTGAGACAATAACCGTTTGAAAAAGGCTGAAGACAGACCGGTGGCGGACTCGCAAGGCGCAACGGCAGGACGTCTGGTCATTCGCCAGCTTTCCAGCCAAGACACGGCGCATCTGGCGCCGCTCCTTAACGCTTATCGCGCAGAGATGTACCCCGCCTCAGAGACAGAGAACCTCCGTCAGGACGCTGCCACCGCCTTGCTGTCGAGCCAGACGGCCGAGGTGATAGGCGGTTTCCTGGACGGCAAACTGTCGGCATTCGCCGTTTTCTTCGATCTGCCGGAAGCAATTTCAAACGGACGCGCCGGACAGCTCGACGACCTCTACGTGGCTGCTGGCGCTCGCGGCCAGCGTCTGGCGCAAGAAATGGTCCAGGCGGTAGCATTGATCGGCAGAGCGCGCGGTTGGGTTCATCTGAGATGGCTTGTGCCAGAGGACAATGCAGCTGCGCTTCGGACCTATGAGCGCTTTGCCAAAGCAGCATCCTGGAAAAGCTACGTGTTGTGGTTGGGCGATGGCGGCTCTTGGTGAGGCAGAGCATCCTCAATCTCCTAGTCACCAGGTTTGCGAGCATCCACCTCATCGGGGCCGTTCGTTTTCACCCCTGCTGAAGGGTCATGATCTTCGCGACAGATAGAACGCCATGGCGGCCGAACTTGCGCCGAAAACACATGTGCCGGTCCAACCCCAGGCGGCATACGCAGCGCCTCCAACGCCGGCGCCGACCGCCCCCCCAGCGAGCATGGTCGCCATGAACACCGTGTTAAGCCGGCTGCGGGCGGTCGGGTCGAGTGCATAGACACGCGCCTGGTTCGCAACCTGCGAGGACTGTACGGCAAGGTCCATAACTAGGATACCGGTTACCAAGCTGATGAGGGAACCTTGCCAAAGCCCGAAGACGATGAAAGCGAGCGTGACGAGGCCAGCGCCAACTGACACGACGACGGCGGGTCCGCGTCGATCCGTAAAGCCCCCGGCAACTGGCGCGGCAAGCGCTCCGCAGACTCCGACAAGCGCCAGAAGGCCAACCGCCGTGCCACCAAGCTGATAAGGCGGTTCGGATAGTAACAGCGCGAGATTCGACCAGAAGCCGATAAAGGCTGCGAAAATCAGGAATTGCACTGCGACTGCTTGCCGGAGAACACCATGCGTTCGGAGAAGCGTCCATAAGGAACCAAGCAGCCGCAGATAGCTCAAGTCAGTTGTTGGCGGCACACGAGGCAGCCAGAGCGCAAGTGCCACCTCAATTACCGTCATCATTGCCGCCGAGAACCAGAACACGAAAGGCCAACCCCAAAGGTCCGAGATTGTGCCACTCACCGTGCGGGCAAGCAGGATGCCGATCAATATGCCGCCCGTCACTTTGCCAAGAATGCGTCCACGCTCGGAAGGTGGGGCAAGATGCACAGCGAGTGGAACAATCTGCTGCGTGACGGTGGTGAATAATCCGACAGCGAGACTGGCGACCGCCAGCCACACAAAACTTGGAGACAAGGCCGCACCAATCAACGCCATCACCAACGCAACGAAAGTACGGAGAATGAGAGATTTGCGCTCCAGCCGGTCTCCGAGTGGGGCGAGAAGCAACACGCCGAAGGCATTACCTGCCTGGGTGAGAACCGGCACGATGGCAGCGGTACCCGCGGCCAGCCCAAAATCTGCCGTCAGATGACCGAGAAATGCCTGATTATAGTAACTGTTGGCGACGGTCGCACCCGCGCTGACCGCGAGAAGGCGTACCAGTGCAGCGGACAAATGTTCAGATAGGGAGCTATTCGGTTTCATAGCAGCCGCTGGCCCGGATGTACTCGATCAGGGTGCGTTCCAGATTTCTGCCCCCAAGTGTAGCAATGTTCGGCATGACAATACGCCGGGTGGTTTTATGTCTGTCTTTACAGAAGGAAGTGATTGGCTGGCGGTTTGGATGAGACCGGAACTCAGCCTTCCGATAGTCCACATTGACGAGGAGAGGTCCTGACCACAGCAGCGTTGGTGTTGAGATATCGACGTCTTTCCAAGGTAAGGGCTTGCCGCCAAAATACCGCCCGACGATGAGGCCGTTGGCCTTAAAAACATACATCGGGCCACGGCTCCGGCGGCACCTGAACACCCCAAGCAGGAGCACCAGCGTCACTGCTATAAAAAAAGCTGTGGGGATGGCCGCCGTTGCAAACTCTGAAAGTGAATTGGCTTTGAAAGAGGCGATGGACATGCTGATCGCACCCAACAGAAACGGCAGCGTAAAGAAAAGAAGCAGCGCCGCCCGCCAATAGGACAAGTAGATCGGAAAATCAGGAAGATGCGTGGCGTTGGCGGGTTCCTCCGGTGCCATTATCGTTTCTCTCGCTCCGCTGGTCGGCATGTCTTTGCGGCCTCTGCCAGCATCCAGGTCCTGACATTCCTGATGCGGCGGTCGCGCTCAAGGGCCGGCGGATAGCAGAGGTAATAGCCTGCGTTTGCCGGCACTTGGTGCGGCATGATCGGGCCGAGCCTTTCGGCGGCTATGTCGCATGCGGCAATTTCGATGCCCGCAAAGGTAATTCCTGCGCCGTCGATCGCGGCCTTGAGGCCAAGGCCCGAAGAGTCGACGATTGTGACTGCCGCAGGGCGGGTCGGACCGCCCGGCAGCGTTTCGTTCCAACGCTGGAAGTCCTCGCGCCGATGCTGGGACAGAAACAGGTTGGTTTGCGAGATGGCTTGGCGAATATCGATTTCGTCATTCGTTTGCCAGTCATCCGGACGGCCGAGCAACGTTACATTTTCGTCGAACAGGCGCTCGGAGAGAACACCAGGCCATTGCCCAGAACCATGACGCACAGCAGCATCTGCAACGCCGGCGCCAAGATCGACGGCGGTTTGGGTCGTAGAGATCAAAAGTTCGAAGCCGGACCTCGCAAATGGATAGGACGCCATCCGTGGCGACAGCCAATGAACCGCGAATGTCGGCAGCATGGACAGGCGCAAGGGACCAAGCTTCCGTTCCTGCTTCACTGTCGCGACAGCCTGAATGATCCGCGTGAAGCCGACGGTGAGATCCGGAGACAACAGTCGTCCGGTCTCCGTCAGTTCAAGGCGCGGTCCGACGCGGCGCATCAACTCTACCCCGAGCAGATCCTCGAGGATCCTGAGTTGATGACTGACGGCGGAGGGCGTCACGCCGATTTCTTCGGCCGCATCCTTGATCGACATGTGGCGTGCGGCGGCCTCGAAAGCGCGCAGGGCATTCAGCGGCACGGACAATCGCATCGTTTCGGTCATGGCGCGCTCGCTCTCGTATTTTCCGTCCTCGCCGGATGCCGCCGTTCTCCTCCTGCACTTGGCATCGAACAACGAAATCTCAGCTTTCTCTGAGGATTGCTCACTCGCCAGGCACGGATGTTGGGTGACAATAGGGTGTCTTTCAAAGGGGCCAAATTGCTATGAGTGACGTGCTTGCTTTCGATGATCGCGATGGCCTGATCTGGCTCGATGGAGCACTCGTTCCCTGGAACGAAGCCCGGCTCCATGTCATGACCCATTCGCTGCATGCCGGCGGGGCCGTATTCGAAGGAATTCGGGCCTATGACGGAGGTATATTCCTGTCCAACGCGCATTTCTCCCGCTTCCAGCGTTCTGCCGAGATCGTCGGGTACACGCTTCCCTATTCTAGCCTTGAGCTCGTCAAAGCATGTGAAGCCGTTCTCTGGGCGAACGAATTGAAGGATGCCTATATCCGTCCCATCGCCTGGCGCGGCAGCGAGAGCGTGACGGTGGCCGCCCGCAACGCCACTATCCACGTTGCGATTGCCGCCTGGGATTGGCCGACGCCGGCCGCCGAGGGAAGGAGCACGACGGGTATTCGCCTTCAGCTCTCCTCCTGGAGGCGTCCGCGTGCCGATACGGCGCCGACGGCCTCCAAATGTTCCGGCCTCTACATGATCGGCACGCTCGCGCGGCATGCCGCAAATGACGAGGGTTTCGACGATGCCCTGCTGCTCGACGTCGACGGAGATGTTGCCGAAACGACCGCGACGAACATCATACTGGTCGAGGGTCGCAAGCTCGTGTCCCCGGTAGCAGACTGTTTTCTCGACAGCATCACCAAACGCCATGTCTTCGCTCTCGCGCAGAAGGCTGGCCTGGAACTCGAGGAGCGAAAAGTCTCGCTGGAGGAGTTGTGCGCGGCAGATGAAGTCTTCGTTGTCGGCACTTCGATCGAGATCCAGCCCGTCGTCGAACTCAAGGGGCCAGCGATTGGAGCCCAATGGAGCGTTGGCCCTCTTACCCAAAGCCTCATCGACAACTTTCAGAACTCGGTTCGCCAACAATGTCCCGCATAGGCGGACACCCTTGCCAAAAGGGCCGGGTTTCGATGCATTCTCCATGTCGTTCTTCTCGGAGCAAAAGATTTTTCGTGATAGCCAATACTATTTGATGTTACACTTCCCGTAAAATGCAAAAGCGTAACATGACACTATCGGGCTACTCACATGCGTCTACAATCACCCTGGCAACCTCGCCTTACTGGTGACATGGACTCTCCATGCGATCGGCTCGTCGCCGCCGTGTCGGAGGACATCGCAGCCGGGCGATTGGAGGTTGGAGACAGGCTTCCGGCCCACCGCGATCTTGCCTGGCGTCTCGGCATCGGCCTTGGCACGGTGACGAAGGCCTACGGAATCTTGGAGCGGCGTGGCCTGCTGCGCTCGGTCAAGGGACGGGGCACGTTCGTGGCCGTTACCGAAGCCCGCAGAGGCGACGTCATCGATCTTTCGCGCAACGCGCCGCCCGCCGTCATCAGCGAGAGGCTTCTGTCCCGATCTCTCAACGCGATCGCCAGGCGTATCGACGCGGATGTTTTCAATACCTATCCGCCCGTAACCGGGCATCAGAGGTTCCGCCAAGAAATGGCGCGCTGGTTTCGCCGTCTCGGTCTGGACGCCGACCCTGCCTGCCTGCTTCTGACCAATGGTGCGCAGCACGCGCTGTCCGTCAGCCTCTCCACGCTCTGTGGTCCCGGCGGTACGCTCTATGTGGAGGATCAGACCTATCCCGGTGTGATCAACGTTGCGCGCCATCTTGGCGTCAAGCTCACTTCAATTGCTATGGATGACGAAGGCATGCTGCCGGATCAGCTTGAACGGGAACTCGCGCCAAGTCGCGGCAACGCGGCAGTCTATCTCACGCCGACGATGCAGAACCCGACCACGAGTTCGATGACCAAAGCGAGAAGGAGCGCGATCGCGCAAATCTGCCGCAAGTTCGGCATCATCGTGATCGAGGACGACGTTTATGCCCTTGCGCCCGACCCTGACTATCCGCCGATCGCGAGCCTTGCGCCTGAGCATGTCTTTTATATCAACAGCCTTTCGAAGACCCTCAACCCGGCTTTGCGGATTGGCGGTCTCGTGGTTCCGCCGGTATGGCTGGATCGCGCGGAAACCGCGATGCATGCCAGCGGGCTGATGATCAGTCCGCTGAGTTGCTCAGTCATGGAACAATGGCTTCTCGATGGAACGGCCGATGCCATCAGCACGGCTATACAGGAAGAAGCCATTCGCCGCCGTGCGATGGCAACGGACTTGTTGGGGCAAGCTGTACGCCAACCTGTCCATGTCGGTTATCATCTGTGGGTTCCGCTAGGCCATTCCCATGCCGGGGCACTCGAGACTGCGGCGAAGGCCTTAGGCATTCTGGTTACGCCGCCGTCTTCAACCTCCGCAAACGGCATTAGCTCCGGAATCCGTCTTTGTATCGGTGCGCCATCCTCTGAAGATCTTGAGCAGGCGCTTCCCGCGATTAGGCGCATAGTCGATCGCTTCAGGATCGAGACCGGAGCAGGGACGGCCAGAAATACCAGACCACTGCTGCCACTACGATAAGACCACCTGCGATCGCCGATTTCCCCGGATCTTCGGCGAAGGCCAACCAAACCCAAAGCGGACCGAGAACCACATCCAGAAGTGCGATCAAAGCCGACTCCGACGAAGCGACATGGCGTCCACCTGCAAGAAATAACAGGAATGCGAGCGCGGTCGTGAGAAAGGCCAGCATGAATATCAATCCGAGCGCACCGCCCCCCGGAAGCTGGCCGGATGAGAATGGGAATGCCGCGATCGCACACAACGCTGCCCCCGCGGCATTCACGTGAATGAGATTCAGGGCTCGATTACGGCGTGTGACGATGAGAAGCGCGCCAAAGCTCAGCGTCATTGCGAAGGCCAGCAAGTTACCCTTGATATCGCTCGCCGCCAGTGCCGTGCCTGCAACGAACACGATCCCGATCATAGATACCGTGCTCGCCATCAACAGGCGTCGCGAGGCCGCTTCCCGACCGACCGCGAAGGCCAATGCGGCTGTCACGAAGGGAAGTGTCGCGTAGATGATCAAAACGTTTGCGACCGTCGTCATCGTGAGTGCGGCGACATAGCAGAACATTGCGGTGGCGGAGAAGTAGGCGGCCAGGCAGAAGCGCCAGTCGAAACGCACCGCTTCCGCCGACCTTGCGATGGCGATGGCAACAAGGCAAAGGCAGGCGAAGAGAGAACGCCACAGGATCATATCCCAAAGCCCAAGATCAATTGCGCGTACGAACAGGCCAGCAAGGCTCCAGAGCACGGTTCCTGCGCCAACCAGTATCAGACCGTAGACGCGCCGCTCCCCACTCTGTTCCTCTGACCGCCGCATCTCAGAAATAGAACCAGGTCAGGCCAAACCCGACGGCAATGACAATGCCGCGCAGGATGGTAGGATTGATCCAGCGAGCGAAGCGCGCACCGAGATAGCCGCCCGCAATAGCGCCTACCAGAACCGCGAATGCAGGCCCCCAGGCTATGATCCCTGTGGCAATGAAAACCGCGACCGCGAGACTCGAGACGATTGTTGCCAGTGCATTTTTTACCGCGTTGGCCTCGTTCACGTCGCTAAGCCCGATCAACGTCAGAACAGCCATGAGCAGGATACCGAGGCCCGCACCGAAATATCCGCCATAGATTGCGACGAGCAGATCTGTCGCAAAGATGACTGGCCTCGGCAGCATTCCGGGGCGGTCCCTTCTTATCCAGGAGCGTAGCCTAGGGCCGAGTGCGAACAGGATCGTCGCGACAAGCAAAAGCCATGGTATAAGCTGGCGGAATATTGCATTCCCAGTGATCGAAAGAAGTACCGCGCCGATAAGGGAACCGAGAACGAAAGCAGGCGCGCTGGATTTCAATCGCCCTGCATTCCGGCGCAATTCCTCCCGATAACCGAACAGGCTGGTCGCATGTCCAGGCCAGATCGAAATCGCACTTGTGGCATTGGCGACGACCGGAGGAACGCCAGCCGCAAGGAGCGCCGGAAAAGTAAAGAAAGTGCCGCCCCCGGCGACTGCATTGCAGGCTCCGCCCACAAGACCGGCGGCGACCAAAAGGGCCGTGGTATTCATATCCATACCTGATCAACCCCGCTCTTCGAAAGCCAGCCGGACACCGAAGGCGATCAGGACCGAGCCAGTCACTCCATCGACGCCACGCGCGAATAGTGAACTATGGAAAACGCGCGTGAATGGCCGCGTCGCCGCCGTGATGGCCGCGAACCAGATGAGCCCCATAAGCGCATGAATAACCGCCAGGGCCATGCTGAACATGACAACCGGGACATCCTGTGGAATGAACTGCGGCAGGAAGCTGACGTAAAACACGCCGACTTTCGGATTGAGAAGATTGGTCATCAGACCGCGCCAGAACCAGTTGGCACTTTTATTGACCGATTTGCCTGCCGGCACGCTGTAAAGCGCCCCTCCCTCCTCGACGGTTCTGCGGATTGCGCTCCGGATCATCCGCGCGCCCAGCCAGATGATGTAGCCAGCGCCGAGATATTGAAGAAGCCGGTAGCCGACTTCCGATACGGTGAGAACGGCTCCGAGACCCGCCGAAGCCAACAGTCCCCACGCCAGAACACCTGTTACGACCCCGGCGCCAGCCTGCATGGCCTGCTTGCCGCCCTCAACGGTGGCAGTGCGCAAGACCATGGCCGTGTCCAGCCCAGGCGTAATTGTCAAAAGAGCGGCGGCGATCGAAAAGGCGGCAACGGCGGAAAAGGAATCCATGTCAGGACCTCAGGCCAGCGCAGAATGCACCGAAGAGCATCCGCCCCTGGTCCCAGATACCGAGGCCGCTTGCGCCGTTGATATGACCGCACGGGCCGATCTCGACGAAACCGGCGTCCCATTCCTCGGCGCGTTCTTTTACATAGCCAGGGGCGGCATAGGGATCGTTGGCGCTTGCGACGATGAGGGCCGGGAACGGCAGACGATGACGTGGCGGATTTGCGAAGCTGGCCGCTGCTGCCGGGAATGCAGCGGAAGCAGGATCAGGGACTGCGACCAGAAAAGCCCCCATAACCCGCCCCGCGATCATCTCTGCCGCGTGCGCGACGAGCAGGCCGGCCAGACTATGCGCGACAAGAACAGGCGGCGATGGCGAATTGTCGATTTGCCGTTCCAGCGCGTCTTGCCAGTCTGCAAGTCCAGGCTTCTCCCAGTCGGAAGGATGGAACCGGGTAAAGCGAGGATCTGACGCTTCCCAATGCGTTTGCCAGTGGGTTTCACCGGAACCGCCGATACCCGGCAATGTGATGAATGAGGTCATTCCGCCGCCCTTCTATTGTTGGGAAAGATCCATGGAGGACTCATAATTGGCGTCGGGAACATCCTTCGTAATCGCCTGCCCGCAAATCACGGCCTGACGCACGCTGTCGTAGGTCAGGACCGGGCTCCCGTGCAGGCTCCAGCCCTGGTTGAGGGCCTCAGTAATGCGGTGACAGAAGGCAGCGTCATCAACGCCGGTCAGCAGACGATAAACTCTCATCGCGAGGATCCCCAGTTTCCTGCTCGAAATCATAAGCATCTCCGGGAAGCGCTAAACTGAAGTCATCTCAGCCGATCCGCAGTATTTCTCATTTCGCCATTTCTTGGACCGGCGAGCAGTGCGTAGTACGCAAGGGACATGAACGAGATGTCCGACGGCTCCGTAAGGGTTACGGCGCTATGCCTTTTGGAAGAGGATCCACTCCTTGCCGCTTCTCTACGGGATTGGCCGGAGGCGGCCGGCGCTCTTGGTTGGCGATGGGAGACATTCGTCGGCGAGGAGCTCATCAATCCATTTTGCGGCAGCCCGACAGATCATGAACTCGACGCCTGCACACGGTGCCTGTTACGATTCGGTCGCCTGAGTTTTCTTTCCTCGGACGCCGAGCCATTCCGCTCGGCCGGCCACCAATTGCTGGAGACTGGTAGTCGACCCGATTTATTAGGCCGTATGCGCAAGCTGCTGCTCAAAGAGCGGCTTTGGCTTGTCTCGGCGGATCATGAAGTTGCGATGAGAGAGGCATATTTTGCCTACGGGCGATGGGACTTCGGACACCAGCCAATGCTGGTGATGGAGAGGGGCACCAAACCCGCCCCAGATGAAGCTGATTTCCTTGTGGGTCTCCTCGCGGGCGACGAACGAAGGTTGCGGAGAAGGCCGCGCGGCATGTTCGCCTGGGTCGCGCCCTTGGTGGATGGCGTCGGCATCCTCATCGCTCCCGCCAGAATCGGGGACCAAGAAAGTCTTGCACGGGATTTCATGGCGGATCACTACACGTGAGGAACGTCTTTCCCACGACCGGACAAAATTTCAGCGATCAAGCAGGTCGCTCGCCCTAGCCGACAGGGGGCACCCCTTCTCTGCAAGCCGTTTGATCGCGTCGCGTGAGATATCCCTGTTGCCCGTGTTGCCGACGAAGCTCGACAGAGAATCCGAAAACTCCAGCACGATGTTGGCCGTCCCGACAGTTTGTCGGTAGTCTACACGGGAAACCACGTCATAGGGTTTCCTGCGCCGCCTGATTACACGGCACTCGATATGGTCGGCGTGCAAAATAAGCGTTGGCTTCAGGTCGCTCGATGACCAGCAAATCCAGGGTACGCTTCGCCAGCCCGAAAATGCGGCGACCAACGGAATATTCGCGACCTCTCCTGCGGTCTCGATCCTGCTGTGCCTCACCGCCGACAGGCGGCTCTTGATGTAGAGAAATATCGTCAGCCAGCCGACACCGATAAGCAAGACGATGGCGAAAATGAAAATCGTGGCTTCCGCTTTGCTCATCCGTGCTGGCCTGCCGTTTTGAGCCTTGGGGGAGACGCGCATTTTAAGGGACGCATCTTCCAGCCGATCATCTCAATAATCGTAGTTTTCATATTCGCGGGTACTCAGTTCATCGTCCGGAATGAATTCTTCTTCATCGAGCGTGAACGCAACCCAAGCCCGCATATGGAATGTGAACAGCGGCTCGTCTACGGCCCTGGCAAGGGCAAGAGCGGCGCTGCGGGCCTCTCTGATCGACCAACCTGTACTGTTGAGGGTCAACCAGGCTTCCTTTAGACGACCGCTTTTAAGGTACTCTCCGAAAACCTGGTTCAGCGGCGCATTCGCGACAAGCCAAGGCGGCAGTTGAGATGCCCCATTTCTCAGCCACGAGCGCCCGTGCTCACTGAGCTCGAAATAGGCGACATCATTTGTATTCTCGTCAGATAAACCGGACAGGCTGATCGCCGACGGCGCAGCCCGTCGTTCGCCGATGCCAATGGGCACGCGTCCAGTATACGCGGCGAGCTTGTCCAGCTTTTCCGGATCGTCACCGAATTCGAGGGTATGTGCGTCTATTTCAGCAAATTGACGACCCGAAATCCCGGCCGCCTTACGAAATGACGCTATTTCTCCCGTCTCATCGTCCCCATCCGTGTAAACGAGCGCCCGGACCAATAGCCAGTTCGCAAATTGCTCATCATCAAGAGCGATCTCCTCCAGCAGGAATTGGTCCTCCGGGCCTGCGCAGACATAGCGTCGGATATCGTCCGGCTCGTCACAGAACCAGCGCATCCAGATCCCTTCATATTCCGGTAAGCTACCATTCGAGGTGATGGGAATGAGAGCGGGCGGGCAACCATAGTATTCGGCAGGCTGACCGATCAGAAAGGTTTCTTTCAGGTATGAACCGAGCCGGTACTGCCGGAGCCACAATGGGGCGCTCAATTTCTGGAGGAGTACGTCATATCGATCGAGCATGAGCATCCACTTTTTACGAAACCCTCAGTTCGATATTGCTAATTCACCTCAGTGAACACTGAAGTCTTCTCAGTTCAGATGAAATAACCCTCATTCACAAATCGAGCGTCAGAAGAGCGCGACGGAACTCCTGTTCGCTGAGCACCACTTCGCTGGCGCCGAGGGCACAGGCGTGGTCCAGCGCGCGCGATGTAAGGCGCTGCGCTGCCTCGACGCTTTGCGTCAGGGGAAATCCGCGTGCGAGCCCCGCGACGATCAGCCCGGCAAACAGATCGCCCGTTCCCGGAAGCGCGACCGGCAGGTGCTCCACCGGATGACGGCTTGCGCCGGCGGCTCCGAAAACGATGCTTTCAATGTGGCCGGCGGCCGTATCGTCGAGCGCGCACCCCGTAGCGATCAGATGGGCTTCCGGCGCGATGTGGAGAAAGGCTCGTGCGGCTTTGAGGTCCGCCATGGTCGCGATCGGCTGTCCGGTCAACCAGCTCAGTTCGAACGGGTTCGGCGTGGCGATGTCGGCCATCGGCAGCAGACGGTCGCGCATGACGTCGGCGATCGCCTCCGGTACATAGAGGCCGGGGCCCGTGTCGCCCATCACGGGGTCGCAGACATACGTGAGGCGCGGATTGATGGCCTTGGCCTCGGCCACGAAATCCGCGACCATCAGCGCTACGTCGAGCGAACCGATATAGCCGGTCAGGATGAAATCCGCGCGTTCCGGCAGGCCGCGCTCGCGTACGCCCTGCAACAGGTCCGAGAAGAATTCCGGCGGCAGTGCCCGGCCACGCAACGTCGGATAGTCGGGCGTGTTGGAGAAGATGACCGTCGGGATCGCCGCCACCTCCAGCCCAGCCGCGAGCATCGGAAACACGGCCGCGGAATTGCCGACATGGCCGAACACGACCTGACTCTGGATCGATATCACGAAAGGTGGAGAGGTCATGGAGTGCCGTCCAGTCTCTTGCGCCAATCCTCCACCCGACCGCTCTTGAGCCGCCGCACCGCATATTTCCGCCAGCCTTCGGCCAGCACGTCGAGGGCTGCGATGCCCTTCAGTTCGTCCAGGTTCAGCCGGTCGACATAAAGCGCATGCCAGAGCCGGTGGAGCGTCCAGTCCGGCGCGACGCGGTCCACCAGTTCAAGCCGATCTCCCGTCTTCACGAGTCCGTCTTCCAGCACGCGATAATACCAGCCGGTGCGGCCGCTCTGCTGCACGCGGCGGGCCATGTCAGGCACCTCGAAACGATGATTGAGTTTCCAGCAGGGCTGTCGCCCCTGCGAGACCTGCAGGAGCGCCGTGCCCAGCCGGAAAACATCCCCCACTGCGACGGTGTTATCGGTCGGGCCCAATGCCGAGATGTTCTCGCCAAATCCGCCGGGAGCGCCAAGCGCCGGCAGATCGCCGAGTTCTTCACGCCAGAGCGGATAATGATCCAACGGGTAATGATGCACGGCCTTTTCCACGCCGCCATGCACCCTTCGATCCGCCTGCTCGTCGCCTTCGAACCCTTCCTGGCCGAGGCGAAGCGGCCTTTCCACCGGAGACTTCATGATGCCGCTTTGCGCGTCGGTTCCCGCCAGCGGACTGGCGCGCCCTGTCAGAAGGGTGATCACGGTCATGCCGGCAAGTCCTGCAGCCATGCCCGGAGCATGGATTGGCCGGCATGCCTCAGCGCCGGACCGTGCGCGATGGCCTCGCGACGCAGGCTGGCCGGGTCGATGCGGGCCTCAGCCAGTTCCACGCTGTGGCCGATGAGCCAGCGCTCGAAGGCGGGCAGTTGGCCTGCTTCGGGGTGGAATTGCAGCCCCAGAACAGTTGCGCCCATTGCAAAGGCCTGGGCCGCGCAGGCGGCGGTGCTGGCGAGACTGTCCGCTCCATCCGGGATATCGAAGGCTTCGCCGTGCCAGTGGAGAACCGGCACATCCCGCAGGTGGCGAAGCGGGCTGTTGATGCCGGCCTCCGTCAGCGCCAGGGCGGAAAAGCCGATTTCCTTGCGGGGCATCGGGGCGACCTTCGCGCCGAGCGCCGCCGCCATGAGCTGCGCGCCAAGGCAGATGCCGAGCGTCGGGCGGCGGCCTGCCAGACGCGGGGCCAGCCACTCAAGCTCTGTCTTCATGCAGGGATAGGTTTGCGTGTCATTCACCCCGATCGGGCCGCCGAGCACCACCACGAGATCGGGGTCGCGCGAATCCGGCAAGGCATCGATGCCAGCTTCGGCATGGTTGAGACGGTAGCCTTCTTCCTCAAGCACCGGGCCAAAGCTGCCAAGGTCCTCGAAAGCGAGATGGCGCAGAATCAGGGCGGATTTCGACATGGGGGCCTCTTGCGTTTTTCCATGTGTCTCGCGAATATCCGGCCTGAACAAAAGTGCCAGTTTCGTAAATTTGGATAGGCCGGTTGTCATGGCATCGGAACCGCTTGCGCTGGATATCGAGAAGGAGCCTTCCGGCCCGCTGTTTCTGGCGATTGCCGACGCGATCACCCGCGACATCATGCGTGGCCGCCTGAAGCCCGGGGCCCGTCTGCCGGGGACGCGGGCGCTGGCGCGCGAGCTCGGCGTTCACCGCAATACGGTTGACGCCGCCTACCAGGAGCTCATGACGCAGGGCTGGCTCCATGCCGAACCCGCGCGCGGCACATTCGTCGCCGAGGATCTGCCCGACCGCTTGGCGGAGCCGGTTTCGGTGTCCGTGCCCCCTGAGCCCGCAACCGTCCGCCCGCGTCTGGCCTTCAGCGATGGTGCTCCCGATCCCAGGCTGGTGCCGGACAAGGCGCTGGCGCGCGCCTTCCGCCGGGCATTGCTGTCGCCGGCCTTTCGCGGCGGGGCGGATTATGGCGATGCCCGGGGCACGCCGGCCCTGCGTCACGCGCTGTCGTCCTATCTCGCCACGGACCGGGGCGTGGTCGCCGATCCGGCGCGGCTGCTGATCACGCGCGGCAGCCAGATGGCGCTGTTCCTGGCGGCCAGGGCGGCGGTGAAGCCCGGTCAGGCGATTGCCGTGGAAGAACCCGGCTACCCGCTGGCCTGGGAGGCCTTCCGGGCCGCGGGCGCTGCCGTCCGGGGCATTCCCGTCGATGCAGGCGGGCTTTCGGTCGCGGCGCTTGAGGCGGCGATTGAAAGCGATCCGCGCATCGCGGCGGTCTATGTCACGCCCCATCACCAGTATCCGACCACGGTCACCATGGGGGCGGCGCGGCGACTGCAGCTTCTGGACGCTGTCGAGCGGTACGGCATCACGCTGATCGAGGATGACTACGATCACGAGTACCGCTTCGAAGGGCGCCCGGTCCTGCCGCTTGCGGCCCGGGCCCCGGCGGGCCTGCCGCTGATCTATGTGGGCTCGCTCTCCAAACTGCTCTCGCCCGGTATCCGTCTCGGCTATGCCATGGCCCCGGAGCCGTTGCTTACCCGCATGGCGGCCGCGCGTGCGGCCATCGACCGGCAGGGCGACGCGCCGCTTGAGGCCGCGCTGGCGGACCTGATCCGCGACGGCGATCTCGGCCGCCATGCGCGGAAGGCCCGTCGCATCTATCGGGCCCGGCGCGATGTCCTGGCGTCGGCACTGTCGGCCCATCTGGGCGGGCGGATCTTCTTCGATCGGCCTGCGGGCGGGCTGGCGCTGTGGCTGCACTGCGAGAATGTCTCCGCCGACGCCTGGGCGGAGCGGGCCGGCGTGGCCGGGCTTGCGCTGCTGCCCGGAACGCACTTCGCCCTTGATCGCGCCGCGCCGCAAGCCCTTCGTCTCGGCTACGCGGCGCTGGACGAGGGGCAGATTGCCCGGGCGGTGGATATCCTCGCCCGAAGCTTGCCTGATTGAGCTACTCGGCCGCCATGGCGGTGTCTTGAGGCCTGGCGGGCGCCACATGCATCCCGAGCCGTTGCAACAGGTCGTGGTCCCTCCAGGACGCAGGATTCCCGGTCGTCAGCAACTGATCGCCAACGAAAATGGAATTCGCGCCGGCAAGGAAGCAGAGCGCCTGCAACTCGTCGCTCATCCCCGTGCGGCCGGCTGAAAGCCGCACCACGGAGGCCGGCATCAGGATGCGCGCGAGCGCCACCAGGCGGACGAGCGCGAATGAATCAACCGGCCTTGCGGTTTCCTGCACCGGCACGCCCTCGACTGCGTTCCACAGGTTGACCGGCACACTGTCGGGATGGGCTGGCAGGGTCGCGAGCGTCACCAGCATGGCAATGCGATCCTCTTCCGTTTCGCCCATGCCGACGATCCCGCCGCAACAGACCCTGATGCCGCCCTTGCGGACATGCTCGACCGTCTCCAGCCGGTCCGCCATCGTCCGCGTGGTGGCGATCTCGCGATAATAGTCCGGCGAGGTATCGATATTGTGGTTGTAGAAATCGAGCCCGGCCGCCTTCAGCCGCGCCACCTGATCCGGTTTCAGCATGCCGAGCGTCATGCAGGTTTCGAGCCCGAGTTCCGAGACGCCCTGCACCATGGCGCAGAGCTTGTCCATGTCGCGGTCCTTGGGGCTGCGCCAGGCAGCGCCCATGCAGAAGCGCTGCGCGCCCGCGTCCCTCGCGCGCCGGGCGGCTTCCAGCACATCGTCGGTCGCCATCAACTTCGTCGCCTTGACGCCGGTCCGGTGGTGGGCAGATTGCGAGCAATAGCCGCAATCCTCGGGGCAGCCGCCGGTCTTGATGCTGAGAAGGCTCGCCGTCTCAATCGCGGTCGGGTCGAAATGGGCCCGATGCACGGTCTGCGCCCGGTGGATCAGGTCGGGAAACGGAAGGGCGTGGATCACCCGCGCCTCGTCCATGGTCCAGTCGGTTCTGATCTTCTCGCCAGTCATGCCACGCGACCCTTGAGGCGGCCGAGGCCGGTGATCAGGGAAACCGCCAGCGCGATCTTGATCAGATCGCCGAGGATGAACGGGGCGAGGCCGGCGGCGATCAGGCCGGTGGCCGGCACGAACAATGCGAGCCATGCCAGGCCGAAGGCATAGACCACGGCGAGACTTGCGAGCATCGCCAGCGCCAGCCGCATCGGGCCATTTCCTTCGGCCAGCCGGCCGATCACGAGGTTCGAGAGCAGGTAGCCCAGCAGATAGCCGCCGGTCGGCCCCGCCATGTAGGCAAGCCCGATCCCGCGCGCCGGCGAGCCGGAAAACACCGGCAGGCCCATCGCCCCGGCGGCTAGATAGGCGGCCATGGCCATAAAGCCGAGACGGGGACCGAGCGCCGCGGCCAGAAAGAACACCGCAAGCGTGTGCAGTGTCATCGGCACGGGCCAGAACGGGATCTGCACCTTGGCGCCGATCGTGATCAGCACAGCGCCGAAGAGCGTAAGGGCTGCACCGCGCCAGAGCGATGCCGGGCGGGTCAGGGTGGGGGTGAGCAAGGCCATGAGGCGGTTCTCCGAAGATAGGTTTCGACGCTATCTATAATTTCGGAGACACCTCCATGCCTTCAATACAGATTATAGATAATCAACCAGGAATCTCATAAGTCTCTCTGAGATCGGCATTTTTTGATGTCGGCTTGCGCTTGCCGATCCAGCCGACATGGCGTGCTAGCGTTGAACAGGCAAACTCGGGTTGACCCTTCCGCAGGGCATCGAGGATGGCACGGTGGTCGTGGTCTGTGCGCGCCTCCCAGTCGCTGCGCCACGCGGCAAACAGGAAGCGTGCGCTTGCCGCCTGCAGGTCGTCGATCGTGCGCAGCAGGCGCGGCATGTGGCACGGCGCCAGGATCAGATGATGAAATCTGCGGTTCGCGGCCTCCCAGTCGCGGACATTGCCGGCGCGATCGCCATGCCGGGTAACCTCTTCTGCCTCATCGAGAATTGCCCGCGTCAGGTTCGGCGCAGCATGGCGTAGGGCTAGCGATTCGAGGCTCGCCCGCATCTCGGCGACCTCGCGCAATTCGGCGATATCGAACTCGGTGACGCGGAACCCGCGCCAAGGCTCGCTCTCCGCCAGCCCCTGCTTTTGCAGCGCGCGAAAGGCCTCGCGCACCGGTACGTGGCTGGCGCTGAACTCCGCCGCGACATGATCCTGCCGCAACCGCGCGCCGGGCCGTATTGCGCCCGATATGATCCGATCCGCGAGAATACGCGCGATCCGGTCGGAAATGGTCTCGTCTGTCTCTTTGGTCATAGATTATAGATAATCGATGTCACATATGAAGTCGACGTTAGTAGCTCGAATTGGACCTAGGGTACGGCGAGCGACGAACTGGCTTCGGTTTGTTGAGGCGCAAGCATTCGACCGTCATCATCGGCCGCGCTATCGGGCACCTTTATGTGCTCTATCCCAACACCAGCGGCTAAATTCGCCCATTCTGGCGGCAAGCAACCCCAAGAGAAGGCCAGGTCCCGATCACTGTTCCGACCTCAGCACGTTGACAGCAGCACTAAGGTCGACTTATACGATGACTTGTATCGGAACGCGGACCAGCGTGGACAGCTAATTTTAAGCTGCTTTTCGTCGATATACTCACAAACATTTCTGAGCCGATCCAGATAGGATATTGATCCATCTGGCCTTGTCGCGAGATCCCTCTCTCGACCCCTCCCACCGTCAATTCATCCCGCCCAAACGCGATCGCGATCGCGAAGACGTATTTTTGTCTGAAACAGCTTCAAAGAGAGCAAGAGACCAATGGTAAGGACATCAGAAAAGACGTCGGAGACGTCCAACCAGCACAGACCCTTTCTCGCTATCCTAGCCTTGGCGGTTTTTTTCGTCGGCGCAAGCGAGTTCATGCTTTCGGCAATGCTTGGACCACTAGCTGAGGCATTCCGCACGTCTCCGGCCCGTGCCTCGTGGCTAATCTCCGGCTACGCCTTCACTTATGCTTTGGCGGCTCCTATTCTGGGATATCTTTCAGACCGTATCGACCGTGTTCGCTTCCTACTCTTTGCACTTCTGGCCTTTGCTATCGATGGAATAGGAATTGCATTTTCCCCGACTATCGAAATTGCAATGGTTCTCAGAGT
Source organism: Brucella sp. NBRC 14130 (assembly GCF_040371715.1). Lineage (NCBI taxonomy): Bacteria > Pseudomonadati > Pseudomonadota > Alphaproteobacteria > Hyphomicrobiales > Brucellaceae > Brucella > Brucella sp. NBRC 14130. The sequence continues at coordinate 284,389 of NZ_BAABTE010000001.1, forward strand.
CTTCGGTGGGTTAGCGTCTGCTGTAATCGTTCCGACGGCGTTCGCCCTGGTTTCCGAAATCGTCCCCAGGGAAAGACAGGCTGGTGCGATGGGCCTCGTCATGCTTGGAATGACGTTCGGCATTGCGCTGGGTCCAGCCCTTGCAGGCGTGCTCACCGAATGGGCTGGTTGGCGACTGCCTTTTCTCACGAGCGCAAGCGGATGTGTTTTGGCGTTCATTATGGGCTCCAGAACGACCCCCGGTAACTATTCACCCTCATTCGCCAGAACTACAGTGCATTTTCATTGGATGAAGAAATGGAATGTAATGCGCCCGCTGATAGCCAAGGGTGCCTGGAATGGAACAGGCGTGGCCGCTTTCCTACTCTCGGGGGAAATGCTCAAGCAACGTTACAACTTGAACACAGCAGAAATTGGCGTCACGGTTACTGCGTTTGGTTTCGGTTTAGGCATCGGAAATCTGTCTGCGGGCTGGATACGCCGTTTATGCGGCAGAGAAGAAATATCACTCATCGCGATAACTGCATTACTTGCGCTGTCGATCGCAGCCTTCACCACAGTCGCTCTCCCTTTCATCGGGGCCGTAACTTGCCTAGTCCTATGGGGATTTGCACTCGGCGCCGGCGCGCCAAGCAGCACAACGATATTGGCGGAGCGATCTGGGCATAGCAAAGGCATGGTACTTGCTTTTGCTGAAACGCTAAATAACGTGACAATTTTTGCAGTGCTCCCCGCAGCAATACGTTCAATCGATCGCGGCGATAATATTTCCCTCATATTTGTATTGGGTACCGGGCTTTTTGTTGGAATAATTCTGACGTTGATTGATGGCTTCCTTTCGCGACCGGTCTCGGCCGAGCAATCAAAGCCCCTCGACCTTTCGGGAACGAATTGATTGAACATCATACGATCAGGAAGACGGCTGGGAACGTGACAGGCGGGCTGCATAACTGCGTGGACGGTTATGGGAGGCGTTTCTTCCAAGATCAATCCGATTTGCACGACATAGCGCGATATTACCGCACAAGCGCCTGCAAGGACTTTTCACATTCAGCTTCTATCGCTTTCTATGGTTCTCATGATGATCGGAGGACATAGAATGAATACTCCAAATTTTCGTCGAACGATTCGGCGCCAGCAGCTACGTGAAATGGTCCCTCTGGCTGACAGCACCATTTATGAAATGGAGCAGCGTGGCGAGTTTCCCCGCCGGTTTGCGCTCTCTCCGCGTTGCGTCGTTTGGGACTTGGCCGAGGTCGAGGCTTGGCTGATGGCACGGCGGGCTGCGCCGATCCGGCGCGCCCAACACCCCGATGTCACCAAGCGTAAAACCCGCCCCGTCAAAGGGCAGGATCAAGCTCCATCAAGGGCATAGCTTGCGGCAAAAGCGTGGGAGCATACTTCCGGCCATCGATCCAGGCATCCACAGTATCCGCCCACTGCTGCATCATATGCCGGCGCTGCACTTCATACTCCGCCTTGTTATAGACGCCGCGCGATGAGCGCCCGTCCTCATGCGCCAGGCACTTTTCGATCCGATCGCTGTTAAAGCCCAATTCGTTTAGCAGCGTCGACCCGGTGCGCCGCAGATCGTGCACGGTGAACGGCTCCAGCGGCAACCCCTCCTTCTTGGCCTGTGCGACGACAGGGTACATGTCCAGCGAAATCCACGGCGCCTACGCCCCGTTCTTCAGGGATTTCCCTGAACCGGAAAAGCAGCGCGCCCGGGAGAAGATCGGGGAGGCCTTCGCGCTTCTCGCCGATCAGATGGGCGACAAGGCATTCCTGATCAGTTCCGAGATGACGATTGCCGACTGCTATCTCTTCTGGGTCCTGATGGTCGCGCCACGGAGCGGCGTTGACCTGCCCGCAAATCTGCAGAACTGCCTCCCCCGCATGAAGGCGATGCCTTCGGTCATGCAGGCGCTTGAGGAGGAGGGATTGAGCTGATCTGACAGCTTTGCGACATCCTCGCCCCGGCGCGCGCATCTTGATTACGATGTGCTCGCCACGGCCATGAGCGGACTGCCTCTCATGGCCGCGTAGCGAGGGTCGTTCAGATTCGCGCGCCGCCGGTCGCATCAATCATCTGGCCCGTCGTCCATCGCGCCTCGTTCGATGCCAGGAAGGCGATGACGTCGGCGATGTCCTCCGGCTTTCCGACACGTGAGAAGACCGAGAGGGCCTCCGCGCCGGCGCGCGCGTCCGGCGATGCCAGCCATGCGGCATTCATGTCCGTTTCCGTCACCCCCGGCAGAACGGCATTGACCGTGATTCCGCGCGTGGCGAATTCCGGCGCCAGTGCCAGCGTCAAGGTCTCCAACGCCCCCTTGGAGGCCGCATAGGCCGGATGCGTCGGCGCCGCGATCCGGGTGAACCCGGTCGACACATTGATGATGCGGCCATTGTCGCGAATATGGTCGGCCACGGCCTGGATCAGGAAGAAAGGCGCCTTGTAATTGATGGCCATGACCTCGTCGAACACGGCTTCATCCGTCTGCTTCAACGGCAGGGCGGGCGCGATGCCGGCATTGTTCACCAGAATGTCGAGAGCGGCGGAACCCGTCTCGGCACGCGCGGCTTCGCCGAACTGCGCCCAAAGGCTGTCGGCCGCCGCCTTGCCCTCTCGCAAGTCAGCCTTGACGCCAACCGCCTTCACGCCGAGCGCCTCGATGTCGCGAAGCGTGGCATTGGCCGCATCGGCATTGGCGGTGTAGTGCACGCCGATCAGCGCCGCGCCTTCCTTCGCCAATGCAAGGGCAACCGCCCGGCCGATGCCGCGCGAACTTCCGGTGACGAGGGCTATCTTGCTTTCCAGTCTCTTGGTCATGGGTCACTCCGTTGCTAAATTAAATAGTGACCACTATAATAACTAATGGGATGCCGTCGTCAATAATTTAATAGGGATCACTATTTAATGTCGAATCCGGCTCGCAAACGTGGCAGACCGCGCGCGATCGAACGCGACGCGGGCCTCGACATCGCAGCTCGCCTGTTCTGGGAACGCGGTTATGAAGGAACCTCGACCGCCGACCTCACGAAGGCCATGGGGATCAATCCGCCAACGCTTTACTCCATGTTCGGCTCAAAGCAGGAACTGTACCAGCAGGCGCTCGAGTTCGGCATTGCCCGTGAAAGCCGCCGCCGGATAGAAATCCTGCAATCCCCCCTTCCGGTTTACGACGCCCTCAGGCTGTACCTCTACGATATCGCTGATGGAGACACGCAGCCCGACAAGCCGCGCGGTTGTATAGTCTCGACGGCTGTCCTGCAGCATGCGGAAGAAAACGGATCCGTCGCACAGATGACGGCGGCCCTGCGGGAAGCATCTATGCAGACCCTCAAAACCCGCTTTGACCGGGCCGTCGAGGAAGGCGAATTGCCGGCGCAAACCGACACCGATACGCTCGCGCGCTTCTATGGCGCGATCATTCAGGGCATGTCGGCACAGGCCTGCGATGGCGCCTGCAATGCGCGGCTGAAGCAACTGATCGATCTCGCACTCACGGCCTGGCCGGGGAAGCGCCAGAGGGTCACGCCTGGTATCGACTAATCACTCCCTTGCCGACGCCCCGCAGCGTCAGCGGAGGATGGCGATCCGGCGGGTTTATCGCCGTGCGAGGAATAGCGGCGCAGCCGACAGGGGAAGAAAATTGACGGGCGTCGTTGCGTCATAGGAGATCGAGGTGCAGCCGGTCTACGGCCAGATCGGCCCATTGAAGAAACCGTTTAGAGCGGTCGGCTCACAGGGATTGTTCAAGGAGAAATTGGCAACGCCGAGCACCCTAGTTCAAATCCGGCGAAGCAATGGAAATCGCCTTACACTGTGCAGGCCAGTCCGCTTCATATCCCATGATGCAACCTGAACCGGAAGCAAGCCGCTCTGCGTTCGGCTCCGGTCGCGCTGTTCGGGGCTCATTACGCCATGCCGTCCGGGCGCGCCGGCTCTCGACCGATATTGTCGATGCGCCTCGCACCGCGCACGCACATTCCTCAGCCTTCGATACGGGCACGGCAACAAGATCTCACCCTTGTCCCGGCTTCGCCTGCAAGGGCGTTCAGATGCTGGCGGGGGTCTGCCCTGCAGGTCCAAAAGCGGCCATGGAGGTCACGCGCACGAAGGCTGTGACGCCGACCGCCACCACACCGATCACGGAGAAGACGGTCTGTCAGGTTTCCGATGGCATCAGATGTTTGGCGATCCCGTGGGTGGCATGAAAGCCTGCGACGGCGGCAGGCGCCACGAAGGCGAGCGTGAACAGCAACCAGCAGAGGACTGCAATTGCCGTGAAGGATCCGAGAATAGCAACAATCGTCGTGGCGTCTCCGTAAGATGAGGTTCGAACGGTCGCGCCTCCACCACCACCTCAGCGCAAGTCAGCAGTATAGCACACTCGTCGACGAGCCTCGAATTGGCTTAACGGCACCAATCTTGCAACGGCATGGGGCGCTCCGCCGGCGCTCTCTGTCGCGGTCAGGTCTCAACTCCTTTGAGCAACTCCGTGAGCGTTTTGTCGTAGTCGTCCTTTGCGCCCGAGACGGCGGAGTTTGACCTATCGCCCATCGCAGCTGCGATAGCCGCGCCGTGGGTGAAGTCGACAAGTATGTTCAGCCAAAGCCTGGAACGTGCCGACGGCAATCCGGCTTCGACCAAGAGTTGGTCAATGTCATCGGTTATCCGCTGTGCCTGCCGGGGAAAGACTGCGGGTTGCCTGAAGATGAGCAATGTAAGGCCAGGGTGGCTTATCACGCGGTCATGATAGGCATTCAGAAGCGATCTGATCCGGTTGTGAAACGTGCCGGAGGCTGGCGCGGAAACCTCTGCATAGACATGTTCGGACAAGGCGTCGATCAAGCCGTCGCGATCCCCGAAATAATGGTAGATGGTCATCGGATTGAACTGAAGACGATCGGCAAGCGCCCGCATTGTGAAGGCTTCGACGCCGCCGGTATCCAATAGTTCAAGCGCGGCCGTCAGAATCTGCTCGCGCGAGGCAGGCGCCTTGTCCCGATGCGGGCGTCCTCGCGGACGAGTCATGTGGCGATCCGGTAGCGTGACTGGACGAGACCGGAGGCGAAGCTCTTGGTGTCCTCGTGCACGAGCGGTATGTCCGAGCCGGTCGCTCCGAACAGAGTGCGCCCCTCACCAAGCAGCACCGGAACGCTCGTGATGGTCATCTCGGCGATCAGCCTCGCGCGCAAGAACGACTGGATGACCTTTCCGCCATCGACATAGACGCGCCGGTGCCCCTCGGCTTCGAGCATCTCCATCACCTGTTCGGGCGATTTCTCTGAAATCCGCACCTTGCCGGCAAGGTCTGCCGGTATGTCCCGGTCTTTCAGCGACGTTGAGAGGACAAGAACCGGGCGTGTGTAGAACCACGGGCGTTCATCGCGCATTTTTTCGAACGTGCCGCGGCCCATCAGGATGATGTCGATCTTCTCGATGAAAGCGTCATATCCGTGATCCTCTGCCGGATCGTCGCGCTCCAGCAACCAGGCGATGTCCCCGTCCTTGCGGGCGATGAAACCGTCCAGGCTGGTGGCGATGAAAACATGCCCGGTGATCATCCCGATCTCCTTATTTATACGCTGTATAATTACATACGCCTCGGACCTCAACGGGTCAATGTGCCGCGTCGGTGAAACCGACTGATGCGGACGCGAACATTGTCGTGTGGGGCGTGGCGGTTCATTCGAACCGCCAAACCGGGATGCCGAGCTTCCTCGCCTTGTCGGCAAGGTTCTCCTGAATCCCGGTGCCGGGGAAGACCATGACTCCGATCGGCAGGACATCGAGCATCTGGTCGTTGCGCTTGAACGGCGCGGCACGCCCGTGCTTGGTTCAATCCGGCGCGAAACCGATCTGCGTGACGTTACGGTGATCGGCCCAGCGGGCCGCTATTCTCGGCACCCTTCTGCGACTTGCCATGAATTAGCACCATGTCTTGTGGCGCGAGTTGAACACGGATCGAGGCCGGAAGGTATCGAGACCATGCAGGCGCGGATCCTCTTTGAGACCTTCCAGCACCGGTGAAATCGGCAGCGCTTCGATGCCGAGCACAACGGCCCGTTCGACGATCCCATCCCATTCGCCGTCGCCCGCCGGATCGTCATCGCGGACTATATAGAGCCAGAGCAACGTATCGGGAGACAGGATGGCGGCAAGATGAGCTGCGGAGAGCGCAGCCGCGATCGGCATCTCGGGCAAAACGCATCGCAGCGATAGCATAGGTTCGATCCCTTCGCCGGCTGCCATAACCTCGCCCGTCACGCTAAACCGTACCGCATGGCCGAGCAGGCCGCGCATCGCCCGACGCGGTTTTTCAATCGGAGCCTTGCCGAGTGGCGCATCGCTGAAGCCGTTCAGATCGAGCCAAGTACGATGGGCGCCGGACTAGTGACCGTCGAGATCGGTGATTGACGCAATCAGGCTGGCAATGTTTTCGTCGGGCTATGCTCGACGGGCCGGTAGTAGCAGCGCAGATGAAAGCGTAGCGATCCGGTTCCGTGCCAATCCGTAACTATAAGCTTACGAAACTACGATTCTCCGAGCGGACCCGCGATCGGCTGCGCCATCGAGAACATTCCCGGCTTTGCGGATTTCAGCAAGGCGGCCAAGCTTCCTTTCTCAAAGTGTGGCTTCATTGATTTTGACCCAGGAAACCTGACCGAACGGCGTGAGGTGGCCCGCCTCCTGCAGGTGCGGCGGACCACCCATGATCGCTTTAGAAATCCATACCCGCGCCGGCGGGCATAGCCGATGCGGTTTCCTTCTTCGGCTTTTCGGCGATCATCGCTTCGGTCGTGACGAGCAGGCCGGCGACAGAGGCTGCGTCCTGGAGAGCGGTCCGCACGACCTTGGCCGGATCGATGACGCCCTGCGCGTAGAGATCGCCATACTCGCCTGTCTGGGCGTTCCAGCCGTAAGAGAACTCGCTTTTCTCCCGCAGTTTTCCGACAATGACAGACCCTTCAGCGCCGGCGTTCTCGGCGATCTGACGGACAGGAGCCTCAATCGCACGGCGGACGATCTCGACGCCGACCTTCTGGTCCTGATTGGCAGTACTGAGATTGTCGAGAGCCTTGACAGCACGCAGCAGCGCAACACCACCGCCCGGCAGGATGCCTTCCTCGACAGCGGCGCGGGTCGCATGCAGCGCATCGTCGACGCGGTCCTTCTTCTCCTTCACTTCGACCTCGGTCGAGCCGCCCACGCGGATGACGGCAACGCCGCCGGCGAGCTTGGCAAGACGTTCCTGCAGCTTTTCGCGGTCGTAGTCGGACGTGGTTTCCTCAATCTGCGCCCTGATCTGGGCGACGCGGCCTTCGATTTCGGACTTCTGGCCGACGCCGTCAATGATGGTTGTGTTCTCCTTCTCGATCGCGACCTTCTTGGCCCGGCCGAGCATTTCGAGCGTGACATTTTCAAGCTTGATACCGAGGTCTTCGGAAATAACGGTGCCACCGGTAAGGATAGCGATGTCTTCGAGCATGGCCTTGCGGCGGTCGCCGAAACCCGGAGCCTTGACGGCAGCGATCTTCAGGCCGCCACGCAGCTTGTTGACGACGAGCGTTGCAAGCGCTTCGCCTTCGACGTCTTCAGCGATAATGAGGAGCGGCTTGCCGGACTGGACGACGGCTTCGAGAACCGGCAGCATCGCCTGCAGGTTGGAGAGCTTCTTCTCATGAATGAGGATATAGGGGTCTTCGAGTTCGACCCGCATCTTGTCCTGGTTTGTCACGAAATAGGGGCTGAGGTACCCGCGGTCGAACTGCATGCCTTCGACGACCTCAAGTTCGGTCTCGGCGGTCTTGGCCTCTTCAACCGTGATCACACCTTCGTTTCCGACCTTTTCCATCGCTTCGGCAAGATAGCGGCCGATCTCCGGATCGCCATTGGCCGAGATGGTACCGACTTGAGCGATCTCGGAATTATTGGTGATCTTGCGGGCGTTAGTCTTGAGTTCCTGGACGACCGCGTCGACAGCGAGATCAATGCCGCGCTTCAAGTCCATTGGGTTCATGCCGGAAGCGACAGCCTTGGCGCCTTCCTTGACGATTGCCTGGGCAAGAACCGTCGCGGTGGTCGTACCGTCGCCGGCCAGATCATTGGTCTTTGACGCCACTTCACGCAGCATCTGGGCGCCCATGTTCTCGAACTTATCTTCCAGCTCGATTTCCTTGGCGACCGAAACGCCGTCCTTGGTGATGCGCGGAGCACCGAAGGACTTGTCGATCACCACATTGCGGCCCTTCGGACCAAGCGTGACCTTCACCGCATTGGCCAACACATCGACCCCACGCAGCATGCGTTCACGGGCATCGGTGTGAAACTTGACTTCTTTCGCAGCCATTTCTTTAACTCCTCAATAGGCAGCTATCTGACTGATGAACGTAGGGTGGATAACTCAGGCGGCCTGTCTTTGCTCGGCCTGGGCTTCAATGATGCCCATGACATCGCTTTCCTTCATGATCAGCAGGTCTTCGCCGTTGATCTTGATCTCGGTGCCGGACCATTTGCCGAACAGGATGCGGTCACCGGGCCTGACGTCGAGTGCCTGGATCTGGCCAGCTTCGTTGCGGGCGCCGGGGCCGACGGCGATGACCTCGCCCTCCTGCGGCTTTTCCTTGGCGGTGTCAGGAATGATGATGCCGCCCCTGGTCTTTTCTTCAGCCTCAATGCGGCGGACCAGAATGCGGTCATGTAGTGGACGGAACGTCATATCGTTCTCCTTCAGGACAAACAGATTAAAGAGAGGTTCCTCCGCTCCGAACCGGTTGGTCCGGAGCGGGGCTCGCGCATCCCTTTCGGCGAAGCGCGGAAAATGAGCTGGGTTCGCCAATTTATCTTTTCAAGAGGGTGAGTTAAAAAATCAGCACTCTGAGGCACGAGGTGCTACGGCCCTGAAATTCTGAGGATATTTCTGTTCCAACGAGTGTCGTTCTGTCTTGAATCACCTCAAAAAAATACCAAAATCACTTTTCCGGCGGGGTAAGTGCTCCGCAAATCCGTCACTGATATTTGTGAGAATGTTGTGTTGGATGGAGAATATCGATGGAAAGGCGAAAGCAATTGACGGGCATTCCGTCATCGCTGCAGTCCGCAACAGACCCGGATCTTGATCGGTTGTTGTCACCGGCGCAGTATTTTTCTCATCCCAACGAGGTGTTAAAAAGCCGGATACTGCATCGGGATGAGAAACGAGCGATTCTGGCGGCGTGGGTTTCCGATGCCTGTGCTATCGAGTCAAACCCGGCGCTCCGACAGCGACCCGGCTCACCTGAGCCAATCCCATTTGACGTCATTATGGAGGCGCTGCAGCGGCTGGACGCACAGGCGCGACCGTGCGGGGCTCGACTGCAGGACGCGAGAGACGACAAAAAGCATAGCGTAGACATGCATGTCTAAAGAGGATGGAAGAAAGTGATTTCGAAAGTCAGCCGGGAATTCCTGATGCAGATGGAAGGTTATGGTTTGACGACGGCGGAGATCCATTATCGAATGCCAGACCATCCCGGCCTTTTGCAACTCTATGTCTGGCAAGATTATGATCTGGCGCCGCACTTTCCGGAACTCCGCGCTTTCTTGGATTTCTGGTCAGAAACGCTACAAGGGCCGCTCCATTCAGTGCGAGTTGCCCACAACCATCTGATTGAACCGTCGGACTGGGTAGCTGTAGACGGGGTCATTTCGATCCAATGAACAAGAAGATCGCCGCGGCGACCCGTGCCGCGGCGACTTGGCCTGGTAGACGCAACGGTCGCCACTCAGGCGCCGTCATCTTCCCTTTCGTCAAGCATGTCGATCAATTCGCCGATTCGTGAGCTGGGGAGAGGGCGCCCGGCTCCAATCAGCGCTTCATCGCTGTTGAACCATGCCCACGCCTCCCTGAGCTCTTCGGCTGATGCACCGGTCGAAATAAGATCGGCGACAAGCACGTCATCGACCGGACCCAGAACGGCTTCAACTTCTTCACGTGTCATCGGCATCAACACTTCCTCCTGTTCGTGTGGAAAGGATGGCGTAGAGCGCGGCTTCTTGGGCGAGAGCCTTTTTCGACCTAAAGCCGAACTCCACCGCAAAAGCATGAAACGTTGATCTTGGGTTACGGGCCGAGCCTCCAAGCACAAATCTGTGAGCGTTTTCGAGCCCAAGGCCGCGGCGGCTCTGCCAAAGCTCTCAGTTGGTCGTCAACACCTTGATCTCTCCCTTTCGTTCGAGAACGTCAACGACCACCTTCGATTGGGTACCGCGCAAAGCGATCTCCACCGATGCCGAACCGAGCCGCAGGTTTCGAAGCACAACTTCATCGGTGAAAGATGGCAGTACAGGCTGGTTCAGCGTCAATTGGCAGGCGCGTGGATCGAAACCGAGACCGATTACTGTCGCCAGCAGGAAGAGCGGTGCTGCGGCAGCCCAAGCCTGCGGGATGCACGAGACGGGGTAGAACGTAGGCCCCTTCCCGCGCTGGCGAACGAAGCCGCAGTAGAGCTCGGGCAGTCGCCTGAGATCGATGTAGGTCGATGCGGCAAACAGTGCTTCGAAGATGCGTGCTGCCTCGGCCCGGTAGCCGTACCGCACGAAACCGGCAGCGATCAGCGCATTATCATGCGGCCAGACCGATCCGTTGTGATAGCTCATCGGATTGTAGCGTGCCTCGGAGGCGGCAATAGTGCGTACACCCCAGCCACAGAAAGATGACTGCGCCATCAGGGTCCGGACGACCTTCTCGGCGCGTTCCGGAAAAGCAATCCCCGTGAACAGCGCATGACCGGCATTCGACGAGCGGACGCGGCAAGGTTTCTTTTCGCCGTCGAGCGCCAGGATATAGGTTTGCAGCTCTTCGTCAAAGAACGCTTTGTCGAAGTTGATGCGCAATGTCTCGGCCATTCGGTCGAAACTCAAGGCGTCATCGTCCTTACCCAGCTGGCGGGCAATGATCGCGGCCGCCCGCCAGGCGCCATAGACATAGGCCTGCACCTCCACCAGGGCGATCGGCCCTGTCGCAAGCCTGCCGTCCTCGTGGAACACGGAGTCGTGACTGTCCTTCCAGCCCTGATTGGCCAGACCCTTCCCGGTGAGGGCGCCATATTCAACGAAGCCGTCACCGTCCCGGTCTCCAAACCGGGTAATCCAATCCAGCGCCGCGCGGATACTGGGCCACAGGCCACGCAAGGTTTCGAGGTCACCTGTCCTTTGCAGGTAGGCGCCCGCCAGCATGACGAAAAGCGGGGTCGAATCAATACTGCCGTAATAGCGACGGAAGGGAACTTCACCAAGTTCCGCCATCTCGCCGAAGCGCGTCTCGTGGAGGATCTTGCCTGGTTCGGCGTCGGCTTCTGGATTGAAATCAACCGACTGGTTGGCGGCGAGATGCTTTAGGACGCCTTGGGCGATTGCCGGGTCAAGCCAAAGCGTCTCGAGGGCGGTTATCAGCGCATCGCGACCAAAGACTGTGCTGAACCAGGGGATGCCGGCATAGGGGTACGGGCCTTCGGGCGTGTCGGTCATGAGCATATAGAGGTCCGCCACGCTGCGGCGGACGGCTTCATTGAAAATTTCGTTGGAGGTCACCACCGATGCGGCACGAGCCGACGAGCGTCGCAGAGCTCGACGCGCCCGACGCAGTGCGGAGAAAAATGTCTTTCGGGGTGGAGTTTTCTCTTCACTGCGCTCGTCACAGATAATCTCGATGAAGAGCGAGCGGGCTTCACGTGGCCCAAGGGTAATCTGATAACGGGCATGATCTCCCGCAATTGACGAGGGTTCGGGGCCGAAACGCAGAATCGTTGCACGTGTTCGCCCATCGAGACCGAGATAGGAAAGGCGGACGCGATCAGCCTCCACCTCAGGCTGGGCCGATTGCCCGCGCTTGGCGCGGGGCTTGCCCCGTATTTCGAACAGGTCGGCGAAATCGGCCGCAAATGCAATATCGAGACGGATCGTGCGTTCCCGGTCATCGAAATTGCGCAGCAGAAGCCGTTCGTAGCAGACTCCGTTTAGAAGAAACCGTGTCCGCCGTATGTGTAGCAAGTCGTGGCGAAGCGTGTCGCCATCAGGCTCGATGACAATGTCAGGATTGGTGAGATCGCAGTTCAGCGTAGCGTTGTCGTCACGCAATGTTGAAGAAAGCAGCAACGGATGGAGCCCGTTGATCGTCAGGCTGAGATAGGACAGGTGCCGCGTATCCCGGTGGAACACACCCTCCGGGTTGCCTGGCCACGAAACTGCATCACCATTATTGTCAAACACGGCGAATGTGTCGCCGTGTTTCAGTGTTCGCGAACCGCGTTCATAGCGGATCGCGGCCTCGGGAACGCCGCTCGTCGGCATGGTGTCGGAGCCGGCGGAGGCCGGCTCCTTTCTGTCGGTCAATGTTAACGCGGAATCCACGGCTGAAAATCCTTTATCAGACGAGGGTCAGGCTGTGTCGCCGATGGCAAAGGTGGCAGCATTTCCATTGGCAGCATGAAGCGGCATTTGTCCGACGTTGTTGTATTTGTTGACGAGTGAGCGGTAGATGTCGACATAGTCATTGGCCATCCTCCTTGCAGTGAAACGCTTGTCGAACGTGTTGCGGACAGTTTTGCGGTCGAGCTGATCGAGTTTGCCGACGGCATCCACGGCTTCATCAATATCGTTGACGATAAAGCCGGATACATTGTCGTCGATGACTTCGGGTACCGAGCCGCATTCAAACGCAATGACCGGCGTACCGCAGGCCATGGCCTCGATCATGACGAGACCGAAAGGCTCGGGCCAGTCTATCGGGAACAGAAGTGCTTGCGCATTTCCGAGGAAGTCGGCTTTCTGCGTCTCATTGATCTCGCCGATATATTCGACATTCTTGTGCTTTTCGATCATGGGTGCGATTTCGTTTTGCCAGTAGGCCTCATCGGCCTTGTCGACTTTGGCGGCAATCTTCAGCTTCATGCCGGTGCGCGCGGCGATCTCGATCGCCCGGTCCGGGCGTTTCTCTGGTGAAATGCGTCCCAGGAAAGCGAGGTAGTCGCCCTCCGGCTTTTGGGCGAACGGCAAGACGTCCGAGGTCAGCCCGTGATAGACGGTACCTGCCCAGTTGACCGGGGGCATGGGCCGGCGCTGATCGTTGGAAATCGAGACCAGCGGCACGTCCGGAAAAGAAGCGTAGAAAGGTTTGAGATCAGGCAAGTCCAGCCGTCCGTGCAGCGTGGTGACTGTCTTGCCAGCGAATGGGCTGATCAGCGGGAAATGCAGAAGATCGATATGAAAATGCAGGACGTCGAACTCGTCGGCGCGCTTGCGCACTTCTTCCAGCATCAGGACGTGATAGGGGATAGGGTCTTGAACGGCGGGGTTAAGCCTTAGGGCCAAATTCGAACACCGCACGAGCTTGGCCGATGTAATGGAATCACCGCTGGCAAACAGCGTGACATCATGCCCCTGACGAACGAGTTCTTCTGTCAGATAGGAGACAATGCGCTCCGTTCCGCCATAGAGCTTTGGCGGAACTCGTTCGGCAAGGGGTGCGATTTGTGCGATTTTCATCAAAACCTCCTTTAAGAAGCGAAGTTCGGACATGAACATCAAAGACCGTTTTTGCGATCTTCGACCCGGGCACCTTTGAGGCCACCCCAAGCCATTTTCTTCAGGAGATTTTGCATGCTACCAGTAGGGCCGTTGCGCCCGCACTGTCGCACCGCCATTCAGAACATGCCAACAAGGCTCAGGCGGATACGTTCGCAAACGCTCCTTCCGATCAATGACAACAATGTTATGAGCACTTCGCAATTTGCGAAGCCGGTGAAGATTTAGGAAGCGGTGGGCTCGCTGCAAGAGAGGTGGAATAATTTTTTTGGCACTCTGGTAGGAGGAGTGCCAGAGTGATATTGAACGCGCCAAAACGCCGCTTACATCTTTCGCGCCACAGAAGAGGACGAGAAAGATGTGCGTGACACACATGACATGTCCTTCGGGTGATGTTTGCAACAAGCAGCCCGATCCACTTGAAGGGCTCATGACCTCGCCGGAGCGCTTCGCGCTGTTTCTGGACATCGACGGTACGCTTCTGGATATCGCGCCGACGCCGGGGGCAGTTGCTGTGCCCGACGATCTCGGCCGCGATCTGGCTGCGCTATCCCGATATCTGGGGGGATCACTTGCGCTGGTGACCGGACGTAGTATCGCGACGGTTGACGCGTTTTTTGCCCCCCAACGCTTTGCCGTTGCCGGCCTTCACGGAGCGGAGATGCGATTCGCGGATGGAACCCGATACGGGACCGCGTCATCAGAGCCCTTCAATGAGGCAAAAGCGCTGCTCAGGTTGCGGCGGCCAGAGCCGGAAAAGGTGATCTTCGAGGATAAGGGCGCCGCTGTGGCGCTCCACTATCGCCTGGCACCCGCAGCGCAACACGCAGTAGAAGCGTTGATGGAAGAGGCTCGGCGCGTGGCCGGTGATGACTGGTACGTCCAACGTGGCAAGATGGTGATCGAACTGCGGCCAGCAAAGGCAAATAAAGGCGATGCGCTCAAAAGTTTCATGGAGACCGCGGAGTTTTCGGGCCGACTGCCTATAGCAATTGGTGATGACCTTACGGACGAAGATATGTTCGTCGCAGCTAAACAAGAGGGCGGCGCGGCAATCCGGGTTGGCAGCGAACCAGGTATTACGTCGGCCGATACCGTATTGCACTCTCCCGCCGACTTGCGTTCTCGTCTGGGCTCTATTGCCTGCTCAAGGCTCTGCAGTCAGGGAACTTCGAGATGAGCCGGCTCATCGTTGTCTCAAACCGGGTCCCGCTACCGGACAAGAACGGCAATCCTCCGCCAGGTGGACTTGCGATAGCGCTCCATTCAGCGCTGCAGAAACATAATGGTCTCTGGATGGGATGGTCGGGCAAACAGAGCGCGGAGACTTATATACCCTCGCTTTCGAGCCAGCGGATCGGAAACATTGAGTACGCGCTCACGGATCTGACGAAGAAAGATATAGCCGAATACTACAATGGCTTTGCCAATCGGGTTTTGTGGCCGACCTTTCATTGTCGGTTGGACCTCAGTGAATACGCCCGTAGTGAGATGTCCGGATACTATCGGGTTAACCGGCTCTTCGCGGATCTGCTTATGCCGTTGATCGAACCGGACGATATCATCTGGGTTCACGACTACCACCTAATTCCGCTGGCGGAAGAATTGCGCATACGCGGTTGCGCCAACAGGATCGGCTTTTTTCTTCATATTCCCTGGCCTCCGGCGGACATCCTGTTTGCCATGCCCGTCTACGACGTGATCCTGCGGGGGCTCTCGTCTTATGATCTGGTTGGCTTTCACACCCGATACGATCTCGACAATTTCGCCGAATGCCTGCGGCGAGAGGGGGCTGGAGAGCTATTGGGCAACGATCTTTGCCGCGCATATGGCAGAGTGTTCCGCTGCGGTGCCTTTCCCATCAGCATTGATACAGCGGAATTCGAGCGCGTGGCAGGCGACGCGACGAACGACCCTCTGGTTGCGCGCACGAAGGCAAGCCTTCGTGGCAGCGATCTCGTGATCGGCGTCGATCGGCTCGATTATTCCAAAGGAATTACTCAGCGTATCGACGCATTTCATCGTTTTCTGCAGATGAATACCATGCGCATGGGGCGGACAACCCTGTTGCAGGTCACGCCAACATCACGTTCGAACGTGCCCGAATATGCGGCCATGCAAAAAGCGGTCGCCGAATTGGCTGGCCGAGTGAACGGAGAACTCGGCACGGTCGATTGGTCACCGGTGCGCTATATAAACCAGTCTCTCGGTCGCCAATCCCTGGCCGGGCTCTATCGCATTGCGAAGGTCGGGTTGGTGACGCCGTTGCGTGACGGCATGAATCTGGTCGCAAAGGAATATGTTGCGGCGCAGAGACCGGAAGACCCGGGCGTTTTGATCCTTTCGCGCTTTGCCGGCGCCGCTCGTGAACTCGACAGCGCGCTGTTGGTCAATCCATATGATCTCGATTCCATGGCCTCGGCGCTCGAAGTTGCGCTCTCGATGCCACGCGACGCGCGCGTGGAACGCTGGCAGGCGATGATGGAAAAATTGCGAACCAACGACATCTTTCACTGGTGCCAGAGTTTTCTCGACACCCTGACGCGCGATTGACATGGTCGGGCTCCTTTCAAGAGACGATTGAATAGACGGACGCAGTATCTTTTCGCCACGGGACAAAAATTTTTTTATGCCGCTATCGAAAACCTCTTGAAGCCGCAACGTACTGAATTAAATGATTATTGTTCGATCGCCCAATCGGGGATCGACTAGTCCAGGAGGCGCCCTGTGCTCTTGGCGTCTCCTTGTATCCATGTTGCTTGTAAGGAGGATATGGTTATGAGGACAAACCTCGATTTTTCTCCCCTTTTCCGGTCAAGCATCGGCTTCGACCGAATGTTGAACGCACTTGAAGCTGCAAGCCGTGTCGAATCGATCGACAACTGGCCGCCCTACGACATTATCAAGACTGGTGAGGACGACTACCGCATTGCCATGGCAGTGGCCGGCTTCACGCAGGACGAGCTGACGATTACCCAGGAGCAGAACATGCTCTTCGTCGCCGGGCAGAAGGCGAATGACGACGATCAGCAGTATCTGCATCGCGGGATCGCCGGTCGTTCGTTCCAGCGCCGGTTCGAGCTTGCCGATCACGTCAAGGTCGTGGGCGCAGGGCTCGTCAATGGTCTGCTGACCGTCGATCTCAAGCGGGAAATCCCCGAAGAGATGAAACCTCGCCAGATCGCGATTTCGACCGACATGGTTCTGCCGAAGGTCGAGACGAAGCAGATCGAAGCGGACAAGCAGGCCGCCTGATTTTTCAAACGACGTTGTCTGCAATCAGGGCGCCGGGCCATGGCTCGGCGTCACGGGCGGATCTTGTCCAATCAACAGATGAGAAGGAGAAAAACCATGAGTGTTCGTGATCTGATCCCCTGGGGCCGCAATAATGGCAACCAGGTTCCGACTGTCCTGCGCGATGACGACCGCGATCCCTTCCTGTCGCTTCATCGCGAAGTGAACCGACTGTTCGATGATGTTTTCCGCGGCTTCGGCTCGGGCCTGCCCACCTTCGGTAGCGGTTCTGCCTTCAGTACCGGCTGGCCGAGCGTTGAGATCTCCGACACCGACAAGGAGATCAAGGTGACGGCCGAAGTGCCAGGCCTCGACGAAAAGGACATCGAAGTCCTGCTCAACGACGGCGTGCTGACGCTGAAGGGCGAGAAGCGCTCCGAGAACGAGGACAAGGATCGTCAGTTCTCCGAGCGATACTATGGCCGCTTCGAGCGCCGCATCCCGCTCGGCGTTGAGATCGCGGAAGACAAGGTCGACGCGCACTTCAAGAATGGTGTCCTGACCGTGATCCTGCCCAAGACCGAGAAGGCGCAGTCGCAGGTCAAGCGCATCGCCATCAAGAGCTGATCGGTTCAACTAACCCTGGCGGCCGGCCTACTGGCGGCCGCCAGTATCCTTCGCCAACCGGGAGGGATGAAGAATGGAGACTGCAAGAGACACAAAACCAGAAATAGAAACCCCTACTGCCGCTGTCTGCGCCTTAAATGACAACCGGCGCAACTTTTCCTTCGGACGCTCGCCATTTCCGGACGACGCGGTTGCGCGCATCTTCAAGCCGTCGCGTTCTGTGACCACCTCAGGGAATGCGCGAACAAAGGGCTGGCGGCTCGTTTTCGAGCGTCGCTCCGCGCCGTTTGTCGAACCCTTGATGGGCTATACTGGCGGCAGTGACACACTTGCGCAGGTGGAACTCGAATTCCCCACACTGCAATCCGCCATCCGCTATGCCAAGCGAGAAGGGCTGACCTACGTCGTGCAACGGCCGGCAGACAAGGCTGTTGCATCGGCCAAGAAGAGGAGTGGTCGCCAATCGGTTAGGCCATCCCATGCCTTTGCTGATGCGACCTTGGAGCGGCTGGGTCTTGCTCGACTTCAGGAAAGGTACGGGCAGGCCATGGATGGCGCGGCAGACCGCGACGATGCGTCCGGCCCGGCCAGCTGGTTCGCCCCGATGGACGTCGTTCGCGATCCGGCGCTATCGCTCGACGCAAAGCGTTCCATCCTGATGAACTGGGCCTGGACGGAATATCTGGCGGATCAGGCGACCAACGAAGGCATGCCGGAGAACGACCGGCCGTCGCGCCTTTACGAGGTTGAGCAGGCGATGCTCGCGCTGGAGCGAGGCGTCGAAAGCGGGCCAGTTCATACAATGAACGATCGCAACGCCGCATGAGGTGAGCCATGGATCCATATGTCATCTTTGATTGTGAGAAGGCTATTCCTAACCGGTTCATGCTGGTGCTTGCTGCAGCAGCGCGAACTCGTGCGCTTAACCGTGGCGCCGAACCGAGACTTGCTTTGCCACACCGGAATGCGAGCGATCTCGCATTGCAGGAGATCGCAGCAGGAGCGTGCAAGGAGGACGAACTGGCGCCGTTCCTGCTCCCCCAAAGGGCCGAAGCGCGTCTCCTGCCGGCCCCGTCAACGACGTCCAATCTTTGCGGCGACGGCGGTTCGGAGGCTGCCGCCGCATCCGCCGCCTCGCCGACCGAGGCGGTCCATTGATGATGCAACCAACCGATGAGGAGAAATGAACGATGCTAAAGTCCCTGAATTCGAATTACCGGACGGCTTTCGATATCGTCAATATCGTTGCCGGTCTTGGCCTTCTGATCTCACCCTGGCTGCTCGGCTTCACCGCAGAGACCTATGCCGCCGGGAACGCATGGGTGGTCGGCGCGGCCGTCGCCCTTGTCGCCGCCTCTGCACTCTACGCTTTCCATGAGGTGGAAGAGTGGCTCAACCTCGTACTTGGCATTTGGGCGCTGGTTTCCCCCTGGGCACTCGGCTTCTCAGCCGTGACTGCCGCCACAGGCGCACATCTGATAGCCGGGATTGTCGTCGTGATCGTGGCCGCCAGCAGTGTCTGGTTCGGCCATAATCGTCCGTGGTCGACGGCGTGAGTTTACTGAACGGGTCCGGACCGCCGGGCCCGTTCTCCCTATCCCTTGATGCGGCAGAAGAGAAGAAAGTCCCCAACCCACGGACTGACTGATGTTTCACATTGCGCGGACATTTCCGGCAATCCTGAACGCTGAACGCTCAACTGCTCATAGTTACGTTGACTAGGTTCAATATATTAGAAGTGCCTTACCCGAAAATGGATCTCGGCATGCTGACGATGACGTGAAATCTATTGAAATGGTTGGAGGTCAGATGGTGCGCTTGCATACCGCAAGCTTGGATTAAAAGGGAGACCGAAATGAAAACAGACTGCTTCAAAAAACCGGTACCCATCTTTGTGGGACTCGGCTACCCCGCGGAAATAGGCTCGGTAATCGACGCTTACAGATATCTGCTGGAATGGCCTGCCCAATCCAGAGATAAGGGCCATTCTGTCGCCCTGAATGCATGCCGTGCCGCACTGCGGGGCGAAGTGGACGCTGAGACCGCGCGCGGTCTTTTTATCGCGTTCGCAAGGAGGCATGACCTACTGGCGCCTGACACCGACATTGCCGGCGCTTCACGAACAGAATACGGTGAAAACCAACGTGTAGGGTGAAGTGGGTGAGCGTTACACGTTGCGCAGTCAACGGCGGACAGATCGAAGCTGGGGTGCCTTGGTTTTTCGCTCCCCGATATGCTCAAATGGAATATCGACGTGGCCGCTACGGGCTCGTGCAGTGTCCCGCGATTCAATGCTGAGCCCGCACTGGGTGAAAGCTGTCCACACGAATGCCGGGATCAGGCGATGATGAAGGACTTATTGTTGTCGCCTGCAGACAGCTGCCACGGTCCCCGAAATTTTCGTCGAACGATTCGGCGCCAGCAGCTACGTGAAATGGTCCCTCTGGCTGACAGCACCATTTATGAAATGGAGCAACGTGGCGAGTTTCCCTGCCGGTTTGCGCTCTCTCCGCGTTGCGTCGTTTGGGACTTGGCCGAGGTCGAGGCTTGGCTGATGGCAAGGCGGGCTGCGCCGATCCGGCGCGCCCAACACCCCGATGTCAACAAGCGTAAAATCCGCCCCGTCAAAGGGCAGGATCAAGCTCCATCAAGGGCATAGCTTGCGGCAAAAGCGTGGGAGCATACTTCCGGCCATCGATCCAGGCATCCACAGTATCTGCCCACTGCTGCATCATATGCCGGCGCTGCACTTCATACTCGGCCTTGTTATAAACGCCGCGCGATGTGCGCCCGTCCTCGTGCGCCAGGCACTTTTCGATCCAATCGCTGTTAAAGCCCAATTCGTTTAGCAGCGTCGACCCGGTGCGCCGCAGATCGTGCACGGTGAACGGCTCCAGCGGCAACCCCTCCTTCTTGGCCTGTGCGACGACAGCGTAGGTGATACGGTTAAAGGTCGCGCGAGACATGGGAGCATCAGCGTCGTACCGGGACGGCAAAAGATATCGGGAGTTGCCGGAGCAGGTCTTGAGCGCAATCATGATGTCCAACGTTTGTCGGCACAGGTAGACATTGTGCGGCTTCGACCGCTTCATGCGTTCCTTTGGTATCGTCCAGACAGCGTTGTCGAAATCGATCTCGTCCCACACCGCGTCCTGCAGCTCGCTCTTTCGGACCATGGTCAGGAGGAAGAGCTTCATACCGAGGCGGATCGTTGGCAGCGTCGCGACATGCTCGAGTTGTTTGAACATGATGCGGATCTCGGCGGGCGACAATGCGCGGTCTTTCGGCGTAAAGGTGGCGATTGAAGCCGGACCGACGTCATCGGCCGGATTGGCGACCTTCTCGCCGTGCAGAATGGCATAGCTGTAGATCTGCTTCAGGATATCCCGCACATGGATAGCCGTTGCAGGCGCACCTCGTTCGACGATCTTGCCGCAGTGGGCACGCAGGTCATCAGGTGTGATCTCCGTCAGAAGACGATTGCGCCAGACGGGCATCAGTTCGCGCTCGAAGATGGAGCGGCGCATCGCGCGCGTACTGTCGGCCATGGTTGCATTGGTCAGCCATTTCTCGCCGAACTGGCCGAAGCTCTTTGCTTCCTTGATCCGGCGCTTCTCCCGCTGCTTCTCGATGGCGGGAGACCGCCCTTCGGCGATCGCACGCCGCGCGTCGATGCATAACTCGCGAGCCCTGGCGAGCGATATCCCGTCACGGGTATACCTACCGAGGTAGAGGGTCTCCCGCCTGCCGTTCAGCCGATAGTCGAGCCTGAACGAGATGGTGCCCGACGGTGCAACGCGCACATACATGCCGTCACGATCAGATACCTTGTACATTTTGTCTTTTGGTTTCAAGCACTTGAGTGCTGCATCGGTCAACATTTAGGGCCTCCTTGCGGAAAAGTACCGTCACGCAGTTTTTGGAGGCCAACGGCGTAGAAAGCGCTTATAATTCAGCGTCTTATATCAGAAAAAGTACCGTCATGAGCCTCATTGCTCCTGACGGTACTTTCGTTTTTCCGGTTGATCAATGGGGGCGAGGCCCGTCAGCGAGGCCGCCAAACGCGATCTATGCCCACCGATAGATGTCGATAGGCACAGAAGGAATTTATTTTTGTTTTCAGTTAGTTATATCGTATTTCAGCGCAAAATCGGCAGCGTTCGGATGGGCCTGAATCATTCCCACTCAATCGTACCCGGCGGCTTTGACGTCACGTCGTAGACGACGCGGTTGATGCCCCGCACTTCGTTGATTATGCGGGTTGCCGCATTGCCAAGGAAGTTCATGTCGTAGTGATAGAAATCAGCGGTCATGCCGTCTACGGAAGTCACAGCGCGCAGCGCGCAGACGAATTCATAGGTACGGCCATCGCCCATCACGCCGACAGTCTGAACCGGCAGCAGAACCGCGAAAGCCTGCCAGATGGCATCGTAGAGGCCAGCCTTGCGGATTTCGTCCAGATAGATCGCATCCGCTTCACGCAGAATTTCCAGCTTTTCGCGCGTGATGCCGCCGGGGCAGCGGATCGCAAGACCCGGCCCAGGGAACGGGTGACGACCGATAAAGCTGTCCGGCAGGCCCAGTTCCTTGCCGAGCAGGCGCACTTCATCCTTGAACAGTTCGCGCAGCGGCTCAACCAACTGCATCTTCATGCGCTCGGGCAAACCGCCGACATTGTGGTGCGACTTGATCGTGACCGAAGGTCCGCCGGTAAAGGAAACGCTTTCGATAACGTCCGGATAAAGTGTGCCCTGCACCAGGAAATCTGCGCCGCCGAGCTTCTTGGCTTCTTCTTCGAATACTTCGATGAAGAGGCGTCCAATCGTCTTGCGCTTCTTTTCCGGATCGGTTTCGCCTTCCAGTTCACCGATGAAACGGTCGGAAGCATCCACGAGGATCAGCGGCAGATTGTAATGTTCGCGGAACATCTCAACGACCTGCTGCGCCTCGTTCTTACGCATCAGGCCGTGGTCGACGAGAATGCAGGTGAGCTGGTCGCCAATGGCTTCGTGGGCCAGAAGGGCTGCAACAGAGGAATCCACGCCACCGGAAAGCGCGCAGATGACCTTTCCGCTGCCGACCTGCTTACAGATCGCTTCGACAGCCTGTTCGCGGTATGCGCCCATCGTCCAGCCCGGCTTCACACCGACGATACGATGAACGAAATTCTGCAACAGCTTGGCGCCATCCGGCGTATGCACAACTTCCGGATGGAACTGCACGCCGTAATATTTGCGCTTTTCGTCGGCGATGGCTGCAAAAGGTGCGTTCGGCGACGTACCGATGATTGTGAAACCATCCGGCAGCGATGTTACCCGATCGCCGTGGCTCATCCAAACCTGGTGACGGGTACCCTTGGCCCAGATGCCTTCGAAAAGCGGGCTGTCTTCCTGCACATCCAGGAAAGCCCGACCAAATTCGCGGTCATGACCACTTTCCACCTTGCCGCCCAGTTGGGCGCAGATCGTCTGTTCGCCGTAGCAGATGCCAAGAACCGGAATACCTGCCTCGAAAACCGCCTGCGGCGCACGTGGCGAGCCGATGTCGGTCGTCGAATGCGGGCTTCCTGAAAGGATGACGCCTTTCGGCTTCAGCCGTTTGAATGCCTCTTCAGCAGACTGGAAAGGAACGATTTCACAATAGACATTGGCCTCGCGCACGCGACGCGCAATCAGCTGCGTGACCTGGCTGCCAAAGTCGATGATAAGGATTGTGTCGGGATGTGCCGTAATACTCATGTGCAGCATCTATTTAAAAAGTGGCCGGGATGCAATGCCTATATGGGGTATGGACGAGATGCTCAACAAGTGTGTTGCGAAAAAAGGGCCCATACTGACACACCATTGTCAGGAGGAGATGAGGCCATCCGCGATTGCAGCTTCCAGTCGCTCGACCGCGTCGGCTAGTTTTTCATCTATAACATGCAGATACTGCGTCCAGTCGCCGACATGCTGCAACTCGCTTGTGCCATCGGAGATACCTCTAAGCCCGAAAAGAGGGACACCTGCAAGTTGGCAGGCTCGCAGGCAGGCGTAAGTCTCCATATCGACCATATCTGCATCAATTGCCGAATAAATATCGCCGGAAACAATGTTTGCGCCGGTTGAAAGCGATGCAGCAGGGATTTCGGGCACATAAATCGGAAGTTCAACCACCGTGGGGAGGTCAAGAAAGGGCGTCGCTCCCTTTTCAAATCCAAGCGGCGAAGCATCCATATCGCGATAAGATACGGAAGATACCTGAAATACTTCCGCCTGGGCTAATTTGGCTGATCCGGCCGAACCCAGCGAGACCACGAGGTCGGGTTTTTTGCCTGCGTGAATCAAGCTGCCGAGAGCATATGCGAGATTGGCCGCCGCTTCGACTGGCCCTACCCCGATCATGACCGGCGTGAAGAGCTTCGCCAGGTGCCGTCCATATTCGGCATCTGCTGCCATAACGTAGAGCAGGCGCTTTCCGGCGACGGTCTTTATCATCCCTGCAAGCCTTTTCTATCCTGCACCACCATCATCGTCCCGGTCATCGTCGCGATGAGACGCACTTCCGTGTCGGTGACCGCAAATGCCTGGCCATCGCTGACCATGATCGTCCGACCGGGTTTGGTCACCTCGCCACGGAACAGAAAGCGTTCGCCCTTGCCCGGAGCAAGCAGATTAACCTTGAATTCGATGGTCAGCACCGCCGCATCGGACGGCATCAGCGTAAGTGCCGCGTAGCCACAGGCGGAATCGAGCGCAGCCGAAATCACGCCTGCGTGGAGAATGCCGTGCTGTTGCGTCAGTTCTTCCCGGAACGGCATCTCGATTTCGACAATACCGGGCTCACACCGTGCCAGCTCAGCACCAATCAGCTTCATCGCAGCCTGCCGCCCGAAACTTTCCTCCACGCGTTCCTTGAAATCCGGTTCGGCTACACGGTGTGCTGACATCGGCTCGGTTCCCCCGTTCCATCCGTTTGCTTTTACACATTGTCCGGCGCAAACCGCTTCGCACTTTTGCCGGGAATGCTCTAGTTCGACCTTTGCAGAATGCTCACATAAAAACCGTCAGTGTCAGTAGACAATGGCGAAAATACCGCGCCGTACTCGGGGAATACCGGCTTGATGTCACCGGCATCTGCAACAACTGCGTCCCACAAGGGCTGCGGGGCGACTTCCGTAAAATCAGCATTATCGCGAAGAAACCGCGCCACTTGCCGGGTATTTTCTTCAGCAAAGAGCGAGCAGGTGACATAAGCAAGCCGCCCACCCTGCTTCACATAGTGCTTGGCCGATTCCAGCACTTCCCTCTGATCCTGAACGCGCCGCTCAAGCTGCTGCTCGTTCAGCCGCCATTTTGCATCGGGACGGCGGCGCCATGTGCCGGAACCGGTGCAGGGCGCATCGGTCAGCACCAGATCCATCTGCCCCGTGAGCGGGTCGAGCGCGTCGAGATTTCCATGCACCTGTGTATTGCGAACCCCTGCACGCTGCAGTCGTTCATGCATGGGTGAAAGCCGCGCACGTTCGGCATCGTAGGCGTGAATTTGACCGCTGTTTTGCATCGCAGCCGCCAGAGCCAAAGTCTTGCCCCCGGCCCCGGCACAGTAATCCAGTACCTGCTGACCGGGTTTCGCACCGGCAAAAAGCGCGGCAAGCTGTGATCCGAGGTCCTGCACCTCGAACCAGCCATCGAGAAAAGCCTGCTCACCCTGTACATTCGGATGGCGACCAAGCGCTTCGATCGGCGGTATGCGCAAGGCTTGTGCAAGGAACGGCGCCGGCGCAGCGCCGGCTTTTTCCAAGGCCGCAAGCGTTTGCTCAGGCTTGGCCTTCAAACTGTTTACGCGCAGATCGACGGGTGGCCGCGTTGCCAGTGCCCTGCCCTCGTCCATCCAGCGCGCACCAAAAAGCTCCTCAAGCGAAGAGGCACACCATTCCGGTATGTCTGCTTGAACGTGCGAGGGCGCTTCGGCAATATCCCGGCTTTCCCAGGCAATACGGCGCGGCTGTTCCAGCGTTTCAGGCGCGAACTTGTCGCCGTCGAGGACCGTATCGATGCCCGCGATATCCATGCCACCATCGGCCAGCAAAGCGCCGAATGCGAGCGCGCGCGCGTCATCAGCATCCATTCGCCACGCAATGGACAGTTTGCGGCGCAGTGCGTCATAGACGATATTGCCGATCACAGCGCGATCGCCTGCGCCTGCGAAACGATGGGTAGCGCCCCAATCCTTCAGCACATCAGAAGCCGGGCGCGTGCCCGCTTCGATCTGATCCAATACCTCGATAGCTGCCTGCAGGCGTCCGCCAAGCCGCATTGTGTCTCCTTCTCGAATGCCTGCTCGGGCATAGCCTTCCTTGCAGGGAAAAGGCAATCGGCAAATCAAAACAAAAAAAGCCGAAGCGGCGAGCTCCGGCTTTTTCAAGCTTACAATGCCAGCTTATTCTGCCGCTGTTGCCTCTTCGCTCAAGGCAATCGTGTTGGCTTCATAGCCATGAGCATCCTTAAGCGCTTTGCGCACCCCGGCTTCATAATCGGGATGGACCAGCTTGAAGTGACCAAGCTGGCGCTCAACGATGAACCCTGGCACTCCCGCCATTGCCGCAGCAATGTTGGAGAACAGGCGCTGCTTCTGACCGTCATCGAACAGATTGAACAGAGCACGTGGCTGCGAATAGTCGTCATTGCCGACACGGTGGTCGTAACGGGCGGCATCGCCGGAAATACGCAGCGGCGGCTCCTTGGCAGCTGGCTGCTCGACCGGCCCGTTGAAGGAATTCGGCTCGTAATAAGCGTCCGGATTGCCGGTCTTGATGCCGCCATAGACATTCATCTGACCGTCGCGGTGATAATGATGGACGCGGCATTTCGGCTGGTTGACCGGAATGCTTTCGTAATGCGTGCCCAGCCGGTGGCGATGAGCATCCGCATAGGAGAAGATACGAGCCTGAAGCATCTTGTCAGGCGAGTAGCCAATGCCCGGCACGATATTCGACGGCGAGAACGCTGCGTTCTCAATCTCGGTGAAATAGTTTTCCGGATTGCGGTTCAACTCCATGATGCCGATGTCGATCGGCGGATAGTCGGCATGCGGCCAGACCTTGGTGAGGTCGAACGGGTTGTAAGGCGTTTTGTCGGCATCGAGTTCCGGCATGATCTGCACCTGAACCTTCCACTTCGGATAATCGCCCTTATCAATGGAAGTGAAGAGGTCTTCCTGTGTAGATTCACGCGTGCGGCCAATCACGGTCTCGGCTTCCGCATTAGTCCAGTGCCTGTGGCCCTGCATGGTCTTGAAATGGAACTTGACCCAATAGCGCTCACCGGCATCGTTCCAGAACGAATAGGTGTGAGAGCCGTATCCGTTGATGTGACGGACGTCCGTAGGCAAGCCGCGATCCGACATCAGGATCGTTACCTGATGCAGGCTTTCCGGTGAGAGCGACCAGAAGTCCCACATGGCTGTCGCTGAACGCAGGTTCGTCTTGGGATGACGCTTCTGGGTATGAATGAAATCCGGGAACTTGACCGGATCGCGCACGAAAAACACAGGCGTGTTGTTGCCGACGAGATCCCAGTTGCCTTCCTCGGTGTAGAACTTCAGGGCAAAGCCGCGCACGTCGCGCTCAGCGTCGGCGGCTCCAAGTTCGCCGGCAACGGTGGAAAAACGCGCCAGCATCGGCGTCTGAGCACCCGGTTGGAGAGCCTTGGCCTTGGTATATTTTGAAATGTCGCCGGTGATGGTCAGTGTACCATAAGCACCCCAACCCTTGGCATGGACCGCACGTTCCGGGATACGTTCGCGATTTTGATGGCTCAGTTTTTCAATGAGCTGGTAATCCTGCATCAAAAGCGGGCCGCGCTCGCCTGCGCTCAGGGAATTCTGGTTGTCCGGTATCGGAGCACCTGCGCTCGTCGTCATTATCGGGCGATCTGCCATGGGAATTCCCTCCTGAAAAGCCAATATTGGAATACGACCAGCGTCCGAGAAGCATGACACGGCTTGTCCGCGTCACACCGGGGCTAGTGAACGGGCGTAGATTAGACCTACTCCAATCATAATCTCCAATTGCTTTTCCGATTATTTCCGATAAGTTTTTCCTATCATGTTTACAGTACGTCAGATGCGCTATTTCGATGCGCTCGCCACCACACTGCATTTTCGCAAGGCGGCCGAACTGGCCCACGTGTCGCAACCGGCCCTTTCGGCTCAGATAGCGGAAATGGAAGCGCTTGCAGGTGCGCCGCTCTTCGAACGCTCGCAGCGGCAAGTGATAATGACAGAGCTCGGCAAGCAACTTTATCCGGGCATTCAGACGGTTTTGCGCGAGCTCCACTCCCTTGAGGAAATAGCAGCGCAGAGCCGGGGGCTTCTGCAGACACGGTTGCGGCTGGGCATAATTCCCACAGTGGCCCCCTATTTGGTCCCGGTTCTGATTCCGCTTCTGCGCGAACGACATCCGTCGTTCCGCCTTCAATTACGAGAAAGCGTGACTGCCAGACTACTGGATGAACTGCATGCAGGCGATATCGATGCGATTGTTGCCGCTCTTCCAATTGACGACGAGCGACTTACCCAAAGGAAGCTCTTCGATGATCGCTTTCTGATCGCGACCTCCACCAACGATCAAACTGTTCTCGCTTCGCCGATGACACAGGACAATGTCGCTCTCGATCGTCTGCTCCTGTTGGAGGAAGGACATTGCATGCGGGATCAGGCGCTTGCCGTTTGCTCGCTACCGTCGCAGCGCCAGCTGGTAAAATATGGCGCCACCAGCATGACCACCCTTTTGCAAATGGTGAGCCATGGCATGGGCCTTACACTCATCCCAGAAATCGCGGTGCGCGCCGAAGCACGCAGCAATCATATGCGTATTGTCCCGTTTGACGGCGAACAGCCGAAGCGGGAGATTGCCCTCTTCTGGCGGCGGCAGAGCATGCGTCGAGAGGATTTCAACGCCCTCGCCGACTGTATCGTCGAAAGCGCACAAAAATTGAAAGTGAACCCGGACGATCTCATCACCCTCGGCTCGTAAGACCTTTGCACTCTTAAGGCTGCATTAAGCTTCGAAGCCTAGCCACCAAACGTTTTGATTCTGAAACGTATTGCCTGGAGGGGATGATGAGGTGGTCTGATTTGACGGCCTATGGCGTGGTCTTTTGCCTTAGCCTGGGATATTTCGCGGCGACGAGCGGCAGTTCGCGATCGTCTGCACCGCCACGTACCAGCAATAGTGTCGCCAAGAGTACGGCGACTGCGCCGCAGAAAGCGGCGACTGCTGCAAACACGCAAAGCGCGCCCGTAAAAGCCGCAGAGACTGAAGAAGCAGCCTGGAACATACCGGATCCAGATACATTGCCTGATGACGCGTGGGGACGCGTTGTGCGCGAAGGCCGTGATCTGATTATTGCGACTTATGCGCATATAGGCCCGGAAGTAGCCGATGAAACCAAACGTTTTGCAGGCAACAATCTTTCCTGCCAGAGCTGCCATCTGGAAGCAGGAACCAAGAAGTATGGATTGCCACTGGTTGGCGTCTACGGGGACTTCCCACAATATCGTTCCCGTGAAGGGCAAGTGGGCACGATTGAGGATCGCGTCAATGGCTGCATGACCCGAAGCCTGAACGGCAAAGCGCTCCCTATCGACTCTGCCGAGATGAAGGCGATGGTCGCATACATCAAATATGTATCCGCTGGCACGATTGTCGGTGAAAACACGAAGGGGCGCGGCTCCGGAAAAATGCCTGAATTGAAGCGCGCGGCGGATCCGGTACATGGCGAGAAACTCTACGCCGAAACTTGCGCCGCCTGTCATGGAGCGGATGGCCAGGGCAAGCGTGTTGGCGTCGTGGGCGATGCAAAGGGCTATGAATTTCCACCGCTTTGGGGCCCGGATAGCTTCAACGATGGCGCAGGCATGAACAGGCTGATCTCAGCCGCGAATTTCATTCACGCCAACATGCCGAACGGCGTATCGCTGGAGGAACCACAGCTGGAGCCGGAAGACGCCTGGGACATCGCTGCTTTCTTCCAGTCCAAGCCGCGTCCGGCGAAAGCGGACCTGGATAAAGACTTCCCGAACCGGTTGGAAAAGCCGGTAGACGCTAGCTACGGCCCTTATGCCGACGACCTGCCCGTTCAAACGCATAAAGTTGGGCCGTTTGACGAAATCAGAGCCGAGATCAAGAAGCTGAAGACAGTGACGAACTGAAAAATGAAAAAGGCGGCGCAACCGAGCCGCCTTTTCCTTTTACCTATGCGAAATGATATTACATACCGCCAGGATAGTTCGGGCTCTCCCGGGTAATCGCAACACCATGCGAATGGCTTTCCCTCAAACCGGCATTGGAAATGCGCACAAAGGTTGCCTTTTCGCGGAATTCTTCCAGCGTCTTCGCCCCCACATAACCCATGGAAGCGCGCAGTCCACCAGCAAGCTGGTGAAGAACCGCGGAAATCGGACCCTTGTAGGCAACCTGTCCTTCGATACCTTCCGGTACGAGTTTCAGCTCATCGCGCACTTCCGCCTGGAAATAACGATCAGCCGAACCACGCGCCATGGCTCCGACCGAGCCCATGCCGCGATAGGCTTTAAACGAGCGGCCCTGATGCAGATAGACTTCCCCGGGGCTTTCCTCGGTACCGGCCAGCAGCGAGCCTGCCATCGCGGCGACTGCTCCGGCGGCCAGAGCCTTGGCAAAATCACCGGAGAACTTGATGCCACCGTCTGCGATCACCGGGATATTTTGCTTCTGCGCCGCCTCGACCGCTGACATTATGGCTGAAAGCTGCGGAACGCCGACGCCCGCAACGATGCGAGTGGTGCAGATGGAGCCCGGCCCGATACCAACCTTGACCGCATCCGCTCCGGCATCGATCAGCGCCTTGGTACCGGCAGTGGTTGCCACATTGCCTGCAAGAATTGCGACATTGGGATAGGCTTTCTTGATGCGCGCCACAGCATCCAGAACGCGCTGTGAATGGCCATGTGCCGTGTCGACGACCAGAAGATCAACACCCGCTTCGATCAGGCGCTCGGCGCGTTCGTATCCGTCTTCACCGACGCTTGTTGCAGCAGCGGCGCGCAGGCGACCTTGCGCATCCTTCGCGGCGTTGGGATTGAGCTGCGACTTTTCGATATCCTTGACCGTCACCAGACCGACGCAACGTCCCTGATCGTCGACGACAAGAAGCTTTTCAATGCGATGTGCGTGCAGGAGGCGCTTTGCTTCGTCCTGATTGACATTCTCACGGACCGTAATCAGGTTTTCGCGGGTCATCAGTTCGTGGATTTTCTGCTTCGGATCGGAAGCAAAACGCACATCGCGATTGGTCAGGATGCCAACAAGACGTCCGGGCCCCTTGGCTGCATTCTCGACAACCGGAATGCCGGAAATTCCGTGCGCCTTCATCAATGCCTGCGCATCGGCCAGAGTGGCGTCCGGTCCGATGGTAACCGGGTTCACAACCATGCCGGACTCGAATTTCTTCACCTGGCGGACTTCCTCCGCCTGACGCTCCGGCGTCAGATTGCGGTGGATGACCCCGATGCCCCCGGCCTGTGCCATTGCGATGGCCAGACGGGACTCCGTTACGGTGTCCATGGCCGCCGAAAGAAGAGGAAGATTAAGCTCGATGTCCTTGGCGATGCGCGTGCGCAGATCGACCTGCCCCGGCATTACTTCGGAATGGCCCGGCTGAAGCAGCACATCGTCGAATGTGAGAGCGAGCGCGCCAGTGGGCGATTCCACGATTTTAGCCATTGCCAATTCCTTTGCCGGTTTTATCGAATGAGAAAAGCCGCCTCTCCGGAATAGGTCCGGGAGCAGCGACGAGTCTGATTTGCTAGGTTGAATTGGCACCGGCTGGTAACACGGTTATGACCAAATGGGAAGCCTTTTGCAGACAAGTTTCAGTTACCGATAAGGATTTGGGTGATAAATCTTCGCTCATCGCAATCCGGGAGTGACAGATTTGCAGGCAAAGTGAAAAATTCCGCCAGCGAATTCGCCTTTATCCGCGGCCCAAAACTATGTGAAACATCGCATAGCAACCATAAGAACGATGTCCGCGACGCTCGGCACGCTAAAGAATATGCACTCACCACAGAGTGAAAATGGAGGAGAAAACTGTTCATGGATCGCAGAAGATTTGCCATGTCGCTTGCAGGACTTGGAGCAATGCCCCTTGTCGTCAATGTAGCGTCCGCTGCCAACAAGGGAGGAGAAAGCGTGCTGGAACTCATGGGTGGAAGTATTACGGATGTGCCCGGAATTAAGCTGGGTCATCATACGCTGACAAAGCGCCCGACCGGATGCACGGTTCTGCTTTGCGAGGAAGGCGCTTCTGCCGGGGTTGATGTGCGCGGTTCCGCACCCGGTACGCGGGAAACCGATCTGCTCGATCCGATCAATTATGTGCAGCAGGTTCAGGCTATCCTACTATCCGGCGGCAGCGCCTATGGTCTGGCGGCCGCCACCGGGGTGATGCGATATCTCGAAGAGAACAATCTCGGTTTCAAGATTGGCAAGGGCGTTGTTCCGATTGTACCGGCGGCAATCCTGATGGACCTTGGTGTTGGCGATTTTTCTGTCCGCCCCGGAGAGGAAGACGGCTATCTTGCCTGCAAGGCAGCCAAGGCGGAACCATCGGGCGAAGGCAATATCGGCGCGGGTGCAGGAGCAACTGTCGGCAAGATGTTCGGCATGGACTATGCCATGAAGGGCGGGCTTGGCACGGCGAGTTACAAGGTCCCTGGCACCGAAATCGTGGTCGGCGCCATTGTTGCCGTCAATGCTGTCGGTGACGTCTATGCCCCTAACTCACGCCGGATACTGGCCGGCGCGCGTACCGAGGACGGCAAGGGATTCCGTGATACGATGTCAGCCATCATGCAGGGTTACGGCGTGGTTAAATCGGGTGGCGCGAACACAACGATCGGCGCGATAGCGACCAATGTCCCGTTCGACAAAGCGCAGCTTAAGAAGATCGCCGGCATGGCGCATGACGGCTTTGCGCGCACGATCAACCCGATCCATACGATGTGGGACGGTGACACGATCTTCGCTCTTTCCACAGGCAAGGCGAAGGGGGTGGAGGCCGACGTAACGGCAATAGGCGCGATTGCAGCAACCGTGATGGCAGAAGCCGTGGCCCGTGCAGTTATCAATGCGGATAGCCTCAAGGATTTGAACCTGCCCGCACACAAGGATTACGCAAAAGAATAAGCTGACTATCGGGATGACGCTGGCAGGCGGATTTTGGCAATTCCTCCCAATGCGCATAGGCGAGTCTTGGCGGGCGATAGAAGCGTGTTCTTTACGGAAGCGAATCCTTTTATAGTCCGCCCATGCCCATTCGACACTTAAGCGAAACCATCATCAACCAGATCGCGGCGGGTGAAGTCATCGAGCGCCCCGCCAGCGTCATCAAGGAACTTGTCGAAAACGCCATCGACGCCGGAGCGACCCGCATCGAGGTCGTAACGGGGGGCGGCGGCAAGACCTTGTTGCGGGTAACGGACAATGGGTCCGGCATTCCCGTTGACGAACTTCCCTTGGCAGTTTCCCGCCACTGCACCTCCAAGCTTTCAGACGATGTGCA
Organism: Brucella sp. NBRC 14130; assembly: GCF_040371715.1. Taxonomy (NCBI): domain Bacteria; kingdom Pseudomonadati; phylum Pseudomonadota; class Alphaproteobacteria; order Hyphomicrobiales; family Brucellaceae; genus Brucella; species Brucella sp. NBRC 14130. The sequence continues at coordinate 317,407 of NZ_BAABTE010000001.1, forward strand.
CGACATCCGTGCTCTGGGATTTCGTGGCGAGGCCCTTCCATCAATCGGCTCGGTGGCCAAGCTGGTGCTCAAATCCCGTCCGCAAGACGCCGACTCCGGCTTCGAAGTTTCTGTTTCCGGCGGGCATCTGGACGGGCCCCGCCCCTCAGCGCTCAATCGCGGAACGATAGCGGAGGTGCGTGACCTTTTTTATGCGACGCCGGCCCGCCTCAAATTCATGAAGACTGACCGCGCGGAAGCTTCCGCCATAACCGATGTCATCAAACGCATCGCGATTGCCTTTCCGCATATCCGCTTTTCCCTTGCAGGCAGCGACAGGACGCCGCTGGAGCTTGCGGCAACGGGCAGCGGCGCCGAAGCAACGCTTGAGCGCATCAATCAGGTATTGGGAAAAGAGTTCGGCGAAAATGCGCTGGCCATAGATGCCGAGCGCGACGGTGTGCGGCTGGCGGGTTTCGTCGGCATTCCCTCTCATAATCGCGGCAATGCCTTGCATCAGTTCGCCTATGTGAACGGTCGCCCGGTGCGTGACAAGCAGCTTTTCGGTGCATTGCGCGGAGCCTATGCAGACGTGATGGCGCGGGATCGCCATCCGGTTGCCGTATTGTTCCTGACGCTGGATCCCGCGCTGGTCGACGTCAACGTGCATCCTGCCAAGGCCGACGTGCGTTTCCGGGATCCGGGTCTTGTGCGCGGGCTGATCGTCGGCGCGATCAAGCAGGCACTGGCGCAATCGGGCATAAGGCCCGCGACGAGCGGCGCCGATGCCATGCTGCAAGCCTTCCGCGCCGAAGGGTTGCAGCCCTCGCCGTCCTCCTTTGCCTCGCGTTCTTCCTCTACAGGTTACGCCTCCGGCGGCTGGCGTCCTGCACCTCCCGCCCCGCGGACGGAATGGTCTCCGCAGACTGCGCATCCAGCCCATAGGCCACTCGATTTCGCAACCTCGCCATCTTTTCAGGAGAGCGAGCAGGCGACGCTTGCAGCCGTCAATGTGCTCGCGGCGGATGCCCGTGCAACAGTTCACGAAGCGCCAGCGGAACTACAGCAGAAACCACTGGGAGCAGCCCGCGCACAAATCCACGCCAACTACATCGTGTCACAGACGGAAGACAGTCTCGTCATCGTGGACCAGCACGCTGCACACGAACGCCTTGTTTACGAAGCCTTGAAAAACGCATTGCATTCCCGCCCGATACCGGGACAGATGTTGCTTATTCCTGAAATCGTCGACCTTCCGGAGGAGGACGCCGAACGGCTGGCAACACACGCGGAAACGCTTGCTCGCTTCGGCCTCGGGATCGAGCAATTCGGGCCGGGCGCTATCGTCGTGCGTGAAACGCCAGCCATGCTCGGAGAAATGAATGTGCAGCAATTGATCCGCGATCTGTCGGACGAGATTGCGGAGCACGACACTTCCGATGGGCTGAAAGCAATGTTGAACCATGTGGCGGCGACGATGGCCTGTCATGGTTCCGTGCGCTCTGGACGGCGGTTGAAGCCTGAAGAAATGAATGCGCTTCTGCGTGAAATGGAATCCACTCCCGGCTCAGGCACCTGCAACCACGGTCGTCCGACCTATATCGAACTGAAGCTGACTGACATCGAACGGCTTTTCGGCAGGCGCTGACAGAATTACGACAGAGCAAAATGCGGTACTGCTGGACGCAACGCGCGACGCTTGCTAGAGTCCGTTACAAAGGTTTTAGACACATGAATAAATTTGAATCGCCCCGTTCCTCCGAAGCTGTTCTGCGCTATCTCGACGGTGACTACGAGATCGTCCGGCATGGTGCCTATGTGGCATGTGCAGTGACCGGCGCTCACATCCCGCTCGATGAACTGAAATATTGGAGCGTAGCCCGGCAGGAGCCTTATGCAACGGGGCTGATTTCTTTTGAACGGGAGTTGGAAGTCAATCCCGAGCTGCGCAGCCGCAGGAAGGCTTAAACTAGCTCGTCACGCGGCTTTTGAAGCGCTCTGTGACCGTATCCAGAATTCGGCCGAGCGCATCCTTGCGATCAAATTTAAGGTCGACGTCGAGGACAGCAAGTTTTTCCAGAAATCCGGCGGGGACTCCAACCATCGTTGCCAGGCGCACCTGATCCTTCGCCGTGGTGATCAGACCCAGGCCTTGGCGGCGGGCAGCATCTGTCAGGTTGCGGATATCATCCGCTTCGAAACTGTGATGATCAGGAAACGAGCGCGTTTCCACAATCTCACCTCCTGCTTCAGCAACACTTGCATAGAATTTTTCAGGGTTGCCGATACCGGCAAATGCAAGCCAGCGATTACCCGCGACCGGTGCTGTAGACGAGGGCTCAAGACGCGCTTCATATATGGGTCGGCCCGCTCGCGCTGCCTGACGGATCACGAAGTCGGCGCCGTCGCCCTTGCCAATGCGCAGCAAGGCATCGGTCTTGCGCATCTGGTCGGTCAGCGGAGCCCGCAACGGGCCTGCCGGTATGACTTTCCCATTTCCAATGCCGCGTGCCGCATCCACCACCAGCAGCGAAAAATCGGCAAAAAGCCGCGCGCTCTGAAAACCGTCATCCATGATGATGAAATCGCAGCCGAGCGTCTGCAGATGTCGCGCTCCCTTCAGTCGATCAGGACAGAGAGCTACCGGGGCATGGCGCGCTAATAGCAGCGGCTCGTCCCCAACGTAGCGCGCACTGTCATGTGCGGCATCGACAACGTGCAATCCCCTGTAAGCGCCACCATATCCCCGCGAGACGATACCGGGGCGCAAACCCCGCGCTTTTGCGCCATTGGCAAAGGCGATGGCGGTCGGGGTTTTTCCAGCTCCCCCCACCGTGAAATTGCCAATGCAAAGTACGGGCAGGGAAATTCGCGGCGGATCCGCCTTCAAAAGCCGACGCCCGGCCACCGCTCCGTAAAGCAGGGCAGCAGGCGCCAGAGACATCGCACGCCAATCAGGCTTTTCCCACCAGAAAGGCGGCGCCTCACTCGCCATGGTCAGTGTCCGCCCGACTGATATGCAACCTCATTGCGATTGCCGGGCAATTGTGCCTGCAGGATCAATGGCTGGATGAAAGGCTCAAGTGCTACGAGCGTCCGGTCCAGCGCACCGCGCATGTCTTTCACCGTATTCACACCGGCATTGATCATGCCACGCAGATGCTGGGGATTGTTGAACAGGAAGTTGATCGCCCCTGCCAGCATGTTGCGATCCTTCACAATGCGCGCACCGCCATTCTTGATGAGACGCTGGAAGGATTCCCGGAAGTTCTGGACATTCCGCCCTGTCAGTACGGCGGTCCCCATCATTGCTGGTTCCAGCGGATTATGCCCGCCTTCCTTGGTCAGGGAGTTGCCAATGAATGCAATCTCCGTGAGCTGGAGATAAAGCCCCATCTCCCCGATCGTGTCACCCAGAAGGATATCCGTGTCGGCTTCAATCGGCTCACCGGCGCTCCTGCGTGCAACCTTCAGGCCTTTTTCAGCAAGCATGGCTTCAATGGTGGGAGCGCGATCCGGATGGCGCGGCACGATGATCGTGACAAGATGCGGATAACGGACTTTCAGCATCTGGTGGACTTCGGCGGCAATCGCTTCTTCACCATCATGGGTCGAAATGGCAGACCATGTCCGCCGTCCGGCGATCTGGCGTTGCAATGCAGCTAGCGCCTGCAGATCGGCTGGTGGTGGATTCGTATCCACCTTCAGATTTCCTGAAACGCTTACCGGCCGTGCACCCAGCGCCCGGAAGCGATCTGCGTCGAGTTCCGATTGTGCGACCACATAGGCAAAATTTTCAAAGAGCGCTTCTGCCAGGGCCGGTCTTTTCTGCCAGGCGGCAAAAGAGCGATCAGACATGCGCCCGTTGACCAGAACCTGCGGCGTATGGCGGCTGCCTAGTGAAAGGACTGTTGCCGGCCAGACTTCGGATTCACAACCAATCGCAAGATCAGGCTTCCAGTGGTTGAGAAACCTGTTGACCGCAGGCTGCAGGTCCAGCGGTGCATATTGGTGGATAACCTTGTTACCCAATTGTTCCGCAACAACTTTCGCCGACGTCACCGTGCCGGTTGTCAGAACGATATGAATACCCGTTGCAGCTATCCGCTCAATCAACGGTGTGATTGCAACTGTTTCTCCGACGCTCGCCGCATGAGCCCAGATGACTGGCCCCTGGGGACGCGCGATAATGGATTTGCCGTAGCGCTCGCCACGACGCATGCGTTCTTCCTTGCCGCGAGAAGCGCGGTAGGCAATGTAAGGCCCCATGAGAGGATAGGCCGCGGAGCCGAGTACGCGGTAGGCAGACAACATATTGCGCGCCCAGCGTTCGCTCATTTCGCTTTCTCCAACGCTGCATAGGCCTTGGCGGTCGCGTCGTTGAGTTGGCGCGTTAGCTCCATGCGTTTTTCTTCCAGTTGCGTTTCATCGGCATCCGCGTCGACCCATACATTGTCGCCGCGCACGATAATCGAACGCCCGAAGGGCAGCGGAATCGCCGTTTTATCCCACGACTTTTCCAAAACATGGTTCCGGGAGAAGGCATAAGCAACCGGTATTATCGGACGGCCGGATAATTTCGCCAACAAAATGATACCTTCTCCTGCCTCACGCGGCTTCCCGTGAGCAATATCCGCTATCATTGACGCCGATTGCCCTTTCTTGAGAGCATTCTTCAGCGTCAGAAGTGCCCGTGCCCCGCCCTTTTCAGGTTTTGAGCGAGAACCGCGACCGCCAGACCCGCGCACCGTCACCAATCCGAGCTTCTCCGCCACACGCGCATTCAGCTCCGCATCCGCGCTGCGCGAAAACATGGCAACCAATTCGATTCCCCGGGGACAGATGAACGGCCCCATAAGATGCTGCCCATGCCAGAAAGTCACGATGAATGGATCGTCCTTGCCGACGAGTGCTTGCGGATCGGCAGATTCCTTCAGGCGCGAATTGGTGAGATAGACGAATTTGAAGTATGCGGTGATCAGCCACACAAGCACAGATCTGACCACGGCAGACTGCGCCAGCGGTCCGCGAATGCGCCGCCATAAGCGCTTCGCGAATCCCTGTTTTTTCCGTCCGGTTGCCTGACCTGAGCTGTTTTCACTGTGCATCCGGTATGGGCCGCTGCTCAATCCGCCTTCAATGTCACACCTTCGGGATCGAGCAACCGATGCAGGTGCACGATGAAGTAGCGCATGTGGGCATTATCTACCGTTTGCTGGGCCTTGGACTTCCACGCGGTCTTGGCCGATTCGTAATCCGGGTAGATGCCAACGATATCGAGGTTTTCAAGATCACGGAATTCAACGGTACCGAGCTTTTTCAGCTCGCCGCCAAACACCAGATGAAGAAGCTGCTTTTTGTCGCCTTCGACGCTCATGACAATTATCCCTGAACAAATTTGGTTCGCGGCATGATTAACCCAAGGGTCAGCCCGCGACAACACTCAACATTTCTTGCAGAAGGTTCCCGCTGGCGGCAACGAGAGCGCCATGGCTCCGCGTTGGTCCACCATATGCGATCGGCAAGGCATCGCTTGTCAGGATTGCCCCGCCCGACTCACCGAGGATCAGATCAGCTGCTGCCAGATCCCAATCATGCGAATTGGGCCGAATGAAGGTGCCAGCTATATCTCCACGCGCCACCATTGCAATTCGGTAAGCAAGAGACGGAACATAGGGATGAACCTTTGCGCGGCCTCGCCAGCTTTCCGGAAGTGCCGTCACCATGTTGCGCGCAGATGCTATTGTCACCTGTTCATCGGGCGATGGTAATCTGACACGAATGGCAGCGCCGTTCTGCGAAGCGCCGACACCTTTTCCCGCCACGATGAGTTCCGCTCGCGCCGGACATTCCAGCACACCCGCCAAAGGACGACCATTTTCGATGACGGCAATGCTCACACACCATTGATCCTGTCCGGCGATATAGGCACGCGTGCCGTCGATTGGATCGACCACAAAGGCACGGCTGCGTTTGGCCGCCGCCCGATCATCGACAGTTTCTTCCGATATCCAGCCATAATCCGGCCGCGCGTTCAAAAGAACCTCTTTCAAATAGCGGTCAACGGCAAGATCCGCTTCACTCACCGGCGACACGCCATCCTTCAGCCAAACCTCCGGCGACCTGCCAAAGTAGCGCATCGCGATGCGGCCTGCTTCGCGGGCCGCATCTCTTAACAGGGCCAGTTCTCCAGAAACGTCGTTGTGCTTGTCAATTTCCGGCAAGGGTCATGCCTTCGATTACGAGTGTCGGCGCCGCCATTCCAAAGTTCCTGTCAATATCGGACGCAGGCGTCATATTGAGGAACATATCCTTGAGGTTCGAAGCAATCGTCACTTCGCTTACAGGATAGGCAAGTTCCCCATTCTCGATCCAGAAGCCCGACGCGCCACGGCTGTACTGGCCGGTAATCATGTCCACGCCCTGCCCGAACACTTCCGTCACGTAAAAGCCTGTGCCGACGGAACGAATTAACTCTTCCGGCGATTGCGAACCGGGCTCTATCGCAAAATTGGTGGATGCTGGCGAAACACCAGAGCCGGAACGAACGCCCCGGCCATTGCCTTGCAGTCCAAGTTCACGGGCGCTCGATCCTGAAAGCAGCCAATAATTGAGAACGCCGTCCTCGACCATCATCAACGGCTGTCCTTCAAACCCCTCACCGTCGAACGGACGCGAGGAAGAGCCGCGCACACGCAGCGGATTATCGGTAACATTTATACCGGACTTGAGAACCTGTTTGCCGAGACTGTCACGAAGAAAACTGGTCTTGCGCGCTACCGAAGCGCCGTTGATGGCGCTGGCAAGATGCCCGGCAATACCACGGGCAAGCCGGGGATCATAAACGACTGTGACGGGACCGGTTTTTGCCTGACGCGCACCCAGTCTCCGCACAGCGCGTTCTCCCGCGCGGCGGCCTATTTCGCTAGGTGTATCCAGATCGGAAAAATGCAGCCGCGAACTGAAATCGTAATCGCGCTCCATTTTCGTGCCCTCGCCAGCAATGGCAGAGACCGACCGGCCAAATCGTGTAGCCGCATAGTGCCCCGAAAAACCTGTTGATGTGACGAGCACCAGGCCACCCAGACTGCGCGAAGCGCCAGCCCCGCCCGAATTCGACACGCCTTTAACCGCAAGCGCCGCCTCTTCCGTCGCAAGGGCATCCTGAGTCAAACGTTCGGTATCGATTTCCGTTGAATCGAAGAGATCAAGATCGCGAGGCGAGACCACGAGCAGCGAGGGATCGGCGAGTTGCTCATAAGGGTCTTCCGGTGCAACACGCGCCATGGCTACAGCCCGCTCAGCGAGCCGGTCAGGGTCGGCACTCGCATTCGCGGAAACACTGGCAATGCGGCGACCTACAAAAACCCGCAAGGAGAAGTCATCGCTCTCCGACGATTCGGTTCCCTCAACCTTGCCAAGTCTCACCGACACGCTGACAGAACGCGCCCGCATCACGACTGCGTCAGCGTGATCGGCACCTGCCCGCCTAGCAGCGGCCACGAGCACGGCGGCTCGATCGACAAGTTTTTCCGCCGAATTATCTGAAATCATTATATAATCCGAGTTTCCCAAGCGCTTCGCGGTTCGACCACGCACCATAGTCTGCGGCATGATCGAAACCGGGACTTGTCAAAAAATATCGTCAAATTGTTCGACATCGGGCTGATTACAGCCATATCTTGTTTCTATATTGACGAAATCCAAGGGCTTCAAGGCAAGTCCTCCCACATTTCTCCAAATTCCAAGAGCTTGGCATGGTTGCGACTGGCGGAAACCTCTACCTACAGTGCCTGATGATTCTGGGCGGCGCGATTATCGCGGCACCGCTGTTCAAGCGATTAGGGCTTGGCACGGTCCTCGGCTATCTTGCGGCAGGCATTACGATAGGCCCCGTGGCAAGCCTTGTCGCCGATGGAGAGGAATTTCTGCATTTCTCCGAACTCGGCGTCGTGTTCCTGCTCTTTATCATCGGTCTCGAGCTGAAGCCGTCAAGGCTTTGGGCTCTCCGCCATTCGATTTTCGGCCTTGGAAGCGCGCAGGTACTGCTTTGCGGAGCCGCACTTACTGCCCTTGGCATCTACTTTGCCGGTCTCAGCACAGAAGCAGGAATCATCATCGGTTTCGGCCTCGCGCTCTCTTCCACGGCATTTGCCATGCAGGTGCTGGAGGACCGGGCTGAAACCAACCAGAAACACGGGCAGCGCGCCTTTGCGATTCTGCTGTTTCAGGACCTGGCGATCGTACCAATTCTTGCAATCATTCCAGCGTTATCCCCGAACGAGCCTTCCCAGGCCAGTGCTGGTTTTCATCTCGCCACTGCCATCGCAGCCATTGCAGCGCTGGTGATTGCGGGACGCTATCTCATCAATCCCATGTTCCGCATCATCGCCAATACCGGCGCTCGTGAAGTCATGATCGCCGCCGCGCTCTTTGTGGTGCTTGGGTCGGCCAGTCTGCTTCAGGCTGCTGGCCTTTCGATGGCCATGGGCGCATTCATTGCAGGGGTCTTGCTGGCGGAATCATCCTACCGGCACGAACTTGAAGCCGACATCGAACCATTTCGCGGAATTTTCCTTGGCTTGTTCTTTGTCGCAGTCGGCCTGTCCCTGAACCTTTCGGTAATCCTTCAATACTGGAAAATAATCCTTCTTGCTGTTCCCGTCTTCATGGCAGCCAAGATTGGGATCATTTACCTTCTATGCCGCGCCTTCCGGTCCAGCCATAATGATGCCGTGCGGATCGCTTTTCTTCTTCCGCAAGGCGGCGAGTTTGCGTTCGTACTTTTCTCTGCGGCCACTGCGGGAGGCATAATCTCCAGCGCTCTCGGTTCAGAGCTTGTGGCCGCGGTTACCGTTTCCATGGCACTCACCCCGCTTTCTGTCGCACTCGGCTCGAAACTGCTCATCAAGGACAAGACGGTCGATGTCATCGAGGAGAATTTTGACGGCGCCGGTTCCGACGTGCTGATGATCGGTTTCTCGCGTTATGGCCAGATCGCCGCTCAAATCCTGCTTGCTGGCGGTATCGACGTAACGGTGATCGACAGTTCTCCCAATCGCGTCCGCGCAGCCGGAAAATTCGGTTTCCGTATCTATTTCGGCGATGGCACCCGCAAAGACGTGCTGGAAGCATCAGGAATCCGAAAGGCGAAGATCGTCGCCGTCTGTACCCACAAACGGGAAACGACCAACCACATCGTCAATCTCATCCAGTCGGAATATCCAGACGTAAGGCTGTTCGTTCGTTCATATGATCGCGAACATACATTGCAATTAAGGGCCCAGGGCGTGGAATACGAACTGCGCGAAACGTTCGAGTCCGGTCTGCTTTTCGGTCAGCGCACGCTCGAAGGGCTCGGCATGGCCGAAGCGCAAGCCTATGGAATTCGCGAAGACGTGCGTCAGCGGGACGAGGACCGGCTCCACGTACAGGCTTCGGAAGGCATCATGGCTGGTCGACATTTGTTGTTCAATAAGCCTGTAACGCCTGAGCCGCTGGTCAAACCCACTCGCGAAGGCCAGCGTATCGACAAGGCGGTGGAAGATGCAACGGCCTCGTCAGCACAGGCCGTCCCGGCAGAATAGCTCTGCGCTACGGCGGCGATAGACTCAATTCGCCAGAGTTGAGCCTATCGGCGCCGCTTTCCCCTCGATCGTCAGTTCTATGGCGCGCTTCAGTTCGTCGCGAACACTGGCACTTTGCGACAGGATCTGTTCGAACTTCAGGAAATCCAGAAGCCCGATCCGTTCGACATTGGGACGGATAAAAATGTGCGGCGGACGGATGCGAAACTTGTTCTCGATGATGGAGCACATAGTCAATTGGTTGGCGCCGATCACTGCTTCGAACGTAGTGGGCATATAATCGTCCGGGCCAACAGGCGTGCCGACAACGTCGATACCGATAACGATATCGGCCTTGTCGAATAACAAATCAAAAGGCACGGGATTGAACAAGCCGCCATCGACCAGAATTCGACCTTCCCGGCGCACGGGTGCGAAAACCGGCGGTATTGCACAAGATGCCGCTATCGCTGAATGCAGATCGCCATCGCGGATATGAATCTCCTGAGCGGCGTGAAAATCCGCCGCCGTGATGCTCATGGGAATTTTCAGCTCTTCCACATTGGCGGGCAGGCTCTCAGGCAGAAAAACGTCCAGCACCTTTTCGATATTGAACTGGCTGACACGCAGGCCGCCCTTGAGCAATTCGACCCAACGGGCCGGACGGGTTTGCCACATGCGCTTTGCGACTTCCGAACGGCGATTGAAAATCGCCGCCATATATTTGTGTATCTCGTGGCCGGTCATGCCACTCGCCATTCCTGCCCCGACGATCGAGCCTATCGAAGAACCCGCAATGGCGACCGGCTTGATGCCCAGTTCATCGAGCACTTCGACGATATGGAGATGAGCAATACCCCGCGCCCCGCCACCGCCGAAAGCGACGGCAATTCGGGGCGATGACGGCACTGCCTTTTCCAATCTGCCACCTGTTAGCTTTGGGCCGGACCGAAGATCAGAATAGCTGGTTCTGCTTCAAGAAGTTTCCTGGCGATGGCTTTGACCTGATCCAGCGTCACTGCCTCAATCAACTCTGAGCGCCGGTCGATATAATCACGCGGGAGCCCTGCTTCCTGCAAGCTTACCAGAGTTTCAGCAATTGCCGCGGACGAGTCCAGATTATTAACGGCATAGGACCCCTTGAGGAAGCTCTTCGCAGCAGCAAGTTCTTCTTCGGTCGGTCCATCGGCGGCCATCGCGGCAACTTGCTCGCGAATGATTTTCAGAGATTCCTGCGCCTTGTCGGGACGGGTTGCCGTCGAAATCATCAATGCCGAAACATGGTCGCGCAGAACCATGGACGAGGAGACAGAATAGGCAAGACCACGCTTTTCACGCACCTCGGCATAGAGACGCGAAGTGAAGCCACCACCCAGAATGTGATTCATGAGGTAGGCCGCGAAAAACTCCGGATCCTTGCGCGGAATCGCAGGATATACAAAGCTGATCGAGGTCTGTGGCATATCGAAATTGAGGCTGGTCGTTGTACCGAGCGCCAGTTTGGCATCAGGAACGGGAACCAGTTCAGCCATCGCTGGCAGTTCGCCGAACACCTTGTCCAGCAACGCACCCAGATCCTGCGCATTGATGGCTCCCACGACGCCTATCGTCAGGTGGTCACGCGCAAAATTCCTGCGATGAAAGTTCACCAGATCGTCACCCGTGATCAACTGCAACGACTTCACCGTGCCGTCATTGGGCCGCGCATAAGGATGATTGCCGTAGAGAACTTCGGAAAACTTGCGCGATGCTATCGTTGAAGGATCGCGTTGCGAAGCTTCGATACTGGCAACGACCTGCTGACGAATGCGATCAACCGCGTCCTGATCGAAACGAGGCTTGTTGACGGCGAGAGCGAGTAGGCTGGTTACCGCATCGCGATTTTCGGCAAGCATCCGAATGCCGCCAGAAACCGAATCCTGCGTTGCGGAAAAGCTCATTTCCGCGCCAAGATTATCCATCCGTTCCTGAAAGGCATCCGATTTCAGATCGCCTGCGCCTTCATCGAAAAGCCCCGTCATCAGATTGGCTAAACCTTCCTTGCCGGAAGGGTCCTGCGACGTGCCGCCCTTGAACGAAAACCGCATTGAAATGAGCGGAACCGAGTCATCCTCTACCAGCCAGGCTCTAATGCCCTTTGGCGAGACGACCTCCTGAATTTCAATCGCGCGCGCGGGCAATGCGCACACGATCAAGACTGTCATTGATGCCACGAACATGCCAACCACAGAGCGGGCATAGCGAAATGCGAGAACACGTTGGAATTTCAGCATAAGAATGTTCTTCACTGGATCGCTCCTCCCGAACCATTGGCCCCGACGCCTTCAGGTGATGCATCCGGGTTTTCCCGAGCACTTTGCGGCTCTGCATTCGGTGGAAGCAGGTAGCTTGTTACCGATTGGTCCTCGACAAGGTAACGTGTCGCAACATCTTTAACCTGGTCGACGGTAACGCGCTTGATGACTTCTGGCCACTTCTGGATATCGTCGACCGTTTGTCCAACGGACAGTGACGAACCATAAATTCGCGCCATGCCTGTCTGGCTATCGCGTGCAAAAATAACCGCTTTGAGGAAACGGTTACGAGCCTGATCAAGCTCGGTCTGGCTCACACCTTCCTTGATGATCCGTGCGACTTCGGCTTCGACGGCCTTTTCCACGTCACCCAGCGTGGCCCCATTGCGTGGTGCGCCATAAACGGAGAACGTGCCGTCATCGAGCGCGTCACCGCCATAGCTCGCACCTGTATTGGCGGCGATGCCCTGCCTCACTATCAGTTCCTGATAAAGGCGTGAACGCAACGAACCGCCGAGAATTTCGCTCAGGAGATCAAGCGCGGGCGCATCCCCCGGCTTTGCATTCGGAAACCGCTTTTCATTCGCATAAGACGGCACCAGCCAGGATACACGAAATGAAGGCGTGCTCACGCGCTCATCATGCAGCGTCACTATTCGGGCGGCATGTTTCTTGGGCTCCTGTGGACGTTCGCGCGGTAGGACTTCAGCGCGTTTCGGAACGTTTGCCCAGGTTTTCAGGGTCAGTTCGCGCACGCGTTCCGGCGAAACGTCTCCGGCGATCACGAGCGTCGCGTTGTTCGGTGTGTAATATTGCTGATAAAAGTCGATAGCGTTCTTCAGGCTCAGCTTTTCCATCTCCTGCTGCCAGCCGATGACGGGCTTGCGATAAGGATGGTTATAGAAAAGAACAGCATCGGTATTTTCCATCAGCATGGAAGCGGGATTGGAATCGACCCGCATGCGACGCTCTTCCAGAATAACATCCCGTTCCGTTTTCACGGCTTCTTCGTTGAGTACCAGATTCTCCATCCGGTCCGACTCGAACTGCATCACCATTTCCAGAGCTTCAGGAGATACGCGCTGGAAATAGGCCGTATAATCGTAAGAAGTGAATGCGTTTTCCTGCCCGCCAATGGAGGCAACTTTTGCTGAAAACTCACCGGCGGGGTGATTTTTCGTTCCCTTGAACATCAGATGTTCGAGGAAATGCGCAATGCCTGAAACACCGGGCGCTTCGTCCGCCGATCCGACATGGTACCAGATCATCTGTGTAACCACGGGCGCGCGATGATCGGGAATGACGATTACTTCCAAGCCATTCGGCAAAGTGAAATGGCTGACCCCGTCCGACTGGGAAATTTCGGGAAGTGCTGTCTGCTCAGCGGCTGCCGGTGCTGCCGGCGCGGGCTGTGCTTCAGCAGTGGCGGCAGCGGGTTGGCTTTCTGCCCGCACGGCACCGCCTGCCAAAGGCAAAGCCAGTACGAAACCCAACGCGGTGGACAATAGCAAGCGCCGGAGTGAGGGGTTCTTCACCAAGCGACATCTCCAATCGGTTTCATTACTGCCCGGTTCTTCCGGACAGCATATCAATTTGATGCGGACCATATTTGTCCGCGAATTCAAGCGGCGACTTTCAGCCGGATCAGCCGAATGCTCGTGCCCCCGTAGTTGCGCTCTTCCAGGATGACGAATCGTTCATCAAGCTCAAGTGCCGCCTCGCCATCTTCTTCAAGCACCAAAAGTGCGTCAGGATTAAGCCAACCGCCTTGAAGTGCTGACAAAAACGCCTTTTCTCCCATGCGCCGTCCATAAGGCGGATCGGCAAAAACGAGATTGAAGGGCTCCATCGTGCCAACGATACCCAACTGGCAGGCGTCGCGCCGCAATATCTTGGTATGTCCCTGCAGACCGAAGGCCTCGATATTCTGGCGCAGCAAACCACGGCCCTCAGCAGATTCTTCCACAAAGGTCGCATAGCGCGCACCACGCGACAAAGCCTCCAGGCCAAGCGCGCCAGTCCCTGCAAACAGGTCGAGGACGCGTGCGCCCTCCACCTTGTCGGGGAAATTATGCGCAAGAATGTTGAAGAGGCTCTCGCGCGTACGGTCGGTGGTGGGGCGAATGGCGTTGGTTGAAGGCGTTACAAGTGCACGCCCGCGCAGCTTACCGCCGACGATCCGCACCGCCGCCTCCAGTTCTGCCACCACCCGGCTTGCCGCCGCCCGGTTTTCCGCCCGGCCCGCCGCCTGACTTGCCTCCCGGCCCGCTACTACGTGGGCCTGAGCGCGTATCACGGTCGGAAGCGCTAAAACGTCCTTCCCCCCGCGGCGCGCCCGGCTTACCAGACTTGCGGCCTTCGAAACCGCCCTTGCCGCGTTCACCTACGCGGCCTTCTGCATCGCGCAATTCTGCACGCTCGCGTTTTCCGGGGCGGCGTTCCTTGCGTCCATCCTCACGCGGCTCGCGACGCTCTGGACGCCCCTCTTCCGAACGATTTCCTTCCGGGCGCGGCCGCTGTGGACGGGAATCCTTGTCGAAACGACCTTCCGGGCGCTTGTTGTAACGACGCTCACCGCCTTCTTCGCGACCCTGCTCCTCTTCGCCAGCCCGGCGTGGGCGCATCTGCAGATCGCCACTGAACTTTGCGGAACGGTGCGGAACCTGATGTTCGACGCGGGGCGGCTTTGCGGCAGCCTTTTCTCCCTTGGGGCGAGCGCCCGGAGCCATCCAGACATTGGCATTCCCGCGACGGCGAGGCTCGACCTTTTCCGTCTTGTCTTCGCGTCCGCGACGGCGTTCGGGGCGGCTGGAAATCCACTCACGCTCCCGCGGTGCCCGACGGGTCTCGCCGTCCTGCTCCGGCTGACCTTCCTCCATCTCGCGGCGAGTGCGTCCCTGAACCGCGGCATTGGAAAATTCGTTCAGGACAGGCGCATCAAAATCTGCTCCCGATTCCTCAATCAGCTTGTCACCCAACTGGTCTCGCAGGGTGCGTCCCTTGATTTCGCGGACAGCACCTTCTTCAAGATCGCCAAGCTGGAACGGACCGAATGAAACACGGATAAGTCGTCCGACCGTCAGCCCAAGGGCACCCAGAATGTTCTTCACTTCACGGTTCTTGCCTTCGCGCAACCCGATGGAGATCCAGACATTCGCGCCCTGCACGCGCTCAAGTTCGGCCTCTACGCTGCCGTAGAATACGCCATCAACCGCGATCCCGTTCTTCAGCTCATCCAACTGCTGTTGCGTCACCTTGCCGTGCGCGCGCACGCGATAGCGGCGCAGCCAGCCCGTGGATGGCAATTCGAGAACACGCGACAACCCACCATCATTGGTGAGCAGCAGGAGACCTTCGGTATTGATATCGAGACGACCAACCGAAAGTACGCGCGGCATTTCGGCAGGCAGCGCCTCGAACACGGTTGGACGCCCTTCAGGGTCACGATTGGTCGTCACAAGGCCAGCCGGCTTGTGATACAGCCAAAGGCGAGTGCGCTCTGTCTGCTTCAAAGGTTTGCCGTCAACCGTGATAATGTCCGTGCGCTTGACATTGACTGCCGGGCTTTCGAGCACCTTGCCATTCACAGCAATACGGCCGGCTGCAATCATCGTCTCCGCTTCGCGGCGGGAGGCTATGCCAGCGCGCGCCATACGCTTGGCTATACGCTCGCTCGCATCCTCCTGCGCTTCGGCATTGCGAGGTCCGAATTTACGCGGCTTGTCACGGGCACCGTCGTCGCGGCGCGG
Organism: Brucella sp. NBRC 14130; assembly: GCF_040371715.1. NCBI lineage: Bacteria > Pseudomonadati > Pseudomonadota > Alphaproteobacteria > Hyphomicrobiales > Brucellaceae > Brucella > Brucella sp. NBRC 14130. The sequence goes on from NZ_BAABTE010000001.1 coordinate 332,995, forward strand.
ACGGCTGTCGCGGTCTTTGTCACGATCTGGCCGGCCCGGGCGATCACAGCGCCCTCCACGGCCATGGGGACGCTTGCCGTCCTTGTTGTCGTCATCTGTAGTCATCTGGTATTGGCCTTTCAGCAGCGCTGCCGTGTCATCTTACACCCTTAAGCACAGGTAAGAGACAGCCGGAAACAGGAACGCCGTATAAATCCGTTCGCAAATCGGTTTCGATTTCGAGAATTATGCAGTAACAAATCGCTCCATGGCTTGCGAGCGAAATTTCCCAAAGAACGCACGAAATGGAGCAGGCATGAGCAAGGGGGTCGAGGTCCTGAACCAGAATGATACCACTCCCATGGAGATCGCGCTCGAAGAAGCGCGAGCTGCAGGCGCACGTGGAGAAGTCCCCATCGGTGCAGTCATCGTCCATCAAGGCACGATCATCGCGCGGGCGGGCAACCGGACACGCGAACTCAATGACGTGACCGCTCACGCCGAAGTGCTGGCCATCCGCGAGGCCGGAGAGACCCTGCAATCGGAACGTCTGGTTGGTTGCGACCTTTATGTAACGCTGGAGCCGTGTGCGATGTGCGCAGCCGCCATTTCATTCGCCCGCATCCGTCGCCTCTATTATGGCGCAACTGATCCCAAAGGAGGCGGCGTCGAACATGGGCCGCGCTTTTACACGCAGCCCACCTGCCATCATGTGCCGGAGATTTATGCCGGTTTCTCCGAAGGAGATTCGCAGAAAATCCTGCGGGAATTCTTCCGCGACAGACGATAGCTTCAGTTCAGAGCCTTTCTTCCGGTCATATAGCGCAACGTATCGTCACGCAGTGCAAAATGATGGATAAAGGCCATCACAACATGCCCGACGATTACGGCGAGCAAAACCCAACCCAGCAAACCGTGCAATGCGCTCCCCGGTGCAGTCAACGCGGCGTTCTGCACGCCCGTTTGTTCGAAAATCTGGATACCGAGGAAGGAAAACCCGCGCCCGCTGCCATATGTACGCAGCAAGGCCAGTGCGGGGACTACAAACATAAGCCCGTAAATAACGATATGCCCAAGCGCTGCCAATTTGCCCACATGGCCTGACTTGTGCGGGCGGCGGCTCAGGTTCAGCAGCCCCCACGCCCCGCGCAATAACACCAGCACGAGAAGGGCAAAGCCAAGCTGATAGTGCGCCGACCAGAAGATGCTATAGATTGCTGTGTCTTTAGCCGCGACCCGCAGCAATGCAGACGCAAACTGCCAAATAAACAGGAGAGCCATCAACCAATGCAGGGCTCGACTGATAAGGCCATATCCCGAGGGCCTATCCCATATAGTGTTTGTATTGTTCATCAGATCATACCTTCCATCCCGAGTTGGCATGATGACGAACTGCACCAAAGAAATCTTTGATTGAAATCAAATATTCGTCAGATTCCAAAACATTAAAAATATTTAATCTTTTGCTTCAATTATGGGATTTATGCGCTCAACCTCGCCCAATCAAGTATATGGTATAATAAAAAATAGGTCGCAGTAAATTTCCTTCACTGCGACCTATTGTTAAGAATAATAAATTCAGGCGACATTAGTTCCAAGGCAGGTAATCGCGCCAGCCCTTGGACTTACCAGAGGCCTTCTTGCGTTCACGCTCTTTCTGCGCCTCGTCTGTTCCCAACTCGCCAACTGCAGCGGTGGAGGCAGGCTGACGATAGGTAAGTGGCGGCTCGCTCAAATAACGGCGCGTCGAGGAAGATCCCTGAACCTGCTGCTGACGCATTGCCTTATAGGCTGCGACCTTTGCCGGATCGAACGTTGGCGTGCGGGATTCATAGTCTTCGCGGCGGCTGTTACCGCGCGGCAACGCTGCCTGAATATTGGACGCGACGGGCACATCCTGAACGACCGGCGACACGAAATTCGGATCGTCACGGTTCGCGGTAATCTCGTCGCGCAGGCGCTTGCGGCGCTGCTCGGGCGATTCCGGCCAATTTGGATCGTTAGCGCTGGCAACACTCTGCTGCGGAGCAGGCAACTGGCCTTTTTCGCCCGGTGCCGGACGGACAAGATCGGGACGCGGCTTGTAGTCAATCCGCTCTTTCTTGTTCTTACCCTGTCCGAAACTTGCTAAATTCGACACATCGTCCAGGAGCTGTGCTCCCGCCGTTTTGTCGGTTCCGTAGGTTGGCGAAGAAACGCAGCCGGATAGCGAAACTCCCGCTATCGCTGTCATAAGCACCAGAACTCGTCCTTCAATCTTCATTAGCGCCACTTCTTTTACGCTTGCCGATTTTATCTTCACCAAGATTTGCTCAGGCGAGCCTTGAATGAAGAAACCGGCAACTCCAAGGCAGATCTTGAAATTATCCGAGGAATGCCTTGTACATGAGTGCAACTCATGCGGCAATCCGATGTTAACCGCTATTTCACCATGTCCGAAGCGGAGATTGCAACCCCATTTCCCCTCCCGAAGCTCCCGGCATATGAACTGCCGAGAGCAAGATCGTCAGAATTCGATCAAACTTCGAGCTTGCCCAAAGACTTGAGTTCGCGAAGTGCAACAGCATCACGCGCCGACACTTCCGGAAACTCGGGATCTGAGCCAACATCCGTCGTATACCGCCATGAGCGGGCACACTTTTCGCCCTCTGCACGTGCGGGCACGACAGCCACGCCTTTCACATCGCCAAGCGTGAATGCTCCTTCGGGCGCATCGGCGTCACTGAACGAAATGCCGCTGGTGATGCAGATTTCCGCAAAATCTAGACCTTCGAGCGAATCGGTCAGGCTCTTGTCGGAAACATAGACGACCGGAGAAGCTTCCAGCGACGAACCGATGCGCTTGTCGGCGCGTTCCAGTTCCAGTGCGCCGGTTACTACGCGGCGAACAGCACGAACCTTGCGCCACTTTTCGGCCAGCACATCATCCCGCCATTCGGCTGGCGTCGGGCGGAACTGCTCGGCATGAATCGAAACCGAAAGCGGATATCGGTCAAGCCAGGCTTCCTCCATGGTGAAAGGCAGCATTGGAGCGAGCCAGGTCGTCAGGCGATCAAAGATTTCACGCACGGTCTGCAGCGCCGCCTTGCGGCGAACACTCGACGGCGCATCGCAATAAAGGGCGTCCTTGCGGATATCAAAATAGAACGCCGAAAGCTCGACATTCATGAAATCGATCAGCGTGCGGGCAATGCGCTTGAAATCGAATGCGTCATAGCCGGAGCGGACGATCTCATCCAGTTCCGTCAGACGGTGCAGCATCAGGCGTTCGAGTTCCGGCAGTTCCGCATGAGCGACGTTTTCGCCTTCATCATGAGCAAGCGTGCCCAACATCCAGCGGATCGTGTTGCGCAGCTTGCGATAGGCGTCGATATTGGTCTGGATGATGCTCTTGCCGAGGCGCTGATCTTCCCAGTAATCGGTCGTCATAACCCACAGACGCAGAATATCCGCCCCGGATTCCTTGATGACGTCCTGCGGCGTGACCGTATTGCCGAGCGACTTCGACATCTTCTTGCCGTGCTCGTCCATGGTGAAACCATGAGTCACGACGGCGTTATATGGCGCCCGGCCGCGCGTGCCGCAGCTTTCCAGAAGCGAAGAATGGAACCAGCCACGATGCTGGTCCGAGCCTTCCAGATAGACGTCAGCCGGCCATTTCATGTCCGGACGATCTTCCAGCGTGAAAGTATGCGTCGAACCAGAATCGAACCAGACGTCCAGGATATCGCGTACCTGCGTCCAGCCTTCATTGGCGCGGCTGCCGAGGAACCGCTCGCGCGCACCTTCGGCAAACCACGCATCGGCGCCTTCTGCCTCGAACGCTTCAAGGATGCGCTTGTTGACGGCATCATCCTGAAGGATGTTGCCTTCCTCATCCACGAAAACGCAGATCGGCACGCCCCACGCCCGCTGGCGCGAAAGTACCCAGTCCGGCCGGCCTTCGATCATCGAGCGCAGACGCGTCTGACCAGACGCTGGCACAAAACGAGTGTCGTCAATGGCTTTCAGCGCGCGTGAGCGCAAGGTTGTGCCGTCACCAAGGTTCTTGTCCATATAGACGAACCACTGCGGCGTATTGCGGAAGATGACCTGCTTTTTGGAACGCCACGAATGCGGATAGGAATGCTTCAGGCGACCGCGCGCGAAGAGCTTGTCGCGGGCGATCAACTGATCCATGACGGACTTGTTGGCATCGCCCTTCTTGCCGTTGTCATCGATAACACGCGCAGGTCCACCTTCGCGGTCCGGGCCGAATCCGGGCGCGTCCTTGGTATAGAAGCCGGCATCGTCAACGGGGAACGGGATGCTTGGATCGATGCCCCGCGCTTCCAGTTCGCGGGCATTGTTCATCCAGGCTTCAAAGTCTTCGCGACCGTGGCTTGGCGCGGTATGCACAAAGCCCGTACCGGCATCGTCGGTCACATGATCACCGTCGAGCATCGGTACAACGAATTCATAACCGCCGCCAAACCCCTTGAGCGGGTGATCGAGTACGACTTTGCCCAATTCGTCAGCCGCAATACCGCGCAGGCGCTTGAACTGAAGCTTTGCCTTCGCGAAGCTTTCTTCGGCGAGCTTGTCAGCGAAGATGAGCTTCTCCCCCGGGCGCGGCCCAAAGTCGTTCTCGGCTTCCGTGACTTCATAAAGTCCATATTCGATACGCGAGGAGTAGGACACAGCGCGGTTGCCGGGAATGGTCCACGGCGTGGTCGTCCAGATCACTACTGCGCTACCGGCAAGATCGTTCTGGCCAGCGACAGGGAACTTGACCCAGATCATGTCGGACTCGACGTCGTGATATTCGACTTCGGCTTCCGCCAGCGCGGTGCGTTCCACAACCGACCACATCACCGGTTTGGAGCCGCGATAAAGCTGACCGGATGCAGCGAACTTCAGGAGTTCCCCGGCGATCCGCGATTCAGCGTGGAAATTCATCGTCGTGTATGGATTTTCAAAGTCGCCGAGAATTGCAAGGCGTTTGAATTCTTCCGTCTGAACCTTGATCCAGCCGGCAGCAAAATCCCGACATTCCCTGCGGAATTCGTTGATCGGCACTTCATCCTTGTTCTTGCCTTCGGCGCGATATTTCTCCTCGATCTTCCATTCGATAGGCAGGCCGTGGCAATCCCAGCCCGGAACGTAGTTCGAATTGTATCCGCGCATCTGGAAGGAGCGCGTGATGACATCCTTGAGGATCTTGTTCAGCGCATGGCCGATATGGATATTACCGTTGGCGTAAGGCGGGCCATCGTGAAGCACATAAAGCGGACGGTCCTTCGCCTGCTCACGCAACTTCTTATAGAGGTTCATGTTCTCCCATCGCTCGACGAAAAGCGGCTCGCGCTGCGGAAGCCCGGCGCGCATGGGAAATTCGGTCTGCGGAAGATAAAGGGTTTTGGAATAATCGATTTTGGTCGTCTCAGTCATGAGGGTATTCGCCTGTGAAGCCCTGGCCAAAGATGGCGGGCATGTGGATCAAAGAAAACAGGGGACTGTAGAGCACAGCCGGTCGCTCCCGGACCTCCGCGCCGTATATTGCCTGGCAAAACAGCCGTTCAGGCAAAGCGGGAGGCCGGGCCAATAATTCGTATGGCCGTCATGATAAGCCGAAAATCCGTCATCATGGGCACGCTTTTAACAATGAGCTTCACAGGAATAAAGAGGTGAAGGGGCAAAGACGCAATAAAACTGCATCCCTGCCCCGGAAAATGTTTACATTGATGCGGCTCAAATCAGTCCAGCGAGAAATCGAAACGATAAGTTGCCGAGACACCGACCATGAACTGATCTCGCGAGCCGCGTTCCTTGACGATGCTCGAGTCCTTCGCGGGCCCTTGCAGACGGCTATATTCGCCAAACAGGCTGGTATCGATCTTGTCGGTTGCCTTCCACGTGATGGCACCGCCGACACCAGCGGACTTGAAGCCGCTACCCGGATTATATTCTGAAAGTCCCGACGCTGCCGCTTCCTCGGCATCCACGCCGTAATAAGTCTTGAAATAATCCTTGGACGCGAAGGTCGCACGTGGACCGCCCGACACACGAACGGTCGGCGTAACGTCATAGAACGCATCGGCAGCGATATCGCCTACGACGCCCTTATGCGCACGAATACCTTGACGCACTTCGCCGCGCACGCGCAGCCAATCGGTTGGATAAACGTCAACAAACGCGCCCGCCTCACCGCCAAACTTTGTGTCTTTCAGGCCATGGATATCGTCATCGCGTTCGAAGAGAAGCTTGCCTGCAAGCCCCACGCGGAAACGATCATTGTCGATCAAGGCGAAGGATACGTTGTCATTTCGTGACGAGAAACGCGTCGCTTCTCCCTGTCGACCCAGCGAGATCAACGGCTGTGCGGAAAAGCGATATTTGTTGGAACCCTCGAACTTTGGAGCAACGAGACCAGCCGCACCGACCTTGAGATACCAGTCACCGGACCAAAAATGCTTGCGGGCTGGCTGCGCGGTTTCCGCAGCATAAATATCGGGCTGCTGCACGTCTGCTGAAAACGCAAACGGGCTGCTCATCAGGAATGCGGCACCTGCAACAAGTGCCCGAGGAACAATACGTGCCACATTAAACTCCAACAAAAAGCGCCCCAGTTAGTTTTGAGGCATTTTTCTCTTTTGGTCGAGAATAAGTAAAATTTGATTTAAATTTTAAGTGGAAAAAGCAACCACAAATTCGCTTCACGCGAAAGAAAGCAAGCGATCCAGTTCAGACAGCGGCTTCGCCCCCGCAAGAAGAGCTCGTGCCTCGGCATCGTCCCGCTTCATCTGATCGATAAGCGGATCAAGGCCATCGAACTTTATCTCGCCCCGCAGGAACCCGAAGAACGATACACAAGCGGTCTCGCCATATAGATCGTCTGAAAAATCGAAGAGAAACGTTTCAAGTAGCGGAGAACCATCGCTGTCGACAGTGGGACGCCGACCGAAACTTGCAACACCGTCGTGAAGGTCGCCGTTCGCACGCCGGAACCTGACGGCATAAATTCCATGCTTCAAGCCCGCCTGGGCATCGATTTGCATATTGGCAGTAGGAAACCCTAGCGTTCGCCCGAGCTTCTTGCCGTGGATGACTTCACCGCAGACCATATAGCGATAACCGAGAAGTCCCGCCGCCTGAGCGACATCGCCTTCGCAAAGCAGATTTCTTATGCGGGTCGACGAGACAAGATTATCGCCTTCATCCGTAAAGGCATCGACAAGCGTAACCGTAAACCCGGCAGTTTCTCCCGCCTTCTGAAGGAATTCCGGTGTTCCACGCCGTCCCTTACCGAAGTGAAAATCATACCCCGTGACCACACAGCTTGCGTGCAATCGTTCGACGAGAATGTGCTCGACGAAATCTTCCGCCGACCGGGAGGAAAACTCAACGGTGAAGGGCTGCTCAACGACAGCATCAAACCCCATGAGACGTAGGATTTCGGCCTTTCTGGGTGCTGCTGTCAAACGATCGATCGGCGCATCCGGCTTGAAAAAGCTGCGTGGGTGCGGCTCGAAAGTCAAAACAACGGCCGGCAAGCCACGTTTTTCGGCAATCTCCAGCGCGCGTTCGAGAACGGCCTGATGACCGCGGTGAACTCCGTCGAAATTGCCGATTGCCACCACACAATTGTGCAGGTGTCCCGGCAGGGAATCCGTTCCAGAAAGGCGCTGAAAGCTGGATTTGGTCATTTTGATCTGGTCTTTGACTGGTCGTAGGAGGTTGCTCTCATTCAAACAAGAGCATTCAGCGCAGCAACCGGGCGGTTGCCATGCTTCTGGAGAAACGCCTCCATTCGGGCAATGTCAACGGTGCCGTCGGTCGTATAGTCTGCTGCATGAACTCCACCGGAGATGTAAAGCACATCCAACCCGAAATCCGCAGCCCCCTTAACATCGGTGAGAACCCCGTCACCAATCCCAAGAATTTGGCTTTTCTCGACTTTCGTGCCGCGAATTTCTTCGGCAAACCGCAAAGCGGCCTCATAAATGGGGCGATGTGGTTTTCCGGCTATGAGGGTTCGCCCGCCAAGCTGACCATATTCGCGCGCGAGAGCGCCAGCGCACCAGATCAGCCGCGAACCACGTTCAACCATGATATCCGGATTGGCACAGATGAACGGAAGATTGCGCGAGCGCAACCGGACGAGCAATTCCTTGTAGTCGTCCGGCGTTTCGCTTTCGTCATCGTAAAGCCCGGTACAGACGACGCCCGAAGCTTCAAATTCTTCGACCAGTTCGACATCGAGACCGTCATAGATGGTCAGTTCGCGCTCGCAGCCGATGTGAAACACCTTGCGCGGACCTTCTGCAATCAGATCGCGGGTTACATCACCGGACGTGACTACGCGATCATATGTATCCGAGGGCACACCAAGGCCAAGCATCTGCTTTTCAACATCGGGATGCGGCCTTGGAGAATTGGTTACAAGAATGACCGTAACACCCTTGGCGCGTGCGCGTTTCAGTGCCTCGATTGCAGGCGGATAAGCGGCCACGCCGTTGTGTACCACACCCCATACATCGCAGAAGAGCACATCGTACTGGTCGGTCAGATCGTCGAGGCGTTCAAGCTGCTTCATGGTTTCCTCTTGATAATTCGTCTGTAAGGCGAGAACCGCTAGGGCCGTTTGATGGATTGCCAGCGCTCCATCTAGCGTAGCCAACCACATCTGTCACGGCCTTTAGGCCCGAATCCGACAGCTAAAGCGCGTCCAATTATCCCAGGGGATTCTTCATCGTTCATTTACCCTGCTTCGTGACCGACTGTTAGAAAGATGCTGGTAGGAGCAAGCACAACTTTCCATTTCATCAATTGCGAACACAACCGTCGGCGGGGGCCAAAATGAAGAACTGGATCACGAAAGCCGGCAGGCTTCAGGCGCGCGTTTTTCGCTGTTTGCCTCAATTGACCATCCTGCGCTTCGGGAAAGACGAGCGCGGGAATTTCGCCATGATCGCGGCTTTGGTGCTCGTCCCCCTGCTTCTGGCCGGCATGGTTGCGGTTGACACCGCAAACCTCATGCGCGTGCGCAACAACGTGCAGGCTTCGCTGGATGCCGCCGCTTTGGCTGTAGGCAAGAGGTTCTCCACGGGCGAAAGCCATACGGTCGTACAGGACTACGGTGCCCGAATTTTTTACGCCAACGTCACCGCGCTGAGCGCAGACGCAATCAATTTCCAGATTGCCTTTCCCCAGGACAAGACGACGGACCAGCAAGTACAGGCCACTGCCGCATTCACCTACAAATCCCTATTTGGCGTCGTCGCCTCCCGCCTTACAGGCGACAATTGGGATAAACACCAATATACGCTCACAGCGTCTGTCCGGCTCAAGAACACCATCGAAGTCGCTCTCGTCCTCGACAACTCCAAATCAATGGATGAAACAAGAAGCGGATCGTCAAAAAAACGCATCGATCTTCTAAAGGATGCCGCCTCGCAACTTGTGGAGACGATGGCCTCACAATCCGCGCTCATAACCTATGTCGAAAAACCAGTGCAATTTTCACTGGTTCCTTTCGCCGGTTCTGTGAATGTCGGCCCACAATATCTCAATGCGGCCTGGATGGACCCGGAAGGCAAATCTTCCGTCAATCTTGAAAATTTCACCCTGCCCGTCACGATCGACGCTAGCCGCAAGATAGAAGAAAAGCCCGCGGGCAGCGGACGATATTACAAAGTGGGAACCGGCTGGGGAGACCGTAACAACAAACCTTTTTCACGGGCGGAGCTTTATGCTGACCTCACACGGAGATCAAGCGAGCCGTGGCTCGCCTGGCAGGGGTGCGTCGAATCTCGTCCCGGACCTTTTGCGCTGGATGTAACGCCACCTTCTGACAATAATCCAGATACGTTGTTTGTGCCAATGTTCGGTCCGGCTGAATATTACAACGTGGATAGCAGGGGAAATGTAATTTCCACAGTTTTGAACAGCTGGTGGCAAGATGATATGTCTCTTGCCTACTCACCCCGACAAAGCGACTTGAAAAAATACTATCTGCGCGATTCCCTCGACAAGATCTATCGGAAGGGAAGATCGGAAGGCGGTGGCCCTAACTATAGCTGCACAACATTACCCCTCACGCCTTTGACTGACGTTACAACCGAACAAGGGATGAAAACGGTCCAGACGGCAATCAAGGCAATGGTGCCGAACGGCGGTACGAATGTCCCCGAAGCCATGGCCTGGGGCTGGCGAACCATCGTCCAGGGCGCCCCGTTCACAGAAGCCCGGGCCTCAACGGAACGAGGCAATGACAAGGTGGTGATCGTACTCACCGATGGTGCCAATACTTATTACAAATATGACGGCCTGGCTGGCTCAGGGCCCGACCGTGCCGGAAACCTGTCCTATTACTCGACACATGGCTATACCGCCCGCATAACCAAAAAATATAGCCAGAGCCGCCTCTTTCAGGAAAGCGGCGTTTCAGTTTCCCAAAACAACACGACATACACCAAGGCTTTGAATGCCCGCTTTGCCAAACTCTGCGACAACGCCAAAGCCGCCAATATCATTGTCATGACGGTCGCGCTCGATCTCAACGAAGCAAACAGCACGGAGAAAGCACAAATAGACTTGTTGAGATCGTGCTCTTCAAACTCACGCGTGCGCATGGAAGGCGGCAAACCGGCTAAACTCTTCTGGAATTCGACCGGCGGCGAACTGAGCGAGACCTTTCGGCAGATTGGCGATGAACTGTCAAACTTGCGTCTCGTCGATTGATAACAGCAAAAGCATCACCATATGCGGGTATCGGCTACGACTGCCCATGGCGGTTCTGCGTTAAGGATGGTGCAAATTAACCATCATTCGCCTGTCAAATTCCTCAGGCAATCTTGACAAGATCAGACGCGCCTTCTATCTCAGAACCACGTTAGCACTCTCACACGGTGAGTGCTAACAAGCGCGGATCGGTTCGATCCGTTATCAGGGTTCAACGTCTATAACACCAAGGGTTATACCATGGCTGATATCAAGTTCCGCCCGCTTCATGACCGCGTCGTCGTTCGTCGCGTTGAATCGGAAGCCAAGACCGCTGGCGGCATCATCATCCCTGACACCGCCAAGGAAAAGCCGCAGGAAGGCGAAATCGTCGCTGTTGGCGCTGGCGCTCGTGACGAAGCAGGCAAGCTGATTGCTCTGGAAGTCAAGGCTGGCGACAAGGTTCTGTTCGGCAAGTGGTCGGGCACCGAAGTCAAGATCGGCGGCGAAGACCTGCTGATCATGAAGGAATCCGATATTTTGGGTATCGTTGGCTAATCAAGCCTCGGGCGGTTTCGCCCTTACCTGAAACCAATTCACCATAATCTGACCGGGACAATTCCCAGGAGAGTAAAATGGCTGCTAAAGACGTAAAATTCGGCCGCACTGCGCGCGAAAAGATGCTGCGCGGCGTCGATATCCTCGCTGACGCTGTTAAGGTAACGCTCGGCCCGAAGGGTCGTAACGTTGTTATCGACAAGTCCTTCGGCGCTCCGCGCATCACCAAGGACGGTGTATCGGTCGCCAAGGAAATCGAACTGGAAGACAAGTTCGAAAACATGGGCGCACAGATGCTGCGCGAAGTGGCTTCCAAGACCAACGACACCGCTGGCGACGGCACGACGACCGCTACCGTTCTGGGCCAGGCTATCGTTCAGGAAGGCGCAAAGGCTGTTGCTGCCGGCATGAACCCGATGGACCTGAAGCGCGGCATCGATCTCGCAGTTTCGGAAGTCGTTGCTGAACTTCTCGGCAAGGCCAAGAAGATCAACACCTCGGAAGAAGTTGCCCAGGTTGGCACGATCTCCGCTAACGGCGAAGCCGAAATCGGCAAGATGATCGCCGAAGCGATGCAGAAGGTCGGCAATGAAGGCGTGATCACGGTTGAAGAAGCCAAGACCGCTGAAACCGAACTCGAAGTCGTCGAAGGCATGCAGTTCGACCGCGGCTACCTGTCGCCTTACTTCGTCACCAACCCTGAAAAGATGGTTGCTGACCTCGAAGACGCATACATCCTTCTGCACGAAAAGAAGCTCTCGAACCTCCAGGCTCTTCTGCCGGTTCTGGAAGCTGTCGTTCAGACCTCGAAGCCGCTCGTCATCATCGCTGAAGACGTCGAAGGCGAAGCTCTTGCAACGCTCGTCGTCAACAAGCTGCGCGGCGGCCTGAAGATTGCTGCTGTCAAGGCTCCTGGCTTCGGCGACCGCCGCAAGGCAATGCTCGAAGACATCGCGATCCTCACGGGTGGTCAGGTTATCTCCGAAGACCTCGGCATCAAGCTCGAAACCGTCACGCTCGACATGCTCGGCCGCGCCAAGAAGGTCTCGATTTCGAAGGAAAACACCACGATCGTCGACGGTGCAGGCCAGAAGGCTGAAATCGACGCTCGCGTTGGCCAGATCAAGCAGCAGATCGAAGAAACCTCTTCGGACTACGACCGTGAAAAGCTTCAGGAACGTCTTGCCAAGCTCGCTGGTGGCGTTGCCGTCATCCGCGTCGGCGGTGCAACCGAAGTTGAAGTGAAGGAAAAGAAGGACCGCGTTGACGACGCGCTGAACGCAACCCGCGCTGCGGTTGAAGAAGGCATCGTTGCTGGCGGTGGTACCGCACTCCTCCGCGCTTCGGCCAAGATTTCTGCCAAGGGCATCAATGCCGACCAGGAAGCCGGCATCAACATCGTTCGTCGCGCTCTGCAGGCTCCGGCTCGCCAGATCACGACCAATGCCGGTGAAGAAGCTTCGGTCATCGTTGGCAAGATCCTTGAAAATGCCTCTGAAACCTATGGCTACAACACTGCCTCCGGTGAATTTGGCGACCTGATCAAGGCTGGCGTTGTCGATCCGGTCAAGGTTGTCCGCACCGCCCTGCAGAATGCAGCATCGGTTGCCGGTCTCCTGATCACGACCGAAGCCATGATCGCCGAACTGCCGAAGAAGGATGCAGCTCCGGCTGGCATGCCTGGCGGAATGGGCGGTATGGGCGGCATGGATTTCTAAGAAATCCACGTCCTCGTTTCGATGGAATGTGAGAAAGGCGGCCCTTGGCCGCCTTTCTTTTTACGTGACGTAACTATTTGTGATTTATGAAAAATTTACTTTGCTTGCGCTTTGCCGCCGCGAAGCGGTTATTTCAGAAACTTCTGATTGACACTCTACCACCAATCATGATCAATCCGAGATGACATAGAGACGGACTTCCTGTTTGCCCCCGCACTATGGAAGTCCTGTCTCAGGCAACAGGAAAGACAGGCTTCGGCCTGTCTTTCCACTTGCTCTCCTTCACAAGTCCAGCCTCTATTCTGCAGCGTCGCTCTGCGTCTTCACCGATGTGAGGGCGTCATATCGGGCGCGCGCCATCACCACTTTTGCTTCATTGGCTATTGCCCATTCACCCAGCGCACGCACAGGCCTCAACAGGTCACGCCCCATTTCCGTCAGTTCATACTCGACCTTGGGCGGAATTGTCGGAAAGATGGTACGATTGACGAAACCGTCCCGTTCCAGATTGCGCAGGGTGGTTGTCAGCATCTTCTGGGAAATGCCCTCGACGGTTCGGCGCAATTCATTGAAACGCATCGGGCGATTGCCGAGATAACTCACCACGAGCACAGTCCATTTATCGCCAACACGCGACAAAATCTCCGTTACGGTCCTGCATGCATTGGTTTCCTTGAAGTCACCGGGTTTCATAAAAGTGCCTCCTTGCGTGGGAATTTGGTCACTTATATAGCGTCGGTCTCCAATGGTTACCACTGCAATAAAGGTGTCATCAATGTCCAAGCTCAAAGTCGCCGTTATCATCGGCAGCACACGTGAACAACGTTTTGCGCCCGTTCCAGCCCAGTGGATTGCCAGGCTCGTTGCCGAGCGGCCGGAACTGGACGTGGAAGTTCTCGATGTCGCGGATTATCCGATGGGTTTCTATGGCGACACGTCCACCACGACCGCTCAGGCAGAAACAGCCGACAAATGGAAAACGAAACTGCGGGAGTTCGACGCCTACGTTCTTACGGCCGCTGAGTATAATCACGCGCCGACCGCCGTTCTGAAGAATGCCATCGACTACGGCGACTGGATACAGAAGCCCATGGGCTTCGTTGGCTACGGAGGCGTGGGCGGCGCTCGCGCTGTCGAGCAACTGCGGATGATCGCCGTCGAAATGTCCTCCATGTCCGTCAAAACGGGCGTCCACATCCTCTTCCCCGACTATCTTGCGGTCGTGAAAGGCGAGAACAAGCTGGATGATTTCCCTCATCTGGCGGAAGCGGCCAAGAATATGCTGGACCAGTTGATCTGGTGGGGCAAGGCACTAAAGGTCGCTCGCGGCTGATAAGGAACAAGGCAAGCCGGAACACGGAATTCCGGCTTGCCGCGGGCATCGTGTGCCCTATGATTATTTCCGATTACAACGGAGTGATAATCATATGCGCAAGGAACTTCCCATCGCCACGGCGCCGAAAGATGGCCGAAAGATAACAGTCGTCTGGACCGACGACGACGACCAGCGCAACGAGTCGATCGCACAGTATCGAACACTTGCCCAACTGCAGGCCGGGGGCGGTCAATGGGATGAGGCGGATACCGGGTGGTGGACGTTCACCGACAGCAAAACCCAGCGTAAGATTGAACCGACCGCCTGGATATCCGAAATGGATGACGACGAAGACAGCGATACTTGACAGTGCCGACGGTCAATAAAAATTGACTTTTTTCGTCATATTTTATCAAATGATTGCGCTTTAAAGTTTCACGAAGAAACATGAGCCGCCACCAAATGGCGGTGTTATATTCGTTGTGCACGGCTCGGTTCCGAGTCCACGTCAGCCGGAGACCAGAAATGACCGCTACTCGTACCGAAACAGATACTTTCGGACCGATTGATGTTCCTGCCGACCGCTACTGGGGAGCTCAGACCCAGCGTTCGCTGCAAAATTTCAAAATCGGTGGAGAGCGCATGCCGCTGCCATTGGTTCATGCGCTGGGTGTCGTCAAGCGGGCGGCAGCGGAAACCAATATTGCACTGGGAAAGCTCGATCCGGTTCTTGGTCAGGTGATCGCGGTGGCCGCCTCGGAGGTGATCGAAGGTAAACTTGACGATCATTTCCCATTGGTCGTCTGGCAGACCGGTTCGGGCACTCAATCAAACATGAATGCCAATGAGGTCATTTCAAACCGGGCTATCGAGCTCCTCGGTGGTGAAATGGGGTCGAAAAAGCCGGTCCATCCCAACGACCACGTTAATATGAGCCAATCGTCCAATGACAGCTTCCCGACAGCGATCCATATCGCCACAGCAGTTGAAGCGGTCCATCGGCTCTATCCGGCGCTGGAACATCTGACCAACGCGCTCAAGATCAAGGAAGAAGCGTTCAAGGATATTATCAAGATCGGCCGAACGCATACGCAAGATGCAACCCCGGTCACACTCGGACAGGAATTTTCCGGTTATCGTGCTGCATTGGAATATGCGCGCCACCGTATAGAACAATCGCTTGCAGACGTCTTTCTGCTCGCCCAGGGCGGGACAGCAGTCGGGACGGGGCTGAATGCACCAATCGGCTTCGACACAGGCTTTGCTGAAGCCGTGAGTGAAATAACTGGCCTTCCCTTCAAGACGGCGCCGAACAAATTCGAAGCCCTTGCCAGCCACGGTGCGATTCTTGACTTCCACGGCAGCTTGAACGCCTTGGCGGCGGATCTCTTCAAGATCGCGAATGATATTCGTTTCCTTGGCTCCGGGCCGCGCTCTGGCCTCGGTGAACTGTCACTGCCGGAGAATGAACCGGGATCCTCCATCATGCCGGGCAAGGTTAACCCGACCCAGGCCGAAGCTTTGACGATGGTGGCAACACAGGTGTTCGGCAACCAGGCGACAATTACGGTTGCTGCCAGCCAGGGGCACTTTGAACTCAATGTGTTCAAGCCGGTGATCGCATATAATGTCCTGCAGTCGATCCGCATCCTAAGCGACGTGATGGTGTCGTTCGCCGATCATTGTGTGGATGGAATCGAGCCAAACCTGAGCCGCATCAAGGAACTATTGGATCGTTCGCTGATGCTCGTCACTGCGCTTGCTCCAGCTATCGGTTATGACAATGCGGCCAAGATCGCCAAGACCGCACACAAGAATGGAACGACCTTGCGGGAAGAAGCGCTGGCGAGCGGTCTCGTGTCGGAAGAGGATTATGAGCGCCTGGTGCGCGCAGAGAGAATGATTGCGCCGGAGTGAATTGGTATTCATACTGTAAACAAACTGTCGAGGATTAGACGGCTTTCCTTGACAGTCCGCAGTCGTTAATTGATGGCCCAGTTCAACAGGAGATAGCCCCGCATGTCCTCTATCACCCCGCAGTCCAACGGCGTTGTTACGCTCGTCGCCCGCATCTTTCTCTCGATTCTTTTCATCATTGCCGGCTACGGCAAACTGACCGCCATTGCCGGCACCGCAGGTTACTTCGCTGGCCTCGGCCTTCCGCTTCCCACCGTTACGGCTGTTGTCGTCGGTCTGGTTGAATTTGTAGGCGGGCTCGCAATTCTCTTTGGCTTTCAGACTCGCATTGCTGCGGCCGTTGTCGGCCTCTTCACCATCGGTGCGACGCTCGTTGCCCATATGGACTTCTCGCAGGGCATGAACGCCATGATGGCGCAGAAGAACCTCGCAATTGCTGGCGGCCTGTTCATTCTTGCCCTGCACGGCGCTGGCGCCCTCTCGATCGACGCCAAGCGCGGCTGATCGACATTCTCATCGCAATAAAATGAAAAACCGCGCCATCAAAATGGTGCGGTTTTTCTTATTTCAAAATCGTGTTGCGAAGAACTAGAGCGCATCCCGAAAAGTGGGAACCGGCTTTCGGATAAGAGGCGCGATAAAACAAACAGAGAGAGCATTTCCAACGATTTATGAAAAACAGGAAATGCTATAACTGGTCAATCCTTTACGGATGCGCGTCGCAACGTCCGTGACGCGTGCGTTCTCCCGGCTTCGGCGTGCCGATACGAGGCACGCTTGCGAGCGCAGGATAATGCCGTCTTCAAGAACCTTCAGCCTATTGGCCCGCAACGTGGAGCCAGTCGACGTAATATCGACGATCATATCGGCTGAGCCCGCAGCCGGAGCGCCTTCAGTCGCACCAAAGCTTTCTACAATGCGGTAAACCTGAATGCCGTGTTTCTGCGAAAAGAACTGCTGCGTCAGCCGCCAGTATTTGGTGGCGATACGAAGGCGGCGACCGTGGCGCTGGCGGAAATCTGCCGCCACATCGTCCAGATCGGCCATGCTGGTCACATCACGCCAGACTTCCGGTACGGCCACGACAACATCAGCGTGACCGAAACCCAGTTCGGCTTCGATAGCCACGCGCTCTTCCGAGTGCGCCAGCGTCTCACGAACGAGGTCCTCGCCAGTCACGCCAAGATCCACGCTGCCATATCCCAGCTCACGGGCAATTTCAGAAGCGGAAAGGAACAGAATATCCAGATCAGGCTCGCCCTCGACACGGGCGCGATAATTGCGCGAGTCATCCGGCAGGATCACCTTGTAGCCAGCTCTTTCAAGCACAGCGAGCGTCTGCTCCTTCAACCGCCCCTTGGACGGCAATGCCAGCGTCACACTCATTTTTTCTCTCCCGCCAGCATCTGCAACCGGTCGAGCCAAATGGAAAAGCCGACGCCGGGAATGTTTTCAGAGGCGCCAAGCATGGTCAGAAGCCGGTCGTAGCGGCCACCACCGGCAAGAATGCCATCTTTCTCGACGCCC
Source organism: Brucella sp. NBRC 14130 (assembly GCF_040371715.1). NCBI lineage: Bacteria > Pseudomonadati > Pseudomonadota > Alphaproteobacteria > Hyphomicrobiales > Brucellaceae > Brucella > Brucella sp. NBRC 14130. The sequence goes on from NZ_BAABTE010000001.1 coordinate 350,710, forward strand.
GCAGCCCGGATTTCGTAAACGAGACCGGTATAGTAATCGAGTGGGCGCCCGAAGGACGCATCATAGACAATGTCTCTGGTGGCAATGCCTGCATTCGCAATGGCGTCACTGCGTGCTTCGAATTTCTGCAGCACCGCAGCCAGATCCAGAGCGTGTTCCGAAGCGAATGCTCGCAGGGTAATGGCTGCGGAATCGAGCGAGACGCGCATTTCAAGAAACTGCTTCAGAAGATCGAGCGCCGATGCCGGGAGGCGCGTAGCCGCCAGGTCTTCCTTTTCGATCAACCGCCGCGCGATCTCAGCAGGGGAACGACCGGCACCGGGCGAAATTCCAGCTTCGAGCATTTCTGCTTCCAGCATGCGCGCAAGCCCGGATTCGTCGCCTTCCGCCACAAGAACCGCAAGCGTTTCCGGTAATGGATCGCGTCGCTGTGCGCCCGTCAGTTCAGCGAGCACCTGCCCCATCGAACCCGCATCGCCGAAGGAACGCAACAGTTTCTTGCGCCATCCTTGCGGCAGGCCCAGCGCTTTCAGCATGCCGGCAAAGACCGACTGGTCTCCCAGAACAATCTCAAGCGCAGCTTCGGGAGCGGCCGCGCGAACGCAGGCCAGCGCATCAGCGATGGAACGGGCATCGGACGTCGCTTCGTCGGAAGCCCCCAGATCCTCTATACCGGCTTGAAGAAATTCGGCTGCCCCGTCACGACGCTGACGGAACACTTCGCCGAGATAGGCGTAACGCTTGGGCGTGGCTGCGTTAAGCTCGATGTGATTGCGGCAAACAGGAATGGTAAATTCCGGTCGCAGGCACAGACTGTCGCCGTTTTCGTTTTCGGTCAGAAAAATACGGCGGCGCAAATCCTCGCCCGCCATATCCAGAAATGGATCAGCCGGCTGAATCAGCGGAATTTCGACAAGTTCGGCTTCACGCGCATCGAGGGCCGCGCGAAGAGAACTGAGAATACCGGGCGAGTTTGATCCAGCCATGGCTTTCGTCACTTCGACTGTTCGGCGCGATCCCGCGCCTGACTGGTAAGGATTTCGCGGACTGCCTCGACAAGCCCTTCTTCCTTGACCGTGATCTGCGCCGGGCGGCTCTCGCGCCAGGTCACATTGTCTTCGATCTCAGCAGACAGGCGCTTGCCCTCAACCAGATCCTTGATCTGCACCTCACCGGCCTCGCGTTCCTGCGAGCCCTGAATGATGACGCAGGGAGCCTCGCGGCGATCCGCATATTTCATCTGCGCCTTCATGCCGGAGCCGCCGACATACATTTCGGCGCGAATGCCCGCCTGACGCAGATCGGAAACCATCTTCTGATAGCGGCCAAGGCTTTGTGAGTCCTTGTCCATGACCAGAACAACCACGGGACCGACGACATCGGAAACGTCCAGCTTGCCCAGATTCTTCAAAGCCGTCATCAGACGCGAAACACCGATGGAGAAGCCCGTTGCCGGCACCGGCTCACCACGGAAGCGCGACACCAGACCGTCATAACGCCCCCCGCCGCCTACGGAACCGAACACGACCTTCTGGCCGTCTTCGTTGGTCACGTCGAACAGAAGCTCGGCTTCGAAAACCGGGCCCGTGTAGTATTCGAGCCCGCGCACGACAGACGGGTCGATCTTCACGCGGCCATCATAGCCGCCCGCCGAGAACAACGCCTGCATGTCGGCAAGTTCTGTCACGCCTTCTTCACCCTTGGCGTTACCCGCCACAACCATGTGGAGATTGGCAATCGTATCAGCCCCGGTCGCGCCGCCGGCAGCAGTGAATGACAAGATTTTTTCAATCGAGGCGTCAGGGAGTTCAGCACCCTTGGTGAAATCGCCGCTTTCATCGAGACGCCCCTTGCCGAGCAGAAGGCGAACACCTTCCGGGCCGAACTTGTCGAGCTTGTCGATAGCGCGCAGCACATTGAGACGCTTGGAGGCACTGCCCTCGCCTTGCAGCCCGATAGCGTCCAGCACGCCGTCGAGCACCTTGCGGTTGTTGACGCGGATCACATAATCTCCGCGGCGAATGCCCAGACGTTCCAGCGTGTCGGCCATCATCATGCACATTTCGGCATCAGCCGAGACATTCGGTGCGCCGACCGTATCGGCGTCGAACTGCATGAACTGGCGGAACCGACCCGGACCCGGCTTCTCGTTGCGGAACACCCAGCCATTGCGGTAGCTGCGATAAGGCTTTGGCAGCGACTCAAAATTTTCAGCGACGTAACGCGCAAGCGGCGCGGTCAAATCATAGCGCAGCGACAGCCATTGGTCGTCATCATCCAGAAACGAGAACACGCCTTCGTTCGGACGGTCCTGATCCGGCAGGAATTTTCCGAGCGCATCCGTATATTCCACAAGCGGCGTTTCCACCGGCTCAAAGCCATAGAGGTCGTAAACTTCGCGGATGGTCGCCATCATCTTTTCGGCGGCGCGCAAATCATCCGGCACCCGATCGACAAACCCGCGCGGCAACCGCGCCTTCATCTTGTCCGCTTTATCGGCCATTTTTCCCGCCTGATCGCTGATTTGTACATATATGCCGATTGGAGCCGGCACCAATTCTGTTGCCGGTTTCCTAACCGATCAAGTCCGTTGCGGCAAGTGCGGGGAATATGTTCAGCGTGTCGCAATGGCGACTGCAGCTCCCGCCATCATCCCAGCGCTGGTCCTGTTGGCAATCCGCATCATGCGCGGGCTGCGAAGAAACCGCCGGGCCTGCGCTGCGAGCACCACCCATGCGGTATCGACCGCCGCAAGAACGACAAACATGACCAGCAACAGTTCGGCCCAGCCAACCAGCGAGACATGGGTGATGTCGACCACCGTCGGCAGGATGGCAAGGTAGAAAACCATGATCTTCGGATTGCCGAGCGTGATTGCCATTGCGCTAAGGAAGAGCTTTCCGGCCTCCCCCTGACGGGGAATGGCATTCTCATCTGCGACTTCGTCAACTGGCGCGACCCACATCTTCCACGAAAGATAGATCAGATAGGCCACGCCGACATATTTGAGGATGAGAAACGCTGTGTGGAACGTGTTGGCCAGTGCGGCCAGTCCCCAGACGGCCAATGAAAGCCAGATAGCATCACCGAGCCACAGACCGAACATGAATGGAAAGACGCCCTTGTGACCGCGGCTGATGACACGTGCCACCAACGCTCCGACATTCGGCCCGGGCGTCCCCGCCGCAACAACCAGAATGCCGGCAAATGCCAACAACGACACCAGATCCATGACCATCTCCCATCTTCAAAGGTGGATGTTTCTCGCAGAAATGAGGATGCTTAGCAATTGGCCGCCTTAACTGGGTCTTTTGAAACTCTGTCGCAATTTTTCAATGTGCGCTCGGCAATGACAACCTTCAATGTGGTCGTTCACCAGCCCCATGGCCTGCATGAAGGCGTAGACCGTGGTTGGCCCGACAAATGACCAGCCGCGCTTTTTCAGATCCTTGGATATGCGAATAGATGTCTCGGTCTTTGGATTGGCGATCAGGGTCGGATAGTCCACGACAACGGGGCGATCTTTTGCACCCGGCTCGAAAGACCAGAAATAAGCTGCCAACGACCCTTTTTCTGCAACCAGTTCAATTGCGCGTTTGGCATTATTGATCGTCGATTCAATCTTGCCTCGGTGGCGCACAATGCCTTTGTCCGCCAAAAGGCGCTCCACGTCCGCCTGCCCGTACCGTGCAACCCGATGGAAATCAAAGCCATCGAAAGCAGCGCGAAAATTCTCCCGCTTTCGCAAGATTGTCAGCCACGACAACCCGGACTGGAAACCTTCGAGACAGATTTTCTCAAAAAGTCGAAAATCGTTTGAAACAGGAACGCCCCATTCATTGTCATGGTAGGCAAGATAGTCAGGTAACTCGCCCGGCCAGAAGCAACGTGTCATTCCATCGGCACCGACAATCAGACCGGTTCTTGCCTCGGCAACATCATTCATTGCTCTGCCTCCCAAGTTTTATCGATAATTAATTATGTCGCGCAACTTGCCACTAACCACAACTTTAATTGGAATGGGCGCCAGGCGAAACACGCGGCCGAAATTTACCTTTACGATTCCATTCCGGCGCACAATCCCCACACGAGCATGAGGGCCGCTCTCCTGACAACCGATGTCAGGAGCTGCAAGGGGCAACTGCGCCATAAAGAGTTTCCGGCGCAAAGAGACGGATTTGGATCATGAAACCACGTCATCTTCTTTTAATCGGATCGCTTGCGGCGATTGCCGTTTCCATTGTCAGCACTAGCATGGCGTTTGCCAATGACCGCTATGCCACCCTCCCGCCGGTACGCGTGAGCCCTGATCTTTCCGCTCCGTGGGTTGCCCAGTTGCATGGGCAACCTGCCCGCATCAAAGCCGTGCCGCAAAATCTGCAGCCAGCACCGCGCGTTGCCAACAGACAAAAGCAGAGAGCGAAATCGAACTATCGCCAGGTTTCATACCAACGCCCGGCTGCAAACCCTGCCACCACGGTGCGAAAGCACCAGATCGACCCGGCTTATCTGCCGCAGACTGTTTCCTATTCGGGAAAAGAAAAGCCGGGCACGATCGTCATCGATACAGGCAAGCGCTTCCTTTATCTCGTGCAGTCGGACGGCAAAGCCATGCGCTATGGTGTCGGTGTCGGAAAGCAGGGATTCAGCTGGAAAGGTTCCCAGCGCATCAGCCGCAAGGCTGAATGGCCTACCTGGACACCCCCGAAGGAAATGATCGCCCGCGAGCGCAAGAAGGGACGCATCCTGCCCGCGCGCATGGAAGGGGGGATCAATAATCCTCTTGGTGCGCGCGCCCTATATCTCGGCGCCACGCTCTATCGGATCCACGGGACCAATCAACCCTGGACCATCGGCAAGGCCATGTCTTCGGGCTGTATTCGAATGCGCAACGAAGATGTGACCGATCTTTACGAACGTGTGCCGGTCGGCGCGAAGGTCGTTGTCCGTTAGAACAACCGTCATTTTCAAGCTTCTCGCGACCGCCTTTTCACCGGGGCGGTCGCATTGTTTTCATAAATCTGAAACGACCAAATTTTCTGCACAGAAAGAATGATCGCAGATTTGGAAACATGATTGAAAGGGCTTTTCCTTTTCCCGCGAACACCCATATGCTGACCATGGCAAAGTCCAGAAAGATACGAAAAGGACTGCCACATGGCAGTCCGTGCCGGGGGAAGACCCGGCACGCAGGTCAAATAGCATTCCAGCGCATCGAAGGATCAATCCTGCGCCGGGTGCTTCGAGGGAAAGGATAAAACATGACCGTACCGATGGTTAAACTGAACGACGGAAATCACATCCCGCAGCTCGGTTACGGTGTCTGGCAAGTGGGCAACGACGAGGCGGTCGCCGCTGTCAGCGAAGCATTGAAAGCAGGATATCGCCATATCGATACCGCTGCCATTTATGGCAATGAAGAGGGCGTCGGCAAGGCGATCAAGAATTCCGGCATCGCGCGCGGCGACATTTTTCTCACCACGAAACTGTGGAATAGCGAGCAAGGCTATGAATCGACGCTGAAAGCGTTCGACACGAGCCTGAAAAAGCTCGACACGGATTATGTGGATCTCTATCTCATCCATTGGCCGACGCCTTCAAAAGACCTCTTCATGGAAACATGGCGTGCGTTTGTGAAGCTGAAAGAAGAGGGTCGAGCGAAATCCATTGGCGTGTCCAATTTCCGCACAGCCGACCTCGAACGCGTCATCAAGGAAAGCGGCGTAACGCCGGTTCTCAACCAGATTGAATTGCACCCGCAATTCCAGCAGGACGAGTTGCGTCTGTTCCACGGCAAGCACAACATCGCAACGGAAGCATGGAGCCCGCTCGGGCAAGGTAAGATACTGGAAGATGCCACGCTGAAGGCCATCGCTGAAAAGCATGGCAAGTCGGTTGCGCAAATCATCCTGCGCTGGCACATCGAGACCGGCAATATCGTCATTCCGAAGTCCGTGACACCCGCCCGCATCAAGGAAAACTTCGATATTTTCGATTTCCGCCTCAACGGAACCGATCATGATGCGATTACGAAGCTGGATAAGGCCGACGGCCGGATAGGCCCGAACCCGAGTACATTCTCGGCTGGCTGAACGGGCGAAAAAACCGGGCGATTGCCCGGTTTTTTTATGCAGAGATCTGCGACAATCCTTGCGGCTTCGGGCCACCATAGGCCCAGTCAATCAACTCTACCGTGTGAACGATGGGCAGTTTGCTGCCCGTAGCAATCTGCGTCATGCAGCCGATATTGCCGGTGGCGATAAGATCGGCCCCCGTCGCCTCGATATTTCTTACCTTGCGGTCCCGAAGTTTTACGGCAATCTCCGGCTGCAGGATGTTATAGGTGCCCGCCGACCCGCAGCAAAGATGCCCCTCGAGCGGCTCTTTCACCTTGAAACCTGCCCTTGAAAGCAGGTCTTTGGGTTGGCGTGTAATTTTCTGCCCGTGCTGCATGGAACAGGCAGAATGATAGGCCACCGTCAAGGCTTGGGATACGTCCGGTTCCGGCAATTCGATGCCGGCGAGATATTCGGTGATGTCCTTGGCCAGTGACGACACGCGCGCAGCTTTCTCCTTATAAGCAGGGTCCAGCCGAAGCATGTAACCATAATCCTTGATGGTCGTCCCGCAACCCGAAGCCGTGACAATGATTGCATCAAGCCCGCCTGCTTCCAGTTCGCGGGTCCAGATATCCACATTATGACGTGCCTGCTCAAGCGCCTGCTCTTCGCGCCCCATATGATGGACCAGCGAACCGCAGCATCCCTCCCCCTTCGGCGTCACCACCTCGATGCCGAAACGGTTCAGAAGACGCAAGGTCGCAGCATTGATGCCCGGATTGAGTACCGGCTGCGCACAACCATTGAGGATTGCCACGCGGCCACGCTTCTCCCCTTTGGCAGCACTGATGGCTTCGACCCTGGAAGTCTCGGGCAAATTCCGCGGTGCGAGATCGAGCATTGCCGCCACCGGTCGCAAAGTCTGGCTTTTGCGCAGCAGCGGCGCGAAAGGCTTGCCGAGCTTTGCAAACTTCAGCGCGGCGCGGAAGCGGCCCGGATAGGGCAGAACCTGCGCCAGCACCCCACGCAGGAAGCGGTTCATGAACGGGCGTTTATACGTTTTTTCGATATGCGCGCGCGCATGATCGACCAGGTGCATATAATTGACGCCCGACGGGCAGGTTGTCATGCAGGACAGGCAGGAGAGGCATCGGTCCACATGGCGCACGATTTCCTCATCCGCCGGACGGCCATTTTCCAGCATATCCTTGATCAGATAGATGCGCCCACGCGGACTGTCGAGTTCGTTGCCAAGCGTCACATAGGTCGGGCATGTGGCGGTACAGAATCCGCAATGCACGCATTTGCGCAGGATTTTTTCCGCTTCACTGACACCGGGATCGCGCAATTGCTCGGGGCTGAAATGGGTCTGCATGGTTTCAAGCTCCGGCCTGACGGGGATGCATACGCCCCGGATTGAGGATATTTTCTGGATCGAACTGATGCTTCAGCCGCTGCGAAAGTGCGGCAAGTGCGGCCGGTTGAGGTTCAAACACTTCAACGCTTGAACGAACACTCTCCGGCGCACGTACAAGCGTCGCGTGGCCACCACCATATTTGGCAATGAGTTGACGCAGTGTTTGCGCTTCGGGATCGGCTTCCATCCGCATCCAGATCAAACCGCCCTGCCAGTCGTAGAAGGCATCGACCCCGGCATAGCGACGGAACTCGTCCACCATGCACCAACCCAGCATCGGAGCCATCGAAACCCGCCACACAGCGCGATTGTCTCCCGCATTGGCATAAGGCAGGACATCACGCACCTCGCGCCAAAGCTGGTGCGACTGCGCTTCATTGAGCACGTCAACCACCCCGCCGAGCAACGCCTGCAACTGGCGGCTGCGATGCTCAACCGAAGGCGCAAAGCCTTCGAGCCGCAATACAGTTGCCGCCTCCCAGCCCAGCTTGCCATCCAGAAAGCGATTGGCAACCGTCGGCGGCAGATGCGCTGCGGAAGCGACTTCCTCCCGCGACCCCATGGCCATCGCCATCGCGCGCACCGCCTGTTCATCAGTCAGACCACGCACGGCAAGCGTTGCCGCTGTTTCCGGTTTCGGCAGAACTTTGAACGTTACCTCGGTGGCAACGCCCAGCGTGCCCCAGGAATTGGCCATCCCCTTGGACAGGTCATAACCGGTCACGTTCTTGACCACCCGTCCGCCGGATTTGAACAATTCGCCGCGTCCGGACACCACACGCACACCGAGCACATGATCGCGCGCAGCACCTGCCTTAAGACGGCGTGGACCCGAAAGGTTGGCGGCAAGCGCACCACCGATCGTACCACGGCCACTTTCACCCGACAGCAGCGGGCCGTAGTCCATCGGCTCGAAATGAAAACACTGGTCGTTGTCGGACAGAAGTTTTTCGATCACGGCCATCGGTGTTCCTGCCTTGGCGGAAAGCACCAGTTCGTCCGGTTCGTACAAGGTCACGCCCTTAAGTTCAGACACATCCAGCACATGACCTGCATCGACCCGATGGCCAATGCCACGCTTTGAACCGTGGCCAATAATCTCCAGCGGCGTAGAACCGGCCAAAGCTTCTTGCACCGCGTCAACAACGCCCGCTTCGTCCTGCGGCTTGAGAATAGTTCTATCACTCATGAACCAGACCTCAGATCAGAATCGCGGAATGTCAGGGAAAGCCAGTTCCCCACGATGTACATGCATACGGCCAAGTTCGGCACAGCGACGCAATTGCGGAAAGACCTTGCCGGGATTGAGCAGATGCTTGGCATCAAAGGCACATTTGACCCGCATCTGCTGGTCGAGATCGATTTCGTTGAACATTTCCGGCATCAAATCGCGCTTTTCTATGCCGACCCCATGTTCGCCGGTGAGAACGCCGCCGACTTTCACACATAGCCGCAAAATATCGGCACCGAAATTCTCCGCGGCTTCCAGCTCGCCCGGAATATTCGCGTCGTAAAGGATCAACGGGTGCAGATTGCCGTCGCCCGCATGGAACACATTGGCGACACGCAGTCCGTATTTCTCCGACAGGTCGCGCATACCCGACAGCACTCGCGGTAGTTCCTTGCGCGGGATCGTGCCGTCCATGCACAGATAATCCGGCGAGATGCGCCCCACTGCCGGAAACGCCGCCTTGCGCCCTGCCCAGAAAGCCAGACGCTGCTCTTCCGACTGAGACAGGATACAGGTTGTCGAGCCATTTCTGAGCGCCAGCGCTTCGACCCGCCCAATCAGATAGTCCACCTCAACGGGCGGCCCATCCAATTCGACGATCAACAAGGCTTCGACGTCAAGCGGATAGCCCACCCGCACAAAATCTTCTGCGGCTTTGATGGCTGGTCTGTCCATCATCTCCATGCCGCCCGGAATGATGCCTGCGCCGATGATATCGGCCACGCACTGCCCGGCCTGTTCGCTGGAGGGAAAGCCAACCATCACCGCCCGCGCTGTTTCGGGCTTTTGCAGGATGCGTACCGTAATTTCGGTCACGACGCCGAGCAGCCCTTCCGAACCGGTCATCAGGCCGAGGAGATCGTAGCCCTCGCTATCGAGATGCTTGCCACCGAGCCGGATTACCTCGCCCGTAATCAACACCATTTCGATCCCGAGCACGTTGTTGGCCGTGAGCCCGTATTTGAGGCAATGCACTCCACCGGCATTTTCCGCGACGTTTCCGCCGATGGAGCAGGCAATCTGCGATGATGGATCGGGCGCGTAATAAAAGCCCTCATGTTCGACGGCCTTGGTGATACCGAGATTGGTCACGCCGGGCTGCACCACGGCGACACGGTTAGGATAGTCGATTTCCAGAATGCGGTTGAAGCGTGACATGACCAGAAGCACGGCATCCTGCAACGGCATGGAGCCACCGGAGAGCGAAGTCCCCGCCCCTCTCGGCACGACACGAACATTGTTATCGTGACAATAGCGCAGAACCCGCGCAACCTGATCGACGGTTTCAGGGAGCACGACGACCAGCGGCAGCGAGCGATGTGCCGTCAGACCGTCGCTCTCGAACACACGCATCGCATTGATCGCATCGACAACACCTTCGCCGGGCACTATGCCGCGCAGGTCCGCGACGATCTGCTCACGCTTTTGCATGACGGACGCGTCCGGCTCCGGCATTATGAGTCCGCTCATATTCTCCTCCACCACTTATGCGGTCAAAGTGCACTCCACACCATTTTCGTCAAGTGGTAAATCATTTTTACCACTTTAGCCGATGGTTAAACAGTTTCCACGCCGCGGCATAATTACTTGCCTAGTTTCCCAGCGCTCGGCTAGATGCTTTTAAAACCCAAAGCTTTAGCAAATGCAGCAGGAAGTGGGATAGCAGAGCATGATGAGCAGTCTGGCAGATATGGAAATCTTTGCCCGCGTCGTGGCAACGGGCAGCATGTCAGCCGCCGCTCGTGATCTGGGCCTTTCCCCAGCGGTGGTTTCAAAACGCCTCGGACGTCTGGAAGAGCGGCTCGGAACCCGCCTGCTTCAACGTACGACGCGCCAGATCGCACTTACCGAGGCCGGTCAGGGCTATCATGAGCGCGTTCTCGCCATTCTCTCCAACATCGAGGAAGCGGAAGCCTTTGTCGCCCGCCGTTCCGCCGACGCACGGGGTACATTGAAAATTTCGGCCCCGACGACTTTCGGTCGCATGCATATTGCGCCTTATCTCGTGCCCTTCATGCGCGCCAATGCCGATCTCACCGTCAATATGCAGCTCACCGACGAAATGGTGGACATTGTGGGGGATGGTTACGATCTTGCTATCCGGATCGCGGAACTTTCCGATTCAACACTCGTCGCACGTCGCCTAGCGCCCGTGCGCCGCATTCTCGTTGCATCGCCCGGCTATATCGCAGAACGCGGCACGCCACAGACGATTGAGGACCTGCAAGACCACATCTGCCTTGCCCCGCACAACAACGACCCCTGGCGGCTGGAAGGCCCCAAAGGGCCGATCGTCATCCGTCCGGTCGGGCCCTTGCAGACCAATTCCAGCGAAATGGTAAGGGAGGCAGTGCTCGCGGGCCTTGGTATCGCGCAGCGCTCAACCTGGGACATCGGGCCAGAACTTGCGGCCGGAAAGCTGGTACAGGTTCTGCCCGACTATGCCGCTTCTCGCAACGTAGCAATTCATGCCGTCTATCCATCGAAACAGTTTCTTCCAGCAAAGGTCCGGCTGTTCATCGACTACCTTGCCGATCTTTATGGCCCCGTTCCCTATTGGGAGAGCGGGACATCCCACCACGAAGCAGCAAAAAAATAGACCAGCTTTCATTCGTCGGTTAATAAGCCACGTGCTTTATATCAGCGTGCCAGCATATAAAGCTGACTAAGCTTTTGATTCAAAAGACTTAGCTCCCTCCGCACTCCGTTATTCAAGCGAATCGGATGCCCTCCTCCTGCTATCCTGATTTTCTGGGAAAAATGATGAACACACCTGTACGCTTCATTCTTGCAATTATCGTCGCCGGGATCGTTGGCTGCGGCTTCATGTTTTATGACAAATCGCGTGGCGCCGAATGGGTCGTTTCCCCTCAGCAGATCGAACAGGCTAAAGCCGAAGGCAAACCCGGTGTGGAAAGCCGTCCCGGCACCGTGACCGTACTGCCCATCCGTAGCGAGACCGCAGACGCACTTCCATTCAAATGGGCGATGTATGGCGTGGTCGCAGGACTTTTCGTCCTCGTAGCAACACGCAAGCGCAATAAAGCCTGATCATTTTTCGATGACAAAGCACGAAAGCCCGGTTGTCTTATGAACCGGGCTTTCAATTCCAATATATTCCGTTGCCGGATATGGGGCTAACGGCTACTTTGCCGCCGTTACAGAGAGGCTTCAGAGGGCATGGCGGAAACGGTTTTTTCACGCATACAGGCAAGCCGCACAGCAGATGATGTTGTGCACCAGATCGAAACGCTTATCCTCGAAGGCGTTCTGCGTGGCGGCGACCGGCTTCCCGGTGAACGCGAGCTGGCGCGCCAGTTCGATATTTCGCGCCCAATCCTGCGCGACGCTCTAAAGAGACTTGAGACCGCAGAACTTCTGATTTCCCGCCATGGAGGAGGTACGTTCGTTGCTGATGTGATCGGGCAGGTATTCAGCGCGCCTGTCGTGAAGCTGTTTGCCGATCACCGCAAGGCGACAGCGGACTATCTCGAATATCGTCGCGAAATCGAAAGCATTGCCGCCGAATATGCCGCGCTTCGAGCCACACCGGCAGACAAGGCGCTTTTGACCGAAATCATGGAAGCCATGGAAAAGGCTCATGGCGCTAGTGATTTCGACACGGAAGCGCGCCTAGACGTTGAACTGCACAATGCCATTGGCGAAGCCGCTCATAACATCGTTCTCCTGCACACCTTGCGGTCATGCTATCAACTGCTGAAGGATGGCGTTTTTTACAATCGCAGCCTTATCTACAGCTATCCCGGCGTCGCCGACATGTTTTTGTCGCAGCATCGCGCCATTTACGATGCAGTGATGGCCGGCAATCCGCAAGCGGCCCGGGAAGCGGTTCAAAAACACATCCGTTTCGTGGAGCAGGCGACACATGATCGCGAGCTTCACGAAGAACGCGAACGTGTCTCGCGCCTGCGCTACCGGCAGCGGGCCGGCGTGAAGACAGCCAAAGACGTGAAGGATGATAACGGCGAATGAGTGTTGTTTTCAAAGATGCGAAAGGGCCTGACGGTATCCGCCTTTATGCAATTGGCGACATACATGGCCGCCTGGACTTGCTTCTGGATATGCATGGGCTGATCCGTGCCGACCTTGATCGCCGGCCCGTTCACGACTGGCGCATCATTCATCTGGGTGACTATATCGATCGCGGTCCGAAATCGAAGGAGGTGCTGGATTTCCTGATCGATGCGTCGGAACGGGACGAGCGCGTGATTTCGCTGCTTGGCAATCACGACGACGGTTTTCTCACTTATCTGGCAACGGGGGACATCGCCGGGATATTCGCGCTGCATGGCGGCATTGACACCGCTCGGTCCTACGGTGTGGAAATTGATTTTAACGATGCGGTTTCAGCCCGCCATGGTCATGCCGCGCTCGTCAAAGCCGTTCCGCAAAGTCATATAGATTTCATCCGCACCATGCCCCGCTCGGTCGGTTTTGGCGATTTCTTCTTCTGCCACGCCGGCATCAATCCCGCTGTGCCGCTCGATGCACAAGATCCCGAAGAGCTGATCTGGATTCGCACAGCCTTCCTGAAATGGACTGAACCATTCGAAAAAGTCGTCGTCCACGGACATACCCCACAAAGCGCCATCGACATTCAACCCAACAGGGTCAATCTCGACACCTATGCGTGGAAAAGCGGACAGCTTTCGGCCATCGTGATCGATGGCGCGGAAAAGCGTTTTATCGAAGCGAGATAATGCACTTAGGGCGCATCCCGAAAACTGTGAAACGGCTTTCGGAAAAGACGCGCGTCAAAAAGAGATAAAACGCCGACCTGATCCAATCAGATCGAAACGCGATCTAGTGCGCGCTCGAAATGCCGTACCCGTCGGTCGACATAGCATTGTCGCCTGCGTCGACGGTGAATATGCCGACTGCCATGAACACAATCGCGGAAACCATCAGAACGGTGAGAAGAGCGGCATGCTTGGCGGTCATATTCGGAAACTCTTTCGACGGGGCCGGACAAAGTTCGTTAGACGAGCCGCCACTTGCGAGCATGGCGATCAGCCTTGCCCATTCGGTCGCTGCCCGGGGAGACGGCGTTCAGTTACACCCGAAAAAAGTTACCCGCAACTGAACGGTTCCAGCCGGATCACCGCTTTTTTCGGGGAAGCACTGTTTGGCTGAACGGTGTGGCAAAGCGGCAACGCAAAACTGCGACTTAAGGTTAAAAGGCAGTTACGATGCGTCTAGATTTGGCTAACCCAAGCTTTTGCTAATACAGCGCCTGCAGCATCTGCCTTTATCCCCAATGTCTCTGCAAGGACTGGGTACTGCTCAGTCCACTGAGGTGCGAAGCCTGATATCAAGCCGCCAAGCTGATCGTTCCACTCTGCCACAAGCTTTGTGTCTGCCTCGAAATGGAACTGCGTACCGTAGACCGCACGCCCGATGCGATAGGCCTGATGAGGTGTCATATCGCTGGTGGCCATGTGGATGGCATTCCCGGGAAGCGAAAACGTGTCGCGGTGCCAGTGAAAGATTGGAAAGGCCTCACCCGCCGCGGACAGGACTGGATCGCTTTTACCCTCTTCCGTGAGCTGAACCTCCCGCCAGCCGAACTCCATGGGTCGATCCAGAATGTTCTCGCCGCCATATGCGCGAGCTATGAGCTGGCTGCCCAGACAAATGCCGAGAACGGCCTTATCGCTGCGGCCAAACTTGCGTATCAGTTCAAGCAAATGCGGGAAATAAGGACATTCGTCATCGGCGAGCGCATTCTGTTCGCCACCCAGAACGATCAGGGCCCGATATCCATCGTCGGCCGCCGGTAGCGCATCCCCATCGTAGGGATGACGCAGATCGATGGAAAAACCCGCATCTGTCAGTATGGGTTCAATCTGCCCCAACCCGGAGCCTTGGTAGTTTTGAACGACCAGTACACCCATGAGAATCCCCCACCGACTTTCACATTCGGTAACATGGAAATGACCCGGACAACAGCGGGGTCATCGATCAGTTCACTATCGACACGCTGACTGTCCGGCCCGCAACAAGGTGTACACCATCAGGCACGTCTTCAAGCTTCACACGCACCGGAACGCGTTGCGCCAGCCGGACCCAGTTGAATGTTGGCGAAACATTCGCCAGCAGGCTGGATGAGTCGCTGCGCTCGCGATCCTCGATACCTCCCGCAATACCTTCGACCTTCCCCTTGAGCTGAACCTTGCTGCCCATGATATCGATCACCACCGGATCGCCTACCTGGATACGTTCGAGCTTGTTTTCCTCAAAATAACCGGAGACGTAGTAGGAATCCGTGTCAACGAGAGCCGTCACAGCCGAACCTGCGGAAACATAGTCACCCGGTTGAAGCGAGAAGTTGGTCACCACGCCGTTTACGGGCGCTTTCACCGATGAACGGTCCAGATTGAGCGCTGCAAGATCGCGATCCAGCTGCGCCTGCCGATAGGCAGCTTCTGCCTGCTGAGCCGTCGTTTCAATCTGTTCCAGTTTCTGACGCGTCACGGTCGTATCGTTAAGCTGGCGATAGCGAACCAGATCGCGGTTGGCCATGTCGAGCGCCGCCTTGCTGCTATCGATCTTGGCTTCCGCCGTTTGCAGGGCGAGCTTGTAACGGGCCTGATCGATGCGGAAGATCACATCGCCACGGTGGACCGCTTCATTATCATGAACGAGCACTTCGCCAACCAGTCCAGAAACATCCGGCGCAACACGCACAACATCCGCACGAATCTTGCCGTCGCGCGTCCAAGGCGCGTTCATGTAATAGTCCCACAAATGCCAGCCAAGAAGCCCCGCCATCGTGACCATGACGAGGGTTACAAACACACGGCCTGAATGTGCAAAGAGCTTTTTCATAGCGGTCCATTGAGAATGACGGCTGCTGAGCCGAGAATGCAAAAATACATGGCAGCATCGAACAGGGGCCGGTGCCATACGAAACGGTAGAAGCGGGCGCGCGCCAGAAGGCGTTGCATAATCGTGTTTGCGAAATAGGCTCCGAGCGCCAGCACGCCGAGGGTCGGAATGTAAATTCCGTAAATGTCGAGTTCAGGTTGCATCACAAATCACATTGTTGTTCTAGGCTGCTTGCGGAAGTTCCATCAGCGGACGCGGCGGCAAGGCAAAAGGCGGCGCTTTCGGGAAAAGGTTGAAGCGCAGGGCGACCAGCGCCATTCTTGTGCGCTTGGCATTTGCCGGCGATCCGCTTTCGATGATGGTCGTGATCGCTTCGTCGATGGAGACGAGCAGATTTCTGTCGATCTCATCAGCCTCCTGCGGCTTGCTGGCCAAGGCTCTGTAATGCGCACCGACACCGTCCAGCACCGCATCAACAGCCGCCCGGCAGTTTTCGGGCAGCTTGGAACGATATTGCTGAAGATCGATCGTGTTCATGCCGTTTCGCAGGTCGCGCAGCAAATCGACCTTCGCGACATCAGCCGCCGCAACCAGCGCCAGGCGAGGTGTCATCATGCCGATGCGGTCGATCATGCGGAGCAGCAGGCGGTTCATGCGCTGGCGGCGATGTCGTCCCGGGCGGCGTTCGGCGGCAAGCGCGATGTCGTTCCAGCCCGCCTTGATCAGGCGGCGAACGCTCCATTCCGCCCCCACCGATCGTACAATCGAAGTTACCGCCGCGGCGATCACGATCCCCAGAACCGTGGCCAGATTGGCGTTGGCAAAACTCACAAAATCGTGGGTCAGATGGCCCTGCAGCATGAGCATGTTCGGCAGATTTACGCAAAGAACCATTCCCAGCAAAAATTGCGACGGAATGGCAAGCAGCAGGCCTGCCGGAATGAGGAAAAGCCCCAGCACCAGAACCAGCGGGAAGAAGCCGTCCACAAGCGGCAGAAGCGCGAATTCAAAAATGAAAGCAGCCGCAATGACGATCAGAAGCAGCCAGTTGAACTTGCGCATGACTGGCACAGGATCGTCCATCGTTGCGAAGATGCAGCAGAAGATGCCCGCCATCATGGCTGCGGCGCTGCCTTGGGACCAGCCGCTGGCGATCCAGAAAGCGGTTGCCACGCAGGTGGCCAGAAAAGCCGAAAAGCCTGACAGAAGCGCCATGCCGTAGTCGCGATGCATGGGGCGAGCTTTCAGATGGGCGTCATAACGGCGCCACCGTAGCGAATGCCGCGAACCCGACAGGATATCCTGACGCAGTGTGATACAATCGCTCCATATCTGGACCAGATCGCGAACGCGCGCAGCCACGTTGAAAGGCAGCAATTCGCCCCAGCTTGTCGCATCTTTCCCGTGCCGGTCAATGTCTTCGATCAGCCGTAACAGGACGGCGCGGCGTTCCTCCGTCAGGTTCTCGCCGCTTTCTATCCAGTCGCAAGCTTCGTCCAGGAGCTTTTGCACCGCCGGATGCCAGAGCTTCTCGTTTTCACCGGGCTTCAGCGCCAGCACGTCGTGCAGGCTTGATATGATCGGAAGAACCGCCACCATGCGCTGCTGCAACACATGAAGCAGCGCACCGACATTCCTGATCGACGAGGTGTCATAGGCAACATGCGTGGTCAGATTGCGCAGCTCCAGCGCATCGGCCGCCAAACGCTGCCGATCCCGAAGGAATTCGGGCGTCGCGCCTTCCCCCCGCAAGCTCGCGAGCGCGAGCTTTGAACCATCCCGCAGCCAGTTATCGATACGACTGACGAGCACCGGACCGCTATGGCGCGGAAAAACGAGACGATTGACGACAGCGGCACAAATGATGCCGATCGCGATTTCCTCCACTCGTCCCACGGCGTAGTCGAAGGTGGTTTCCGGCACGGAAACAACGGCAAAGCTGGCGATTGCCACCGTATAACCGGCAAGCATGAACAGATAGCTGCGCGGTGTGCCGTCAAGCAGGCTGATTGCAAGGCAAAGCCCCATCCAGAGGCCGATGGCCAATGTCAGAATTTCAGGCGAATTGACGAGATGCGGCACGAACAGAATGGTCACCGCGCCGCCAATAATCGTACCGATGAGGCGATAGAACCCCTTGGACGTGGTGGCCCCAGACAAGGGATGCGCCACGATATAGACCGCCGCAATGGACCAGTAAGGATTGGGCAGATTGGCCACCAAACCGATCCACAGCGCAAGCATGCCCGCAGCGAAAGTCTTCAATGAAAAGACTACATCCCAAAATTTGGGGTTTGTTTCGGCTGGTTTCGTCATGGCTTGTGGGGGCACCGGTTGAACGCACTGCGTCTTTCCGGTCAGACGGCCGATCAGAAAGACTATGTTTGAAATTTCTCATTCAGCTTGCGCAAGACTTCCATGGCGACATCGACCGCATCGGAGTCGAAATCGCCGAGGAAAAGAGCGCGAAGACGGGCAGCAGACTTTTCCACCTTGGCGGCAAGAGCGCGGCCATCCCCTGTCAGTTGGATGAGCTTGACGCGACGATCGGCATCATCGGCAATCCGCTGGATCAGGCCATCCTTTTCCAGCTCATCGACGACCCGGACAATCGTGGCGCCCTCAATACCGACCCTTTCGGCCAGTACACCTTGAGGAATACGATCTCCATGCCGCAAGAGGGTCATCAGCGGTATGGCTTTCGCGTCGGAAAGACCATGTTCCGCCATCGCCGCATCGAAAGCTTTCCGCCATCCTCTGGCAGTACTGGCAAGAAGCGGCGCGAATTCGACCCACGCTTGTTTCATCACATCAATTCCATTCAAATAGATAGCTTCATACCTATATGGATACAATCTAGTTAAATGCAACTTCCCTGATATTTCCCATCAATTGTTTGTGTAGGAATGCTCATCGATTGCCTCGACATGCGTCGCCAAAGCGCTTGACCGCCGCCCCTGCCCTCTGCCATCGATGCTGACATGCGCGCAAATTACAAAATGCAGAGACTGTACGTCGAAAACGACCTCCAATCTGGCAGCCAGATCGAGGTTGCCTCGCAGGCCGCACATTATCTTACCCATGTCCTGCGATTGAAGGAGGGGGATGAAATCCTCGCCTTCAACGGACGTGACGGTGAATGGAAATCACGACTGAGGCCGGAAGGTAAAAAGCGGCTTTTTCTCGAACCTTTCGATCAAACGCGTCCGCAGCCCCCAGCAAGTGACCTGATCTATTGCTTCGCCCCGCTGAAACAGGGACGGCTGGATTATATGGTGCAAAAAGCAGTGGAGATGGGTGCGGGCGTTCTGCAACCGGTCATTACACAGCACACTCAGGTACCGAAACTCGGAACCGACCGTATCAGGGTCAATGCGATAGAAGCCGCGGAACAGTGCGGCGTTCTTTCCTTGCCGGCATGCCGCGAAACCATTCGCTTTGACCGATTCATCGAGCAGTGGGACGAAACCCGTCACCTGATCTTCTGCGATGAAGGACACGAATCGGACGATCCGCTGACCATCTTGCAAGCCATGAAGCCCGGCCCTGCCGCATTGCTGATCGGTCCGGAAGGTGGTTTTTCCGAAGACGAGCGCCAGACACTCCGAAGGCTCCCATACGTGACGGCTATTCCCCTCGGCCCACGAATCCTGCGCGCCGATACCGCTGCCGTCGCAGCCATGGCTTTGGTGCAATCCGTGCTCGGAGACTGGCGCAATGCAGGATGACATTCTCGAAACCCGATGTTCAATGGAATTGACTTGCGTGATTTGACAAATTTGTCCAATCACGCTGAAACGCGAAAAATCGACTAGGGACAGACTGCATGGCGCGCGATACGACGGACGAAACGGCACTGACGGGCGTTGAACAACTGGCAGGTTATCTGGCTGGCGGATGCAAGCCCAAAGACGCCTGGCGCATCGGCACCGAGCATGAAAAATTTCCATTCTATACAGCCGACAACAGTCCGGTTCCCTATGAGGGTCCGCGCGGTATCAAAGCCATCCTCGAAGGCATGCAGGCCAAGCTTGGCTGGGAGCCCATCATCGATGAAGGCAACATCATCGGTCTGGTAGAACCAACCGGACAGGGTGCGATTTCGCTTGAGCCCGGTGGCCAATTTGAGCTTTCCGGGGCACCACTTTCCACCATTCATCAGACATGCCGTGAGGTGAATGCACATCTTTCCCAGGTTCGCGAAATTGCAGAGCCGCTCGGCATCCGCTTTCTTGGCGTTGGCGGCAGCCCGAAATGGACCTTGGCCGAAACGCCCATCATGCCGAAATCGCGCTACAAGATCATGACCAACTACATGCCGAAAGTGGGGCATGAAGGTCTGGACATGATGTACCGCACTTCAACCATTCAGGTGAATCTGGATTTCAGTTCCGAACGGGACATGCGCCGCAAGATGCAGGTATCCATGAAGCTGCAATCTGTGGCGACAGCACTTTTCGCCAGTTCTCCATTCACGGAAGGCAAGCCGAACCGCCTGCTGTCCTGGCGTTCGAATATCTGGCGCGATACCGACAATCAGCGTTCGGGCGTTCTGCCTTTCGTCTTTTCGGAAAATTTTGGTTTTGCTGACTATGTCGAATGGGCGCTTGATGTTCCGATGTATTTCATCCTGCGCGACGGTCATTATCATGACTGCACGCATGTCACGTTCCGGCAGTTCATGAATGGAGCGCTGAAAGGCGAAGTAAGTGACCCGCTACCCAACATGGGCGACTGGACCAACCACCTTTCCACTCTTTTCCCGGAAGTGCGCCTGAAGCGCTTCCTGGAGATGCGCGGAGCCGATGGTGGCCCCTGGCGCCGCATCTGCGCACTTCCCGCCTACTGGGTCGGCCTGCTCTACGACGAAGAAGCTTTGACGGCGGCCGAGCTTCTGACCAAGGACTGGACCTACGAAGAAGTTCTCGCGCTGCGCAACGAAGTTCCAGCCAAGGCACTGAATACAACCTTCCGCGGCAAGCCGCTGGAACAGGTCGCACGCGAAACTCTGAAAATTTCCAGGCTCGGCCTTTTGAACCGCAACAAGCTCAACAGCGATGGCCATGACGAAACGCATTTCCTCGCACCGCTTGAGGAAATCGTTGCGGCTGGCATCACAGACGCCGAGCGCATGCTGAAAGCATATAACAGTGTATGGGCAGGGTCGGTCGACCCAATCTTTCTGGAATATGCCTACTGAGCGTAGGCCTCGACCACATCCATTAAAAAAGGGCGCGTTATTCGCGCCCTTTTTTTCAGCTCACAACCTGCTGGCCTTTGCTGGGATCCGGTATCACGACGATTGTGCTGCCATCGCGCACATTGTTGTAAAGATCGATTACATCCTGATTGAGCATACGGATGCACCCGGACGATACCGCCTTGCCGATGCTCCAGGCTTCCGGTGATCCGTGAATGCGATAAAGCGTGTCCCGCCCATCCTTGTGAATGTACATCGCTCGTGCGCCAAGCGGGTTCTTGATCCCCGGAGGCATTCCGCCATTGGCGATGCTGTAAGGCTCCAGGGCGGGTTGACGCGCGACCATCTCATCCGGCGGCGTCCAGCGCGGCCATTGGCGCTTGTAAGCGATCTTTGCGCGTCCCGCCCAGGCAAAACCATCGCGCCCGACCCCAATACCATAGCGCATGGCCCGGCCATTACCGAGAACATGGTAGAGATACTTGTTCGGCGTATCGACGATAACAGTGCCTTTCACTTCATCGGTTGGATAATCGACCTCCTGCCGCCAGAATTTGGGATCGACCTTGCTCGTATCGACGGCCGGGATCGGGAATTGTTCGTCAGGCAACGCCTGGTACATCAGCGGTACCGGTCGCGACGGCGCAGGTTGAGGCAGTTTTTTAACCGGTTGAGACGGCTCTGGCACCGTCGAGACACAGCCCGACAATGCAAAGGCGCTGGCGCCTATGAGAAAGCCGCGACGGCTGAAAGCAGCCTTCGCGAAGCCATTTGTAAGGTCGTCCTGGGATTTTTTACGCGACATCCTGAATCTCTAGCAATGACAGATGCGCGAGAAAAAGATGCTCAAGCTTAAGTCAGCCTTAAGGCTGCACAAACCCGGCACAAAGCGGAAAATACAGCGAGCGACTGTTGCTAAAATAGCGATCCCTGATTACCGGATCCGGGAGATTGAACTTTCTTTGTTTGAACGGGCTTTGCGGGCTCGCTCCCGCCCCCCTCATCCGCAATGACAGCCACGTCACCATCGCGAAACCGTATCG
Source organism: Brucella sp. NBRC 14130 (assembly GCF_040371715.1). NCBI lineage: Bacteria > Pseudomonadati > Pseudomonadota > Alphaproteobacteria > Hyphomicrobiales > Brucellaceae > Brucella > Brucella sp. NBRC 14130. The sequence continues at coordinate 372,509 of NZ_BAABTE010000001.1, forward strand.
ACAAGGCGTCACCCGCCGATACGGTTGCAGCCTGCTTTATCGGCTTCCCTTCTGCGTCGAAGACAACCGCAAAACCACGCTCCAGCACGCTTTCGTAAGAAAGCGTGCGCATGAGGCGCTCCAGTTCCTGCCCGCGCCGTTTGGCTCTTTCGATGAGAATTCGCACCGCCTGGTCACGACGGCGGTCCAGCTGTTCCATGGAATTGGTTGCAAGTTTCGTGCGCCGCAGTATCGGCTCTGCCGATAGACGATTTGCCCGATGTGTAAAGGTCGTTCGGCGCTCCCTCAGGAATGTCTCAAGGGCTCGAGGCAATCTTTGCCCGAGAACGGAAATACCGCGTTCCAGTTCCGTAAACCGACGTTGCAGAAGGCGCGGCGATAGCTGTCGCACATGCCCTTCAAAGTGTACCCGCTTCTTCTGCGTGTTGACGAAAAGAGCACGGGTGAGACGCGAAGCCGCTTCATCGAACCGCCGACGCGGCAAAGCCAGCAACTGGTCAGCCGATGGGAGAGCGCGCGCCGCCGAACGGTGGCTTCGCCGTTTCAGATCGATAAAACGGGAAATAGCCGAGGAAAGCCGTGCGGATTGCCCCGCCAGCGCCGCCAGCAGGTCGGCCTTTACCGGCACGGCCATTTCCGCCGCACCGGTCGGCGTGGGGGCGCGAATGTCGGCTGCGAGATCGATCAAGGTCCAGTCGGTTTCGTGGCCGACAGCCGAAATCACGGGTATGTGCGATGCGGCAACAGCCCGAACGACGATTTCGTCGTTAAACCCCCAAAGGTCCTCAAGACTGCCGCCACCGCGCGCCACGATGACCACGTCGGGCCGCGGAATTGCCCCGCCCTCCGGCAAAGTATTGAAACCATGTACTGCGGTGGCCACTTCCGGACCGCTTGTTTCGCCCTGCACACGCACGGGCCAGACGATGACGTGCAGCGGATAACGGTCTGCAATCCGGTGAATAACGTCGCGAATGACTGCCCCGGTTGGAGAAGTAACCACCCCGATCACACGAGGCATGAAAGGGAGGAGTTGCTTGACGGCGGGATCGAAAAGGCCTTCCGAAGCCAGCCGCCGTTTGCGTTCTTCCAGAAGCGCCATCAGGGCGCCCGCGCCGGCGGGTTCCATCTGTTCGATGACAATCTGATACTTTGAAGAACCCGGATAGGTCGTGAGCTTGCCAGTGGCGATGACCTCCATTCCTTCTTCAGGACGGAAGCGCAGCCGACTCATCGAGCCGCGCCAGATCACGGCCTCAAGACGCGACCGATCATCTTTCAACGCGAAATAGGCATGGCCCGACGAATGCGGACCACGATAGCCGGAAATTTCGCCGCGCACGCGCACATGCCCGAACACATCCTCGACCGTGCGCTTCAACGCGCCGGAAATCTCGGACACGCTATATTCAGCGACATTGGACGATGCGCCGGTAAAACTCGAATCGGAACCCATGCTCATCCCATCATAGGCAACCAGGTGGCATGGCTGGTCAAGAAGCCATGCGGCGATTTACTGCTTCGTCACCAGCCTGGCAGCAATTCGTTGGCTCGCACCCTCCTCGTGCGGACCGCAGGAAACGGCGATATTTCAGCCGAAGCCATCGCGCCCGGTTGCGGTGACGATATATTGTCTAGACTTTCAATGATGTGCTGCGCAAGTGCATCTACGACAGCGTTTTGTTTTGTATGGCCGCGCATGATGCCGATGCCGAATTCCGGCAGCATTCCAAACCCGTCAGCTTCGCCAAGAACACGCATACCCGGGCGGAGCGCGCACTCCGGAAGTACCGAAACCGCAAGCCCGGAAAGAACTGCCGCCGCCAGCACTGTCGCAGACCAACTCGTGATTATGATGCGATAATCACGCCGGGCCGCTTCCAGCACATCGATAGCGGCATGACGCCAGATACAGGTTGGACGCCCGACAGCCAGCGGCAATACGGCTTCTTCGTGCACCGCGTGGTTGGCGGACGTAACCCAAAGCAAGGGCTCCGTGCGAACCACCTCGGACCGGCGTTTGTCATCGCACTGGGTGACTAGGGCAATATCCAGCGTTCCACGACGGATCATTTCGTCCAGATTGACGGTGGGTTCGCACACAACCGACAATTCGACGCGCGGGTTCGATCGTGCAAACCGCGCCATGATTTCCGGCAGAAAGCGATCGGCATAATCGTCCGGTGTGCCGATGCGAACGTGGCCTTCCAGTTGAGTATCGTCGAAGGCCGCGATGGTTTCACCATTGAGCTGCATCATGCGGCGTGCATAGAGCAATAGCCGCTCCCCCTCTTCGGTAAGACGATTGGTCCGTCCGTCGCGTTCGAACAAAGGTTTGCCGATGCGCTCTTCCAGACGGCGCATCTGCATCGAAACGGCTGATTGCGTCTTGAAAACAGCGTCCGCGGCACGCGTAAAACTGCCCATGTCCGCGATGGCTATGAAGGTCTGCAACTGATCGAGATCCAGAGGCGTGCTCATTAGCGTGATCCATCACTATTATTGAAGAATGACATTAAAAACATTCGCTGGAACAATCAATTCGATTGTTGGATAAAGCCGCCATCGTAAAGGAAAAGGAGCCGCGCAAGCGAATGACCCTGACGATGAGGATAACCTAGCCCCGCTAAATCAAAGGAGAGCGGACATGACAGCGACAAGCAAGATAACGACCACGCATTTACCGGCAACGAGCGCCTCGACCTCCACGCTCACGCAAATGGTGAAAGCCGTATTCACGTCGATCATGCGTCGCTGGGCGTTTTCCAAGGGTCGACGGCAATTGCTGAACCTGAGCGACTTTGACGATCACATGCTACGCGATATCGGGCTGCGCCGTGAGGATATCTACACGGCAGTGCATTATCGAGGCATTGAGGATCCTACCCAGGTTCTAAGCGAACTAGCAGACGCACGTCTGCGGATCAAGGCAACACGCCGGATATGCTGAACCGGTAGTCTCTACATCTGGCAGGCGCCACCTTCACATGCCGGGCCCCCTCCCGGCCAGCCTGCCCATTGCCCGGCCGCTCCTCCGCTGGCCGGGCTTTTTTATGTGGCTGCTTGGGAAGGACACTTCTCTGCAAGCCATTTCGCAACGGTCCGAACACTCGAAATAAGCAATCGCTGGATAACTGAAATCGCTTTGATTTTTTTCAAAGAAAAGTGTTGCGTTCGGTGTTTGAGTTCGCTAGATGGGGGCCGTCGCGAACGAGTACACGCTTCTGTCGCGCTTGCGGGCCTCCAAGTTGAAGGCGTATGCAAATCCCTGCTGGGGGATAGTTTAAGGGTAGAACAGCGGACTCTGACTCCGTTAGTCTTGGTTCGAATCCAGGTCCCCCAGCCACTTTAAAATCAATGACTTAGCTGTCATTTTCCCTCATTTTCATGTTGCATAGCCCTGAAATTCGATGCAACATAACGCATTGATTTGTAACAGGTTGCACTACGTTCAGGCGGCAGAACGCGACATGAGCGCGACATGAAATTTTGATTCCTGCCCATCGCCAGTAAGGTCGGCGATGGGCTTCTGATTTCCATCGGGCGGAATCTGCTAGGCGTGAATCTCCATGAGGCTTCCTTCACCCCAAGTGCACGTCCTAGCTCGCAATGCCACCCATTCATCTATATCAGTTTGCTCGTATTTAACTGCCCTGCCGAGCTTAAAATAACGCGGACCGCCTCCAAAATGGCGAAGTTTGTCGAGAGTTGATTTAGATAGGCCTGTGTACTGCGCTACTTCCTTAACGCCCATAAATTTCTTAGATTTCTGTTTAGTGTCTTGCAGAACGATTGGGACATCTGCAGCAAGACGAGCAATTTCCGCAGTTCCCGCTTCACCGTCCATCAGCATGGAGATATTGTCGCGAGGCTTATAGAGAAGAACAAGGCGGCGCTCATAAAGATTTAGGTTCTCAGGTGCGCATTTAATATAAGTAAATTCTGTAAATCGCTTTCCTGCGGCCATATGCTGGCCGATTCTGGCTATGATATTCTTGCTTTGACCTATGTATGTAACTTCTGCATCATCAATTAAAAAATAAACCCCACATAACACTCCAGTGTCGCCGTCGGCATGGACACGGTATCGGTTGCGAGGTATTGCCGGGACGCCAATGATTTTCTTGGATTTGTGCGGGGCCATATTATTCTCCTCTAGGTTATTGCCCCGCCAACCCGACCTGGCGGGCGGGGCATTTCTTTACAGCTTGATATGAACGGTATGCGAACCGCGACAGAGCGCGTCTACAATTACCGACTTGAATTCCGGGCTTTTCACCAGATCGTCGTAAAGCTCTTCTGGATCGAGACGCACCGTCAGATGCTCGATAGTTTTTGCCAAGTCCGATCGCGGGCTTGTCGCCTCTGCGATGCTTTCAGTCCAGCTTTTGCAGGCTTTGGAGAATGTTTCGCCAACATGCTTGCGCGGATCGAACAGTGGCACTTCGGTGTGCACGTCATCCTTGAAGGAAGACTTCGCGACCTTCGCCGAAAGAGCCAGAACATCGCGCCGGAGCGTACCGATCCTCGAATCCAAGAACTGCATGAGTTCGCCAACACCCTTGTTGATAGCTTCGTAATCGATCTCAGCAGTCTTCATACAGACGCTGCCGTCTTCGTCGACCTTGAATGGTTCAATCGGCTCAGCCGTAAACGTCAGCTTTCCGCCCATCCATTCCTTATACGTTCGATATCCATCAACAGGGCCAATCGCTATGATCTTGGCAATCAGGTCTTGGATGGTCTGCTTTTTTTGTTCGTTCTTCATAGTCATTCCTCGTTTTGGTGGCGATTGACACATGGCGTGGTGAAGGCCATATGCCGGTTGTCGGGGTGGTACCCGGAAGAAACGCCAAGACTGGTGGCTTTTAGTCTCCTCGTGTCCTTGGCTAGTACGGAGGACGGGGTGTTTCGGGGTGGTGCCTGAAACTGTACCCCGTCCTTTTTTGTCTCCGGCCCGAAGGCCGAAAACAGCGCGTAATCCTCGTGCTTTTGGTCTGCCGAACGGTTGGTAAGGCCGCCGGGAATGGGAGCGCTTACACGCTTCCCTTCTTGCCGCCATCGGGACGGCAAGGGATGGAGCCCGCCGCAGGAATCGAACCTGCATCATCCATTACGGTTAGCGCTTTAGAAGAGCGCACCGGTATGCGAGCAATCTTGTTAGCGTCGACAGTAGCGCCATAATTCGCGGACAATCGTTCTGGCTGCCATGCCGACGGCCACGCCAAGGAAGTAGGACGGCAGATCAATCATGGCTTCCTCCCCTTCCCCTTCACGCGGATTGCCAGCGCTTGCAGGTACGCGGGCTCCTTTTTCGGCGGCCTCACGTTTTCCTTCAGTGTTCGCTTCTCTGCCTTACTCATGCCGCCACCTGTTCCGGCTCGCCGTCCTCGGATAGCTCTTTCTGCCAGGCCGCAAGGGCGCGGTTCATCCGTTCAGTGGCCGAAACCAGCTGGCGGGCAAGAAAGTCCTGCCTCACGTCGTCCTTGTCGAACAGATCGCCGATAATCAGCGAAAGGGCCGTGGCGTCGTTGATGGCCTGTACGAGGCGTTCTTGAGGGCTCATGATGCTTCCTTAAACCTGATGCCAGTGATGTTCCTGCGCAGGATATCTGCGCGCAGGGTGATTTCGTTCTCGCCGCCGTGGCACAAATCCCACGCTTTGATTTCAGGATGGTACTTTCCGAGAACGTAGGACTTGCCGCCCATGAATACCGTCGCCCCTTCGTGGAAGAGGTCATCGCCAAAGTCCGGAAGTGGCGGCGCAGCCTTCACAACTGCTGGCCATGCGTCGCTTAGCGCCTCGCACAATCGCCGGTAATTGTAATGTAGCGGGTTAGTCGCCTTGCTAGCGATATGCCCCTCAGTCAGAGCTTCAATCACGTCGATTGCGCATGAAAGCTGACCCAGAGCATCGTCCATCTCGAAAAAGGTCTGTCTGGCCGTTTCGAGTGCGTTCACGTAACTTTCAAGCCCGGTCATGACAATTCTCCATCAATCAACCGGCCGCCGCGAATGGGAGCGTCAATAACCATACCGACGACGATCACGCTGTTGCGGCCAATACCGCCGTGGGGCGACTTAAAGCGCTGACCGAGCGCCGTTCTGGCGCCGAACGGACGAAAACCGATGTGTTCCTGTTCGACGTCCATCAGGCGAATCCGTCCGTCGTGTTCGATGATTACGGCGCGCCCAGTTTCGTCATAGCGGTTGATATCGACCCAGACGGCTTCGCCATCGATAACCATGGCGCAAAGGTTGCGGGGCTGATTCTGGCTATGTTCGGGGCGATGGACGATCGGCGGCATGTTGCTAGAGATAGGCAAGCCGGTGGCGTTTGCTGGCACTGCGTGCTGCATGAAGGTCTCCTCGATTTTGAGTATTGCTGGATGGCGGTTACTTCACTTCAAACGAAGCCACGCCCAAATCTGTCTTGGTGTCATCGACCCAGATGCGAACCACGTCCTGGCAAACACACTCTTTTGCGGCGCGCCGCGCCGCGGTCAGCGCCCAGTCCTTGCGGCCCACATGGTGATATGCGTCCTCGATGGTGCCGTCAGCGGTTTCCATTCTCAGTGCGTACCGTGTCATGATGATCTCCTCGATTAACGGTCTGGTAACTATGTGAACGGGTTCGCGTTGCGCCTGCGTTTCGTTTTCGCTACTGTGTTCACATTATTCATTAAAAACGCGTTGTCAACGCGAATTCGCTACACGGTGTCGAAAATGTTACCTGTTCAATGTCGGATGGCTCGCGTTGCACTAAATATTGGGGTTCGCGAACTGGCGGAGATGGCCAAAGTCTCCACGAACACGATCACGCGCTTCGAGACGCTTGATAGGACTGATTCTGAAACGGCAATTACACCGTTAAAGCCGCGCACCATCGAAGCTATTCAAGCCGCTCTCGAATCGGCTGGCGTCATTTTCATCGACCAAAATGGAAATGGCCCTGGTGTTCGGCTACGTGACCGCCAAGCATGACGCGTAAGGTCATACATCAAGCGCTGAGTCCAGATGGACAAACCCGGTTGGTGTTTTTTCAACGGACTGACGGCGCAATCAGCTGCATCGCGGAAAAATTCTGGATTGATGATGTGCCTGAGTACAACTACCACGCAGAATACTGGGCTGCGTTTACCGACAACGGCTCGATATTTGACAGCCTGGAAACAGCTATTCGTGAGCTCCGAGTACAGTATCCGTGGCTGACGTCGACGAATGGGTAGCAGGCAGCTCTGCGCGAGAAAGACGGGGAGTGACTATTGCGCGACAATTGCAACCGTTCTAGCGTCGGCCAACGAACGGAGGGGCATAATGTCAGTTGCTGCGCTTATATTTGGTCTTATTTCTATCGTGACGGGCGTAATCGTTATCATTAATGGGCTGGCGGATCACAGCGGGTTAATCACGATAACGTTTTTATCCTACGGATTCTCCGCGATCGCGTTCGGGATATTCATGATGTGCATGGGACGAGTGATCGAGCATTTGGGCGCGATCCGAGCCGCCCAAGAGCGCATTGCTGAGAAGTTGGGGAACACGAATTGAAAGTTGGTGCAGCGTTATCAACGTATCGATGGTTTTCCTAGCATTGACGATAACGAACCGCAGTTGAAAGCTGCAGTTAATATGACTGCAGAGCCGTCCTTTGCAACGCAGCCCGAACCGAGTTAACAGCAGCTCCATTGCAGCCTTATTTGCTTTCGTCTCATAGAAGGCGCATCATAATTATCATGACAGTAATTGAAACGGGCGCTGTCGTTCAGGTTTCAAATGCCTGACCCGCAACAAAGGAGGACGAAATGTCTTCCATCGCGTTGAATTCCAGAAACATCACTATGATTTCGCGACTTCTAAGGGAGGCTCGCAAACCCGGCGACACACAAGATTTGCGCACTGATGCTGCACGTTATCTGGCGCGTCGATTTCAGGAGGGAACACGTGACGAAGGCCGGCTACAGATCGCCCTGACACAATTTATCAAAAAACATCGAAGAATGGCAAATGCCGTCGATCGTTGCGATGACGAAGGCGACGCAGTAAAAAGCGAAAAGTAATGGCCCTTTCATTTCCAAACCCCAGCAGAAGTTTCGATGATCTTGAGGTGGGCGTGCGATTTGTCGGCTACGATGGAATGACCTCCGTCCCATTTCTAATCGATAAGCCCGCCCTGGAGAAGAATGGCGTCATTGCAGCGACGGAATCATCGCTTCTTGCCGCCTTCGACGCCTCACGGAAACTGATCTACGATGCTGCTCGCGAGGTCTATTCACAGGCTCGGCAAACTTCCTATCGCATCACCGTGGACGACATGAAGTAGCTTTTTATGCAATGATTGAGCCGATCTGCCGTCGCAATTCAGCCTCAGTTGCTTTGCTCAAATTTAAAGCGCATGGTGCATGTCTCGACAGCTTTTGAAACGGGCGCTGTCGGTTGCGAGTGCATACTCCAGCCCCAATACAAGGAGGACGAAATGTCTTCCAAAATTATCAAACCCTACTTTGGACCTACCGACTTTCGAATGATGCGTGAAATACTGCGACGCGCCGGCTATCGGCTTTACGATACCGCAGAAAACCGTGCCGCTCACATATCCGCAGCAAGGCTACTCATTCAGGAATTTCAATCTGGGCGCTCACCATCGCGAGCGATGTCGCAGCTTTCTCGGCAACATCCCCGTGAGAATGTGGAAGTATCTCCAGCGGTAATTTGAACCATCCCTGGCTTGGTCGGGTATGCAAGAATTAGTTAATTCCTCAAAAACAGGAAGTTTTCAAAATGCCCCGTGGTCAAAAAAGAAGTAACCGAGAAATAAGAAAGCCAAAAAAAGATAAGGCAAAGGAGAAAACTGCGTCGACAGACGTTGTTGCAGGTCGCTTTCCTACTCCTGCCAATGACATGATCAAAACCAAACGGCATTAGTTATAGCTGTGTCTTCCACTTTTCTTGGTGAGGAGACACAGCCGTATCGGGGTACAAGCATGCCAACGTCTACATTTAGTTCAATAGGCAATTTGTATTGCGAAGGAAAAAGTCTCGGTTCTGTTGGCTACAGTATTTCCGTACTCACGGAAGGCGAGAGGACGTTTACAAAAGGCGTCATGTGGGCAAGCATGGACATGCTCCGGCAGGCTTATTCAAGCGAGCTCGTTCAGTTATCGTCGGAAAAAGGCGATGGTTTGCTGAGGGTGGACGTACAAAACGTCGGCATTCACGGAAGTGCAGACTTCATTCTTGTGGGAAAGCATACGTTTTAGCGCCACGCATGACTGCTTGGTAATTAATAGACGTAGGAGCCGAGCACCCAGACGACCAATCCGATATCGATGCATATTATGAAGAACGCGATCAGATACACGCTCACTTTACGATCCAACGATTTTTGGACTGACAGTTTCTCCTCGCCAGATTGATCACGTGTCATTGAGACGATACCAGCCCCGACATACCCTCACGAAATATGCCTCTCGGTCCCGAAGCGACGTTGCCGCATGAGAGCTCAAATAGCTTTTCAACCAAGGTATATGCGTCGAGGGCATGTGTTTGGCTAAACATCTCGCGCTGAACGGTTCGCGGACCCTGTTTTCTATCCGCACAATATTCCGGATTGCGGGATAGAGCTGGTTACGGCGGGACCCAATCCTTCGCTCTCTCACCTCAATGCCTGATATTGGGGAACGCAAAATATCAGCCATGGGCCAACCTCAATCGGAGCCGCTTTCGAGGAGGCCATCGCAAGACCAAGGATTTTGCAGTGACTTGCGGGATCGTATAGCCGCCCTCATTCTCCCAGGCTTCCAGTTCTCTTTGATTGGATTGTGATAGCCGTTGGGCGCGGATTGCCAAAAGTATGTCCAGCATCTGCACAGGATCATGGCTTCCGTCGCTGAAAATTTCACAAAGGTGTTTGGCGGCTTCCAGGCGAGTCTCTGGCTTTTCGCAACCCTCCAGCGAATATCCGGAACGTTGCAGGAAAGCACGAAGCGACGGAAAATCTTCAGGGCCAAAGTAGGATAGATGTGAAGCGGAAGACATCGCGTGTCCCCCTTCATTTTTGGGGCGGGAGATCGTTCTCTCCCAACGACAGCGCCCGTTTCAAAAGCTGTGCATAATAAACAGTGCGCCTTTTCGAATTAAAGTGCAAGCAAACACGTGATATTTATTTAGAAATAATCGGCTCAAAACTCCTATCATATAATCATGATCCGAAGAAAATCAACGCGTTGCCTTATACCCTTGCATCTTCTCGATTTCGTGAATGAATTGTTCGGCATACTGCGCTGTATTAACGTAGTTCTGTTCATTGGGGCCAAGAATATGATGATGCGTGAATACTGCTTTAAGTCGATCCAGAAATTTGGGTTCGGTCTCGGCTAGATGCCCGATGAGAACCTGAAGTATCTGCTCATGTGCAAGAACCTTTCGTTCTAGAGCTGTGGTGTCATTATCCATTGCGTTTGCTCCTCGGTAAAGAATGGCGCGGCGACCGGGAACGTGAGAATCCACCGCAAGAACGCCGAAGAATGTTCGCAAGCTGCGTCCAATCCTTTGATGGAGAGGTCATCTGTTCATGAGCATTTCTGAGATCACTTCTGCTGGCTGTCGTGTCCTCATCGTGCCATGGACGTACAGAAACAGTTTCCAATCCAATGTTACGATTACGTTGTTTTTTCATGATAGCCTCCTCGTTCGGTTTCCCCGCTATATTAAAGCGCCTTGGCGAGTTCGTTGCCGCACGCAGTAGCGAGCGCGGTGTTGGGTTGCTCTGTTCCCAACGGTGTGGCCCAACCTGACTTCTCAATAAGAGTACGGCGAGAGTAAGCTGGGGCAGCCTTAAACTCAGCCAGGATGTTCACAACAGCCGGATCGTTTCTTGATTTTTCAAGACAGTAAGGTGTCAGGGCAAGCGCCACCCCGTCGGATATGTTGGATGCAATCCGGCGCTCAGAAGTGCCTTTTGTGACCCATCCACCTACGGAAAACCCGATAGCAATTGCTGCAATGGCACCAACCGATGCGCCGCCGAGTGCGGGCTTTAACCATTCAAACTTGTTCATGATGGTATCCGATCTTCAATGATCGAACGCACATAATTATGCGTTGGATTTTGATTATAGCACCAACGCAATCAACTTGCGCGCGAATTCTTTATTCATGTTAATTCTGAGTTGTCTTGCGGCGCCGAAGTGAATTTTTATGCCTACATAATTTTCCGAGCCGAGCAGGCGTCCACTGCTAGTACCCACCTTTTCCAGGCGTGGCCTTACTGGTTGGGAGATTTACGGGCTATTGGTGTGCTCGTTATTGGAACATAGCCGCCGCCAGTTTGTTGTGCTGAAAATGATTAAGGCTTTGGGTGCATGCCAGAACGACCAAACATTTACCAAACCGCTAGACGGTTTGCCACCGGCGTGAAGCGTCGTGATGTTCCCTCACAAGCAATCGCAGATGCATTGAAAGACGGATTGATGACAACATCCTCCAACAATAATGAAAACACAATTTCGGAGCTTTTGGCGCGCTTGGAGGCTGCGGAGAGAAAACATCGCGAGTGAATCGCGGCTTGATTTTCTCCTTTCGAGGAATAAAATTTGCTTGCCGATGACAACTGACTTCCAACCCCGCACCTTGATGCTGCGGGGTTCTTTTCAGGTAGAGGTCAGCCCAGCGCGGACGAAATCCTTGCGTTTGCGTCAGGACATTGGATACACTGCCCCTAAGTCACCTTAATTGTTCGCTTGCTATCCAGGCACTATCCGTCCACCATGGGTTGTCAGCGATTTAATTGATTACGGGCTTCGCTGACACGGGTTGAATTGCCCTTGCCCGCAATTTGAAAGGAGGACGCTATGTCTTCCATTATCTATAATGGCGATTCTCACTCAAACCATCGCATTCTAAAGCAGATGATTATTAAGGCCGGCTATCTCACGTCCAGGATGAAGCCCCTACCAGGACCCCATTATAATGAGTCAGCGTTAATTCTGAAGAGTTTTATGGCTGGAGTAATGGGCGACATTCAAACGATCCCAGGTCCGCGGACGGAAGCGTCTTCCGCTTATGGCACGGCTTAACCATTATTGTTTGGTGGGGCCCAAATAGGGCCTCTCAAATAATAAATTGAAATCGTTATACCCCCCCTTAAACCGACGGGAATATTAAGATATTTAAGTATTTTTATAATTTAAATTAGCTGAACCATATTAAAAATTTGACAAACATTATTAAAATTTCTAAAAGATGACATCGAGATTTTCTTGTTGAGCTTAACTTTCTGCACGATTAGCGCCGTGCATTGACGAAAACTCCCTTTAAAAAATCGTTTCATCTCTGCGTTTGCTTCAAATGCGGCTATCAATATTTCTATGAAAGGGGTTCCAATGAACACCGGCACAGTTAAATGGTTTAATACAGCAAAGGGCTTTGGGTTTATTCAGCCTGAGAATGGCGGTGGCGATGCGTTTGTTCATATCTCTGCGGTTGAACGCGCAGGTATGTACTCGCTGACCGAAGGCCAGAAGCTTACTTATGATCTGGAGCAGGATCGCAAGTCCGGCAAAATGTCGGCCTGCAACCTGCAAGCCGCTTAAATCGCTGATTTTCTTTCCTTTGACCACGGATGTACTGGCACTGTCGAAAGAAGTTGACTTAGGGTCGGGCCATTGCCCGACCTTTTTTATTTACCTCTAAAAAGGATTACAACAATTGCCCCAAGATCCACGCGGCTCCTTTACGAAACATACTCTTTTCAAGCCCGTCCCTTCCTCTCGGGAGTCGGTCGCTTCACGCACCAATAAAGCCGCGCGTACTATTCTCGACGCGGAAGCAGACGAGCGGGTTGCCAAGACGCTGCGCTTGCGAAAACAACGCCAAGAGATGGAGAGCATTATGCCGCCACCCTCAAAAAAGGGCTTGCGCAATAGCCGGTAGCGTTGAGCTTACACAACTTCGTTATGACCCGATTTGCAATATTTGACGGATTTCCGGGATGATTAGGTTCATGCGCATATACATCACCGCGAGCTCTTTTGGTGTTGACCAATGCCGTGCTTCTAGCAATCGTTGGACATGTGCAAAAATATCTGACATACACGCGTCACGAGAACAAAATAGCAACATTTCTCATGGAGATTTGAAACGATTATGGCCATTAAGTTTACGAGCACTCCTGACCGCCCTGCAGAACCTAAAACTGGCAGTCTCTCAAAAAAGAAGAGCCAGACCAAGGCGGACAATAATCCGGAGTTGGACCTTAACACCGACGGAAAGTAAAATTAAATGACCAATGCGCGGCTTATCGTGGTTGCAGCATTCGACCGCAATGCAGACGGCGAGTTGGTTCCGGCGTTCGAACCCATGGCATTTGAAACAGAGAGCCGTGCGTTACGTGCAGCGCAATCGCTGGAAGGCAAACATGTCGGTGTAGTCGCGTGGAGCCGCGAAGCAGATCCCCACGTTGGAGAATATGGACCGCCTGCTGTTCTGTTTCAGTGGGGAGATATACCTTACATGGAATAAGGCTTCATGACCCGCCCAGCGGGGGCTGGGCTTGTTAGCAGTACCCATTTGAAAGACTCTCCGGGAAGAAATTGATCTTGTTCAGATCGTATCGTAGTATTGGGCGGCGTAATTGCCGCTCTCGTCTTCACGTGCTTTATGGTGTAGCGACTTCCTCGTTGAAACGCTTTATGTGTAAGCCAAAACCGCCCAAACAAAGACCGGCGCGATCTTTGCGGATAGATGAAATATCTAGAATGGGATCTCGTCATCCAGGTCGCGGCTGAACCCACGCCCGAACTCGGGGGCTGATTTCTTTTTCTCTTCCGCGCGAGGCGGAATAAGCGCAGCTGGTTTTTCGACTGGTGGCAGTCGTCGGCGTTCGTCTTCGTCAATTTTTTCTTTTCCGATAGTCTGCATGATCTGATTAATCATCTTGACTGACACGTCATAAGTGCCCGCCAAAGCACCAGGAACTGCGAGGATTTCTATCGCCACCCGCGCCACTGCAAGAATGTTTATTCTGCTCTTTTCAAGATCCTTCTCGAATTCATCCAAGCGTGCACGAAGCCGCGCACGCGTACGCTCGTCCCATTCTGAGCGTTCCAACGCCTCTCGTAGATGATGCAGCTTTGTTCGGATGTTCTCCTTGGCGGCAGGCGATAAACCAACGGTTTCTTGACGCTTCGCAATGCGGCTATCCAGTAGCAGCTGCGTCATATAATGATCTAGATCAGCAACAAATTGTTGATATTCATTTTGGGAAAAATTTTTGATTTGAGGAACATCCATTGTGGCAAACGGTTCAACTCGAAACCGTCTAGCGGATGCTATTACGACGTTCATAAAACCGTGGCGAGCCTCTTCAATTATATGCCAATCGCTTTCGTCATTTCCGTTTAATTGATTCAAGCGTTCTTGCAGACGTCTGCGAGATATCCGGACGAACTCTAGAAATGCTGCATTCTCATCTTCAGGAAGTTCATCCAATTCGTCTTGGCTGATGAAATCGAATATCTGCATTATTCCCGCCTTTCGCTATTCAAGGTGGCGGGCGCGGACGATATTGGCAAGCCCGGCGGCTTACATCTGCATGATTTTCCGCAGGAAAGAGACACTTCTCGGAGTTGACGACTTTCCCCCGGCGTGTAACTTCAAACCGTGGGTTGGGAGTGACGAAATGAACGCGGAACAAATTTATGTTGTGATCGGAAGGCTCGTTGAAACACCGCCTTTTGGAAAGACGACGCTGGAAATACAAAAATGGATTGGCATGGCTCATGCTTACGCGGAGGAGATGAATGACCCCATCTCAGCGGGCAAAATTGGAGCCATGGCAAACCTTGTCACAATCAGCGGCCCCAACACCGTAGTTGTTCATCAGGTACTTGGCGTACTCTATAAGATGTTGGCAACTGCTGAGGTCAAAGCTCCATCATCAGCTCAAGGAGCGTTCATCCCCGCTGGGAACAGCTTCGATGCAATGGCCGCAGTTGGGAAGATCCTGAGCGAAGCGTCGACATCAGCATTGATTGTCGACCCTTATATGGATGAGAAAGCGCTGACAGATTTTGCATTACTTGCAAAAGAATGCGTCGCAATCATGCTTCTCACTGACAGCGCTAGCGTCAAACAGTCTCTAGCTCCAGCGGCGAAACGTTGGAAAACGCAATACGACACTACGAGACCGCTAACGTTAAAGACAGCCGCCAACCCTCGTTCACTGCATGATCGGTTGATTATAACCGACGACGCAAAGATCTGGACACTCACTCAGTCATTAAACGCATTTGCCGCGAGATCGCCAGCATCTATAGTCAGAATCGACGGTGACGCTGTACCGCTGAAATTAGCGGCTTATCGGGACTTTTGGTCTAATGGCATAGAAGTGAACTAACGACCTCAGTTCTGACTCTAATCTTTTGCTGTCCTTTGGCTCTAGCGCTGGCCGCACATCACGGATACGGTTCTCCATCCGAGACATGGGGAGTAGGCAGTTATGCGGAGAGAGCCCCGAAGGTCCGTAAACAATAAAGGGCCCCTGCGATTGCAGGGACCTTCAACTAGTATCTAGATATATTACTCTTCAAGGAGATGAGCAAGATCACTTGGGGGAACAACTCTTTTTAGTTCGACGCTTCTAACTTCATTATCGACACTTTTAATTCTTAGCTCAACCCATATACTTTCGCGCTTTCCGAGCGAAGAAAACACTGTCTCTCTGTCAGCCACCTCTAACAGCCGATCAGCGAATTTTATTTTATACTCATCATCACCATCTTGTTCTTTCAAAGTTACGACCATCGTTGTTGGATCATCAGTATTTATATCCGTAACGCGAACGTTTTTAATAGCGAAAACAATATCTGCTTTATTACGAGGGCTCGTCCTGAGGGCTTTAGCTTCATCTTGCCCGACATGCACATCATTAATGACAGAGCCGTTTGTTTTTGAGGCAGCCTTTAGTAGTGCCTCTTGGCTAGATGTTGTGAGATCGGCGGCCTTCTTGCCAACCTCCCCGCTTTCCTTCATTGCGCCCAGAACAACTTTGAGCGTTTCAACTTGTTGCGCTGATGCAAAACTCAGTTTTTCGATCGTTGAAATATGCTCCGAACTTTTCAGCTCGGCCAGTTTGATTTCTTTTTGCATCTCCAAGAAGGATGATGTTCCCCATGCTGTCGCTGTAATGAGTGCAATCCCCAGAACAACGATAGCGATCTGTCTTCCCGACATTTTGGTCACCGCCTGAGGTATAGATTTCAAAACGACTTCTCGGATATCAGCATAGAGGTCCGAACTGCCTCCTTTAACGACAACCGCCAAGTCAAGCTCCCGGCGCTCATCCTCCGATATGTAGTTTGCGTTGGCAACACCGCTTTTCGATAGAGCCGCCAGCTGATAGATGTGTTTTTGAATTTCAAGAAACGCCTCCATGAAAGGTGGCGTTATCGATGAATCCTCCGGAGGATTTGGTAAGTAAACCTGTAATTTGTACCAGTCGCCGAATTCGAGTTTTTCTATGTCGAAATCGCTGTACTTATCCTTGTTATTTACAAGCTCAAAAAACAGGTCCCTAGCCTGCTCTTCACTCTCAATACGCATTATGATGCCCGCCCCGATAAATGGTTCGGATTGTCTAGCGATTGAAGAGGCTATCTGTCAAGTTTACCTCGTTCAGATGCAGCGGGCCGCTGCGCCTAGCCGAATAATCATCCAGACGAAGAGTTGCCGGAGGCTACCGCGTTTTTTGCGGTCGTTTTAACACAACAGTTATTAGAAACGATTGGTCGCCAACGCCTGTCCCTCACCTCGGCACCTCGACAAGCTGAAATGATGCATCGGGGAAAAAGCCGTTGCCGATTTCCAAGCTGTTCGGCAGCATGCGCATATTCATGACGGGGTTTTTGAAGCGTACCGTAGAGCCGACGCCGATATATGAAGGCAGAAACGGCTCGATCTTCACCTGCATATTCGTGCTGGCTGCTGCGGCATCAGTGGCGATGCGAGCGATGAAGTTGTAATCGCCGGTGGACAAGCCTATCAGGTCGCCTTCGGTCAATTTCAGACCAGCCACCACGCCGTTGAAAGTCAGCGTGTTTCCGTTAATCGCGGCTAGCGTCGCAGTGCCTGCAATAGCTGGGTTGTCAGCGTCGCCCCAATAAGCTTGCGGGATACATGCGTCTTTCGGGGTATAGTGAACCGTGACCATACCGCCGCGGCACCGATCTGAAAATGCCTCAAGTCGTCGCCGGTCAGCCGGGCTCAACGAGATTATACTGGCGGTCCACGACCAATATGGATCGCCATTCTCGATGAACGAAACAGCCCGATCGCCGTATCGTGAACTTGAAACCGACCGATTGAGCTTCAGAGGACTCGCTTGGTAGTTCAAGCCTTCGGGAAGGGTTTCGGCCATATTAGAACTTCCCGACGGCCGGGATGCATTCCCGCACTGGCAATGGATCGGTTATAAATGCCTTCGTGGCCGTGCCTTCCATCACCCAAAACTGCACACCTGGAAAGCGACGTGCCATACGCTGGGCGAAGTCCTCCGCCTCCTCATGTGACAAGAACCCGACGATCGGCGTCTTTTCATCATCCTGCAATACGCGAATTTCGCCACCCTGCGCCGGTGCGGGCGTAACAAAATAGATATTCATCCATTTCTCCAAAAAGAAAAGGACGGCCCGAAGGCCGCCCATGTTTAATTCAGCGCCGCAGCATTCCGCGGCTATTTGCTTGTTTGACGCCCTGCGAAACTGCATTCGCAAACTGTGGTGATCGCTGCCAGGCCATCATGCCCTTCGCGAGCCCTTCCTGCACCATTGCCGCGACTTCGGCATTGCCGGTTGCTCCGTTGACGGTCACGTTGATGGTCGGCCCACTCACCGAATTATCGGTGCGCGAGTTATCGACGCTGGAATTGCCAGACAGCTGCGCAACACTGGGGATGTTTGGAACAGGAATCGACGCTGAAGCTATTCGCGGTGCAGAAAAGCCAACGCCGCCGCCGTCACGTAGCTGTGGAAGTTTACCGGCGTTCATGGCTTCCAGAACTGGCAGCCACTTCTGGGTCGCGGCAGCGTTCATTATGAACTCGCCATTCGACCCCCACAGAAGCACCTTGTCATCACGAGGTCCGCCAGGGCCCCGAATGCGACCGCCACTGTCGTAGCCGGGGATCTGGCCGCCGTCTTTCAGCCCGATCAGACTGCCGATGCTGTTGAAGAAGCCGCCAAATGCACCACCTGCCATACCATTTGAGGACGGTTTGAACAGTGCGTCAAAGCCAGCGTTTAGGAACAGATCGGCCAATCTATTGCCGATGTTCTTCAACGCGTCGGCCAAACTGTTTGCACCAGTTATTGCGCCGATCGTGCTGCTTTTGAACGACTCGTAAAAGTCATTGGCGGCCTGCTCTGATCGACGTTGCCGGTCTTCAACTAACTGTAAAGCAGCCGCTTCCCGTCCATAGGCTTCAGCAACCTGGTCGATCTGGGCCCGCTGATCCGCCGAAATTTTTATGTTCGACAAATCTTTCTGGCCTTTTTTGATCGCTTCGTCCTTCAGCTTCGCCAGAGCGGCCTGCTCAAGATCCATTGCGATCCGGCGTTTCTCTTGCTCGGCAGTGGACTTTCCGACCATCTCGGCTTCCGCCGCTAAAGCCGCCGTGCGATCCTTCACAGCCTGAATATCGCTGTCGATCTTCTGATCGGTGGACTTCTTAACGTCCTTCGGCTTTTTGCCTTCCTTGGATCGAGCCTTTTCACCAGCCAGTTCGGCGTCAGCGATGCGCTTCACCATATCTTCATCCGGCTTCGTGACGCCTTCAGATTGCAGTCGCTTGCGTACATCAGCCAGCTTAGTTTCAAGTGCGAGTTGGTCCTTCGTCAGACTGGCGCGACGGGTCGCGTTCTTTTCGAAATCGGCAGCGGCAGCGTTTTCTTTTTTCCGCTGGACGATATACGGATCGTTGGCGGAGCTTGTGGCCTTTGCTTCGTCTGGAACCCCAACCGGGTAGGCAGCGGCCATAGCCTTGCGGGCTTTTACGGCAGCGTCATACACACCGCCCAAGGTGACGATGGCCTGCTCCATTGTAGAGAGAAAGCCACTGATACTGGGGTTAGCGTTAGACAAGTTATTGATGGCGGTAACCGCTTCACCGGCACCAGTTTTAGTTTCAAGGAGCTTATCAATTATTCCTTGAAGTTGTGCCTTTTGCTGGTCGTCAATAATGTCCTGCTGGCGCAAGTTTTCCAGTTGGTCGCGAAACTCCAGAATCCGCTGCTCGGCTTCTTGGATGCCAGGCATCTCGCCGACTCGGGTTGACATAGCTTGGAGGCCGGACATGCGTTCAATGGATTCTTGAACCCGCTCAGTCAATTCAACGACACCCTTACTGACGTAAGTATCATTGATGGCCTGAAGTCGATCTTTCGCCTTATCGGCGGTAATTGCGAAGTTTTGAAAATCGCTGATGAGGTTTGCAATTTCACGACGCGCAGATTTATCAGCATCGGACATTCCGACGTTCTGCAGGACGTTTTTGAGCGGCGCCGTAGCGTTTGCGGACAAAACGTCCAGCTCATCGCCCTGCCCGAGAAGGCTACCCCAACGCCCGCCGCCATTTCGCAGCCGCTCCAACTCACTGGCGATATTTTTAAGCTTCCGCACCTTCTCAGGGTCGGCGAGTTTATCAAGCGACTCGGCCGCTTTATAAATCCCGTCCGCGGCCTTCGGCGCAACCAGCCCGAGCTTTTCCATCTCTGCGCGAAGAGTGTCGGAATTCTTTCGAGCTTCCATGGCGCTGACCGTGTAATTCCCAACCGCCAGCACGAGCGCGCCACCGATGATAGCACCAAGCGGGCCAGCTGCCGCTCCGAGCCCGCCCATCGCCTGCACCAAGCCCATTGCGCCCTGCGCGGCCTTCGCCGCCTGATGGAACTTAACGAGAGCCGCCGTCGTGGATCCAAGCGTCCGGATCATGCCGCCCAAAGACCGACCAACCAGCACACCGGCCAGAACCGCGGCCAACTGCATGCCTGCGTCTGCCACCTGGTCGAAATTCTGCGAAATCAGAATCAGGGCGCGCGATACGGTGGCCGAGATACCAGTGACATCACCGGCAGTGCCGATGTATTGCAACATGGCGTTGTTGATGGCGGTCATGCCGTCACCAATGGTCGCATTTGTCGCCGCGAACTGCGCTTCGATCGTTTTTTGCGCGTTTATGATCGCTCTAAACACTCGATCTGAAGTCAGCTTGCCTTCTGCGCCTAAATCCTTGAGCTTGGCGACCGTCACGCCGAATTCGTCAGCGATAGCTTTGGCAACAATGGGCGCATTCTCGCGCAGCGATCGCAGTTCATCACCTTGCAAAACGCCACTGCCGAGCGCCTGACCAAGCTGGAGAATACCAGCCGCCTGTTCCTGCGCAGACGCGCCGCCGGCCTTGAACGCCTTGGAAACGAGATTGGTAGCCAGAGCGATTTCGTTCTCGGACTTGGCAACACCTGACGCAGACCGCACCATGCGCGCGTAAAGATCAACGTAATCCTCGACGGACACGCGAGCGTCGTCCGCCCCAGAACGCAACTCCTTTAACGAGCGTGTCTGCATACCGGTGGCAGCGGTCGCTGCCTTCAACATGTTTTCGGCAGTCGTCCATTGGTCTGCGTACTTGCGGACCTCGTTTGTACCCAAGACGGAGCCGACCGCAGCCAGTCCTTTATTTAAGCTGCCGCCGAACGATTTCTGGAATGTCGCGTCGAGCTGGCGGCGAAGCTTGATTGCGCCCTCCTCAATGCGGCGCATATCGGCATTGGCCCGGTCTGCTATTTTATTAAAGGCGCTGTCGGAACTCCTGCCCATAGAGTTCAGCATTTCTTCCATTCGCTTCTGCGCACGTCGCATCGATGCGACATCTGAGGAAATGGATAGAATAATATCAGTGTTTTCTTCGGCCACGCGGCTCTCCTTAAAAAGAAAAAGCCCGCGCTAGGCGGGCTTCTTGGGTTTTCCGTATTTCGTGAGCAGATCATCCATCTGCGCGTCGGTCGGTGGCTCGACTGTCTTTTTGCCGCCTCGTGCTTCAGTGAAGCCATCAAGAGCGGCAAGGAACTCTGTTAGTGACGAGTTCCAGAATGTTTTCGGCGTCCATCGCAGAATTCCGAAAGCTGCCTGCTGCCACGCTAGCCAAGGGAAATCGGCAGCTACGCTTTTCCCTTGGCCTTTCCGTTTCCCGCTTGATCACCTTTGAAATGATGCGCTAGCGCAGCCTGAAATGCAGTGGAGAGCGAAGCGAAATGGCTTAAATTCAATCGCTCGATAGCCGCAGCTGCGTCGCCCTGCACCGTTAGGTGTCGAAGGCCGACAATTGCAGCGTTGATCTCGGCGTCCGACAGTCGTGCGAAGAGATCGTTCATTGACTTGCAGCCGAGCTCTTCAGAAACCGCTGCCAAGCCTTTCATTGTTGCCGCGAGGACGATTTCGACGCCACCGATAGTGACGCCGACTTCGCCGCGAGCTCCGTTAACCGGAAGCTCCATTCTTAGACCTCAGCTTCGAAAGTCAGCGGGCCTGCCGCTTCGAAGGTGGCGCTGAAGTCCATATTGCCTTCCTGCTCGCCGGAGAATTCAAAGTCCGTCACAAACCAAGGACCTTCATATGAGCCAAGGCCAGGAACAATTACGATCGCGTTGAAAATCGCGGCGTCGTTCACCTTGCCGATAAAGTACGCGGAGTTCGCCCCCGCCACGAACTTACCAGAGCCGGTAAAGGTGCGCTGCTTGATACCAGGCACGCCAGTCTTCTGCGGCGTTGCGCCGGGATTCTGACAATCTGGGATCGTGGTGTCGACGGAGTTGGCCGACATATTGAACGAACGCGTCTGCAAGCCGCAGAGGTTCGTGAAAACTTCGGGAGTTGCGCCATCGCCAATTTGAATGAGGAGAAGGCGACCAATCTGCTGACCATCGGCCATTTTGATATCCTTAAATGCAAAAAGCCCGCCGAAGTGGCGGGCTGTGGTTGAACTGTCTTGTTTTGGGAGGTGGGCTAGGGCAGCTGTTCTGTCCTGGCGGTAAACTCGACGACGCCGTGAAGATGGGCGTCATCCAGGTCTTTGAAGACTTGCGTTCGGGTGTGGTCCAAAGAAACGAGCCGATATGACGGCATCGTCAGGCTAGCTTCAGTGAGCGCACCTTCTACGGCCCTTGCGATCCGGCTGGCCTCCACACGGCTGCTACCAGCCGGTGCTTTTGTCCAGACGTGAATGGTCACGTAAATAAGCCGACCGGAAACGCAGGTTTTGTCGTCTCGATGATCGTCAAAGTCACCGATCTCGACGTAAGGCGCAGTAGTGTCTGACGGCACGATGTCGTAAATCTTGGTGCCGACGAGAGCTTGCAGGTCTGGCCATGCTTTCAAACGAGAAACAACAGCACCCTGTAATTCCAAGCTTTCGCTATCGATCATTTTTGCATGGCCTCTCTGATCGCCTTATTCATCGCCGCACGAATGCGACGAACGGCTTTCTTCCGCATGCCGCGCCAGACTGGGAAGATATGCGGCTGCGCAGGAGTGGCGGCATGAGCGCCCTTGGCCTGCGTCATAACGGTGCCGGACTTGTATCGACGATCAACGCGGGCCGCAGTGCCAGCACTGGCTTTGGTGCCGTATTCCAAGAACCGCCATATGTATGCGCCGTAGATGCCGACCGCGTTAGGATCTGTCGATTTACGGGCACCGAAGACCTTCTTGTCTGGATTGTCGCTCTGCTTGGCGGCGTGGATGCTATCTCTGTATTCGCCGCCCCCATTGGCGCGAACTGGAGCGCGCGCCTTGATTGCTTCGGCAACTTCTTCCGCAACCTGCATCTGGGCTTCGGCCATTTTCTCAATGGCCTTCGGCGCGATCTGCTGAATCTTCTTCAGCAAATCTGTGCGTTTGAGTTTTGCACGAACCACCATCAGGCGACCTCATTTTCGATAACCAGCATTTCGAGAAACCGGTTCGTCTCGTCGGGATTAACGATGGTTTTGATGCCGAAGACGCGATTGGGGTTTTCGCCGGTCTTGCCCGCCCGAGCGTCATAGGCACGCCATGAGGCCGTTACCTGTCTCGCCGCTCTGCTGCTGTAGATCGTCAAGTTATAGGGCTGCTTTGAAACCAGCCTTGATGCCACGAAGCTTTCAGCATTGCCGCCAAACTTCGGTTTCAAACGGGCTGGCACTGTGAATTGGTCTTGCCACTCGCCGCGGGTGCCGCCGAAACCATCATCAATCTCGACCCGTTTGGCAAAGGTGATGCGGGCGTTCATCTGGCCGATTGCATCGGCTCGGTACTTCGTCTCGGCCATTATCGACCTCGTCGGTAATTGCAAAGCAGACTGTCAAAAGCCGACCATTCGACTGTCGCTCTGTTAGCCCGAACGAGGTAAGCATCGGCAATCCACAACAGCATGGCGTGACGAATAGATGCCGGAAGTGCGTTGAAGCCTGCATTCAGGGTAACCGCTATACGAGAGCCTGGCTGAACAATCGGCCAATGGCTTCCATATGCCGACGCGATCGATGGCTCGACACCATCGCTGTTCAAAACATATGCATCAACGCTTACGGTGTTCTTCGATCCGTCGAGAGCGATATATTCGATCCTATCGACTTCTGTTACCGGACCAACCGACAGACGAGACATGTCGGAAAACGCATCGCATGACGCTTCGATCTTTTGCCCCGCGACGACGATCCCGCAATACTTCTCAACAAAGTCAGATGCGGCCGTAATGAGCGATCGGATGTAAACGTCATCATCGTCGTGCATCACATTCAAATGGCGCTTTACATCCTCAAGCGCGATGACATCGCCCGTCGGACCTTGCGCGACCTTATACGGATGCCACATTCGATCGGCCTCGCTTCTCGCGCCTCTCCCCATTGGGAACGGATTTCACAGCACGTTCGACGTCGCCATCATTTGTAGCGGGAATAGCAAAACCAGCGTTGATGAGGCGGATCGCTTCGGCCTCGGCAAAGTCGGCGACGGCGCCAGGTTCGAGCGTGTAGGTCGGCCCTGACAGACTGGTCGTAATCGTAATTTTCATGATCGTCCCCAAAAAGGAACGGGGCGGATAAACCGCCCCGAAGATTGATTAGCCGCCAGATGCAGCGTTTACGAGATGCTTGACCGCAGCGGTATCGCCGAGCTCACCGTCAAAGCGGATGATGCCGGCAATGCCCAGATCCGGCCAGAAGCGCTCGCGAAGAACGCCAATCACCGGAGAACCGACCTTTCGGACAAAGTACTTGCCGAAGTCACCGAACACGATTGGCTTGTTGCCCGCGCCGATGCCAGCCATTGCCTGGTTGATGCTGTATCGATAGCCAAGCAGGGTGCCTGGCTCGCCCTTCGTGATGTCGCCCATCGACCAGATGTAACGGCCTTCGTTATCCTTTATCTTACGGACCGAACCCAGGGTAAGGTCGTTGAACATCCAGCGCGTTTTCGGGCTCTGGCGATAAGCTGGGTCGACCGAATGCAGCAGGTCGATCAGTTCATCAGAAGTGATCGCCGCCGAGGCAGCCGTTTCTTTGCCAAGCGAAGACGCGGTGACGAGACCGTTCGGGCTGTCAGTGCCGGTGCCGATGGTCAGCTGCTTGTTTGCAATACGACCAAGGCGCTCGCCCAGAAGCTGGCCAAGCAGGGCTTCAACGCTGAAAATTGAATCCTGTGCAAGTTCCATGGAGAACTTGACGAACTCAGTGTCGTAAACGAACGCGTCAAGGTTCTTCTGACCGAACGTCACGTCCTTGCCGCCATCGTCGGTCAATGGCGTTCCTTCGGTGTGCTTTTCGGCTTCAACTCCGGTGTCATCAACCGTCGGGATGTTGATACGATTACCAGCGGAAGTAACGATCTCGGTCGCGATGTCCTCATCGTACATTGGGCCCCAAGCCTTCATAGACTTGACGATCTCGTTGGCGAGCTCGACTGGTACGGTGTAGCCGCCGGCGGCATTGGTCGCCGTCACCTGGGTACGGGTCTCAGCGGCGGGCTGAACGCCACGCTTTAGAACGGCGCGCTCTTCTCCCGACAACTCGCCGATATCGGCATTGTTGGCGAGGAATTTATAGAACACGGAGCGATATTCGATTTCCTCGCCGACCTCGCTACCGCGACCTTCGGAATCAGAAATCGGGCGCTGTCGTGCTCGCTCATCTGCTGCGCGCGCTTCAATTTCCGCGAGCGTCTTCTCGCGCTTGATAAGGTTTTCGATCTTATCAAATTCCGTCATGATGCGGTCATGGCGTTCGGTCAGTTCATTGGATCGCGCTTCGTCGGTGTTCGACTTGATTTCGTCGAGGGCTTCGCGAGCCTGCGTGACCAGACGGCCGCGCTGCTCGTGCAGTTCGGTAAGAGACATTAAATTTTCCTTGAAGATAACGGTTTTGCTCTGGCCTGCTATGCAGACCCTCCGGCATGCCGGGTAATGGTCACGACATCAGGCGATGCCGCGAATTCGCTGCTCAAAAGAGGCGCGTTTCTCAGCGATACGGCGGGCGGCTGCCGTTCGATTTTCACCTCGGCGCCGCGCTATTATCGCATCAGCCTCGGCTCGCCACGCATCTAACGAGCGTTTCGCCAGATGAGTGTCTTCGTAAGCGGGGGTGGGAGTGGCAGTGACTTCGAAAAGCTCCGCCTCAAGAATGGTGCGATGAGGTATCGCGCCTGTATCGTCCCATTCCTGCTTAGTTACCCGCATTCCGAAGGACATGCCCGTGATGTCGCCACGTTCAACTAGTTCCCATAGATCGTTGCCATCGGTAGTATTGGGCACATCGATTTCTACGTGAAGCCCGCGAGTATCTTCCTTCAGCCTCAGCGTGTTGCTTTTGGTCCGACCCAGCACACGACCTGAATCGTGGTGTAGAAGAGCCAGGATGTCGCCGCCGATCGACCCGGAAAATGCGCTGGGTGCAATCCGCTCGACGAAATAGTCGCCGATGGTCGTATTGCTATTCCAGATAATCGCGTATCCAGTCAGCACACGTTTACTGTCGTCTGCTCGGGTCTCTACGCCGAGAGACCCGCTACGTTTTTCAATTTCGGTCATGCTGCAGCATTTTCCTCAACAGAATTGTCGTTGGCAGGGGGTTGAGCTATCGCCGGTTGCGTCCCCAACGGGACGGTGGCGCCCTGAATATGAAGCTGATCCGCCGCCCCGCCCTTTGCTGGCAAGTTTTCCAGAGAACGCACCTCATCGGGTGTCCGGATACCGTTTTGAATTGCCACCCCATAACCGTCCATGCGGCTCTTGAAGTCACCACGGAGAAGCCCGTCCAGATTGTGGCGGATGTAGCGAGTGCCGCCAGCCACCTCGAAGATTTTCAAATTCATTTCGTCTTCGAGAGCCTTTGCCCACTGCATGATCAGGTGCTTGACGAGATGCAAATCCTGCTGTTCTGCATTCGAAAAGCTCGCATGCGTGAGATCCTGTAGGAATACAGGTGGAAGTTGCCATGTGCGGGCGATTTCTTCGACCTGAAAGCGGCGGGCGTCGATCATCTGACCCTTGGCGGGGTCATAGCCAACCTGGGTCAACTTGTGGCCAGGCGGCATTGGAAAGATCGGCTTTTCGCTCTTTCGGGCTTCGTCAATTGCGCGATGAATATCACCCATCGCCCGTTGCATTGCCGCCCCACCTTGAGGCAGCGGGCCTTCTAGAGCTAAAGGCGGAACGCCACCGCCGGCAAAGAAGTTCGACCCGTAGTCATTCATGGCGATGGCTAGCTGAATCGCCTTGGCTGCTTGAGCGATAGGGCCGAAATGCCGAATGCCATCAGCTCGCAACATGAATGGTACGTCTATGACATCGGCGGCTGGATATTCTTTGTTGTCAAATCGATAGACAACAGCCAGGCCTTTGCGCTTCACGGTGGTTTTGGTCGGGTCCATCGGCCACAAAGCCAAAACTTCTTTTCCCGATCGCTCGATCCAAGCCAGACCACGGCCGCCAGTAAAAACCTGCTGCCAAAAGTACTGCCAGAACTTGAAAGCGCCCATATCCGAGTTGGGGGCTGTGTTCACAATGGTCTCAAGCTTACCACCCAGACGCTTGGAACCGCCTTTGCCATCACGATATGCGTGACGAGGCAACGCGGCCATTGTACGGGATAGAAACGAAACCGCAGCAAGAACCGCAGGAACGGTCAAGGCGCTTTCGATCGTGACAGATGGAAGGTTGACTGGTTGGACGCCAAAGTAAGCCAGAAAATTTTCGGCGCTAACCGGTACACCCGCGTTTTCAGGGCTGGCGCGCTGCTCGATATCGGCTTCTCGTCGCGAACGCGAGAACCGCTGAAGTATCCTCATGAGGCTGCTTTCGTTAGAGTAAATTCCGGGTCGTCCCACGGCGACAGCGAGGGCCTGACCACGACAGGTGTATCGGCTGCAAAACCTGTAACCATGGCCAGAGCCACGGCAGCATCGATGCGCACCGATGCTTTGGTTTTCACGAACCATCGATTGTCGAGCGGATCGCGATCGAAGGTGGCGCCCATCAGGGCAGTCATGAGCACTGGATTACGCCGAAGCCTGACGCGACCATCGATAATGGCGTTCTCAAGCTCCGTGACAGATCCTGGCATCCACATGCCTCTAGGCTCGGGTAAGCCGGCTGCTTTCGCCGCTTCGATCTTCTTTTCGCTGGCTTTCGCGCGAACCTTGCCGCCCTGTGGATGTGGGATATGCTCGACTTCAACGCCGATTGCGTCCAGTTCCTCGCGGAACTTGTCATAAGCGTATCGGTCGTATGCGATGCCCTCGATGTCGAATTCCTGCGACAATTGCGCGACCCGCTGCGCGACGAAGTCGAACCTTATTCGCTTGCCAGGCGAGGCATTCAGAAACCCCTGCTCTACCCAAACATCGTAAGGTGCTTTATCAGCCAGAGCGCGGGCCTTCAGCGTTTCCGCTGGTGTCCATGCTTCAATCCATGCGTCGAAAGTCGGCAGTTCGATGGTCGATCCGTCTTCCCGTTCCATGGTCTTGGTGCCGGTTTTGACGGCACAAGCCAAGGCCGTCATATCGCGCGCGGCAGACAAATCGACGGAAAGGAACAGTTGCTTGCCGCGATGATCTTCGATCGGGTCGAAGTCATCCATAACGGCTTCAACGGTATCGCGTGGCATCCAAGCTTTGTCGGCAGAGGTCCAGACGCAAAAATGCAGCCGAAGAATGCCGTTCAGTTTGCCCGGTATCTGCTTAGCCTGATCAACTACGCCAGCCAGATACTTCTCGGTCAAAATCACGCCAAGAAGCGGATTGGCCTTCTTCCAGCAAGACTGATCCTCGAGCGGGTCGTCGTCCTTATCCAGAGCGCAGACATAGGCGAATGTCGTGTCGTCGATCACCTCACCGACATAACTGAAGTCGTCGTCAGGCGTTTTCGTGCCGGCCGCTACCCGAACCGCGTGCTCATGTTCCTCCCAGCAAACGCTGTTTCGGTCACTGCCCGAATTCGTGATCATGAAAAGCAGCGGCTGCTGTCGAAATTTGAAACCGCGCTCAAGCATCTCCATGACCGATCGATCTGGATGTTCGTGCACCTCATCGCACAAAGCGTAGTGCGGTCTGGGGCCACTGCCGGTTTTGCCTGCATCCTTGGAAATCGGGCGAAAAAATGCCTTTTTCTCAAGGAAGGCGATATTAAACTCGCGTCCAATGCCGCCGCTGAAGGTGATGCGTTTTGACAGTTTCGGAGCCGCCCTTGCCATTTTAACGGCATCCTGAAAGAGGATCTGGGCTTGCTCCTTTTTCGCACCAGCTGCATAAATTTGCGCTCCCGCCTCGCCGTCGGACATCAGCCCATAGAGACCGAGGCCACCTGCAAATGGCGACTTTCCGTTCCCCTTGCCTTCCTCGATATAGACCCGACGAAAACGACGATTACCGTCTGAATCCACCCAGCCGAAGATCGAGCCCAGCTTGAAAGCCTGAGAGGCATGCAGCTTGAACGGCTTACCGTCGAATTGACCGTCGTTTAGCTTCAGCCGCTCTTCGAAGAACCGCATTGCACGATTGGCTTTAGCGTCGTCCCAGAAATAGCCGCGTTCATGCGCTTGCGCCAGATCGTCGAAATGGCGTTGGCAGGCGTTCCGAACATGCGGCCCCGCAACTTCAACACCATCGAGCACGGCTCGCGCGTAAGCATTCACGCGATCAAGCGCCGGCGTCTTAGTCATCTACCAAGTCGTCCTTTTCCTCGCCGCTATCAGGCATGGAGACCTTTGTTGCATCGGATGGCGTTGCGCCCATTTGACCGAGACACTGCCGCAGGAGGTTCAACGCCTGCACGCCGACTTCCTCATTCGCGATAACGCGCGTTCGGATCGTAGTGGCGATTTCGAGCAGCGATCTATGCGAGCCATTCAGCCAAGGCAGTTCCTTCGCAAACAAGTTCCAGACTCTGGTCTGCTCGGCATTCATCCACTTTGGTGCCTTGCCGATATCGGCAGCCGCTTTCGGTTCTTTCCGTCCCTTGAAGCGGGTCGGGTGCGTAACGTTTCTCCCCTCCGCCTCCGCCTTGGCGAGGGGATTTCTCGGTCTAGCCATGAAATCCTCATCTCAACATCTGAATTGGTTTCGCGTGCGCGTTCGCCCATCGCCGGTTCCCGCCGGTCGATGGCCGGAGAGACCGAGATAGCCCCCGGGGTGTGTCTTTTTAGGCCACATCACCCGATGGGCCACCCTTCGGCGTCGAATCTGATGACCCTCTGACCGAGGTCTTCGCGCTGGCCATCACGGTCATGGCAGGGCTTGCAAAGCGACACGAAAGGCCCGGTCCAGAACTTATGTTCATCGCCCTTGTGGCCACCATCGTCGTGGTGAACGACAGTGGCAGGTTCAACGATTTCCGATTGCAGGCAATATTCGCACAGTGGCTGCATTCGAAGTTGTGCTTCACGAATGCGTCGCCACTTGGCTGACTTATAGCGCGCGCGGTATTTCTTCGCCTCAACGCTGCGTGGGTCGGTCATGATAACCAATCAGCCCGAAAGGACCTGCGCTCAAACTCATCGACGATGCATCTGGCAAGCAGTTCGACATTGCGACGTTCTCTTGCAACACTTGCAGCTGCACCCGCTCGTGCGCGCATCAAGAATGCCTGTGCTTCTTCCGATAACCGTCTATTCGTTTCAATCTTGTCCCTTACGCCGATCCTAACTGCCATCGCATCTATACGTCGTTGCAGGTCATCCGAACGCGGATCAGTCATGCATCACCTCATGAAACTGGACAGCCGACTCGGTTCATCAATCCCGTTCGGCTGTCATACGGGCTCACACCCTTGAAGATTGGTTGCAGGGGTCGGACTTGCACCGACGATCTCAAGGGTATGAACCTTGCGAGATGCTGCTTCTCTACCCTGCCGTAACTGTGTGGGCTTGTTTTGCCACGCTATCCCACTGGCGTGCGGTCCAGTGGCGCGACCATGTAAGAAGAAACCAAAACACCGGGGAGCGCCGGGGACAGCGCTCAACCGGCGCCGCTGCTAAGACGGGAGGAGAAACCGTCTTCACAGCATTTCAGTATGGGGAAAGGAGCAAACCCACACTGAAATGAAAAAGCCCGGCTTGCGACCGGGCTTCTGAATTACATTCTCGTCTCCCTGTTACCCCTTGGGAACCGGTTTGACTTATAAGTCACGCGGCTTGGCGCACCTTCTGCCGTTCCAGACGTGCGCGGGCCCGGTCGACATTCATGATGGCCCGTCTTGCCTCTTTCCGCTGGCGGCGTTTTATTTTATCCCATGTCTCGCGCAATCCGTTGATGGCTGCATTAATCAAGGCTTTCCCGGCAGCGGATGCCTGCACACCTTTAAAGCCACGTGCCTCTCCGATTTCCGTCAACGTCTTGCCACCGAGAACAGCATCTTCGAACGGTGCCAATCCTACGCCCAATGCGGTTCGCAACTCTTCTAGCACGGGTCGCATATCGATTTTCGCGATCATGACATTCTCATTGAACTTCACGGCGAATGGGCGTGCCTTGACCTTCGTATTGTCATCGGCAACCGCATACTTTTTCGGCGGGTGTGTCCATCCAAGATCCGAGTTGCTGCGCTTCCGCACTTCCTTGTATTCAATCTCGCCGCCAGGCACCGTGTTATCTTGCCACCCTTTGGAAGCAGCCTCGTCTACTTCATTTTCGCCTTCAAGCTTCAAAGACCGGTATTCCTTCTCCATACTTTTGTCATAGCCGTAGTCAAAACCACGCAATGGCTGGCTGGCAATCAGACTGCAAAGGCCGCGATAGAGTTCAACGGCTTCAACATCGTCATGACGCTTCTCGCGGCGAAGCTGGCGAAGAAGCTCCCAGCCCTGCAAATTGTCATTGGCAGCGGATTCGACAAGTTCAGTATGGCGCTGGTTGATACGCTCGACTGCCGCAATAATCTGACCGTCTGACGCAACCCGTGCATGCTCTGCCATCGCGTGCATCAATGCCCGCTCTGCCGGTGTATTTTCTTGCTTCATTTTCCCCTCCGTCCACGTCTTGGCGACCTTGTAGGTATTGTCCGTCCCTTCGATCCGTTTCATCCAGTCAGCCCGTCGCGAGTCCGTCACTGATGACCGGCGCGTCACCTTGCGCGGCTCAGGCATTGGCAAACCGTGTTCGTCCCTAACCAGGGCGCCAGACTGATCGCGCAGCCAGCGCGTCTTGGTTCTATAGGGATTCTGAACCGGTCCGGCTGGAGCCGCGAAAATGTTGATCGGCGTTGCGGCCCGGTCGAAGATCGCACCCTCTCGGCTTTCAGCAAGTTTTGTTTCCCGGACGTCCGAAGATGTGCGTTCTGTTCCAATTTCTCGCCTCTGGTATTGTCGCTTGGATGATAGATCGTTCCTCACGATAAGACCGTTCTGCATCGCGCTCAGCCAATTGACGTACTGATGAGAATCTACTTCGATCATCATGTCGGTTGTCGGCTGCCGGAGAACAGTGGAGCTCATGCCAAACCACCGGCGCGAAGGCCAGGACGTTCGAAGTCGGAAACTCCCAGAAGGGCAGCCTGAATGTTTTTCTGAATATTGGACATAATGCTCCTCGTGTTGTGGTGGTGGCTGGTGAGGCCAGTAGTGATGGTGTGGTCGTTTAATAAATGCGGTGTTAATGGCTTTGCAGAAACCTGTCGGCCTCTTCGTCCGCATCGACGCAGGGAAGTCCGATAGATTGTGCCAGCGCCTGGGCATCATCTCTCGATAGCCATGCCGGAGGGATATAAGTTCTACGCTCTTTGCAAAGGGCTACCATCCTCCTGATATCTTTTTCATATCCGGGCATGCGCTGCATTTTTACGCCCCATGATGAGGTTGCTACCCACGCCTCATGGACGAGCGCGACGTCGACTGGAGTTTCAGATACCCACCAGTCTTCTGGGTTGTCGCCGTACTCAATCGCATATTCATTCAGGTCACGCCCTTCAGCGGTGCAGTATCCGTAATGATCCGTCCAACGGATGACGCCAATATCTTCAACACGAAAACCTAGCGCCATGCGGCGGAGCGATATCGCAGAAGCCTCGCGATCTGAAAGTACGATATTCGTAACCTCTCCCGTCTCTTGATTTTCGCCACAGAAGGTAATTTTTCGAAGGCAGTGAGGAACATCAATTCTCGACGTAAACCACGCCAGCGGAGGGAATTCCCTACAGGGACGTCGCGCTTCAACGCTCTGTGAAATGTGCTTCCCCATATGAGGGTGAAAAGCCGGCTTACCCTGTCCTTCCAACTCAATCTTTCCGGACATCCAGATAAGGTTCGTTCGTAAAATGCTGGTGTGATGAAACACAATCTGCGGACCAGATTTTTTCGTTTGGCTTCGCCCATAAATGTTCCTCCGTTTGTGCCGCGCTCTGTCAAATTCCTCGCGCGCGCGTGAATACACGCAAAAATGACGTCTATTTTTGCCTTTTTGGGTGACACCCTATGTTTTCTCCACCCCACCCTTATATAACTATATGATATATATATATTTTTTAATATATAGATGTATCTAAAGGTGTGGTGGAAGGGTGGGGGTAAGGGTGCCGGAAGGTGTGGGGAATATTGCACGCCGATCATGGCCCGCTATGGATTTTCCCCACCCCTTACACCAGTCTTTCGCAATGCTATCCACCAGCCAAATCCATACCATTTGGCACCGTTGCATCTTCTGGGAAAAAGTCTCTTGCCCACCATCTGGTCTGCTTCTGACCGCTTTTTGCCGGTGCGATCAAAAGCTTTGCATCGCCGGAAGTTATCAGGTCTCCGATGATTTCATCTAGGCGTTGCGTTCGTATGCCGCTCTTTAGGTTTTTTCTAATGTCACTGTGACGAATGCCTTTTTTTCCGCTCCGAATGATCATATTTCGAACGCGGATATATTCGGCCGACAGATGATTGTCGGCTATGTTCTCGTCCGCACCTTTTAAAAGCAGCTTGAACGAGTGCTCGGCAACGGCATTCGCCCACTGTTGGATTTCCATCGTGATAATCGGCTCGCGCGGATTGGCACCAACCGCCACGATCAGGGCGAGCCGGGCGGCATTCTCACCGACTCGGTTGCATATCGGTGCATATTCGACCTTCACCTTCTTTTTCATCGCACGCATACTGTCGTCGAATTCCTCAAAGAAATCATCGACATCAGATGACGCGTATTCAACCGTCACAATTGGATGAGGTTTAGTTTCACTGTCGGCATTCAATGCAAAAAACGGTCCTTGGTAAAGTGACTGCCCTCGACCGACGCCGCCTAACAACTCCCATACGGCATCAGAGATGTGTTGCGGTACGTTCTCATGGCTATTTTCTGGCCTGCGAACCTTTTTGGGATCTCTATCGCCAGCGTCGATCAGGACAAATCGACCAAGCAGACCTTCATCAATACTGGCACCCGTAAGCGCTCCCCAAAAGGTGGACGGAGTCGACACACCATGGATCGAAAAGCACGGATTCTGGATGCTAGGAACATTGCCGTCAGCCTTTTCCTGTCCTCCCCAAAGCCCGGATGCAGCGCCTGTTAGCTCAAGCAAAGCTGTTGCAACTTCCTCACGGTGAGCCGGGGCTTTTTCACCCATATACTGCCGAATGAACTTCCCGAACTCATCCTGCTGTGCCACGCATGCCGGGTGACGACGTAGTTTATTAGCCAGTCCGGGTAGGCTTGCGATTCTGTCGGAAAAAACAAACTTGGTGACCTTATCGCCAGCCACAGTACTAGACGCGATGCTTTGCACGGCTCGGATGGTAATGTCCTTGCCGAAGCCTGATTCCGCCAAGCCGATAACGTATATGTTTGAGCGCAACCCGGTCGGCCCTTTGTATCGGCGACCGATCAGCGCCGATACAAAAGCCAGGGAAGAAGCCAGCGAGAGGTGCGGCGATGGAAACCGCGAGCATGACACGATAAATTTGGCGATTTCTCCCACAGCGCCCGGTGGATAACAAAGGCTGAGAGGCAGGCCGCCTGGGTCTGGCTGGGGAGTTTCGCGGCCAATGTCACCTTCATCATCATCGTTCGCGGCTTCGACCTGCGCTGCTATGTTTGAGAAAGAGAGTTTAACCGGCTCCGTAACTTCCCACCCCAAGTCAGAAGGCGAACGGCCTAACTGTTCACACAGCCAGAAAGCAGCGTCCTTCGCAGATGCTGCACCGCCATACTCGCGCACAAGATCGATAGGCGTCAGGCCGCGTTCCTCGCCAAAATCCTGAATTCCGTCGGCGTGTATGGAAATATCTTCCTGTAGCCCACGGCCCAGTTCTTTGGACGTGACACGCCAAGCGCCAGTGCCGGACTCCTTGTGCGCCGTTGAGAAAAGCAACCGAACCCAAGCGTCTGTGTTATCAAGCGCGGCCGCATTCACACGGGTCCAGAAAGTCGAACCGCTCGACGCGCGAGCCGATACCGGTGCGGCTTTGCGCTCGGGCTCACCAAGTTCAGCAAGGATGGCTTCGGCGGCCAACAGGTAGGCGTCAACCTGTTCTGGCGTGACCTCCGTCAAATCTTGGAATGGCACAGTTGTCGGATCGCCGCTTGTCCAAGTATAAGGCTGCTGTGTATCCGGATGAATGCCATACGCCACGAACTGCTGACCTTCGCCGAGTACTTCAACCTGGCACTTTTCGCCGTTCACGAGATAAACCTGCGTAGTCGCCTTCTTTCGCGGCTCCGACGCGCGGAACACAAAAAGGCATTTCGGCGCGCGCCCTGTCCTGCACGGCGCCTGCATGGCACCGGGGATTTTCAGCAGTTCGGCAATTAGGCGCTCAGATGCATCGGGATTTGCGGCGTCGATGTCGATAGCAACGACTTCGCCGGTCAAAATGCCGGTGTTCGCATGGTCGGCGTACCCACGTTCCCACGCATCTATCGATGCGGGGGTCGGCGAAAGCTGCTGCCAGCCTTTGAGCTGAGGACGCTTACCGTGAACCGGAATGGGCTTATACCCGTTAGCAAGAACCGCGTGGCGGATTGCAGTGGGAGAAAGGTCAGGCTGCTGTGCGACGGTGTTCTGCATTGCTTACGACTGCTTTCCAATAAGGGAGGACAAGTTCTGCGATTTCATCGGCAAGCGGGATCGGCATAGATATCAGTTGCCCCAAATGATCGCGCGGCCCGTAGATGCGATAGCCGTTTCTGGTTTGGACGAGTTTCAATCGTTGGACCTTCAGCCCATTCGAAAACTCGGCGTCGAACCAAGCGAGGGTGTTCCCCGCGCCGGATCGCGCGGGGGTGAAATTGTGAATACGGATGGTCATGCTCAGGAGGCCGTAAAGATCAAATTGTGTGGAGTGAAGAACAGTTCGCCATCATCCGCCCGACGCAACACTGCCTCCTTGCCGTGCAGCTCCGGAGAATCTTCAATCGTGCGCAAACCGACACTTTCGCATAGGCGGCCGAGCTCTTTCTGCCCACGTTCTTGTCGACGGTAAATTGGGCTTTCCAAAACGATATCTATTTGGAATTCACTTTCGTCGTATCGGCCGTCGCAGAAAAGTGTGAGAACTGTTTCCTGTCCGATCTTATCAACCAATGTGTCGTCAACAATGAACGCAACAGGCGCGCGGTTCTGGACGGCATTCTGAAAGCGTGCCTTGGCGGCCAAGTGCGATCGGGTGGCGGAATTATCAGCAGCTGATTTCATCAGTTTTCCTCGTGTTTTGGCGCGCAACTACCCGTGGCGCGGGCGGGTGCGCATGCGGTTGGCGTGGTGGTAGTGGGTTAGTGGATGGCGGTGCTTAGGCCGGTTGGGGACGCAGCTATATCCTCTGCGAATTCATCTTCGATTTCATACCGGGAAACCTTGGCTAGCCGCGCCAGGGCGCCGCGTATGTCTAGGGTTTCGCCCCGCATCGCAGCTTCTTGCTGGAACAGAGCTACTCCAGCGCGAAGACCTCGATGGAATTCGTCGTTACCCTCGTAATCTGGGAATTCTGCGTTGAACAGGTCGAGCATGGCTTCACGGGTCATGCGGGACGCTTCGTGGGTCAAGAAATAAGAAATGGATGCTGCGCTGGTCATGCTGCCTCCTGCTTTTCAATGAACGCAAGAAGCTTGGATTTCCGAGCGCACACCAAGTCGCCGACTTTAAATGTCGGCAGTACTCCGGTTTTTGCCAAGTGATAAACAGTCCTCTCTCCGAAGCCTGAGAATGACGCAATTGCTTTCGCTCCGACGAGCATGTCATCGGCCAGATTATCGTTTCCCGCCTTCATGCGGAATCTCCTCGTATTACCAGCGCGCGCAGAAAGACGCACGTATGGCTTGTTGTGGTTCGGTGGTGTGGAAGCTTGCCGCGGGGTTCGGTGGCGGCTTTTAATCGTTGGCCCCGCCTCATTTACGGCAGTCGGCCCAGCCCCGTAGGGCAGATGAGTTTCACCCATCGCGAAAATGATGCGTGTCTCACCGCGATATGTCAACCTGCTTTTTTGACCCCGCGCTGTTTTCCATGTTACGCGTATTCCGTTAGTCACAAAACGGAGACATAGATGTCCATCAGGGAAAGAACTTGGACGACAAAAGGCGTAGTAAAAACAGCGTGGGTCTGTGACTACGTCGACCAGAAAGGCAAGCGCCATCTGAAAACGTTCAGGACTAAAAAAGAGGCCGAAGCGTTCGACTCTCAATCGCACATAGAAGTCATGGGGCGCGTTCACGTAGCCGATGCGGACACCGTGACTATTAAGAAGGCCGCCGAGTTCTGGCTGTCCGAATGCGACGGCGCTCTGGAGCGGTCGACAGTCGATCAATACAAGCAGCACGTCGAGCTCCACATCATTCCATTCATCGGCAAAAAGCGCTTGAATGAGATATCCGTGCCGGAAATTCGCAACTTCCTCGATGCGCTCAAGACTGAAGGCAGATCTGCAGCGATGGTACGCGCTGTCCGTGTCAGTCTGGGTTCGCTCCTCTCCGACGCGCAGGAGCGCGGTCTGGTCGTCCGGAATGCCGTGAAGGACATGGGCCGAGCGAAAGGACGAAAAAGAGCAGAAGCGCGTCACCAGCGCCCCGTCGAAGTTGGAACCGATATTCCGACGCCCGCCGAGATAAAGGCGATCCTTGCGGCAGTTACGGGCAAACCGCGTGTATTCATTCTGACTGCGTGCATGACCGGGATGCGGGCTTCCGAATTGCGAGGACTGCGTTGGCAAGATGTCAATCTGGATCGAGCGGAAATCACGATTCGGCAACGCGCCGATGCCTATCAAGAAATAGGCTCCCCGAAGTCGAAAAAAGGAAGACGAACGATCCCTCTCCCGGGCCCGCTGGTTGATGCTTTGAAAGCTTGGAAAGACGAATGCCCAAAAGGAACACTCGGGCTTGTATTCCCGACGGGAACGGGAGCTATTGAATATCATAGCAACATAGTTCACCGATGGTATCAGCCTGCACAGGTAGCGGCCGGCGTCACCGTCAAGACTGGCAAGGTGGATAAGGAAGGGAACGCCGAGCTTGCGGCTAAATACACTGGCCTTCACGCCCTTCGGCATTTCTATGCGTCGTGGTGCATCAACCGGCCAATCGATGGCGGCTTGGGTCTGCCCGCAAAAGTTGTTCAGGAGCGTCTTGGACATTCTTCGATTACCGTAACGTTGGATACGTATTCGCATCTGTTCGAACGGGGCGATGACGGATCACTGATGGATAAAGCGGCGGCTGCGTTTATGTGAACGCGACATGGGTGCAACAAATTCGAAATTAGATAATGTTTTCAATGTCCATTTGAAGACTCTGACTCCGTTAGTCTTGGTTCGAATCCAGGTCCCCCAGCCATTTGCTTTCGAGAAAAAGCTTGGATACTTTTTAGCTTTTTGGCGGCAAGTTCATGTCGCCATTGCCAAAAAAATGCTCCCTCAGTGCTCGGCGTTCGGTGCCTGACCCCAACTATCAGTATCCATTGCACACACTCAGGAATAGGGCCCCTTCGGGCCCGCGATCTCCTTGGCTATTTCGAATTCGAGCAACATTACAAAAAATTCAGTTTCCACTCTTGAACTTGGCCAAACCATACACATTTGAAGAAATGCAGCGCCGGGCCCCTCTGGTCATGGCTACCGCTATGGCGATGTCGGGGCTGCTCCACTTGTTCAAATGGAGATGGTCCGGCGATGGATTCGCTTATTGTAGCCCTATCGGGCGATTTTCTTGGTACACCTGTATATTTTTGGGCGGCATTCATTGTTGTCGTCGTGGGCTTGCTTGTCTTCGACCTCGGCATTCTCCATCGTGACGAACACGAGATCGAAGCCAAGGAAAGCCTCCTGCTTTATGGCTTCTATGTTCTGATCGCATTGGCCTTCGGTGGCTGGGTGTGGTGGCAGCGCGGAGCGGAAGCCGGCCTGGAGTTTTATACCGGTTACTTGATCGAGCAGAGCCTCGCGATGGACAATATGTTTGTCATCGCCACGATCTTCGGCTTTCTCGGCATTCCGCGCCTTTATCAGCACCGCGTGTTGTTCTGGGGTATTCTCGGTGTCATCGCCTTCAGAGCAATCCTGATCGGGCTGGGCGCGGCACTTGTGCACGAGTTCAACTGGATTCTTTTCCTCTTCGGCGCGTTCCTTGTTTTCACCGGCTTCAAGATGTTCGGTCACAAGGACGAGACGCCTGACATCGAACAGAACGCCGTTTTCAAATTTCTGCGCCGTCGGTTCAACATCACCAGCGAGTTGCATGGCCGCAATTTTACGGTCAAGCAACCGCATCCGAAGACCGGCAAGATGGTCACCTGGCTGACACCACTGGCAGTTGCTCTGATCATGGTGGAAACAGTCGACCTCATCTTCGCGGTCGACTCTGTCCCGGCCGTCTTCGCCGTTACCCAGGACACGTTCATTGTCTACACCTCGAACATCTTTGCCGTTCTGGGTTTGCGTGCGCTTTACTTCGCACTCGCCGCTGCGATGAACCGGTTCCGCTATCTGCAGGTCTCGCTTGCAATCATTCTGGTGCTTATCGGCATCAAGATTTTCCTCGTGCCGCTCGGCGTTCACATCAACACGCTGCTGTCGCTTGTCGCGACGCTGGCCATCCTCGCAAGCGGAGTACTGTATTCGCTTTATAAAACCCGCAATGAACCGGACGTGAGCGTTGAGGACCTCGCCAAGCAGCACCATACCGAAAACTGAGCGAAAGCAGTTTTGACCACGGAGAGGCCGGCGCTAATCGCCGGCCTTTCTGTCGATAAAGTCCGGCCCCATACTATCTGAGCATATGAGAATTTATGGGTAGCACCTGCGGGATTGTCCCGATATGAGTGCGCCATGACACGCAAAGGCCAAGGCTATCTATTCACACTTCTCGCGGTTACCATTTTCGCGACGCAGGATGGTATCTCGAAGTACCTTGGTACGCATTATTCGCCCATCCTGATAACGATGATCCGCTATTGGGTTTTTGCAGCTTTCGTTCTTCTGCTTGCCATTCGCTCCGGCGGCATCGCCAAAGCTGCCGCGACGAACCGCCCATTTCTGCAGCTTTTTCGCGGTATTCTGCTTGCCGCCGAAATCGTGACCTTCATCTTCGCGCTCAGCCGTGCAGGCATGGCAACGGCGCAATCGATCTTTCAGGGTGCACCGCTGCTGGTGACCATGCTTTCCGTACCGTTTTTGGGTGAAAAGGTGGGATGGAGGCGCTGGACGGCGATCATCGTTGGACTGATCGGTGTCCTGCTGATCATTAATCCCGTCAATGCCAAGTTCGACGCGTCCCTGCTTCTGCCTGTTGCAGCGATGGTCATGTTCGCCGTCTATGCTGTTGCGACGCGCGCCGTCAGCAAAAGCGACGACGCCATGACCAGCTTCTTCTATACCGGGATGGCTGGTGCTGCGGCCCTTACATTCGTAGGCAGCTTCTATCTGATGCCGATTGCACGGAGCGACTGGTTCTGGATGGCGGCTCTTTGCGCCTGCGGCATCGCGAGTCACTACTTCCTGATCCGTGCCTATGACATTCTGGAGGCTGGAGAAGTGCAGCCCATCACCTATCTTCAACTTGTTATAGGCGCATGTATCGCAGTTACGGTATTCCATGAACAGCTGACATGGAACATTGTCGCCGGTGCGCTTATCGTCGTAGGCGCCGGACTGTTTTCTGTCTTCCGGGAACGTCAGCTCGGTAAAAGCAAGCCGCCCGCTCTCGGCTAGCCCCCCAAAAAACGTGCTGTTTTGAGTTTATAACATTATAGCATTCATTTTCTGCGGCTTCCGGTCGTTGGCTGATAACTTGACAAATAAAACATGATAATTTAATTCATGTTTTGACCTCTTCTGGTCGCGTAGACTTCCAGCCGGCGCTTGACCTACGAGAGCGCCGGTCTTTTTATGTCTTTTGGACCGCACCAGCATGGTTGAGTGGATAAGTCATGACGCAGCCAGTCACATCGCATAGCAACTCCATAAAGACGGACTGCGTGATAGCGGGCGGCGGGCCAGCAGGCTTGATGTTAGGTCTTCTGCTTGCCCGTTCAGGCGTGAGCGTGACGGTTCTCGAGAAGCACCCGGATTTTCTGCGGGATTTCCGTGGCGACACAATTCATCCATCCACTCTTCAGATCATGCATGAGCTTGGCTTGCTGGACGGCCTGCTTGCGTTACCCCATACCAAGGCGTACCGCTTACATGCGGAGATCGGCGGCCAGGACATAACGATAGCGGATTTTTCCAGGATTCCAGCGCGGTGCAGATTCATCGCTTTCATGCCACAATGGGAATTTCTGGATTACATTGCACGCGAAGCTGCGAAGTATCCTAATTTCAAACTCATAATGCCGGCCAACGTAGTGGAACTGATTGAACGGGACGGAAACGTCACCGGTCTAGTTGCGGCAACGCCCGCTGAAACGATCGATATCAGCGCTAAACTCGTAGTGGGTGCCGACGGCAGAAACTCCGTGGTGCGCACAAAAGCCGGTATGGAGATCGAGAGCTTTGGTTCGCCAAGCGAGATACTCTGGATGAAACTGTCTCACCTTCCCGATGACCCGCCCTATACGATGGGTCATGGCGGCCCCAGGCAGGGGTTCGTCATGATCGATCGCGGCGACTCCTGGCAATGCGGTTATGTGCTGCGCAAGCAGACTTTCGCCGAGGTAAAACAGAAAGGGCTCGATGCATTCAGGGAAGCGGTAGCGAAAGTATCCCCATTGCCCCCTGACCGGATGGACGAAATACATACATGGGACGACGTCCATCTGTTGAGTGTGCGCATCGATCGACTGAAGAAGTGGTGGAAACCGGGACTTTTATGCATCGGCGATGCCGCCCATGCCATGTCGCCTATCGGTGGTTTCGGAGTCAATCTTGCCATTCAGGATGCTGTAGCGGCCGCAAATAATCTGGCTGCGCCGCTCAAGAGTAACGACGTCTTGTCCCGCCATCTTGCAGCCGTCGAGGCGCGACGCCGCTTTCCCACAAAGGCGACGCAAAAGCTGCAACTCATGATGCGCAGCGATCGCCGCAAACGCGAGACGAAAAACGGGAGGCCGGATGGACCGCCCGCTTTCATGCGGTATCTCGCCCGCTGGCCAATCCTCGCGCACCTCGCGGGCAGACTGATCGGCGTCGGCTTCCGCCCGGAGCACGTGCGCAGCAACTAAGGGGAGACTTCAGTCTATATCGTCAAGTTCGTCGTGTATCCCGGCAACGATCTCCAGTCGCTGTTGCGCCGATTTCCCTGCAAGCGAAGCATAGGTCAAAGCGAGAAGCCGAATGGCACTGCTGACAGCCGTATAGGATGCCCCCAATGCGAAACTGTCGACATGGCATGGAAGGACGACGCGGGCATATCGCTGCGCCTCTGAAACCGATCCACGGTCCGTAATGGTCACGATATTCAGCCGGCTCGTAGCGGCATATCCCAGAATTTGCTTTAACAGAGCCCGATGCGGTGGCAGCGTGATCAGCAACAGCACGTCTTTCGGGCCGGTCATGGCCAGATCTTCAGCCCATGAACCCTGATTGATGCCAAGGATCATCACGCTGTGCCGCAGCCTGGAAAACAGGAGCCGCGCATAGCGTGCGAACCCTTCCTCATCCCCCATTCCTATCACCCAGACACGCGGCGCGGCCGCGATCAGTTCCGCAGCCTCGCGCATCTTGTCGGAACGCAGCGCCTCGAAGGTTCGCGTGATATTGGCGATCTCCAGATCAAGATGCGCGCTGATGGTACGCACCAGCGGCACTTCTTCATCAATTGTGGCCGAATATTCGTAGGGCTCGGTGCGATTGCGCTCCTCGCGCGCCTGAAGTTTTACTTCGTTGAAATCGGCATAGCCCAGATGTTGAAAGAAACGGGCCGTCGTTGCCTTGGATACACCGGCCATCTCCGCGATTTCAGTGGCGGAGTGAATCAGAATATCGTCCTCGCGCTCAAGTACTAGCTGCGCGATTTTCTGCTCTCCTGCCGTGAGCTTTGCGTAGCGCTCCTGTATGCGCAGTACCAGACGTGAAGCCATGTGCGTTTATTCCGAATCTCTAATGCACCAAAAAAGCTTATCATTGCCTCTTGCAATACTGAAACATTTGTTTCATTGATAGTGAAACGTTGAAATTCATGGAATCTCCATGGCGTATTCCCGCAATACCCGGCAGCGCATCTGGGAGCGACTGAAAGATGTCGCACGTCCTGATGCACGCTTCCACCTCAAGTTTTCGGAATTCATTCCGGACTTTGAGGGTGTCGAGGCAGCTACCGATCGTTTGCTGGCGCTTGAAGGGTTTGCAAAGGCCAATCTGGTTTTTGTCACTCCGGATAATTCCATGATCGAGTTGCGCCGTCGCCTGATCAAGTCGGGTACACCATTCATCATGCCGACTTACGGCATGCAGCGCGGCTTTCTCCTACTGCAACCGGGATCCGTTCCCCCGGGGTTGGAGAAAGCCGCAGCCTGGCTTGACGGGATGGAACATTTCGGTCGAGCGGTCAGCCTCGAAGACCTGACCCATATCGGCCGTTTTGATGTCGTGGCGACTGGCGCATCCGCTGTTTCCATTGATGGAGTCCGCTTTGGCAAAGGCCATGCGTTCTTCGATCTGGAATGGGGCATGTTCACCGACCTGGGGCTTGCAGACGAGCAATCCCTGATTGTCGCAGCAGTCCA
The DNA here is from genome assembly GCF_040371715.1 of Brucella sp. NBRC 14130. Lineage (NCBI taxonomy): Bacteria > Pseudomonadati > Pseudomonadota > Alphaproteobacteria > Hyphomicrobiales > Brucellaceae > Brucella > Brucella sp. NBRC 14130. Next base: position 416,151 of record NZ_BAABTE010000001.1, read on the forward strand.
CGACGTGCAGATCGTGGAAGAGCGCCTCAACGTCTCCGAAAGCGATATTGCTCTCGATTTCATTGCCACACCAAGCCGTCTGATTGAAATAACGCGCAATCGTCGCCGACCGCGCGGCGTCCGCTGGAACGAGGTTTCGGCAGAGGAAATACAATCGATTCCACCATTGCGTGAACTCGCCCGCATACGCGGCATAGCCTGAAAATTCAGCACCAAAAGGAAGTTTCGATGAATATTGCCTTGGATCGTCGCCGTTTTCTCGGACTTATGGGAGCTGCTGCCACCTTTCCTGCGATGAGCCGCTTTGCCGATGCCGATACGCCGTTCAACTTTCAAGCGTCCTGGATCAATGACGCGGAATTCTGCGGCTATTTTGTTGCGGCCGACAAGGGTTTTTATCGAGAAGAAGGCCTTGATCTCAATTACATTTCCGGCGGTCCGGATGTCATCCCCGAAAGCGCGATCATTGCGGGCAAGGCTGACCTGACACTCACCACTCCGGACACGACGATCAAGGCTATCGTCGAACAGGGCGCACCTTTCAAGATCATCGGCGCCCAATATCAGAAGAATCCCATCGGCATTGTTTCGCTCGCCAAGAATCCGATCAGGGAACCAAAGGATCTCATCGGCAAGACCCTTGCGGTACCGCCGGTCAATGTCATCTCGGTCGAGGCAATGCTGAAGATTTCGGGGATCGATCCGTCCCAGGTTAACATCGTCCCTTACGCGTATGACCCAACGCCGCTTATCAAGGGTGAAATCGACGCGTCGCTTGATTTTACGACCAACGTTCCCTTCACCATCAAGCAGGCCGGTGAAGAGGCCATATTCTTCCTGCTTTATGACTTCGGCTTCACCATCTTCAACGATACGGTGGTCGTTACGGAAGAAACGCTCAAGACGAAGCGCAAGGATATTGTTGCTTTCCTTCGCGCAAGCCGCAAGGGCTGGGATGAAAACCTCAAGGACCCGGCAGCCTACCCGCCCAAATTTATCGACAGCTGGTTTAAGGGTACGGGCCGGTCAGTGGAAAATGAAGTCTATTTCAACACTGCCCAGAAGCCGCTGATCGAGTCCCCCCATGGCATATTCTCCATGAGCGAGGAAGCCATCGAAAAAACGATCGCGGCTCTCGGTACGATCGGCATCGCCGCCAAGCGCGATCATTTCGACACCACGCTTCTTGAAGAGATTTGATGCCAGAAATGTCCGGGATCAAACTTGAAAACGTGACACGCTCCTTTTCAGGGCGTGGCACGAATGTAATTGCATTATCCGATGTCTCCCTTGAATGCCCGGCCGGGTCGTTCACAGCACTTATCGGGCCATCGGGCTGCGGCAAGTCGACCATGTTGCGGCTGGCACTCGGTCTTGACCGACCCGACAGCGGCGCGATTTCGGTTATGGATAAAAGCCCCGTCAAGGCGGCAAAAGCCGGGCTGACGGGCGTGGCCTTTCAGGACGCGGCGCTCATGCCCTGGCGCAGCGTCGAAGACAATATCGCTTTGCCGCTTGATGTCCTCGGTCTTTCGCGTTCTGCGAAGTCTCACAGAATTGCCGAGCTTATCGCTCTTGTCGGTCTCAAAGGCTTCGAAAAGGCGCTTCCGGGCGAGCTTTCCGGTGGCATGCGCCAGCGCGTCGCAATTGCCCGCTCACTGGTTACCGATCCGCGCGTTCTGTTTCTCGACGAGCCTTTCGGCGCACTCGACCAGATATTGCGCCGCCAGATGAATATTGAGCTTCAACGCATATGGCTGGAAAGCAAGGCGACCACCCTGCTTGTTACCCACGGCATAGACGAGGCGGTTTTCCTCGCCGACCGGATCGTGGTGATGCACAGTCGCCCCGGACGCATCGCGCAGATCATCGATATTCCATTGGAGCGCCCGCGCAGCCCCGAGATTTTCAGCACATCGCAGTTCCACGCGCTGGAGGATGCCGTCGCGGAGGCCCTGCATGGCTGACGTGAAGCCGTCCACCCATCTCTCGACCTTGCGCAACTGGATTATCCTTCTTGCGATATGGGAGATATGCGGTCGCTTCTCACTGATCGCAGATGGCGCCCTTCCGGCACCGTCGGCTATACTGGCTCGTCTCTGGATAGATCGGGCCGACTATCCCGCCCATATACTGGCAACACTTGAAGGCGCAGGCGCTGGATTTATCATCGGCAATCTCATCGCCGTGGCAGCAGGCATCCTGTTCGCGCTATTTCCTGCTGCTGCAAAGCTCGGACGTGGCGTCAACATCGCGATTTTCGCACTGCCTCCAATCGCCATATCGCCCATTCTGGTGCTGACCTTTTCGGGCATGACGCCGCGTATTACGCTGGCAGCGCTTGGTTGTTATTTCATCACCATGGCCGCCACCGTAACAGGCATCAGCCAGACGGACCGCCGCATGATCGATATCGTTCGTGCATATGGCGGCAACCGCTGGAAAGTGCTGCGCCTGGCGCAATTGCGATCTGCACTTCCGTCGATTCTCGCGGGTCTACGCATTGCTGCTCCGAATGCGGTTCTGGGTTCCATCCTGGCCGAATTCGGCGGAGGAGGTCGCTTCGGTCTTGGTGCCTATCTGATCGGTTCTCTCGGGAGAGCCGAACCGACCCGGTTATGGGGCATCGGCCTGTGCGCTACCCTGCTCGCGGGGCTGGCCTATGCGCTATTCTCTGTTGTTGCGAAGGTACTGACGGGCAGCACCAAGGCAATCACCGTCCCGGCCAGCGCTCCAGATGTTGTCCAACACCGCTCTCGCGGGCTGAACTATGTTCTCACTGTCTGTTCAGTCGCGCTTCCGTTCCTTTTGTGGTGGCTGTTGCTTGTCGTCATGGGAACGCCAGCCATGATAGCGAAAACACCTGCCGGACTGTTCGATTATCTGTTCCTCGCTCCGTCCGCGACCGCCGCCCAGACCAAACTGCTGACAGCGCTTTTGCAGACTTTGCCGCTCACATTTCTCGGCATGGCCGCCGGCATCCTGTTTGCCTTTGCACTCGCCATTGCGTCCGTCGCCAAACCAGCCATCGTGCGCGGCTTCATGCCTGTCGCCCTCGTCACTCAGACGATGCCTCTGGTTGCACTGACGCCTCTGCTCGTTCTGTTGCTGGGGCGCGGGCCGTCCGTCATCCTCTGGATCACCATTTCGGTCACATTCTTTCCCGCCTTCGTCACCATGGCGCAGGGTATGGCATTGGTTCCCCGGGCTGCGCTGGATGTACCCCGCGCATACGGCGCGAATGTCTGGAAACAGATACGCCTGGTGTCGGTGCCAGCGTCCCTGCCCTATCTCTTCGCGGCCATCCGCCTCGCCGTGCCGCGCGCTCTGCTCGGGGTCATGATCGCCGAATGGCTGGCCACCGGAACAGGCCTTGGAAACCTGCTCAACCAATCGCGCGGATATCTCGACTACGGCATGATCTGGGCCGTCGCCGTGGTCTCCGTCATGCTGTCTGTCTTTTTCTACCAGATCGTAGCCCTCTGCGAGCGCCGTGTGCTCGCCCGCCGGGGTATGAGCCCGGCAGACTAAAATGCAAGGAGTCCCCATGGAAATCACCGATCACAAAGCTTCCGTTCGCGAACGTGTGTGGAGCGAGTTGCGCAAGGTCGCTGTTCCGGATAGCCGTTTCCATTTCGACTTTGGCGAATTCATCGCGGATTTTGAAGGCGGCGAGGAGGCGGTCGCCCGCCTGACCAGCCATCGCTATTATCAGAATGCCGATTTCATCTTCATCACGCCCGACAATTGTCTCGACCGCCTTCGCCTTCAGGCCCTCAAGGACGGCAAGACCGTTCTGATAACCACTTACTCCATCAGGCGCGGCTTCTGGGTTCTCGATCCGAAACTGATTTCGCCGGATCACTACCTCTATGCGTCAACGCTTGACGGCATGGAGCGTGTCGGGCAGCCGGTAACGCTGAAAGACATCTCGGCCCTGCCGGTCATCGACTACATGGTCACGGGCACCGGGGCCATCAATCTGGAAGGGGTCCGTTTCGGCAAGGGGCATGGTTTCTTCGATGCCGAATGGGGCATGCTCTACCGTCTGGGTCGCATCACCGCCGCTACGCCGGCAGCCGCTGTCGTGCATGATTGTCAGGTTCTGTCCGAAAAGCTGACGCCCGATATCTACGACACGGTTGCGGACGTGATTTTCACGCCCACCCGCACCATAGAGGTTAAAGACCCGCATAAGCCGACCTGCGGGATCATCTGGGACCGCCTCGATCCTGTCATGTTCGAGACGATCCCTCCGCTTCAGGAACTCAAGGCAATGGGACTATAGACAACGTCCCACTGAAAACTCAAAAAAGCCGGATGCGTTTATCGCTTCCGGCTTTTTCCTTACATGCCGATCACGAGCTTCAGCGCAATTGACCACATCGTAAGTGCAATCACGCCTTCCAGAATACGCCAGGAAGATGGACGGGCGAAAATCGGGCGCAACCAGCGGGCACCGAAACCGAGCGAAAAGAAGAACACGAAAGACGCAGTGATCGCACCTGCGGCAAACGATGTTTCCAAACCGGGAAACTGCGTGGAGATCGTTCCGAGAAGAACGACCGTGTCCAGATAAACATGCGGATTGAGCCATGTCAGCGCCAGACAGGTTGCCAGCGTCCTCGTCAGGCTTACGGACGCCCCGTTCGCCGTCGCCAGTACGGCAGAGGATGTGAAGGCCGAATGGAGGCTTCGGGCACCATACCAGATCAGAAAAGCCGCTCCGCCGTATCGCATGATGGGATCGAGCGCCGGCATGATGGCAGCGATCTTCTGGAAGCTCGTCACGCCAATAAGGATCAATATGGCATCCGATATGGCGCAAACGAGACTGACAGCAAACACATGCTCATCCCGCAATCCCTGCCGCAACACGAAGGCGTTTTGCGCGCCAATAGCAACAATCAGGCTGAGGCCCATGGTGAGGCCGGTGACGTAGACGGAAGGATTCATGAGTGGTCGCCATCTGGGAGTAAGTTGGCCCTTGGATAGCGGACGGAAGCCCATTAGAATAGTTAAATCTGATAAACTCAGTTTAGGAAACCTAATGATCGACTATTCTGCTCTGAGAGCAGTGGCAATGGTAGTGCAGACAGGCAGCTTTGAAAAAGCCGCACGTGCTTTGAGTGTTACGCCGTCTGCGATCTCCCAGCGCGTCAAACATCTGGAAGAGCGGCTGGGCGCGGTCCTGATTGAGCGGGGAACGCCCTGCACGGCAACTGAAAAGGGTGATTGGCTATGCCGTCACATCGAGCAGGTCGGCATGCTCGAACGAGAGCTTCTGGCGGAATTGCCAGGACTGTCCGGCAGCGAGAATAGTGCTCAGCGCGTTACGCTTCATATAGCCACCACCGCCGATAGCCTTGGCACCTGGTTTCTGAATGCGATTTCGCATTTCAGCACCGCATCGGATTATCTCTTCAACATTGCCGTCGATGACCAGGATCACACCGCCGAATGGCTGCAACGGGGACGCGTCGTCGCCGCTGTCACTTCCCTGCCCAAACCCGTGCAAGGCTGCCGTCTCACCCCGCTTGGTACTCTTCGCTATCGCGCCACAGCATCGCCGGATTTCATCACCCGGTATTTTCCCGACGGAGTAACCCGCGATGCGATTGCCAAGGCCCCCGCGCTGACATTTAACCAAAAGGACAGATTGCAGGATCGCTGGGTCCGTTCTGTTCTCGGAACCGATATGACTTGCCCGACGCATTGGCTTCCCTCGACGCAGGCCTTCGTCGATGCAAGCCTGTCAGGCATGGGATGGGGGATGAACCCGGTGCAATTGGTCGGCGAGCATCTGAAAGCCGGGCGGCTGGTTGAGCTAATCCCCGATACGGCTCTGGATATTCCCTTGTTCTGGCAAGTGAACCGCCTGGCGGCCGACCGACTTGCAGGATTGACGCAGACCGTCCTCACGACAGCGCGCCGGGAACTTGCGCCCCTTCCTCAAAAATGACTGCCATCCAACCGGGCGCGCTGTCGCAAGGCGAGAAACCAGACAAGGCTTTTCCTTACCCTTCGGTCAATCACCATCTGTTTTCTTGAACGTGAACAGCGATTGAGCGATGCATGAAGAATGAAGCTCCTGTTCCTCATCGCGGCGCTGATCGCCCTTGTTTTCCTCGGCTGCTATTTGCAGATGTTCTTTGCCGTGCCGTGAAGGCGCGAATATCCGGCGCGCTCTTCCGGCTGGCTTTCCGAAGAGCTGTCTATCGCCCAAGCGAACAACAAGAAAAAGGCAGGATCAATGATCCTGCCCCGTTTGCGCGACACCTGCTGCCTCTTCACAGACCCTGACGTGCTCTGCCAGTGCCTCGAGCTGCAAGAAAGCGCTTATGCTACAGATATCCCGCTTCTGAAACTTTGGAAGCTCCTGAAGCTCCTTCAATCTGGTGAGAAGTGCACCGCGGTTCATGGTTTTCCCTCCATCTTTCTGGCTATCCGCAAGTTCGGTGTTCGTCAGGCTGCCCGCACCTTCGCTTTCGTCTTCAGTGGAAGCTCGATATCGACTTCCAGCGTCGACATCTGGTCGCCCCGATCCATTTTCACGCTGACCTTGTCACGATCGATCTGGATATGCTTGGCGATGACGGCAAGGATTTCCTCCCGCAATACCGCGACAAGATCGGAATGTTCGTGCGATGCCCTTTCATGGGCGAGCAGAACCTGCAACCGTTCGCGCGCTTGTGGCGCGGAAGCAGGTTTGCTGAAGAAACGAAACAGGCTCATGCCGCTCTCCTTCCGAAAAGTTTACCCAGAAGGCCGCGCTTTTCGGATGGAACAGTCATCGGCACTTCTTCACCGGCAAGGCGGCGGGCTGCGTCGAGGTAAGCCAATGCAGGCGCACTGCGCTGATCGGCAAGCGTCACGGGGGAACCAATATTGGAGGCCCGCAGAACGTCCTGGCTTTCGGGAATGATGCCCAGAAGCGGGATGGACAGGATTTCCAGAACGTCTTCAACCTTCAGCATATCGCCGCGTTCAGCGCGAACCGGGTCGTAACGGGTCAGGAGAAGATGTTTTTCCACACGTTCGCCACGCTCGGCCTTGAGCGTCTTGGCGTCCAGCAGGCCGATAATGCGATCGGAATCACGCACCGACGATACTTCGGGATTTGTGACGACCACCGCCATGTCTGCATGGCGCATTGCCAGCGTGGCACCGCGTTCAATTCCGGCAGGGCTGTCGCAAATGATCCAGTCGAACTCCTTCTTGAGGTCTTCCATGACGCGGTCGACGCCCTCGATGGTCAGATTATCCTTGTCGCGTGTCTGCGAAGCCGGCAGCAGATAGAGCGTCTCAAGACGCTTGTCGCGGATCAAGGCCTGCGGAAGCTTTGCATCGCCCTGAATGACATTGACCAGATCGAACACGACGCGGCGTTCCGCTCCCATGACGAGGTCGAGGTTGCGCAGGCCGACATCGAAATCGATAACGACGGTCTTCTCGCCGCGTTGCGCCAGCGCGGCGCCGATTGCGGCGGTAGATGTCGTTTTGCCAACGCCACCTTTACCGGAAGTTACAACAATCACTTTTGCCATATTTGTCTCCTGTATCTCCCGCGCGCCTCCAGAGCATCCGTTACCCGGGATATGAGATGCTCTGCTTTTCTTTTGCGGCACTCAAACGTGCCTGAAATCAGTTCGGGACCTGCGCTCCCAAAAGGCGTTTCGCCTGTTGGAAACGTGCTAGCCCAGCGTTTCGGCCATCATATAGTCGCCGTCGAGCCACAGCTGGACAGCCTGTCCGCGCAATCTGCTTTCCATGTCTTCCGCCGTCTTGTAGAGGCCGTCGATAGCGACAAGCTCGGCTTCCATCTTGCGGCAGAAAATGCGCGCATCGGCGTTTCCGGCTGTTCCCGCCATCGCGCGGCCGCGCAATGCGCCATAGACGTGGATCGATCCGCCAGCCACCACTTCCGCTCCGGATGCAACAGAACCGACAATCGTCACATCGCCATCTGGAAAATAGATCGACTGCCCCGACCGGACCGGCTCGGTGACGACCATGGATGGTACAGCCTTGACCAGTTGCACCGATGCTGGCGCAGCCGGCGCGCGTTCTTTCGGTTTCGATTCCGCGATCTCCGGATCGAAATCGGCTGCAGGCTGTCCGCCCCGCATCGCCGGCGGCATGCCGGGACCGAGGAGCGAAGGCCGTGCATTTTCGAAACCAGTGATCCAGACGCCGCGGCTAACCAGATCCTCAAGCAATTGCACCAGTTGCGGGCGCTCGATCGTTACATTTTCAAGATCGAGAACGATCGGACGATTGAGAAAGAACCCAACCGAACGCGCTGCAAGATCGTCCAGCTTGTCGAGCCAGCCATCGAGCGGCAATTCAGGCGAAAGGACCAGCGCCAGAAAGGACCTTCCTTTCAGGCGGATTGGACGAGACTGTGTTAGCACTTGATTCATCTTGGTTAAAAAACGGTTTATCCGGTCTATATGCGCAATGGTTAACAGATGGTTAATTTCCGGGGCTTGAACGGTTCCTTGAGTTGGAGAATCCGTTCCTTTCCGACGATCAGAGAATAACTATCCGCAGGGAATCCGCATCAGGCACAGAACGCAACATCATGCCCGCTCGAACAGCCAGAGGCGCCTCAAGAACGAAAGCGACTCAGCCTTCTCCTGATTGTAAACGGATAATTGGGGCGATAATTGACGTTTCTTCGACCGTCCACAGAAGACAATGCAGAAAAATATAAACTTAAATTTCAATCAAAAGTGACGCTACGTAATGTATTATAAATTTATAATATATTTTATTTAGCCAAATGAACAGAAAAACTTGCACACCGACTGAATTGTTGAAACTTCATCCGTCAGTTTTCGAAGTGTATTTTAGTTATTTCACACCACACAAAAGTAAAGAGGTGTTCCTCTCTCAGCAGACCAACTTCAGAATTTCGGAAGCAATACGCAACATAAAGCACGTGCCTCCGTTTTTCCGAGCGATGGAATGCGTGCAGAAATGGGCATGAGCCGCCGGAAAAACGCAGACTTTCGGACGCGGTTTGTCTCAGCCTACTTCAGCTGGAAATAACTTCTTCCAGATGCGCTGGAATATAAAGCTATGAGAAGGTTCCCGCTCAAAGGAACCGCCTCGCGTTTGGGCGGGGGGCTTAGGGGCGCGAGGCGGGCGAGCTCTCAGGAGTGCACGCACCATGAAAATGGAACGTTAGCTGCGATTCTGGAACTAACAATACATTCCAGCCTGAAAAATTACGTGACTAAGATACAGAAAAGCCCGCAAGGCTCGGGAGGAGGTGAGCGTTGCGGGCTTGATCAGTAAGCGCGATTGGGAAGAGGAGTATCGCGCTCGGCCCCGGCTTTTGGGAGGAGGAGCAAGCCAGGACGGATATTCAATAATCCCTTCGCCCCGCCCACTCAATCAACAAGCTTGCATTGCTGATATGCACTTTCCACCCCCCAAACAAAAACCGCCCCGCGGCGACTGAACGCGCTGAGGCGGCGTATCTCCCTCGAAAGCCCCCAATCGAAGAAGATGGTGGAACTTAATCACAGCTTTGAAAAAAATAAATAGGCAATTTGCACCATTGTTAGAAAACCCGTGAACAATATCGCCCGGAGGTTGAGGCCACTTGTCTTTCCGAACAATTCCCTGCGATCGGCCATCCAAGCACATCAACAAGATTCGCATAAAACGCACTGCAATGTCGTTGTGACTGCTTTCCCACCGCTCATTTTGAGTCCCGACCGATTTACTAACCGTACATAATTTTCAGTATTTTCTGAAAATCGTGTAGTTATATTAAGGGGTTGCTTTCTCCATAAGCGGAGTTATTGTTCCTCTCACTTGGAGGAGGGAGTACCGCCCCAGCGCGCTAGACCGCTGCGGGGCGGTTTCTTTTTAGCTACCCAAAAATGCATATCTGCATTGCAAGCTTGCCCCTTGTAACCGGCACGCCGTATTCCTATTTTGGGCTTGTTCGGTTTTACTCCTCCTCCCAAAAACCGGACCCAAAGCGCGATACTCCTCCTCCCAATCGCGCTTTATAGATTCGCCCACTGCACACTCCTCCTCCCAGTGCAGTGGGCGTTCTCATTTCTGGAAGTCTTCTCCCTTTTGAAATCGAGTTGAATCCAACGGCCTCCGGCTGTTTCTGTAGTTTTAAGGGTTTGCGGCTAGTTTTTGCGCATGACGCATGGGGGTGGGGTTTCATGTTCTTCGGCAAGAGCTTCAAAATTGCACGAGCGCCATTGCTGAGCGCGCCGATGTTCTGGCTGGCTTTCACGCTCATACTGCTGGTCGTTCTCTTGTCATTCCGGCTCAATGTCCCTATCGGCCCGATGTACTGGGACAGCTACATCTATTTCGATGCGGCCCAGCGCATAAGGACGGGCCAGGTTCCCAATGTGGACTTCTCCACACCGGTCGGACCGCTTGGCTATTATCTTTTTGCATGGGGACAATCCCTGTTTCCGAAAGCGCAACCGCTGTTGCTCGTTCAGTGGTCCATATTGATCGTCGCAGCGCCGCTAATGTTCGGAGTGCTGGCTGAGCTTCACCCTCGGAATCGAACAACCGGATTTCTTATCCTTGTCCCATTTCTGGTATTCGCCATCTTTCCCGCCAATACACAGAGCTTTTATCCATATCCCGGCCTGGATGGTTTCGGTATTTATAACCGCCACACGTCGCTTCTGCTTTACGTGCTCATGTGCGGGCTGATGTTCATGCGGGATAGTGCGAAGCTTGCGCTCTTTTGCGCAGCGACGATGTCCGCCCTGCTCCTGATGAAAATAACCGGTTTTCTAGCAGGCGGGCTGTTCGGACTCACAGCACTTCTGGCTGGCAGAATTTCGATTCGCCATGTCCTTCTCGCAGCGGCCGTTGCTTCTGCGGCGCTGTCTGTTCTTGAGTTGCATAACGGAATCATCGGCGCATATGTTCGCGATATCGCTACATTGGTGGCGCTGAATGAAGGGGCTCTGCTTTCGCGGTTCCTGACCGTCATATCGTTGAAGCTCGACGTCATTCTACCAGCTTCAATCCTTGTTCTGTTGCTTTTCTGGAACGAGCAGCGCCAGTCCGGTGCTCAGGCCTCCAGCGAACAACCCCACTTCTTCGACCGGAGCTCCGTGTGGCTCGCTGTCGGGCTGATCGGCAGCGTCTTCCTTGAAACCCAGAACACCGGGAGCCAGGAGTTTATTTTTCTTTGGCCTGTTCTGATCATGATCTTTCGGCGAGTGCAGCTTCGCAGTCAGAACTTCAAGATCGCTTTCCTGACACTGGCCGCTTTCTGTTCCATTCCGACTTTCGCCAAGGTTGCGCACACGACCTTGCGGGCCGTCGCTGTAGCGCCAACTTATGTCCAGCCCTCTTTGCCGGAGTTGAAGAATCTGGGTCAGGTGCTGACACGGCCCGATTTCCTGCAGCGGGCAGAGCTTTTCCAATCCCATTATCCGCAGAACAACGCGGCGTATGAAGCACTGGCCAAACAGGGACAACTACCCAGTTGGCAGCTTTACTCGGAAATCGATTTCCAGGTTTTCTGGCTCCTGTCTGCAAACCAGATGGTGACGGACCTGAAATCCTTCGAAACCCGCACCAACATTCGCCTGCAAAGCATCATGACGCTTGATTTCGTCAACCCGTTCGCCTGGATTTTGGACCGTGATGCTACGCGACATATCCAGATCGGCGCCGATCCGTTCCGCACGGTCCCGGTTCTGTCCGAAGAAACGAAAGCCGCCGTGGAAGCAACGGACGGCGTATTGCGCCCGAAATGCCCGACAACGACCAATCGCCTTGCCTTGCAGAAGATATACCTCGAGGCGCTACAGGATCGCACAGTTATCGCTTTGAACCCCTGTTGGGATTTGCTGCTTCGCCCCGGTCTTCTTCCGTAATCGGCCCTTACTTGATCTGAGCCTTGATGAAATCCCGCACAATCCGGATGATCCCGCGTGAAAGCACCTCATCCAGCGCCTGGATGAACGCATCCACATGCTCGCGCCCGCAAATCAGTGGCGGCTCAAGACGAATGACATTTCGATTGTATTCGGTAAAGGCAACCAGAACCCCATGATCGCGCAGCAGATGGCTGCCGATGAAGCCGGGGAGCGAGCCTTTGAGCTTCTCATCCAGCATCCCCAGAACCGGCCGCAACACAGCCGGCATGGTCTGGGAAAAATCATGGAACTCCAGTCCCACCATCATCCCCTGCCCGCGCACATCTTTCAGAAGAGCTGGATAACGGCTCTGCAACTCACGCAGCCTTTCCAGAAGATAATCCCCGACATCGGCAGCGTTATCGATCAGATGTTCATCGTAGAGAACATTCAAGGCTTCGATTGACGTGATGCAGGCTTCGCCAATCCCGCCGAAGGTCGCCATTGCATGGATCATCGCAGTCTTCGGCGTGCCATAGGCTTTCATATAGATGCCACGGCGGGCGATCATCGCGGCCATAGCCGTCTTTCCCCCGCCCAGCGATTTCGCCAGCGCAGTGACGTCCGGTATGACGCCATAATGCTCGAAAGCATAGAATTTCCCGGTCCTGCCCAATCCGCACTGCACTTCATCGGCAACCCAGATCACACCATGCTGGTCACAAAGGCGACGCAGCTTCTGCCAGAACTCTGCGTCCGCCTGAATGATACCGCCGCCGCCCTGCACCGTCTCCAGCACGATCACCCCGATTTCCGGGTCCGAACGAAACGCGTTTTCAACGGCAGCAATGTCACCGAAGGGAACCCGTACAGTGTTGTCGACAAGCTTGAATTCGCCGCGATAAAGCCCGCCATCCGTGACGGACAGAACGCCCTTGGTCTTCCCGTGAAATGAGTTTTCCGCATAGACGATTTTCGGCTTTTCCGGACCGGCGGCGCGCTCGGCAACCTTGATCGCCGCTTCCATCGCCTCGGAACCGGAGGACCCCAGAAACACCATGTCCAGATCGCCTGGCGAGCAGGCCGCAATGTCATAAGCAAGAGCAGTCGCATATTGCGACATGAAGGCGATCGCGATCTCGTGGCGCATCTCTTCCTCAAATTGGCGACGTGCTTCGAGAATACGCGGATGGTTGTGACCAAAAGCAAGCGACCCGAAGCCGCCGAAGAAATCGAGAATCGGGCGCCCGTCCTGATCGTAATAATACATGCCTTCTGCTCGTTCGATCTTCACCTTGTGAAAGCCGAGCAGCTTCATGAAATGAAGCTGGCCCGGATTAAGGTGGGTCGTGAACAGCTCGGTCATGCGTGGCAGATCGAGCGCTTTCGCCTCGCTTACGGTCAGCAGATTCGGCTTTGGCGTTGCGTTGGTCCTGGTCATTTTTGCCCCTATGCCGTTTCAGAAGCCTGTACACCCGAGGATGCCGCGCCGATTTTCCTGCGATATTCGCTATAGGCTGCGATCAACATGTTCTCGTCCCGATATTGCGGCACCCAGCCAAGCTCGCGCTCGCCCTTTGAAACATCCAGAACACACATTTCATCGGCGATGAGATATTGCTCCGGGTCCATGATCGGCATGTTCATCCAGTCGAGCAGATCCAGTGTCCGCTTTACTGCCCAGGCGGGCGTCGGCAACAGAATGGATTTCGATCCTGCATGACGGATGAGATCACCGAGTAGTTTGCGGACGGGAGGCGGGTTGAGTGATCCGAGATTGTAGGCCTCGTTGGGGATACCCGCTTTGAAAGCGGCGCGTGCCGCCTCCGCACAATCGAACACCGAAACGAACTGGTACGGGTTTCTGCCCGAGCCGATCATCGGCACCGGCAGATTTTTATCTATCAGCTTGAACAGCTTTTCCAGAATGCCGAGACGGCCGGGACCGATGATAAGGCGAGGACGGAACAGGGATATATGCATTCCACGTTCGCGCCATTCAGCGGCGAGTTCTTCGGTTCTCAACTTGGAAAGCCCATACTCGCCGAGCGGCTTGCATGGATGGTCTTCCTTCTGCGGCCAGACATAAGTGTGGCCATACACCATGTCGGTGGTGAAGTGGATCAGCTTGCTCGCACCGGCAACATCCATTGCCTTGATGATGTTCTCCGTCCCGTAATAATTGACGGGAAAGAAGAAATCATGCCGCTTCGCGCGGACCTGTATCGGCGAGAGCATCTTGGCAGAGAGATTGTAGACCACGTCGTCAGCGCGGATACCCAGTCTGCGGATTGCTGCCGGGTCGGTTACATCGGTCGCGAAAAAAACGGCGTCAGCATAATGCGGCAGATCGCTTTTCACGATATCTGCGACAATGACCTCTTGACCGTCGGCGAGCAGTTTGGGCGCGAGATACCGACCGACAAATCCATCTCCACCGAAAATTACGTGTCTCATCATACCGCCCCGTTCAACCTTGCGTCTGCCGGCTCACACCCGTATCCGCCTGCGGTTCGGGCGATTTGCCGCTTTGCGCGATCAACACCGTCCCGATGCAGATGAATGCAATGCCCGCGATCTTGTATGCGCCCAGTTCCTCCTTGAACAAAAGCCAGGCGAACAACGCGACCGCCACATATGCAAGACTGAGGAATGGATAGGCGAAGGAAAGGTCCACCTTCGACAGCACGTAAAGATGCGATGCCATCGAGATCACAAAGGTCAGCAGACCCGCAAAAACCCAGGGGTTGAACACGATCTGGAATATGCGTTGGATCATTGTTTCAGCGGAAAAACTGATCGGGCCGAGCGACAGCATGCCATATTTCAGCATCAACTGCGCGGCAGCGTTGGTCATGACTGTGAACAGGATGAAGGGAATATATTTCATCACGTTTCCTAAACTGCCGCACCGGACGTCAATGCCGTGCGGCGCCAGAAATTGGAATTGAATGCCTTGTCGCGAAAAACCTCGAAGTCGCGCCAGCCTGGAAAGCTTGCAGCGAAAACCTCCGCGCTCATCCGCTGGTCCTTGTACGGATTGACCCGGCCCCCGACGCCCACGACCATCTGGTCCAGACTATCCAACAATTCCAGCGTCTTGCCGCCCCGATTGGGAAAATCCATTGTCAGCGTATATCCAGGCATCGGAAAGGACATGAGACCGGGAGACTTCACCGACCCGAAACGCTTGAGTACCGTCAGGAACGAGACCTGCCCGGCCGCGCGGCTTGCTTCCAGCATTGCGGGAATGACCTTTCGCGCCGCATCGAACGGAACGACGCTTTGATGCTGATAAAGCCCCCTTGGGCCATAAAGCCGGTTCCAGTTTCTGATGCTGTCGAGCGGATAGAAAAAATTTCGATATGGCACCCTGTGTGCCGTTCTGAGCCGTCCCTTGCGCCGAAAATAGGCCGCGTTGAACAATGACAGGCTTGTCCTGTTCAGTACGGAGAACGGCAGTTCAAAAGGCACGCCAAACCGCCCCATTCTCGATGGCTGCGGGCCGCTGGCCTTCCTCACATGATTGCCGACCATCAGCAGGCCCCGCCCATCGGAAAGCTGATCGACCCAGGCAACGGCATATTCATTCTCCCGGTCCGCAACCTCTGCCATATCGAAATATGCATCGAGGCTACCGAATGGCAGGATCTTTTCCTCAATATCGAGGCCGCCCACCCGCATGAGCCGGATCGTTGCACGCAGAATCAATCCGGTCAGCCCCATTCCACCGATCGTGGCCCGGAACAGGTCGATGTTTTCGGCGTCGGAACATTTGTAACGAACACCGTCCGAGCGAAGCAGATCCAGCCCGTCGACGTGACACCCGAACGTTCCCCGCAGATGGTGGTTCTTGCCATGCACGTCATTGGCGATGGCCCCGCCCAATGTGACGAACTGGGTGCCGGGCGTGACGGGCAGGAAATAACCATGCGGCGCGACATGCGCGATGATATCGCTCAGAAGCGTACCGCTTTCAGCCGACAGCAATCCCGTATCGGGATCGAATTGGAGTATCCTCCTTCGGGCCTGCATGGGCGCGAGGAAGCCTGCATCGTTGTGACAGCTGTCACCATAGGAACGACCATTTCCAAACGGCAGCAGGCTCGCACCTTCGTGCAAGGCACCGGCGAAATCGGCCTCCAGCAGATCCAGCGGTAGAAAGCGCCGCTGCCGCCGGTCAACACGCCCGAAACTGTCGAAAGACTGTTCCATCAGCGCAGTCCAGCCACAAGTAGCAGTGCAGCGCCAAACGCGATCACGACCTGACTGCGCCAGTCCTTGGCCATGAAGAGAACCGGATCGTCATCCATGTCCCCCCGGTGCGCCAATATCCATATGCGGACGTTCATGTAGAGGACCATCGGGCCGAGCGGCCATATCAGCCAGGGATAGGTGTAGAGGGTCTTGACCGCATCGCTGTTGATATAAAGGGCCAGAACCAGTGCCGCGGTAAATGCGGCGGCAACCCCGCACTGACCGACGATATCGCGGTCTTCAGGGCGGTAGCCTCGCCCGGCAATCTTGTCCTTTTCCGTCGCCATCGCGCCTTGCAATTCCACATAGCGCTTCGCCAATGCCAGCGAAAGGAAGAAAAACATGGCAAAGGCCATCAGCCAAAAAGACGGCGGAACATGGGAGGCAGCCGACCCACCCAAAAGACGCAAGCTGTAAAGCCCCGCGAGACAAATCACGTCGCCCAGCAACATGCGCTTCAGGGCAAATGTATAGGCGGTAGTGAAAACCAGATAAGTGACGATCGCAAGTGTGAAAGCGGGCGGCAGGAAGAAACAGACGGCGGCCGTCAACAGCAGCAGCAGAGCCGCGACACCGAGGCCGAAAGGAATGGATATCTGGCCGCTCGCGAAGGGCCGCTGATTTTTTCGCACGTGTCTCCGGTCGACCGGAAGGTCGATAATATCGTTGACGATATAGATTGCAGACGCCGTCGCAGAGAAAGCGACGAATGCCAGACAAACCGCAATGAACACGTCGGGCTTCACTATATCATGAGCCAGAGCAGCAGGAACAAAGACCAGCAGGTTCTTCAGCCATTGATGGACACGCAGCATCCGGGCGTAGGTTCGGATGGTCGGCTTTTCAGCAAGGAAAACCTGGCAGTCCGTTCGTTTCTGGAACTGCGCCGCCGCACGATCAGGCGCGACCAGGATCACCTGTCGGGCCGCATCGAAAACCGGTAGATCGTCGCGATCACTTCCGGCATAATCGAACCTGTGTCGCCCATAGCGCTCCACCAGCAGATCGGCCTTGCTTGCTGCTGAGAGATTCTTCGCTGCAGTTGTCGAATAGACAGCGCTGAAAATACCCAGCTCCGTCGCCACAGCCCGGGCTATCGGTTCAATGGCTGTGGTGATCAGGACCAATATTCGGCCCGATGCATGTTCTCGACGCAGAAAATCCAGAAATTCGGTTCGATAAGGAAGCCGCGAGACATCGAGGGCTACGCGGTCCGCCACCTGTTGCTTGAGATATGCCTTTCCCGAGAACAGCCAGACCGGCAACATGAAGACGAACAGAATGTTCTTCTTCAGAAGAAGAAAAATCCCCTCCCACAGCAGATCGGTCGAAACCAGAGTTCCGTCCAGATCGACTGCAAGCGGCACATCCTTGTTGTTCTGCCCCCGCGTGTCCATTTTTAGCCCTTTACCGCCCGAGCCTCTCTTGTAACGGGACCGCGACAGAAGCCAAATAAAAAATGAACTTTTTCGATGTAGATTGCGCTAAACTCGCCTTTTGAGCGTGGAGCGCCGCGCACCCGCAAGGGCGCACCGCGCTCCCGCTGCAAAACTCGCCCAAGGCCTCGTCAGAAACTCCAGTCCTCATCCTCGGTCGCCACCGCCTTGCCAATGACATAGGACGAGCCGGAACCGGAGAAAAAGTCGTGGTTCTCGTCCGCATTGGGCGAAAGCGCGGACAGGATCGCCGGATTGACCTTGCACGCATCAGCCGGGAACAGTGCCTCATAGCCGAGGTTCATCAGGGCCTTGTTGGCGTTGTAATGCAGGAATTTCTTGACATCTTCCGTCAGTCCCACGCCGTCATAGAGCGCTTCCGTGTAGCGAACTTCGTTGTCGTAGAGCTCCAGAAGAAGTTCGAAGGCAAAATCCTTGATTTCCTGCTTCTGTTCTCCGTTCAAACGTTCCAGCCCGCGTTGGAACTTATAACCGATATAATAGCCATGCACTGCCTCATCGCGGATGATAAGCCGGATGAGATCGGCCGTGTTGGTGAGCTTTGCGCGGCTCGACCAGTACATCGGCAGATAGAAGCCCGAATAGAACAAAAAACTTTCCAGAAAGACGCTGGCAATCTTCTTTTTCAGTGGATCGCCAGCATGATATTGATCGAGAATGAGAACGGACTTGCGCTGTAGAAACTCGTTTTCCTCAGACCAGCGATAGGCATCATCGACATCCGGTGTCAGGCATAGTGTGGAGAAAATCGACGAATAGGACCGCGCATGAACCGCTTCCATGAAGGAGATGTTGGATAGCACCGCTTCTTCATGCGGTGTCACAGCGTCATCCATCAGCTTCACTGCACCAACTGCATTCTGGATCGTGTCGAGAAGCGTCAGCCCGGTGAAGACGCGGATCGTCAGCTGCTTTTCCTCCCGTTTCAGCGTTTCCCATGACTGAATGTCATTGGAAAGCGGCACTTTTTCCGGCAGCCAGAAATTTCCGGTCAGACGGTTCCAGACCTCAAGGTCTTTTTCATCCTCAATCCGGTTCCAGTTGATCGCGCGCACTGCGGCGGGCTTCGGGGTCTTGGTTTTCACTTGGATATTCATTCGTCGTCACCAGGGTCAAAGGGCGCAGGAAACACAGCCCTGCACTTCCGTGCCGGAAAGCGCCATCTGGCGCAGGCGGATGTAGTAGATGGTCTTGATGCCCTTCTTCCATGCGTAGATCTGCGCACGGTTGATGTCGCGGGTGGTTGCGGTATCACGGAAGAACAATGTCAAAGACAGGCCCTGATCGACGTGCTGCGTCGCCGCCGCATAGGTATCGATGATCTTTTCCGGCCCGATCTCATAGGCATCCTGATAATAATCGAGATTGTCATTGGTCATGAAGGCTGCCGGATAATAGACGCGACCGATCTTGCCTTCTTTTCGGATTTCAATCTTCGACACGATCGGATGGATCGATGAGGTCGAATGGTTGATATAGGAGATCGAGCCTGTCGGCGGCACGGCCTGAAGATTCTGGTTATAAAGTCCGCCCTCCATCACCGCTTTCTTCAGGTCACGCCAGTCATCCTGTGTAGGAATGGCAATGCCCGCCTTGTCGAAGATTTCGCGCACCCTTTCGGTCGCCGGTTCCCAAAGCTGCTCGGTATATTTGTCGAAATATTCGCCCGATGCATATTTGGACTTCTCGAACCCTTTGAACGACTTGCCCGCCTCAACCGCAATCAGGTTCGATGCGCGGATCGCGTGATATGTCACGGTATAGAAATAGATATTGGTGAAATCGACGCCCTCCTCCGAGCCATAGTAAATCCGCTCGCGGGCGAGATAACCGTGCAGGTTCATCTGACCGAGGCCGATGGCATGGCTTTCATCATTGCCGCGGGCGACCGACGGCACGGAGCCGATATGGCTCATATCGGAAACGGCAGTCAGGGACCGGATGGAGGTCTCGATGGTCTTGCCGAAATCGGACGAGTCCATTGCTGCTGCAATGTTGAGCGAACCGAGATTGCACGAAATATCCTTGCCGAGATAATCATAGGACAGGTCTTCGCGGAAAACGCTCGCCTCGCTCACCTGAAGGATTTCCGAGCATAGATTGCTCATGGTGATGCGCCCGTCGATCGGGTTGGCGCGGTTCACCGTGTCCTCGAACATGATATAGGGATAACCGGATTCAAACTGGATTTCCGCCAGCACCTGAAAGAACTCGCGGGCATTGATCTTCTTCTTGGCAATGCGTGCATCATCGACCATTTCACGGTATTTTTCGCTGACCGAAATCTCGGTCAGCGGCATGCCGTAAACCCGCTCCACATCATAGGGCGAGAAGAGGTACATATCCTCGTTATTCTTCGCCAGTTCGAAGGTGATGTCCGGAATGACGACGCCGAGCGACAGTGTTTTGATGCGGATTTTCTCGTCGGCATTTTCGCGCTTCGTATCGAGAAACCGCATGATGTCCGGGTGATGCGCATGCAGATAAACCGCGCCCGCGCCCTGCCGTGCGCCAAGCTGGTTGGCGTAGGAAAAGGAATCTTCAAGAAGCTTCATCACCGGAATGATGCCGGATGACTGGTTCTGGATCTGCTTGATGGGTGCCCCCGCCTCGCGAATATTGGTAAGGCTCAGGGCCACTCCCCCGCCCCGCTTCGACAATTGCAAAGCCGAATTGATGGAGCGCCCGATGGACTCCATATTGTCCTCGACCCGCAGCAGAAAACAGGAAACGAGCTCACCGCGCTGCTTCTTGCCTGCATTGAGGAAAGTCGGCGTCGCAGGCTGGTAGCGTCCCGAGATAATCTCCTCCATCAGATCGCGTGCGAGTTGCTCATTGCCACGCGCCAGCGCCAGCGCCACCATGCAGACGCGGTCTTCATAGCGCTCCAGATATCGCTTCCCGTCGAATGTTTTCAGCGTGTAGCTGGTGTAATATTTGAACGCGCCGAGAAATGTCGGGAAGCGAAATTTCTTCGCATAGGCTTCGTCGAAAAGATCGCGCACGAAGTTGAAGGAATACTGATCCAGCACTTCCTGCTCATAATAGCCTTCGCTCACCAGATAATCTAGCTTTTCCCGAAGGTTATGGAAAAAGACCGTGTTCTGGTTCACGTGCTGGAGGAAATATTGGCGCGCCGCCTGCCGGTCGCGGTCAAGCTGGATTTTTCCCTCGTCGTCATAAAGATTCAGCATTGCGTTGAGCGCATGATAATCCAGCCCGTCGGTGGATTTTGACGGTTTGCTGCTGGAGCCCGCCGTTTGCAGTCCATCCTGCACCAAGGGCCGAGCTTCTCGCTCCCGTATCAGGGTTGTGTCTGCCGTGTCCAAAATCGTTCCATCCCGTTTTTGACATTGCCAATGTCCTCGTCGGTTCCCAGAAGCTCGAAGCGGTAGAGGTAGGGAACCCGACATTTGGCGGAGATAATGTTGCCGGCGATACAGAAAGCCTCGCCGAAATTGCTGTTTCCCGCGGCGATCACGCCGCGGATGAAAGAGCGATTGCTCTCGTCGTTGAGAAAGCGGATCACAGGCTTGGGGACAGCGCCCTTGGAACCGCCGCCGCCATATGTGGGCGTGACGAGCACAAAGGGCTCGCGCACCTGCAATCCGCCTGAACCGTCCATCGGGATACGGTTTGACCGCATTCCAAGCCGTTCAACGAACCGGTGCGTATTTTCCGACCGGCTGGAGAAATAGACGATCAGGCTCATGTGACCACAGGCCTCAGGCTAGAGAGCTGATCATATCGGGCCGGAAGCCCGCCCAATGGGATTCGCCTGCCACAACCACCGGCACCTGGCGGTAGCCCATGCCCTTCACGAGATCGAAGGCGTCCGCATCGGCAGAAATATCGATGACTTCATATTCGATGCCCTGACGATCGAGGGCGCGCGTGGTGGCGGTGCACTGGACGCAGGCGGGCTTGCTGTAAACGGTGACGTTCATTTTTTTCTCGCTGGTTAGAGCGCATCCCGAAAAGTGGGAACCCGTTTCGGATGAGATGCGCGACAAGACAAACAGACAGAGCATTTCCAACGGTTCATGAAAAAACAGGGAATGCCCTGGAAGGACGCAAAAAGCCGTTCGCGCATCGCGAAATGCGCGTTGAAAGGCACATGACAGGGGAAAGGCCAGCCGCACCAACAAGCAGCCTGACCGCACAAACTATCCCTGGAAGGGAGGACCGGAACTGAAACTGAATAGACTGAACATGGACTTCACCCCGAAGCTAAATCCCAGCAAAAGTGCAAAGCGGTTTTGCCGGGGAATGCGTAAAAACAAAGCGGGAAGTTCGAGGCAGCAACCGGCAAGGCAAAGCTTGCCATACAAGATTGCGCGCCAACCGGACACCCCGCCCGTGGACGTACTCGTTCAAGGCAGGTCTCCTGGCTCACGGATCAACATTCTGCCCGCCTTCCCAGCCTGAGCCAGTGACGTGATGGACAGAACTCTCCGCTTACAGTTGCGGGGGCAGCTCCGGCATTGTCGCATCCATCATGGATGAAACGCACCGGATTCCCGTCTTAGCTTTCGATCCGACGAATCGAAAGAACCTAGAACACTATATATAGTAGTCGAAGTTAAAAACTCGTCAACGGATAGTTGGTGACAAGGCATGAAAATTAGCGGGGTCGTTCGAGCGCGCCCCTCAATAGCGGGCATTGTCGCTGCCTATTTAGCGGGCGTGATCGGTTTCGGCCTGAATTCCGGCTTGATAGCCTTGAGCGCCATGCGGTCCACCAGAGCGGGAGCTATAAGCTTCAACCACCGCCCCAGCCGCATCTGCCTGGTCATCAACACTTCGCGTTTGCGCGCCTGGACACCCGCCAGCATCAGCCGCACGGCTTCCTCGACCGGCATCATGTCATCCTCGCGCACGCCGCTCGTTCCAAGAGCGGCACCGCTTGCGCCATAGCCTACTTTGCGAATGTCGGTTTTGACGACACCCGGATAGACGATTGTCACGGAAATGCCGCTGGGGGTCAGTTCGGCGCGAAGCGCCTCGCAGAAGCCTGAGAGGGCGAACTTCGTTCCGCTATAGGCCGTACGCCCCGGCACGCCGATCAATCCGGCCACGGATGAGACAGCGACGATCCGCCCCCTGCTGGCAGCGAGATATGGAAGTGCGGCATGGATAGGCCAGACGCTGCCCCAATAGTTCAACTCCATCAGGTCATGCATCCAATCGAGATCATCCGGCTTGATTTCGGCGAAATTGGCATGGGCCGACATGCCCGCATTCACGATCAGCGTATCGATGCGGCCATAGGCGGAAACCGCCTTGTCGATCAGGGCGATGCAGGCAGCGCGATCCTTAACGTCGGTGGGTATCACAAGGGCCGAGCTGCCCAGTTGCCGCAATTCGGCGGCAAGCCTCTCCAGCTTGTCCACATTGCGCGCAGCGAGCACCAGAGCAGCACTGGCACGGTCGCGCTGGGCGATCTGCCGCGCGGTTTCAGCGCCGATACCATCCGATGCTCCCGTTATGATCGTCACGTCCATGCCAGGCCCTCCCCTGCCTATCGATCCGACGACAGGCAAGGTACAGGCAGGGCAATCAGTGCGTCCAGTGGTTTAGACCTTGCGCGATAGAATTGCAGCGAGAGCGAGACCGCCGATCAGCGATATGTGCTCCAGCGCCACCGTCTTATCCCGGAAAGCTTCTTCTCCTTCCTTCGCCCAGAACGGGTGGGCAACGGGAATGGTCAGGATCGTAAAGACGGCAAGCGCGCCACAAGCCAGCCAGGTTCCGCGATTGAAGATGATCATCAGCGATCCGCCAATCTGCAAAAGCAGAGTTGCGCTGTTGAACAGCCAGCCCGGATGAAGACCAAAGCTTTCCATTTCCGCAGCATTGGCGCCGAAGTCGAAGAGCTTGGCCAGCCCACTCGACCAGAAAACGAAGGTAAGGACCACCCGCGCCAGCAAAAGGCTGGCACGGGAATCGAGGATGTTGGCGATGAAACGCGGCATCGGTCAGCCCTTTCCGCCCGTGATACGGATAACCTTGAATGCGACTGCCACGGCAATTGCTGGCGCGAGCGCGAATATCACCGACAGCCAGAGCGAGGCATTTGCCGCGCCCTCCACACCTCCCGGCACGGCAATACCGGCAAAATTGGCAACCATCCCCGCGCACGCCGTTCCGAAGGCTATGGCGAAGAGCTGTACGGTCGTCATTCCACCCGCTGCGAGATCCTGCTCGGTCAGGGGAGCGCTCTGATAGACGCGGGTAACGAGGCTGGGCCAGGCAAGGCCAATCCCGAAACCGATCAGGATGAGCCCAAGGCAGACGGGCGCGAGCAGCGACCAGTTGCCGTTGCCATGGATCGGGAGAAATATGGCGAGCAGGACAAGACCGGCAAGCGCGAGAACGGGTCCGGCAACGACAAGCCTGTCGCCCCCCTTCTCCTGCCATCTGGAACTGAGGAAGGATGCCACCGTCCAGCCGATTGCCATAAGTGCCGCCAGATATCCTGCCCAGAGCGGAGACTGGCCATGCAGGTGCTGCAGCAGATAAGGCACGTATATTTCGGGCTGCATGCTGAGCATCAGAAGCGCGATCGTAAGGTAAAGAGCGCCGAGCGGTGTCGACAGGCTGAACGAGCGGCGCGGCAGGAGACGTGCCTTGGCGTCGCGGTCCACGACTGCGATGATGGCGATCATGAATATCGCAGCACCCAGACCGACGATCTTCCATAGCGTTTCCTCTGACAGGCTCCCCGCTGAAACCGCAAGGACAGCGCCGGTGAGGAGGATGAGTTGAAGAACCGGAATGGAAACGCGCTCGTTTCTATCCCAGCTCGAGCGTGGCAAAGTCGCGAATGCCACCACAGCGAAAAGACCCGATACCGGCAGCAAGGACCAGAAAGCAGCGCGCCATGCGCCATATTCGGCAAAGATGCCGCCAATCGCCGGACCGATGAGCGTCGCCACGCCGAACATAGCGGAAATAAGACCGATGGCCCGGCCCCACAGGCGCTCCGGCAACACGACACGGGTGAGACCATAGGCGAGCGCGTAAAGAAATCCGCCGCCGAGGCCTTGCACGCTCCGCCCCGCCAGCATGACCGGCATGTTGATGGCCAGAGATGAGATCAGTGTGCCGGCTGCGAACAGCAGGGTCGCCACGACATAGGCGCCTCTTGGACCGGCACTTTTCAGCAGCCGCGCGGTGAGTGCAGCCCCCAGAATGGAGGCAACGACGAACAAGGTCGTCGCCCAGGCATAGAAATCCATGCCGCCAATGTCCTGCACCACGCTCGGCATGACTGTAGTCGCGATATACATATTGACCGCATGGAGAGTGACACCTCCGGCCAAAGCCAGGGCATAGAGGCCATTTTTACCGCTTAGAAGCTCCCCCCAGCCAGCAGGCGCATGTCCCGCAATTCCCGCTGGTGTTGTTTCTTCGATCGAACTTTGCACTGTCGGCCTCCGTGAACTGAATTGTTGCCGACAGGTTTATAGGACCTCAACTTTGGTTGAGGTCAATAGGCTATTTCCACTGGAAACGAAGGCTTTTGACTGTTGCAAAATGTGGCATGGAACGCCGCAAGATCGCCGCCGCGAATGAGCCGCAGCAGCGTCGGAAAGGTTCGTCCCAGATGCAGGGAAGTCAGATGAGATTGCCGGGCTTGACCATCAATCTTCGGGGACCGGCGCCTTGCTGACCGAGGATGTCGTCGGGATTTCGCAACGGGCATTCGGACAGCGAGAGACAACCGCAGCCGATGCAACTCGTTATCTGGTCACGAAGCTGCATCAGACTGTCGATGCGTTCCTGAAGCATGTCTTTCCAGGCTTCCGAAAAACGTCTCCAGTCCTCCGCCGTCGGCACGTGGTCGTGGGGAAGGTCTTCCAGCGCTTCATGAATGATCGCAAGCGGAATGCCCGCGCGTTGCGCGATCTTGATAATGGCAATGCGGCGCAGCACGGCGCGGTGATAGCGGCGCTGGTTGCCCTCTGTGCGCCAGCCCTCGATGAGCCCCTTGGTTTCATAGAAATGGACCGTAGAGACCGCCACACCGGCGCGCCGGGAAACGTCACCAACCGTCAGGCTTTTCTTGAGACCTGAATGTTCCATATCGTCAAACTCGATCATGCCGAATGTGTAGGCCGCAGCCCCGCATAATTGCAAGACGCGTCATAAATCCGCGTCATGTCTCAACGCGCGATAATTGCGGCGTGCCCATAGCAACGGGCGCGAATGCAGCGGCAGATCGGTATTTGTTACCAGCCCGGCAAAAAGCGTGTGATCCGCCATTGGAACGCTGCCCGCCAGTTCGCAGTCAATGGCGGCCGAAGCCCCGAAAAGACGCGGCCTGCCAGACGGCCATTCGCTCCACACACCAATGAGAAATCTCTGCGCGTGGGGAACCTTTCCCGCGAAGGCATCGCCGATCATCTCCTGCCCTTCCGCGAGCATGGCGAGCGAGAAGCCGCCATCAGAGAGGATCGCCGTTGCCAGCGCGCTGTCGCTTTTCACCGAAACCAAAACCATGGGCGGCTCGGCGGAAAGCGACAACACCGCTGTCACCGTGCGACCGTGGGCTTCACCGGCATCGCATGCGGTCACCACGGACACTGTTGCGGCCATCCGCGACATCGCATCCGCGAACTCTCGCTTCGAAACGGCGCCGATTGCGTCGCGGTCTATATGCAGCACGTTTCTGTTCATCATGTCAGGCAACCTTCGGCTTCTGTCCCTGATAGCGCCGGTCGGAAAACGCCCCGCAGCGCTTCCGACCGGCCATGGCCTCACGTCGGGATGTCCGTTCGGCCATATCGGTTCCAAACAGCTATTCGGAATGCTGTTTCAGATAGGCGATCATGTTTTCGAGGTCTTTTTCCCTGGTCAGTCCGGCAAAAGCCATCCAGGTGCCCTTCACCACGGCCTGCGGCTTCCTGAGAAAAGCCTTCAACTCCTCGTCGTTCCAGACCAACCCCTCGGCAGCCGCCTTGCGCATCGCATCCGAATAGGGATAGCCCGGATAGGAGGCGGCCTTGCGGCCCACCACGCTTTTCAGTGATGGGCCGCGTTTGCTTTCGTCGGCATCCGCCGTGTGGCAGACGGAGCATCGCTTGAAGAGTTTTTCCCCGGCCGCAGCATCTGCCCCTTCACCAGAGGCGGCTGTCGAAACAAGAAGGACAGTGGAAAAAGCAAGGGGAACAAGAAGAAGCGACAAGCGCATGGACGATACTCCAGATGATCGGCCATGCTTCTCTAGTTCCTCAACCTTGGTTGAGGTCAAGAGCAAATCTCGTCTGCTTCCTCATTTTTTAGACATCGCTCGTGGAAAAATTCGCGGCAGCGCTCAACACAGCCCGTATCGACGCGGTTGCGATATCGTCGTCGATCCCGACGCCGAAAACTTTCCGTCCATCATGCGTACGGCATTCGATATAAGCCGCAGCCTTCGCGTAAGTGCCCTTTTTCAATGAATGTTCGTGATAGTCGACGATTTCCAGATCGATATCGCAACCGGCCTGCAATGCCGAGACCGCACTTGATATCAAACCATTGCCGCGCCCGGTTATGGCGATTTCCTGCCCGCGATGCCGAATGCGCCCGGCGAAGACACGCGCCTCTCCGCTCCGTGCGGGCCTGCTTTCCCTGTAGTTCAGCAGCTCGAAATCAGCATTCTCTTCCAGATGATAGACATCGCGGAACAGCGACCAGATCATTTCGGCGGTCGTTTCCTTGCCGGTATCGTCGGCGAATGCCTGCACGCGACGGCTGAAATCGATTTGCAGCGGGCGCGGCAGTTTCAGCCCCCGGTCCTGCTCCAGCACCCATGCCACGCCGCCCTTGCCTGACTGGCTGTTGACGCGGATGACGGCTTCATAGCTTTCACCGATATCTTTCGGATCAATGGGCAGATAGGGCATTTCCCATATGCCGTCATTGCGGCTTTGATGCGCGGCAAAACCCTTGCGGATCGCATCCTGATGCGAGCCGGAAAAAGCAGTATGGACCAGTTCGCCCGCATAGGGGTGGCGCGGATGAACCGGCAAGTCATTGCAATGTTCGACCGTTCGCACCACGGAGCGCATCTCCGGGAAATAAAGCTTCGGGTCGATGCCCTGCGTATAGAAATTGAGCGCCAGCGTAACGAGATCGACATTGCCGGTGCGCTCGCCATTGCCGAACAGGCAACCCTCGACGCGATCAGCGCCTGCCAGCAAGGCCTGTTCCGTGGCGGCCACCGCCGTCCCCCGGTCATTGTGCGGATGCACGCTTATAATGACGCTGTCGCGGCGCGACAGGTTGCGGCAGAACCATTCGATCTGGTCCGCATAGACATTCGGCATTGCCACCTCGACCGTAGCCGGCAGGTTGAGGATCGCCTTGTTTTCGGGCGTTGGCTGCCAGACATCCAGAACACGTTCGCAGATTTCCAGCGCGAAATCAGGCTCGGTAAAACAGAAGGTTTCCGGCGAATATTCGAAAGTCCAGCGTGTCTCTGGTTGTTTCCGGCTTTCTTCCAGCATGGCGGTTATCCCACTGACCGCCAGATCGACGATCTCGTCCTTTTCCATGTTGAACACCACACGACGAAACAGCGGCGCGGTTGCATTATAAAGATGAACGATGGCCTGACGTGCACCGCGCAGGGATTCGAAAGTGCGTGCGATGAGGTCAGCGCGCGACTGGGTGAGCACCTGAATGGTCACATCGTCAGGTATCAGTTCCTCTTCGATCAGCCGACGAACAAAGTTGAACTCCGTTTGCGAAGCGGAAGGAAACGCAACCTCGATTTCCTTGAAACCGATTTCCAGAAGCATGCGATAGAAACGCATCTTCTTTTCGCCGTCCATCGGGTCGGCGAGCGCCTGATTGCCATCGCGCAGGTCCGTCGAGACCCAGCGCGGCGGCTGCGCCAGCCGCCGGTTCGGCCACTCGCGATCCGGCAATTCGATCGGAGATATGAAAGGACGATATTTGCTATCCGGGTTTGGCATCATGACAATAGTTCCTTCGGCTGCGAGAGCAGCGGCTTCGACAATTGGGAAATGGGATTGACGGCAGGTTACGACCGCCGGGATGCCATCAGGCCCAACGGTCGCCGGTAAGTCGAAGGAGAAGAAGCGAAAAAGCGAAGCGTGCGCAGCCAGCCGGAGCGTTCAACTCCGTTGAAACAAGTGTCTTGTGGCTGGCGCAAGCGGACACTGCGGGGCTTTCTTAAAAATGGCTTCTCCACTCCATCATATGTCAATGGATATTGGCATTCCTGCGCTTTAAGGCCATTATTGAGCGCAAAAGGGTCAATCCATGTCACTGAATTATCCAGCGCCCCTTGCACTCGCCATATCCACCATCGCGCAGGACGATGCATCCTTTGCAGGGCCGCCGCACCGTCACCGCGATGCGCAATTGATCTATGCGCGGTCCGGCGTGGTAACCGTTGCAACCGAAAACGGTAGCTGGGTCGTTCCTCCCAATCGCGCCGTGTGGGTGCCGCCGATGGTGGAGCACGCAACCCGCAGCCACGGACCTGTTCAGTTTCGTACGATCTTTATCCATCCGGATGCCGCGCGATCCCTCCCCTCATCCTGCGGCGTGGTGGAAGTTTCTTCCTTGCTGCGCGAACTGATCCTGCGTCTTGTGGAATTGCAGGACCGGCCAGCTACACCCTTCGCTCACCGCGTCTGCGAATTGCTGTTGGAGGAACTCACTTTTCTGCCCGCCGAACCCCTCAGTCTGTCCATGCCATCGGATCACCGGCTACGCACCCTTTGCCAGACGCTGCAAGCGGAGCCCGATACGGAGTTATCGCTCGATGCTGCCGCCTCGCGGACTGGCATGAGCAGGCGCAGTTTCATGCGTCATTTCGAGCGTGAAACCGGCATGACCTACGGTCGCTGGCGGCAGCAGGCCCGCTTGCTTGCTGCCTTGCCTGCGCTTGCCGCAGGCGTGCCTGTCGTGACCGTGGCGCTTGATTGCGGATACCAAAGCGCAAGCGCTTTCGCCGCAACGTTCAAGCGCAGCCTCGGACGAAGCCCCGCAAGTTATTTCGAGTGAAATATTCACCGAACGGCCTGATGGCACTCGCCAAGAACGAGAACATTTTCAATCGTTTATTGCTCTGGGGGCATGCACCGATGAACTTTCCAGCAGGGATTTCAGCGTCTTGGGCGAAGGGAGAAATTGACAGTCCGGCTTCTTATCCTGTATCGATCATTCAGTTTTGAACATTGTTCAATATATTGAACAAGCGAAGAGTTTCTCCCAAGGCTTTTCTTTCAGAACTGCCGGTGCATCGGCTGCATCGGAGAATTACCGGACGCCTCCTTCCCAAGACAGGAGCGTTTCCGGGATAGCCCAGCGTTGTGCGCCGGTGAGGAAATGAGAGACCTCGGCGCTGGTGAAAGTGAAAAGGGTGGAATGATGACAACAGAGATCAAGCCATTTTCGTTCGACACCGTCGGCTCGATGCTCGTCGAATGGAGCGCTGCGAAGCGCCTCGGCGAAATCCTCGGCGAACGGTTTTCGGAACGCAGGATTCTGATCGTGACGGACAAGGGCCTGCACAAGGCCGGCGTCCTCAACCATGCGCTGGCCTCGCTCGAAAAGGCGGGATTCGGTATCA
Organism: Brucella sp. NBRC 14130; assembly: GCF_040371715.1. Taxonomy (NCBI): domain Bacteria; kingdom Pseudomonadati; phylum Pseudomonadota; class Alphaproteobacteria; order Hyphomicrobiales; family Brucellaceae; genus Brucella; species Brucella sp. NBRC 14130. The sequence continues at coordinate 446,327 of NZ_BAABTE010000001.1, forward strand.
GCGTGTTCGACGACGTGGTAGCCGATCCGCCGGAATCCGTATTGTTTGCCTGCGTCGAGCAGGCAAAGGCTGCCGGTTGCGATATCGTGCTTGGTCTGGGCGGCGGCTCCTCCATGGATATCGCCAAGCTCGCCGCCGTGCTGATTGTTTCCGAACAGGAGCTTTCCGAGCTCTACGGTATCGGCAAGGTACAGGGCGGACGTCTGCCGCTGATCCAGATTCCGACCACCGCCGGAACGGGTTCGGAAGTCACGAACATCACCATTCTGACGACGGGCGAAACCACGAAGATGGGCGTCGTCGCTCGCCAGCTTTACGCTGATTTCGTAATCCTCGATGCAGAACTGACCTGCGGTCTTCCCGCGCTTCATACGGCTGCGACCGGCATTGATGCCATGGTTCATGCGATCGAAGCCTATACGAGCCGGATCAAGAAGAACCCGCTCTCCGATGCGTTCGCCCGCGAGGCGCTGAAGCTTCTTTCAGCGAACCTGATTGCGGCCTGCGAAAATGGCAATGATCGTCATGCCCGCGAGGCCATGCTGCTCGGCGCCAATTATGCCGGTCAGGCCTTTTCCAACTCGCCTGTCGGCGCTGTTCACGCGCTGGCTTACCCGCTTGGCGGCCACTACCATGTGCCGCACGGCCTTTCCAATGCGCTGATGCTGGGGCCGGTGCTTCGCTACAATATGGCAGGCGCAGCCGCGCTTTACGCCGAACTTGCCGATCTGCTGCTGGAGAAATCCGAAGGCACGACGGAAGAGCGTTCAGCGGCTTTCGTAACCTATATGGAAGAGCTGATGAACAAGTCGGGCGCGCCGCGCCGCCTGCGTGATGTCGGCGTGACGGAAGACAGCCTCGAAACGCTGGCACGCGATGCGATGCTGCAGACACGGCTTCTGGGCAACAACCCGGTCGACGTGACCGAGGCCGACGCCCTGGCGCTTTACCGCGAAGCTTTTTGAGCGCGAGCATCTCCAGCAAAAATGCGACGCGCTTTTTTCTGGAAATGCGACACAGCAAATCTTTAGTGCGGTTCCGACAGCTCTGCGTTAACCGGAACCGCTCTGCCACAACGACCTGAAGGTTGAGGACCGCAGAAGCGTGCTGATAGCCGCTTCCGCGCAACCTTTCCTATGTCCCGGAGAATAAATTGAGCACTGAACGTATCGACGGTCAGGAGCAGCCCTATTGGCCTGCCGGACCGTTCAAAATTCGCTTGCCTTTTGTCCATTACAAATTCGAGTGGCCTGACTATTGCCAGGGGCTTCTCATGTGCGCCGTCGACCTGTCGGCGATCCCGCTCATGGCGGAGCTTCTTGGAATGCCCTTCGAAGTGGCGCTTGCCGTGGTGGTGCTGAACGGGCTTTTCTATCTAACCCACCATCTGCTCGGCGACCCGGTCGTTCCCGGCTGGATCACGCCTGCCGTCCCCCTCATCATGGCCTATTGCTCGACCTTCCCTGAAGGCCCGGAACGCATACACGCGCTTGTGTCCTTCCAGATGATGCTGGGGCTCTTGTCCATCTTCATCGGCGCGACCGGCATCGCAAACAGAGTGATCGCCGCGATCCCGCAAGCGATTAAATCCGGCATCATCATCGGCGCCGGTTTTTCGGCTGTCATTTCGGTATTCAAGATCGGCGGAAATTTCGACACGTTTCCGTTCACGATCTCGATTGCCATCGGCCTTTGCTTTTACCTGATGTTCTCGCCGCAGTTTAACCGCCTGTCGCGCAATGGCGGCTTTTTCGGCCTTATCGGAAAGCTCGGCGTACTGCCATGCATCCTGCTTGCCGTGGTGATTGCCCCGCTATTCGGGGAGGCCAAATGGCCGGAATTCCAGTGGACGATCTCGTCTCCGGATTTCGCGACACTGTGGCGCGAATATACGATCTTCGGCCTCGGCATGCCGCCGCTTTCCATGTTCCTCACGGCTCTGCCAACGGTGCTTGCAACTTATATTGTCCTGTTCGGCGATGTTCTGAAAACCAAGTCGATTATCGGGGAAGCCCAGCAGCACCGCCCCGACGAGAAGATCGACTACAATCCCAACCGCGCGCACCTCGTTTTCGGCATGCGCAATACGGGAATGTCGATCCTAGGTCCCGATGTGACGATGTGCGGCCCGGTATGGGCGGCAATGCAGGTGGTTATCTGCGAGCGCTTTTCCAAGGGCAAGAAGTCGATGCACTCGATCTTCGGCGGCGCGGGTTCGTTCCGCTGGGGCACCAATACCGGCCTGTTCCTGATGCCGATCGTGACACTTGTCCAGCCGATCCTCGGCGTGGCGCTGACGCTCACTCTGCTGATCCAGGGCTATGTCTCGGTGCGTATCGGTGTCATGGAAGCCCGCTCGCAGCGCGACCTCGGCATCGCAGGCATTACAGGCGCGGTACTGGCAACGCGCGGTGCCGGATGGGCTTTCGCCACCGGCGTCATCCTCTGCCTGCTGATCTATGGCCGCGAATTCTTCCGCGGCGAAGTGGACCAAACCTTCGTGAAGGACCAGCAGTCCTGATGCATAAACCCTCCCGCATCTTGCGGGAGGGTTTCATTTCCTGGAGATGTTAACCGGCAACAACCTCCGGCAACGGCCTGTCCACGATCATCGCATGATCGAGCACACGTTGCAGATTGGCCGCATGGCGGAAACCCGGTTCCAGTTGCGCCCCGTCGGCCACCGCGCGGGCAAACCGCTGGTAATTCGTCTCCACCGTTCCCGCATCAATGTCCCGCCATACCGGGGTTTCGATATCCTCGCCGATGGAACCACGCAGGCTCGAGCCGGTCGGTGTGTGAAGAATTTCCAGCGCGCCCTTGTCGCCGTGGATACGCAGCCGCAGCTCGTTGAGATGACCTGTCGCCCAGCGGCTGGCGTGAATGACACCCAGCGCGCCATTGGCATATTCGGCCATCATGACAAAGCTGTCATTGGCATCCAACACATATTCGCCGATATGGTTGTTGTCCGCCTTCTCGAAAGTCTTGAGACGCGCCGAAGCCCGCTCCACATCGCTGCCGATCGCATAGGTCGCGAAGTCGAGAATATGAATGCCGACATCGCCCAGAACGCCGTTGGAACCGTGCCGGGTTGAAAGCCGCCAGAGCCACTTGCTCTCGGTTTTCCAGTCGCCCCACGCCTTGGAGACCAGCCAGCTTTGCAGGTAGGACGCCTCGAAGTGGCGCACCTGTCCGATCTCGCCCGCCAGCACCATTTCGCGCGCCTTCTGCAGCGGCGCTACATTGCGATAGGTGAGGTTGACCATGTTGACGACGCCCGCCTGCTCGGCGGCGTCGGCCATTTCGGCGGCTTTCTCGTAGCTTTCAGCCAGCGGCTTTTCGCAGAAGACATGCTTGCCTGCCCCGACCAGCGCAAGCGTGGTCGGGTGGTGAATGGCGTCCGGCGTCACATTGGCAACCGCGTCGAAGCGGTTCCATTCCAGCGCATCCTCAAGCCGCGTGAAGCGGTTGTGAATGCCATGGTTTTCCGAAAACGCATCGACACGCACCGCCGAAACATCGCAAGCCGCGACAACCTCCACACCGTTGATGGCCTTGAAGGCTTCGACATGGTTCTTCGCCATGCCGCCTGTTCCAAGAATAAGAAGACGCATGATGCACCTCAGCGATAGCCGGCTTCGCCCGGCTTGTGCAATTTCGGACCACGCTCCACGATCGGCTCCGGCGCCTGGTCCACCGGGACATTCGGCGCGGTATGGATGCCCGCCCATGCCGGTTGCGGATTATAGGCCCATTTCACCGAATTGCGCAGGACTGTCCGCACATTCGCATCGTGATAGGTAGGATAGGTCTCGTGACCGGGACGGAAATAGAACACATTGCCTGCACCGCGCCGCCAGGTCATCCCCGACCGGAAGACTTCACCGCCGGCGAACCACGAGATTAAAACCGTTTCGAGCGGTTCCGGCACGGAGAACTGCTCCCCGTACATTTCCTCGTTCTCCAGCACGAAATTCTCATCCAGCCCCTGTGTGATCGGATGGCCGCGATTGACTACCCAGAGCCGCTCGCGCTCACCCGCCTCGCGCCATTTCAGCGCGCAGGGCGTTCCCATCAGCCGCTTGAATATCTTGGAGAAATGCCCTGAATGGAGCACGATCAGGCCCATGCCTTCAAAGACGCGCCTTGCCACGCGCTCCACAACCTCGTCGCTGACGCCGCCATGGTCCTTGTGCCCCCACCAGACCAGCACGTCCGTTTCGGCAAGACGCTCTTCGGTCAGGCCGTGCTCAGGCTCCTGCAAGGTGGCGGTCGTCGCTTCGATGGCACTGTCCTCATTCAGCGCGCCTGCGATGGTGTTGTGCATACCGTCCGGATAAACCGAACGCACGGTTTCATTGATCTGCTCGTGAATGTTTTCACCCCAGACGATTGTACGAATAGGCACGAATATTCTCCTTGCTGCGGGCGTCACCGCCCATTTGTCTCATGTGTCGTTGAGCTTGGGAGGTCGGCGTCAGACGGCGCGGCCCTTTTCATCGAAGCGATGAATGTCGTCCCCCAAGGGGGAAACCGAGAGCGTCTCGCCTGATTTACGCGCTGCCACGCCGCTTTCGCGGACCACCAGCGGCTCCTCCAGGCCGAGATCGATATAGACATAGGTATCGGAACCGAGGATTTCGCTATGAATCACCCGACCGGTCCAGTGGCCTCCCTCGGCAACGATGGCGAGGTGTTCGGGGCGCAGACCCACCGTATGCGCCCCGAAAGGCTCACTATAGCTGCCGGTCAGGAAGTTCATTTTCGGCGACCCGATGAACCCGGCGACGAAAAGCGAATTCGGCTTTTCGTAAAGCTCAAGCGGCGTTCCGATCTGCTCCACGCGTCCATCGCGCAGCACGCAGATGCGGTCAGCCAGGGTCATCGCCTCCACCTGATCGTGCGTCACATAGATCATGGTGGTGTCTTCCATGCTCTCGTGGAGCTTGGCGATCTCAAGCCTTGTAGCCACACGTAGTGCCGCATCGAGGTTGGACAAGGGTTCGTCGAAGAGGAAAACCTTCGGATCGCGCACAATGGCGCGGCCAATCGCGACACGCTGGCGCTGGCCGCCCGAAAGCTGACGCGGCAGGCGCTCCAGATAAGGTGTGAGTTGCAGCATCTCCGCGGCGGCCTGAATCCGGGCCTTGCATTCCTGCTTGTCCTTGCCCGCAAGCTGCATGCCGAAGGCCATGTTTTCATAGACCGTCATATGCGGATAAAGCGCATAGGACTGGAACACCATGGCGATACCGCGCTTCGACGGCGCAAAGCTGTTGACCACCGTTCCGTCAATGGAAAGACTGCCCGAGGAGATTTCCTCCAGCCCGGCAATGAGGCGCAGCAGCGTGGACTTGCCGCAGCCGGAAGGGCCGACGAAAACCATGAACTCGCCGGGCCGGATATCCATGTCCACGCCCCGGATGACCTCGAAATTGCCGAAAGATTTGCGCACATCGCGCAATTGAAGCTCTGCCATGGTTGTACCTAACCCTTTACGCCGCCTGCCGTCAGACCGGACACGATCCGCCGCTGGAAGATGAGCACGAGGATGACGAGGGGAACCGTCACGATGACGGAAGCCGCCATGATGTTGCCCCATGGGATTTCAAATTGACTGCCGCCGGACAGAAGCGCGATGGCCACCGGCACGGTGCGCTGGCTGCCCGAGGAGGTGAAGGTGAGCGCAAACAGGAACTCGTTCCACGCCGAGATGAAGGCGAGCAGCCCGGTCGTCACCAGCGCGGGCCACATGAGCGGCATGAAAACCCGCGTGATGATGACCCATGGTGATGCGCCGTCCACGATGGCGGCTTCTTCGATCTCGACCGGCAGGTCGCGCATGAAGGTGGTGAGAACCCAGACCGTGAACGGCAGTGTGAAGATCATATAGGAGAAGATCAGCGCCAGCGGCGTGTTGAAGATGCCGAGGAAGCGGATCAACTCGAACAGCCCTGCCAGAACGGCGATCTGCGGGAACATGGACACCGAAAGGATGGTAAGAAGCAGCAGCCCTCGCCCGCGAAAACTTACACGGGCCAGTGCATAGGCCGCTGTCACCGCCAGCAACAGCGAGATTGCCACCACCACGGTCGCCACCATGAGCGAGTTGCCGAGGCTGCGCAGGAAGCTGCCCTGGGTCAGCACGCTGGCATAGTTTTCAATCGAGAAACTGGTCGGCCAGTAATCGACCTGAAACAGCGCCGTTCCGGATTTCACACTGGTGATGATCGCATAGTAGAACGGGAACACTGCGATCAGGATGATGAGTGCCACCAGCAGATAAAAGCCCAGGGTTTTTACATAATGCATCATGCTAGTCCCCCCTGCCGACGTTGACGCGCCCGAAGAACATGTAGAGCACGGTGATGGCCGCGATGATGAGGAACAACATCGTCGATGCCGCCGCACCATAGGCGAACTTGTCGAAATCGAAGAGATTTTCGCGCGCGAAGACCGACATGGTTTTCGTCTGCGCATTGTTGGGCGTCAGCACATAGATGAGATCGAATATGCGCAGGGCATCCAGCATCCGGAAGATGATGGCCACCATCAGCGCCGGACGGATCAGCGGCAGCGTCACCCGCCAGAACACCTTCAGCGGGTGCACGCCATCTATCCTGGCTGCCTCGTAAATATCCGTTGGCACCATCTGTAAACCGGCCAGAATGAGCAGCGCCATGAAGGGCGTCGTCTTCCAGACATCGACGATCAGAACCGCAATCATTGCGGTGTCCGGATTGGCGGTCCATGCGATCTTCTGGCTTATGAGCCCCAGATTGAGCAGAATATGATTGAGAATGCCGAACTGATCGTTGAGCATCCAGTGCCAGATCTTGGCCGAAACGATGGTCGGGATGGCCCAGGGGATCAGGATTGCGGCGCGCACAAGCCCGCGCCCCCGGAAGTTCGCGTTGAGCACCAGTGCGACGATCAATCCGAAGACAGTTTCCAGACTGACCGACAGAACGGTGAACCGGATCGTATTCCAGACCGCGCCCCACCAGGCGGGGTCAGCCAGCAGACCACGATAGACGGTGCGCCCGCTTTTCAGCGTCACCCATGACAGATAATTGTTGAAGCCGACGAATTCCGCCGTGCCAAGGCTCGTCAGGGATGCATTGGTGAAACTGAAATAGACAGTCCGAAGCAGCGGCCAGCCTGCCACCAGCGCCAGTACCGCCAGCGTGGGCGCAAGAAACAGCCAGGCTGACCTGATACGCTGCGCGCGCAGATCGGAATGAACCCGGCTGTTCGTGGCCGAATTCCCCGAAATATCGAGAGAAGTCTCCGTCATGATCCCACTCTTGGTCGTGCTCAGGGAGATTGGAGCGTTCGGACTGCCCTAAAGGGGCTTGGGAGGCCGCCCGAACGCGGCTTGACGGGGCTACCAGCCGGAGCCTTCCAGCTCGGTCAGCTCGACCTCAAGCATTTCGAGATTCTCCGCAGCCGTGCCGTTGCCCGAAAGCGTCTTGTGCACCGCCGTCCAGAATTTCGATGAGACTTCATTGTATTTTACTTTTGTCGCAGCAGACGGGCGCGGCACGGCATTCTGGAAAATCGGCTTCCAGTTGGCCATGAAAGGCTGGGCTGCAATGACATCCTTGTCATCATAAAGCGCTTCGATGGTCGGCAGGCGCGAAATCTCTATCGCCTGCACCTTCTGCACTTCCGGCGAGGCCAGATATTTGACCAGCGCGATGGCTGCATCCTGCTTGGTGGAATATTTTGAAACGGCAAGGTTCCAGCCGCCCAGCGTCGAGGAAGGTGCATCGCCCTCCGCCCCGGCAGGCAATGGCGCCACGTCGAACTTGCCTTTCACGCCGCTATCGGCACTGTTGCCGAGCGCATAGGCATAAGGCCAGTTGCGCATGAACACGGCATTGCCGGTCTGCCAGACACCGCGCGATTCCTCTTCCTGATAGGCAAGCGCGCCCTGCGGCGAAATTGAGCCGATCCAGCCCTTGGCGCGGTCGATGGCCGCCGCCGCCTTTTCATTGTTGATGGAAATGGTGCCATCGGCTTCGACAATCTGGCCGCCGCCCGACGACTTGACCCACTCGAGCGCGTTGCAGGTCAGGCCTTCATAGGCATTACCCTGAAATACAAAGCCCCAGAGGTCGGACTTTCCTTCCGCTCGCTCCTTGTCCATGATTTCCTTGGCGGTTGCCGTCATTTCGTCCCAGGTCTTTGGAACCTGCTTATTGTATTTTTCGAGCAGATCCTTGCGATAGAAAAGCGCTGGCGCGTCGGTATAGAATGGCAGCGCAACCAGCTTGCCGTTCACCGTCTGCGAGGCGATGATGGAAGGAAAGTGAGCGCCGGTCACGTCCTTGGTCGCCTCTGTCAGATCGACAAACTGGTCCGACAGTTGCGGCGCCCAGACCACGTCGGTCTGGTAAACGTCGATATCAGCGTTACCGGCTGCCAGCCAAAGGCGATACTGGCTGAACTGCTCGCTGCTCGACGGCGGCATCGAGACGATATTGACCTTGTTGCCGGTATCTTTCTCGAACTTGACGATCTGCTCCTGCAGAAACTTGATGTTGTTGCCCGTCGAATTGGCGGCGATGGAAATCTCCACCGCATGGGCGCTCACCGTCGCCAGACCAAGCGCCACGCCCGCTGCGAGCACACCTTGAAAAACCTTCATAGTTCCCTCCTCCCATCCATTCTGTAAGCGGTTTGATAAAATCGAAAACGGTTTGGATGACGAAAAGGTTGCAGAGGACCGCATTTCTGTCAAGCAGCAGAATCCGGAGCGGACCCTATTTACGCATTTCCGAACGTCTGAGCACGATAATTCAAAGGGTTATGGATTCATTTCGTTGTTGATCAGCATTTCGGGCTCGGTTTCGTTGCAGCATGCAGGAGTAAGAATTCAAACAAACTTGAAATCGGTTTGGTTTTCGTGCACCCTATATCTTGCAGCGTATCAAAGAACTCAGCCGACCAATTGTTAATCGCAGGGAAGCGGCTATAATCCGCCGCCTTGCCTGCCTGTATAATTCGAAAGCCAAATGAAGCTCCGTGAATTCGCCAAACATCTGGGCCTTTCGGCCACGACCGTCAGCCGGGCGTTGAGCGGCTATCCCGAAGTGGCGGAAAGCACGCGCAAGCGGGTGATGGACGAGGCTGTGCGCCTTGGTTACCGCCCCAACGTCAACGCGGTCAGGCTGGTGACCGGTCGCGCCGGTGCAATCGGTGTCGTGATGGGACGCAACAGCGAGTTTCATTTCGCCGAGTTCATGCGGGGCATGGCGGAACGGCTTTGCCAGGATGAAGTCGATATTCTTGTCAGCCCGATTGCCAACAACGGAACCGATGACGAAGTGCAACTGTGCAGACGGCTCGCCACCAGCCATCGCGTCGATGCTATCATCGTGACCTCTCCCAAGCCAAACGACGAGCGCATCCGCATGCTGCATGAACTGGGCATGCCTTTTCTCGTGCACGGACGTTCCGAAACCGGCATTCCGCACGCCTGGCTCGACATCGACAATGAAGGGGCGGTCTATCGCTCGACTGCCCATCTGCTCGATCTCGGCCATCGGCGCATCGCCATGATCAATGGCCGCTACGGCTTCACCTTCTCGCTTCACCGTGACGAAGGCTACCGCAAAGCCCTCGAAAGCAGAGGCATCGCCTTCGACCCAGATCTCGTCCAGCACGGCGATTTCACCGATGAAATCGGCTATCGTCTCGCCCGCAAGCTGTTGGAGCGCGACCCCCGCCCGACTGCATTCGTTGCCGGTTCCATGATGACCGCGCTTGGCATATACCGGGCGGCGCGCTCCTTCGGCCTGACCATCGGCAAGGATATTTCCGTCATCGCCCACGATGACGTCATCTCGTTTCTGAGCGCCGACAATATGGTCCCCTCGCTGACCGCGACACGCTCGTCCATGCGCGCAGCCGGCAAACGTTGCGCCGACCTCCTGATGGACATACTCGACGGACGCGCCGCATCCGATATCCATGAATTATGGCCGGTCGAGCTCATCCTGCGGGAATCGGCCACCCGCGTACCGGAATGGGCCTGAAAATATCGAATAGCTGACACGATTTGCCAGTTTCACGCTGCCGGTGTAGATTTGCCGTGCAACGCGGAATTGGCTCGGCGCTTGAAGAAGCGCACTCCGAAGCCAAACCGCGTTGCATGTGGTTTAAATCGGAGTACAAATTGCGCAGTGAACAATCTATTCTTCAACTATCAATAGCGGTTACTATTCTGGTTGCTGGTTTCGGCGTCGTCTTCGGCCTGTTATCCGGCTCATTTTCTATAGTATTCGACGGCGTTTACATGCTTGCCGACGCAGCCATGAGCGGACTTGCCCTTCTCGTCTCGCGTCTCATCGCACTCTCGGCCCTGCCGGAACAACCCCGCGGAAAACTGCGTGATCGCTTCACGATGGGTTTCTGGCATCTGGAACCAATGGTGCTTGGCCTCAACGGCATGATGCTGACCGGCGTCGCAATCTACGCCCTCATAAACGCTGTCGGCAGCCTGATGGATGGCGGACGCGACCTCGAATTCAGCTATGCGATCTTCTATGCCGTCGTGGCCCTGATCGCGTGCCTCGGCATGGCCTTGCTAGAAACACGCGCAAACCGGACCCTGAAATCGGATTTCGTCGCGCTCGACGCCAAAGCCTGGATCATGTCGGGCGGCATTACGGCAGCGCTTTTGATCGCTTTTTCGGTCGGCTATGTCATCGACGGAACAGAACTCGGCTGGCTGACGCCTTATATCGATCCCGCGGTTCTGGCGGTCGTCTGTCTTGTCATCATTCCGATGCCGATCGGGACGATCAGACAGGCATTGGCTGACATATTCCTCGTGACGCCTCTGGACCTCAAAAAGCACGTCGATGCCATTGCGGAACAGTTCGTCAGGCAGCACGGCTTTCTCTCATACCGCGCTTATGTCGCCAAGGTCGGCCGCGGCAAGCAGATCGAACTCTATTTCATCGTTCCGCCCAATCTTCCGCCCCGAAAGCTTGAGGAATGGGATGCATTGCGTGATGAAATCGGCGATGCGCTCGGGGGCGAAGGGCCGGACCGGTGGCTGACCATCGCTTTCACCACCGATGTGGAATGGGCAGACTGATCGGGAACCTTATTCGTTCGTCAGCGACAATTGTCGGCGCAGGCGCATCGTGCGGCTGTCGCCCGGCTGGCGAGGCAACCGGCTGAAGGCATTCAGGTAATTGGTCTTGGTGCGCATGATATGCGCTTCCAGAATTTCCCTCAGTTCCCCGGGCTTATCGGCCTCGGCGAGTTCGATGATGACGGCGTGGTCAGCAAAGGAGCGGGCGGGTTCGCCTTCGGCACCGATTGCCAGATGTGTCCGCAAGGCTGCGACACGTCCCAGAATGCTGTCATAGGCGCGCGCGAGATAACGATTGCCGCAGACCCGGAAGAACGCCAGATGGAACTCGGTGTCACAGCGCCCATAGGCGCGCAGATCGTCGTCGTCTATGGCCGCACGCATGAGATCGTACTGCTTCTTCAATTGTGAAACGAGTTTCTTGCGATTGCAGACCAGCGCCAGGCGCATGGCCTGATCTTCGAGGCCGACGCGAAAATCACACAGTTCGGCTATGTCTTCCTGCGTGGGCGTGAAAACATAGGTGCCGGACTTGGGAACGATGTGGACCAGTTCCTGCATCTGCAAAATGTTGAGCGCCTCGCGCACCGGCGTACGGCTGACATCGAAAGCCGCAGCGAGCATGTCTTCGGAGAGGTTTTCACCGAATAGAAACTCCGCATCGACGATCGCACCGCGAATCCGTTCCGCGATGCTGCTTGCCAGCGACTTCTTGCTCTTGCCTCGAATCTCTCTCATGTCCGAATCTTACAGACGCCTTCTTGCGACGTATAGAGCGGTTGAAACCGCACTCGAATTACACTCGTGACGATAACGGGCCTGATCGAAGAACAGGCCCGTCACCCGGATCAGTCCCGTTTGGCTTTCAGGCTCATGCAGAGGAAGAAGCCGATTATCGGGAATATGGACAGGGCCAGCAGCGACAGCGAAAAGCTGTCGGTCGTGGATTTGACCCAGCCGACGAGATAAGGCCCAGTGAAGCCGCCAAGCTGCGCGAAGCCGTTGATGGCGGCAAGTCCGCCTGCGGCAGCCGCGCCCGACAGGAACTGGGTCGGCAGCGTCCAGAACACGCCCAGATAGGACCAGAGGAAGAAGGCGCAGACCGACAGGAGCACGAGGCTCAGGACCGGTGATGGAGACAGCGCACTGGCGGCAAGGAACACGCCGCCGAACAGACCCGCAATCGCCGTATGTATCTTGCGTTCACCGGTACGGTCCGAACTGCGCGAGATCACCACAAGCCCGATGGCTGCGAACACGAACGGAATGGCGGAAATAAGCCCCGTCTGGGCCGCGCTGTAATCGCCAAGGCTCTTGACGATCTGCGGCAGCCACATGATGACGCCATAAACAGCAATGCCGTTGAACATATAGACGAGCGTCAGAAGCCAGACGCGGTAGTCGCTGAAAACTTCCTTCAGCGAATGCCTTGTATCGGGTTGCTTGCCCTGATTTTCCCTGGCAAGTTCAGCCATCAGCCAGGCGCGTTCATCCGGGTTCAGCCAGTGCTTGTCCTTTTCCGGACTATCGACCAGATAGAAGAACGTCACGACGCCGAGGATCACGGCGGGAAGCCCTTCAAGAATGAACATTGCCTGCCAGCCATGCAGGCCGAAAAGCCCCTCGCCGGCATCCATCAGCCAGCCGGAGAATGGCGCGCCGACGACGATGGAAAGTACGGTTGCCGTCATGAACAGCGCCGTTGCGCGGCCGCGTTCCTTGGCCGGGAACCAATAGGTGAGATAAAGCAGAACGCCCGGCGCGAAACCGGCCTCCGCAACGCCCAGCAGGAAGCGCAGGATGTAGAACGAAACCGGCCCCTGCACGAAAGCCATGGCGCAGGACACGAGCCCCCACGTGACCATGATGCGCGCTATCCAGACGCGCGAGCCGAGCTTGTGCAGCATCATGTTGCTCGGCACTTCGAACAGCATGTAGCCGATGAAGAAGATGCCCGCGCCGACGCCGAACATATAGGGTGTCAGGCCGATATCGTTGTTCATGTGAAGCGCGGCATAGCCGATATTCACCCGATCGAGATAGTTGACGATGAAGCAGATGAAGCAGAACAGAACGATCCGCAGATTGAGCTTGCGAATGGTGCTGTCGCGCAGGTCGGGCGTTGCGCCGACCGCGCTCACAGTGGAATTGACCACGATATCCTCCCAGATCTCCGCCCATGTCCCAGCATGAGCGGCATGCAATAATCGTTGCGGAAGCTGTCACGCGGTAGTGCGCGCCTCCCGTTTGGAGCTTCGGCGGAAAGTTGACCGGACCAGTCGGACAGGGTTTCCCGAACGGACAACCCCGCACGGATGCCCATCGGCGCAATTCCGGTCATTGTCGCCTCGCTCCATTGCAATGATTAGCCCGGCAACAATCACTTTACAAGTAGCATACAAAATCTTGTACCTCAGATTGACAGATTGCCGCTCACATGGCTTTTAAAGTCACCGTCGCCATATGGTCGAGTCCCAGGGATTCTCATCGGCGATCCATGAGCGCGCTGCGGCGTTCGTTTTCGAGGAGGAGATAATTCATGACCGCATACAACGCCCCGCCAGCGTTCCCGACCGATTTCTTCGTGGACCGCGTGGTGCTCGTCACCGGCGGCGCATCCGGCATCGGCAAGGCGATTGCCGAAAAGCTCATCCCGCTCAAGGCGCGGGTCGTGCTTTGGGACGTGAACGGCGCGCGCCTTGAGGAAATGGCGGAAAGGCACGGCGAGCAGGTTCTGACGGCCCTTGTGGATGTTTCGGACAAGGCCGCGGTTGACCGCGCAGCGCAAGACATCGGCACCAGATGGGGCGGCATCGACCATCTGGTCAATAATGCAGGCATCATCGGCCAGCGCATGACCGTGAAGGATTTCGATGCGGACGAGCTGGACAGGGTTCTGGCCGTCAACCTGAAAAGCGTGTTCTACGTTTCCAGTGCTTTCCTCAACAATCCGGGAGCCAGGCCGAACAAATCCGTGGTGGGCCTTTCTTCCATCGCAGGGCGCACCGGCGGCATGGTCGGCAATATCGCCTACGCCACGACCAAGGGCGCTATCGCGTCCTATACCTATGCGCTCGCCAAGGAACTCGCGCCGGAAATCCGCGTCAACGCTCTCGCCCCCGGCGTCATCAACACGGAAATCCAGAAAGACGTATTCGCAGATCCGGCCAGCATCGCAAAGATGGCGGACCTCATTCCGCTGAAACGGCTTGGAACCGCCGATGAAGTTGCCGACGCGGCCATCTGGCTGCTGTCGCCGGGCGCGGCCTATATCACCGGCGTCGTGCTTGATGTTTCAGGCGGACGATAGAGCGGTTGCTGTTTTAACAGGATCGCCGGAGCCACTCTCACTATTTGTTTTGTCGCATTATCCAGCGCAGAACCGTTTCTCATTTTTTGCTGGAAATGTTCTAGGAGACGACGATGACACAGGCCAAAGCCCTGAAAAACCTCATCGAAACCGGCCACATCGTTCAGGCGCCGGGAGCGCCTGATCCGCTGACCGCCCGCCTCGTGCAGCAGGCGGGATTTCCGGCCATCTACATGACCGGGTTCGGCGCGACGGCAAGCCGTCTCGGCACGCCCGATCTTGGCCTTCTCACCCAGACCGAGATGACGACCCATGCACGGGATATGACCCGCGTGGTGGATATTCCCGTCATCGCCGATGCGGATACGGGCTATGGAGGCCCGGCCAATATCGTTCGCACGGTGGAGGAATATATCCAGTCCGGTGTGGCAGCCATTCATCTTGAAGACCAGATGGCGCCGAAACGCTGCGGCCAGCTTGCCGGTATCCGACTGATCCCGGCGGAAGAAAATGTACGTCGTCTCAAATGTGCCATCGCGGCGCGGGCCGACAAGGACCTTCTCCTCATCGCCCGCACCGACGCCATGCCTGCGGCCGGTGCGGAAGAAGCCATTCGCCGCGCGAAAATGTATCAGGATACGGGTGTCGATCTCGTTTTTGTCGATGGCATCAAGACCATCGCGGAAATCGAAACCGTTGCCCGGCATGTCGAAGGACCGAAGGTCGTCAGCATTGTCGATGGCAACGAAACCGTGGCCCTGACAGCCGCCAATCTCGAACAGATGGGTTTCAACGTCGTGTTCTATGCGCTGTCCACGCTGTTTTCGGCAGTGAAAGCGGTGAGCGACACGCTGTCGGTGCTGAAACGTGACGGGACGCCGAAGGCCCGCGCGGGCGACATGATCACCTATCAGCAATATTGCGATATCGTTGACCTGAAAAAATTTCAGGATCTCGATGAGGAATATGGCTGGTCATAGCGGATGAACGAGGCAGGCGACACCTGCCTCCTCAGGCGCTCAGTTTTTTCGCCAGAATGCGGTTGGATGCCCTTTCGACCGTGATTTCATAGTGATCGCTCTGCGTAACATCCGCGATCCTGCTCGGGCGAAAGGCAACAGCATTGATGCCGCCTTGGTGGCGCAGGCTGTCGAACAAAATCCCGAACTCGCCGCCCTTGCGCATTTCCTCGCCGAACTTCTGCGACGCGGCATAATCTGCCGGGTCGTAGACGGCAGGCAGCGCTGCCTGCTCACCGCATATATCGACGAACTCCTCTTCCAGTTTGGCAGTATAGACCCGGAAGGTGCGGGCGAGACCGTCCTGCTGTGTCGCAACCGCTTCGCGACGCATGTGATGCGCAACCTCGATGACGGATGTGGTAAGCCGCGCTGCCGCATACCATGCGCCTAGCTCCGGCCCGTTGAAGCGCATGCCGCCCGGCGCGACATGGAGGAAAGTCGCCATGACGATGCTTGAATTGGGCCTGCCGAACACCCACTCCTCGCGGGGAAGGCGCTGCAATCGCTCGGCCAGAAGGCGATCATTCGTCCATCCCGCCAGCTCCATCACCGCTTCCAGATCGGCAGCCGTGGCAACCGTGTCGAAGAGGCCGACGGGCGGAAAGCGCGACGGGATCAGGCGATAGCTCGGCTGCGGTGCAGGACTGCGCTTCACGAAAACACCACATCTTCATCGCGATAGGGTTTGAACGCGCGATCCAGTTCATTCGGCTCCATATAAAGCCCGCCGCGCGCCGCATCCAGAAAGCGGCGGACCGTCAGCAACCCGTCCTGAAGCCCGCTCGTCACCAGTTGCAACGGTGGATGCCCGCCAAAGACGCCAGCCTGGTTGGGCGTGTGCAGCCAGCGAATACCGGCCCTTTCGTCGGGATAAAGCACCCCAAGCGCCTGATGGATGCCGAGCACCGCAGACAGGCGCATCAGCACATCAACATCGAGCGTGATATCGCGGCGCTCGCGTACCGCCTTCACCCAATTGTAATAGGTCGACCGGGAAGGCAGGCCCAGAACCATCAGCCGCTGCTGTTCGTCCAGCCCCCACCAATCGGCGATGGTCAGGAAGGTGCGGAGACCCGGCCCGCTCAACCGCTTGCGCGAGTGAGGAGCGAAGCGGGCGGCATCGAGAATATCCGGTCCCTTGCCTATGTTGGTTTCCAGCACTGCCTTGTTTCGCGCCATGATTGCCTCCGATCGTCCAGATCAGAATATAGTCCAAATTTGGACTAATGCAACCTTACGCTGTTATGCCCGGAGCGAAAGGCTCTATTCGGCGGCGATGAGGGCGGTTTCGGCAGCGATATCCGGCAGCGTATCGAAATGAACGGGACGCAGCGAGACATAGCCGTTGCGGATATCCAGTACGTGTGAATAGACATTCTGGCCGTTTTCCAGCAGCGGCAGCTTGTCCTCATGCATGATGCTGATGACGATGGCCTGCGGGCAGCGCGTCTTCAGCGCCTCATGGAACCGCGTCTTCGCAGCCGGATCGAGCGCCCCGGTCGCTTCATCGAGGAAGATGATCGACGGCTTGTGCAGGAGAATGCGCGCCAGCACGATTTTCTGCTTCTGGCCGCCAGAGAGGATCATGTCCCACGGCGCGCCATCGGCATCCGCATCGTTCATGCGTTCGATGAATTCGCCCAGTCCCGCCTCGTGCAGGACGGCCGCGACAGCAAGGTCGCTGAACCGGTCTTCATCGGCAGGCAGGGCGACAAGCTGTTTCAGCGTTACGGAAGGAAACTTGGCCTCCTGCGTCGCATAAAGCGAGGTCGCGTTCTGCGGATAGATGATATCGCCGGTTCCATAGGGCCAAAGGCCGTTGAGCGCCTTCATGAATGAAGTTTTGCCGGAACCGGATTCGCCGCGCATGTAAACCCAGTCGCCCGCGCGAATATTGATCACGCCGGAGCGCAGGAACGGTGCTTCACTGTCCGGTCCTTGCATAAGTGTGAGATTGCGCACGGACAGGCCGAAGCGCGGATGCTGCTGCGCGAAGGCGAAACGATTGATGCCCGACCGGCTGTAGAACTCCGCAGGTTCCTGAACATTCTCGATGGCCTGCGCCAGACCGGTCACACGGCCCGCATTGGCGCGCAGATTGGCAATGGCAGGCATGACCTGAATGAACCATGAGCAGTCATTGATCATCGCCGCGACAAGTTCAGCGCCCGTTACATAATTACGGAAACTGACGGAGCCGCTCATATAGGGCAAAAGGCCCGGAATATAGGCAACGATGCGGTTCGAGAGAAAGCCATAGGCCTGCGAGAAGGCGAGATAGGCGGCATCGAAGCGGTTGAGCCGGTTCCAGGTGCCGTCGACATCCTTGTAGAGACGGTCGTTGACAGAGCGCTGCACTGCCTCACCGCCGGATGCAGAAATCTGGAAACTGCGGCGCAGCAGCGTCGTCCACTCACCACGATAGGAGCCTTCGGCTTTCTGGATGCCGAGATTGAGACGCTCCAGTCGCTTGCCGATCCTGATCGCGACCAGCGTGCCGAGCGGGACATAGACGACGATTGCCGCAAAGGCCAGAACGGCGCTGCCGTAGCTGCCGAGGAAATCCAGCCCATCCACATGGGTGGACATCTCGATCAGCTTCTGCCCGATGAAGAAAGCCGACAGGAACACGCCGACAATCCCCATTACGAGGCCAATGGCGCCGCCGGTCATGCCCTTGATCGATTCCTGCAGGCGCTGATCGATATTATCGGGCTGGTCCTTGCCCCTGACCTGCTGCAAATGGAAATGCGTGTGCCTGCCGTTCAACAGCGCGGTGGAGAACTGGTCGTTCAGCCATTTGCGCCATTTGCGATGCAGCGTGGTGGACAGGAAATGGCGCGAGCCGACCAGCATCACGTCCTTTGCCAGCATCAGCAGAACAAGAATGCCCGCATTGGCGGCTATCGTCATGAGAGGGTGCTGCACAGGCGCAGTGTTGACATTGACGATGGAATTCATGAGCAGGCCCGAAGCCTCCGCCACCCACACGGTAGTCTTGCTCACGAAAGCCGTCATCAGAAAGATCGCGAGAGTAAGAGCCCAAGCTTCCTTCCAGCGATCGGAGATCCAGTAGGCGCGCATCAGCCCCCAGAACGACGTCATGTCAGCTACGGCAGACCTCTCCCTTGCCTGCAAGGTTAGCTGTCTGGTCTGCCGCTTTTTGTCCAATCCACACCTCGTTCTGACAACAGGATGATAACGCTTTGTAACATATTGCAACAAACTGTGGTTAACGGAATGTTAATAGTCAACACAAAAGCGGAGCACCTCATCGTGAACACGCGGGCGCGCCCCAGCAACAAGCTGAAATCGTTAAGCTATCGGAAACCAAAATAATTTCGGAAAAGCGCCCCTCTCACCCCGGAAATCCGGCGTTTCCCGAGGAGCATCGCTGGTGATTCGACAGACGCGCCTATTGCGCCGCGAGATAGGCCTGCAGGCGCGGCACGACATAATCAAGGAAAACGCGGACCCGTTGCGGCAGCCGGGCGCCGCCCAGAAACACCGCGTGAACTTCCTCCGTGTCGTTCTCCACAGCCTCCGAGAGAACTTCCACCAATGCGCCGGAAGCAAGGTCGTTCCGGGCGTGATAGTCGCCGATCCGGGCGAGCCCCAAACCTGCGACCGCCATGCGCCGGACCGTTTCCCCGTTATTGGCCAGCAGAGAACCATAGACCGCACGATCCACGATGCGTCCGCTTTCCTTCAGCGGCCACACGGGCGCAGCGCGGCGAAAATTGAAACCGATGCAATTGTGCTCGGCAAGGTCATCGACGGTCATGGGCGTGCCGCGGCGCTCCAGATAGGCGGGAGCCGCCACGATCTTGCGCCGGGCCGTACCGAGCTTGCGCGCCATCATGCTGGAATTGGGCAGCGTGCCGATGCGGAAAGCCACATCGGTACGGTCGAGATAAAGGTCGACCAGTTCGTCCGACAGGGAGAGGTCGATGACGATATTCGGATAAGCCGAGAGAAATTCCGGCAATAGCGGCTCCAGCGCCAGCGTTCCCAGCGCCACCGAAGCATTGACGCGCACCGTTCCGCCGGTGCTTGCCGAACCCTGCGAAAGCTCGCGTTCGACCTCCTCGAAATCGCGCAGCAATCCCTGGCTGCGTTCGTAGTAAATCTGACCCTCGCTCGTCAGCGACAGGCGTCGGGACGAACGTTCCAGAAGCCGCACGCTGAGCCGCGCCTCGATACGGGATATGAGCTTGCTGATGGTCGAAGGGTTCATGCGCAGGAGCCGGGCAGCCTCGGAGAAACTGCCTGCTTCCACGACCCGCATAAAAACCTGCATTTCGCCGATGCGATTGTCCATCGCCCGCTCCATCTGTGAAATCGTTTCACAGATAATGTGGATTCCGAGCGGATTTTCAAGCCCGCGAGATTGTCCTATCTGTGCAGCCGAGATCAGACCTGACCGAAAGCTGACCGGTAGAAGGCTCTGAAAATTCATGGCCCGAAGCATGAGCCTCCCAAGCTCGCGCAACCGGCGCGATATGCCGAAGGCCAATCGACAGGAGATGACATGAAAATCGTGAACGCACATGGCGCGGCCATACCCGCGCTCGGCTTCGGAGTTTTCCGCATGACGGACGCCGAAGTGGAAAGCGTTGTCCCGGCGGCGCTGGAAGCCGGCTTCCGCCATTTCGATACGGCGCAGATCTACCAGAACGAAGCTGCCCTCGGTCGTGCACTGGAAAAAGCGGGCGCACGGCGCGAAGACCTGTTCCTAACCACGAAAGTCTGGGTAGACAATTACAGCCCGGAAAAATTCGGCGCGTCCGTCGATGAGAGCCTCGACAAGCTGAAGGTCGACCAGGTTGACCTCCTGCTTCTGCACTGGCCCGCCGACAAGGTTGCTATCGCCGATCAGATCGACATGCTGAACGCGGTGCAGGCGGAAGGCAGGACACGCTTCATCGGCGTAAGCAACCAGAATGTCGCCCAGATGCGCCAATCCATCGAACGCAGTGCCGCACCCATCGTCACCAACCAGATCGAGGCACACCCCTATCTCGACCAGAATGCCGTGGCCGATGCCGCAAAAGCCGCTGGCGTTGCCATCACCGCCTATTACGGCATGGCGGACGGCGCGGTGCCGCGCGATCCCGCCCTGCAGGCCATCGGCGCCCGATACGGTAAGACTGCCGCTCAGGTAGGCCTGCGCTGGCTGATCGAGCGCGGCTTCATCGCGCTTTCCAAGACGGCCAGACCTGAACGTGTCGCTGAAAATTTCGACATATTCGACTTTGAACTCAGCGCTGAAGACATGACGGCGATTTCCAGACTCGCCCGCCCCGATGGACGACTGGTCAGCCCTGCCGGACTGGCGCCCGTCTGGGACAATTGAAGAAATAACGGAGAATTTCAGATGAGTGCTGCAAATGCACAGGAAAGCGCAACGAGCAGGGCCGGTTTCAACTGGCCGCTTCTGGCGCTTGCAATCGGTGCCTTCGGTATTGGCACCACGGAATTTGCGCCGATGGGCCTGCTGCCGGTCATTGCCGATGGCGTCGACGTTTCCATTCCCACGGCGGGCCTTCTGGTCAGCGCCTATGCCATCGGCGTTATGGTCGGCGCGCCGATCATGACGCTTGCCTTCGGGCGCTTTGGAAAGCGCACGGCGCTGATGCTGCTGATGGGCATCTTCACGGTTGGCAATATCCTTTCCGCCCTTGCGCCGGATTACTGGACGCTGCTTGCAGCGCGTCTGGTAACAAGCCTCAATCACGGCGCATTCTTCGGCCTCGGCTCCATTGTTGCAGCCAGCGTCGTGCCGCCTGAAAAGCGGGCGAGCGCCGTTGCCACCATGTTCATGGGCCTGACGATAGCCAATATCGGCGGCGTCCCAGCTGCAACCTGGATCGGCCAGCAGATCGGCTGGCGCATGTCGTTCGCCGGCACTGCCGTTCTGGGCCTGCTGGCCATCTCGGCACTCTGGCTTTCGCTGCCGCGTGGTGAAGCAGGCAAGATGCCCGACATTCGCCGCGAGCTTGGCGTGCTGATGCGCCCGACCGTGCTGATGTCGCTCGCGACCACCGTCACGGGTGCTGGCGCCATGTTCACGCTCTACACCTATGTAGCGCCTGTACTGGCCGACCGCACCGGCGCTTCGGAAGGTTTCGTGACGCTGGCGCTCATCCTCATCGGCGTGGGCTTCACGATCGGCAACGCGCTCGGCGGACGCCTTGCCGACTGGTCGCTCAATGGTGCGACGCGGATATTCCTCGCAGCACTTGCCATCATAAGCCTGGCATTGCCGCTGCTGCTGGGCAGCCATATCGGCGCTGCAATCGGCCTGCTTGCCTGGGGTGCTGCGGCCTTCGCCATCGTTCCCCCGGTTCAGACCCGTGTGATGCAGGCCGCATCGGAAGCGCCGGGGCTGGCATCGTCGATCAACATCGGCGCGTTCAACCTCGGCAATGCGGTGGGAGCGGCCCTTGGCGGCGGCGTCATCAGCGCAGGCTATGGCTATGCGGCCATTCCGGTCGCAGGTGGCCTGCTGGCGGCAGCCGGATTGCTGTTCACACTCTCGCGCCGTCCGAAAGCGGCGCTGGCTCCATCGGCCTGCTAATCCAGCGTCCGCCGGAACCGTAACAGCGCCAGCGACGCAAACAGCACCACGAAGAACAAGAGGGCGTTCACCTCTCCGGCAATGTCGGAAAGGTGGGCGCCCTTCAGCATGACCGCGCGGACGATACGCAGGAAGTGCGTGAGGGGAAAAATCTCCCCCAACGCCTGCGCCCAATCGGGCATCCCCCGAAACGGGAACATGAAGCCGGACAGCATCAGCGACGGCAGGAAGAAGAAGAAGGTAAGCTGCATGGCCTGCATCTGCGTGCGCGATGCAGTGGAAATCGTATAGCCGAGCAGGACGAGCGACAGGACGAAGATCAGGACACAGGTCAGCAGAAGCGCCAGCGATCCCACGAAGGGCACACCGAACAAAAGCTTGGCGGCGGCCAGCACCACCACGACCTGAACCCCGCCAACGGCCAGAAACGGCAGCACCTTGCCCAGCATGATTTCGGCGGGCGTGGCGGGCATTGCGAGCAGGTTTTCCATCGTGCCGCGCTCGGTTTCGCGGGTCAGCGCCATGGCGGTCATCATCACCATGGTCATTTGCAGGATCACGCCCAGCAGGCCGGGAACGATATTGTATTGCGAAACGCCTTCCGGGTTATAGCGGCGGTGCACGACGACCTGTAGCTGCCCCCGCGCTGCATCGGCGGCTTCGGCTTGCTTGCCCTGTTCACGCAGAAGCGCCTGACCCGCGACGGTTCCAAGCGTTGAAATCGCGCCGCTTGCCACTGACGGATCGGTCGCGTCCGCCTCGATCAGGATTTGCGGCTGCTCGCCCGCATCGACCCGCCTTGCGAAATCCGACGGGATCGTCACCACGAAGGAAACCGCGCCGCTGGCTATCAGCGCTTCCGCTTCGGCCGCACTCTGCACAACATGGTCGAAGCGATAATAGCCCGTTGTTTCCAGAGCGGAAATCATGGCCCGCGTGTAATGGTCCTGGCTTGTCACCACCAGAGCGCTCGGCAGGCTCTTCGGATCGTTGTTGATGGCAAAGCCGAAAAGCAGCAGTTGCATCAGCGGAACGACCAGCATCATGGCGAAGGTGATGCGGTCGCGCCGCATCTGGATGAATTCCTTCACCAGCATCGCGCCCAGCCGCTCGAAGGAGAACCAGCCGTTCATTGCTCGCCGCTCCCGGACGCCCTGTCTTTCGACATATTGTCCTGTGCATTGGCCATGAACTGGATGAACACATCTTCAAGGCTGGTTTCGCCCGCCTCGACGCTAATGCCCTCACGATGCCTGATCTTTTCCAGAGCCGCCTCGAGCTTCGCCCTGTCGGACCCAACGACATGCAGCGTCGCACCAAAAGGCGCAACCTGCTCGACACCCGGTTCGCCAGCCAGTTCGCGCGCCACGTCTCCAAGCCGCGGGCCGTTGACGATGAAGGTCGTCAGCCCCGCCTTATCGATAACATCGCGGACCGTTCCCGTCGCCAACAGCTTGCCATAAGAAATATAGCTGATGCGGTGGCAGCGCTCGGCTTCGTCCATATAGTGGGTTGAAACAAGCACGGTCAGCCCGCCATCGGCCAGACGATGTATCTCATCCCAGAAATCGCGTCGCGCCTTCGGATCGACACCGGCGGTCGGTTCATCCAGCAGCAGAAGCTTCGGCTTGTGCATGATGCAGGCGGCCAGCGCCAGCCGTTGTTTCCAGCCGCCGGAAAGCGTGCCCGCAAGCTGGTTTCCGCGTGATGTCAGGCCCAGTTCCTCAAGTGTCCGCGCCACATGGTCCTTCACCGGCTTCAACCGGTAGAGACGCGCGACAAATTCGAGATTTTCGGCGATGGTCAGGTCTTCGTAGAAGGAAAAGCGCTGCGTCATGTAGCCGACTTCACGCTTGATCTTCAGCCCTTCCGTCCGAAGATCGAAGCCAAGCACCTGACCCTCCCCCTCGTCGGGCGTCAGCAACCCACACATCATGCGGATGGTGGTGGTCTTTCCAGAACCGTTTGGCCCGAGAAAGCCGACAATCTCACCCTCAGCCACCGACATGCTCACATGATCAACGACGGTAGCGTCGCCGAAACGCTTGACGAGACCTTTGACATCGATGGCGTTCGACATTGCCGCCTCCGCTTACCGGGGGGCCAGATCGACGTCCACGATCTGGCCGGGCTGGAGAGGCGACGCGGGATCGACGGGATGCGCCTCGACCAGATAAACAAGCTTCTGGCGCGTTTCGAGCGAGTAGATCACCGGCGGCGTGAATTCCGGGTCGGGCGAAACATAGCTGACGCGGGCCTGCAAACCCGGAGCGCAGCCATCGCAGCGCACCGACAGCATATCGCCAACCCGTATCGCGGAAAACCTGTCCTCCGGTATGTATACCTTCAGCTTGACCGCACCGTCGGGCAGCATGGTCAAAACCGGCGCGGACGGACCGGCAATATCGCCTGGATTGCGAATGACGTCGGTGATCCGCCCAGCCGCCGGGGCCTCGATCGTCCGCTTGGCCAGATGCCAGCGGGCGGAATCAAGCTGCGCTTCGGCACTTTTGACGGCATTTTCCGCCGCCTTGATCGTTTCCGGACGGGCGGGCAAGCGACCCACTGCAAGATTGGCCGTCGCCTGATTGATCGACGCTTCGGCCACCTCGACCTTGGTGGCGGCATCATCGAGCTGCGCCTGCGTCATCACCCCGCGCTTCGTCAGGTCCTGCGTGCGCAACAGCGTCCGCCGGGCATCGTCGGCCTGCGCGTTGGCGGTCCTGACCGCCGCTTCGAGAACGGCGATTTCGTCGGGGCGCTTGCCGACCTGCAAATCCGCCAGTTGGGCGCGTGCCTGAGCCAGTGCCGCCTCGGCCTGAGCGACAGCGATCTTTGCGTCCGCGTCCTCCGTCTGTGCAATCGGCTTGCCCGGTTCGACACGATCACCACGCCTGACGGCCACGGACTGAACCTGCGCCACTTCCAGTGGGGCAAGCTGCACGAACTCGCCCTCGACATAGCCGACAGCCAGAGGCTGCGCGCTGCATGCGGTGAAAAGATAGGAGGCAAAAGGGAGAACACAAAGAAGGCTCATGACGACACCTCGCCGTTTTTCGCAGCGTCCTTCGCCGCAAGGATGGCCAACAGGTTCTGCCGCACAACTGCCGCCACCGCCCTGGCCTCTTCCGCACCCATCGCGGACCAGCCCATGCGCCGTTTCACCGCCTCGCGGCCAATACGGAAATAGATGACCTGACCGAGCAAGGTGAAGATGAGAAGCCGCGTGCCTTCGCTTTCGGCGGGCTCGCCCGTTGCGACTTCCCAGATGGCACAGAGCCTTTTATGGGTCGGCTCGAATACGCCGGAATAGATGCGATCAAGCGCCGCCGTCGGATGCGCAAGCTCGCGAAGAAGAAACTGGACGATCTCGCCGGATTCAGGCTGCGCCACGATGAACTGCGCCATGCGCTCCACCGCTAGGGCAAGCATTTGCCGCGCTTCTTCCCTGGTCCCGGCGGAGGCGCCAATCACCCCGTAATGTCCGAGAGCCTGACCGGCCACACCCTGTATCGTCTCCACGATATAGTCCGCCGCCGCCAGACGAAGCCCTTCCTTGCCGCCGAAATGATAGGCGATGGAACCGATATTCGCCTTGGCAAGCGCAGCAATCTCACGCGTCGATGTGGCATCGAAGCCCTTCGACCCGAAAAGCTGCAATGCCGCATGGATAAGCGCGGCGCGCGTCTGTTCGACCGACGGCTGCGGTTGCTCCTGCCCGATATTCTTCGATCTGCTCATACAGCGATTTAATCAATCGATTGATTAAATGTCAAGCAGTGCGAACAACGGAAGCCTGTTCGGGGGCTGGGCTTCCGTTGTTCGCTGCGGCCAGCGGCGGAATAAAATTCGCTGCCGCCAGCCGGTGGTGGGACTAGGAGCAGTTCCGTTTCACAAGGAATCGTGGCACCGCTACGCACTTTTGCTGGAAATGCTGTAGTTCAAACGACGCCGCGTCAGCCGCGTATCCCGACATGCCGACCGACGGCAATCGGTGTCGGCATCTCCTGATGGGAATGGAACAACCGCTCAAGGGCTTCCCGAATGCCGGGCTTTGCCGCCACTGCTTTGCCCGCCTTGCTGTCGACGTGCAGCAGCATCTGTTCCGCACTGGCAATTTCCGCATCGCCACGCCGGAGGCTGTGAAAGACATGGGCGCGCTTCTCGTCGAAGGAAAGCAATTGCGTTTCGACATGCAGCTCGTCGCCTGCCTTCGCCTCGCCGCGATGCATGATATGGGTTTCGACCGTATAGTAGCTGTGACCGGATTTCAGATAGGCGTCATCTACGCCGATATGTGCCAGAAATCTGTCCGTCGCCTGCCCGAACACGTCCAGATAACGATGCTCGGTCATGTGTCCGTTATAATCGATCCATTCGGGGATCACACGTGCATCGAGAAGCCGAAGCGGGCCGGAACCCGCATCGGGGCGGTCCGCCGCCGTTTCCAGCCGCGCGGTATAGTTGTTGAGAAGCGCGCCCGCCCCCCAGCCCTTGCCCTGCTGCTGTTGCGACAGAGCCCGGATGATCGCAACAAGATTTTCGTCGCGAATCCGCTCCAGATCGCGGATGGAAAGCCCTTCATTCTGCGCGTCCGACTGATCGGCGATGCGGTCGATCAGGCTGTCATCGAGGTCGGGCACATCGGTCAGTTTCGTCCATGGCCATTGCAGCGCAGGACCGAATTGCGCGAGGAAGTGCCGCATGCCTGCCGGGCCGCCGGCAATACGATAGGTCTGGAAAAGCCCCATCTGCGCCCAGCGAAGCCCGAAGGAATAGCGGATGATGTCGTCAATCTGCTCCACCGTGGCGATACCGTCGCGCACGAGCCACAGGGCCTCGCGCCATAGCGCTTCCAGAAGCCGGTCTCCGACGAAAGCGTCGATTTCCTTTTCGAGCACGACCGGCTCCATGCCGGTCTGGCGATAGAGTGCGGAAGCGCTTTCAATCGTTGCGACTGCGGTCTTTTCGCCGGGAACGAGTTCCACCAGCGGCAGCAGGTAAACAGGGTTGTAGGGGTGGGCAATCAACAGGCGTCCGGGATGCCGCAACCCGGCCTGCAACTTGCTCGGCAGGAAGCCCGAAGTGGAGGATGCGATCAACGCATCGTCTGAACAGGAAGCCTCGATCTCGGCCATTACGGCAAGCTTCAGGTCGAGGCGCTCGGGCACACTTTCCTGAATGAGCACGGCCCCTTCAACCGCCTCCGCCAGCGAAGCGGAAAAGGACAGCCGCCCCTCCTGCGGAAGGCGCACGGTTGTCAGCGCCGCCAGCGCCTTGCGCGCATTGTCGAGAATATGTTCGGTCGTCGCCTTGGCGTCCGGCGACGGATCGTACACGGCAACATCGAAACCGTTGAGCAGGAAGCGTGCGGCCCAGCCGCTGCCGATGACACCGCTGCCGATACAGGCGATCTTGGGAGGATGGCTGTTCATGGATATCACCAGCGCTTCGTAAGCTTGAGTTTTTCGCGGACTTCGGCAGGCGTCAGGACCCTGGTTCCCATATTGACGGCGATGGCCTTGGCCCGTTCGACCAGATCGCCATTGGACGCCAGAACGCCCTTGTCGAGCCAGATATTGTCTTCCAGTCCGACCCGGATATTGCCGCCTGCCAGCACGGCGAGCGCCGCATAGGGCAACTGATTGCGGCCAATGGAGAATGCCGAGAAAATCCAGTTGTCCGGCAGGTTGTGGAGGATCGAAACCAGCGTCGCCAGATCGTCGGGCGCCCCCCACGGGATGCCCATGCACAATTGCACCAGAACCGGATCGTCAAGCAGTCCCTGCTGCTGCAGCCATTGGGCAAGCGGCAGATGGCCGGTATCGAAGATCTCGATCTCCGGGCGCACGCCGAGCCGCTGTATCTGCGCGGCCATTTCCTTGAGCATGGCGGGCGTGTTGGTCATCACATAATCGCCCTCGCCGAAATTCATCGTGCCGCAGTCGAGCGTGCAGATTTCCGGCAGGAGTTCAGCAACATGGGCGAGCCGCTCCGTCGCGCCCGCCATGTCGGTCTTGGCGGCATCCGGCGGCAATGGCGCTTCGGCGGAGCCCAGAACCAGATCGCCGCCAACGCCTGCGGTCAGGTTCAGCACGATATCGACACCGGATGCCCGGATGTGATCCACCACCTCGCGGAACAGTTCCGGCTTCCGCGACGGTTCGCCCGTCTCGGGGTCGCGAACATGGATATGCGCGACGGCGGCGCCCGCCTCGGCACTTTCGATGGCCGCGTCCGCGATCTGGCGCGGCGTGGCCGGCACCTTGTTCGAGCGATGCGTGGTGGCTCCGGCGCCGGTGACGGCAGCGGTGATGAATATTTCCCGGGCAGGCTTTAAAGGCATGTTCGTTTCCCTCAATTTTCACCGAGCTTGACAGGTCCCGAAATGCCGGGATTATCATTTTACGAAATCTATTTGGCGAAGAGCGAAGAGCATGATCTTTGAACCGTCGGACGAAGAACTGACCGTTACGCTGCTTGTCCTGCCGGATTGTTCGCTGATGTCGCTGGCCGCGACGCTGGACCCGATGCGCGGGGCCAACCGCGTGACGGGCCGCTCGCTCTATCGCTGGCGCGTGGTCTCGCCGGACGGCAGCGATCCGGTCACGTCGAGCGGCCTCAAGGTTTCGGCGGACGGGAAATTCGAGGCCGGTGCACAGGACATTCTCATCATCGTCAGCGCCTTTCACGCATTGGAACATGCGACGCAGAAGCTTCTCGCCATGCTGCGGCAGGCTGCCAAGCAATCGAAGCTCATCGTGGGTGTGGAAGCCGGATCATGGGTCCTGGCAAAGGCCGGATTGCTCAACGGCCGCAAGGCAACCACGCATTGGGAAGACCTGGAAGCATTTTCGCAGCGCTTTCCCGAAGTCGAAATGCAATCGGATCGCTGGGTGCGGGATGGGGCACTTCTGACGACCGGGGGTGCGGCCCCGGCGCTCGACATGATGCTGGCGCTCATTCGCGCCCGCCACGGTTACTCCATCGCGCTCGATGTCGCGAGCCTCTACGTCTATGATGAGGTGAAACAGGCTTCGGATGCGCAGCCGCTGGTCTCCCTCGGGAGATTGCTCAATCGCGAGCCGCGACTGGCCGATGCCATAAAGATCATGGAAACCCACATAGATCGCCCGATCCCTGTGTCGAGCGTGGCGCGCAGGCTCGGCCTTTCGACGCGCAGTCTCGAATTGCTGTTTGCCAATGTGATCGGCCAGTCACCGGGCAACTACTATCTGTCGCTCCGGCTGAAAGCTGCCCGGCGGCTGATCCTCGACACCCGTCTTTCCATGGCCGACACAGCAGAACAGACCGGCTTTTCGTCGATCAGTTCGCTGTCCCGCGCCTTCAAGCGGCATTTCGGTCAGTCGCCGAGCAGACTGAGGCAGTAAAGGACTTACAGACCGAGACCCGACTTCACCGCAGCAAGCGCCGGCTTGCCGTCGGTAGTGGTCACGCCGTCGAGCCATGCGTCGAGCTGCGCCGGGTTGTCCTTGATCCATTTCGTGACGGCATCCTTGGCTTCCATGCCGTCGTTCAGGATCATGTTCATCATCGTGCTTTCCATCTCCGTGCTGAATTTCAGGTTCGACAGGAAGCGCGAGACATTGGGGCAGTCGGTTGCATACCCCTTGCGGGTCAGGGTCTCGACGGTGGCCGCGCCATCTTCCGGCCCAAACAGGTTTTCGCCATTTTGCAGATAGGTCAGCTTGTAGCGAATGTTCATCGGATGCGGCGTCCAGGCGAAGAAAACGACAGGTTCATCCTTGCGCACCGCATTTTGAACCTGCGAAAGCATGGCCTGCTCGCTCGATTCCGCCAGCTGGAAATCCTTCAGGCCGAACTTGTCCTTCTCGATCATCGACTGGATCGTGGCATTGGCGCTGCTGCCAGCCTCGATGCCATAGATCTTGCCGCCAAGCTGATCCTTGAATTTGGCTATGTCGGCGTAGTTCTTGATGCCGAGATCCTTGCCCGTGGCGGCAAGACCGATCTTCGCGCCCTGAAGGTTCACACCGGCCTGCTCGACCTTTTTGCCCTCGATATAGGGTTTGCGCGCTTCCTCCTGAAGCGGCATCCAGTTGCCGAGGAAAATATCGATCTGACCGTTTTCCAGCGACTGGAAGGTGACAGGCACGGAAAGAATAGTCGTCTGCGGCTGATACCCGGCTTTTTCCAGCAGCAGGGAGGCAAGCGCCGTCGTTGCGGTAATGTCGGTCCAGCCGACATCGGAGAATTTGGGTGACTTGCAGGCTTCGCTTTCGGCAGCCTGCGCCTGCACGCTGGCAAGGCTGGCGACGCTGGCCGCAAGCAAAAGAAGTATGCGTTTCATTATCTTCTCCCCTTTGTTTTTATTGAGAACAACATGATAGGGGAAACAGGAAATACCTCTTCGCAATATACGCAATCATCTTTGCGTTTTGCGCAGCCTTTGGCCCTCAACTGTCCGGCCCGGTTTGGGACAGCTGCGCAAAACCGGGACGAAATTTACCTGCCCGCACCATATTGCGCGTCGCTGACATGCTCCATCCAGTCCACGACCTTGCCGTCGAGCTGTTCCTGAATGGCGATATGGGTCATGGCGTTGCTGGCCGATGCGCCATGCCAGTGTTTCTCGCCGGGCTCGAACCAGACGACGTCGCCGGGCCGGATTTCCTCGATCGGCCCGCCTTCACGCTGCACGAGGCCAAGCCCGGCGGTGACGATCAGGGTCTGGCCAAGCGGATGCGTATGCCATGCCGTGCGAGCGCCGGGCTCGAAAGTCACGGTCGCCGCCGCCGCGCGCCGGGCATTGTTTGGAGAGAATAGCGGATCGATACGGACATTGCCCGTAAACCAGTCGGCTGGGCCTTTGCCGGAAGGATCGGTTCCGTTTCGCTTGATATCCATGGCGCGTTTCCTTTCGAATAAGAGAGACGCACCATAAATCAAGTATGCGGAGAGATCAGCGCCTTTTGGCGGGGTGCGCCTGCAAAATCACGTTATGCCGTTTTTCAAGCTCGATGTTGACCGCCTCGATTTCCCGCGCCTTGCGCGCATCGTCCCAGCCGAGTTCCCGCGCTACAATGCTGGCGATCGCAGCGAGATTGCCGGTCGTCAGCGCCCCGTCGATGGCAAGGGTCGTGCGCCGCAGTACGACATCCGCCAGATGCACGACGAGTTCGTTGCGCGCGATCCATGCGATTTCCGTCGCGCTGATCGTTTCGGTTTCCGGCAACATCGTTACCGAGGCCCCGGCTTCCTCGCGGAGGATGGGCAGGGCCGTCGTGCCATAGCGCTTCAACAGGGTCTCGACCCGTGCGGCGGGCAACCGTGTTTCGGTGGCATATTTCGTCACCCAGGCCTTGCGGGCGCGATCATCGGCAGGATAGTCCCTGCCGCCACCAATGGCGAGATTGCGCGTGGACACCTGCCGGGTCTTGCCGAACCGGGTCAGAACCTTGTCGGCCACTTCCTCGGCAAAGCCCCGGAACGTGGTCCATTTGCCGCCGACCAGCGCAATGATCGGGAACGGACGTTCGCTGTCCGGCTCGATCACCGGCGCGGAATGATCGCGGCTGATCAGGCCCGGTTCGGAAGCGTTGGACGCCGGAAGCGGGCGGATGCCGCTATAGGTATAGACGATCTGGCTGCGGTCGAATTTGAGCTTCGGCAGCAGCGAACGCAGGCTGTCGATGAAATAATCGGTCTCGTGATCGTCGCAACGTACATTGTCGGGATCATCGGATGGAATGTCGGTGGAACCCACCAGCGCCAGACCATGATAGTCGTAGACAAGGCAGATGCGCCCGTCATCCGCCTCGAAATAGATCATCCGCCCGTTAAGGCTCTTCACCAGTTCCGGGTGGTCGACAAGAATATGCGAGCCCTTGGTGCCGCCGATCATCTTGGTCGGTTTGCCGAGCGCGGCATTGACCCGGTCGATCCATGGCCCGGCCGCATTGATCACCAGCTTTGGCCTGACGCCAAATTTCGCACCGTCCGGTCCCTCGAAGCCCACCACGCCGTTTTCAGCAGAAATGAGCGTCGTGAAATTGGCGGCAGCGCTTTTCGGACTGGCGCGCAGGCCGTCGCTCACAAGTTCATAGACCAGACGTTCCGGCTGGCTGACCTTCGCGTCGTGATAGATGCCGCCTGCCACGATTGCCGGCGTGATATAGGGCATTTCCTTCGTCGCCGTTTCCTTCAGCAGAAAACGGTGACGCGGCATGACGCGTTCGCGCGCGCCGAAATAGTCGTAGAGCGCGAGACCGATCTTGATCAGCACGGCGCCACGGCTGCGCGGCGCGGTCGTCGAGCCGAACAGGGTGCGCAGCGCCGCCGCGATGCCCTTGGTCCATGAAAAGACGGGAATGAAGGTCGGCAGCGGCTCCACATTGTGCGGCGCGTTCTTCAGCAGCAGATTGCGCTCCAGCGTGGACTGCGCCACGAGACCGAACTCCCCGGTTTCCAGATATTTCAATCCGCCATGGATGAGCCGCGAGGGGGCGGCACTGGTGCCGGAACCGAAATCCGCCTTGTCGACGATCAGGCAGTTCACACCCTGCTCGCAAAGATCGCGAAAGAGCCCTGCCCCGTTGACGCCCGCACCGAGAATGAGCACATCCACGCCTTCGGCCTCAAGCTGTCCGATGCGGTTCTTCATCTGGGCCAGACTTACGAAATCATTCATGTCACTGTCTCTCTGGGCGAAGGACGCCCTTCATTTCAATCCGTGAGGGCTTCGATCTTCGGCCAGATCGGCCCGAGTGCCGACGCGATTTCCTTGAACAGCTGATGGCGCGTCTCATAGAGCGCGCTCCGCTCCGCATCCGGCTGATAGGTGCGACCGATGGCATCGAGATCGCGCGGGTCGCTGTAGACATCGGCAAAGACACCGGCGCCCTTGCCAGCGCACAGCGCCGCACCCCATGCTGCCGCTTCATCCGTATCCGTCACCGTAACGGGCATGCCGAGCACATTGGCGAACATCTGCGCGAAAGCCGGACTGCGCGACACGCCACCGGTAAGCCGCGCGGCGGAGATCGCAAACCCGTCCTTCAGATGATCGACATGGATGCGGTGGTTGAAAGCAATGCCTTCCCACACGGCGCGCAGCATGTCGCCCCGATCCTGCCAGCCGCGCAGACCGAAAAACGCGCCGCTCGCCATCGCCCCATAGGGCGAGCCGAAAAGATAAGGGTGGAACATCGCCGTCGAAGGCTTCGCCAGTGCCGCATCGATTTCCGGGCGCAGCATGTCGTGGATTGATTGCCCTGTTTCCTCCGCCTCGCGCCGTTCCGCCGGGCAGAGCTTGTCGAGGAACCAGTCGTAATTGGCCGTCGATGCGGGCGAGATCGACATGTTGTTCCATTCGCCCGGTGCAATGCCGTTGCGGCAGAACCAGCTCTTGTCGACGCGCGGTTCGGACGACAGCGTTTCGTTGATGGAATAGGTTCCGGCAACCACGGCGACGGTTCCGATGCCAAGCCCGCCCACGCCGAGCGCGGAGGCCGTCACGTCATGAAGCCCGCCGACAACCGGCGTACCGGCAACGAGACCGGTGCGCTTCGCGCAATCAGCCGAGACGTTGCCGACAATCTCATCGGAACGCGACATGGGCGGCAGCGCGTCCCAAAGCGCATCGAGCCCGAACAGAGCGAGCGCTTCCTTCGAGTATTCCTGCGTGTTCACATCGGTAAAGGAGGTGGAGGCTTCGGTGCGATCCGTGCCCACGTCACCGGTGAGACAGAAGCGCAGCCATTCCTTGCAGGCGATCACATGGGCGATGCGGTGATAGCGTTCCGGCTCGTTTTCCTTCACCCATGCCAGAATGGCCGATGGCGCCGACGCATGGGGCAACTGGCCGGTAACGGCGATGGCGCGGTCCGCGACCGGGCTGTTCACCCAGCGCTCTGCCACATCCACGGCGCGGCTGTCGAGCGAGAGGATACCCGCGCCGAGCGGCCGGCGATCCTTGTCGAGCATGTAGATGCCGTCGCCATGCGCAGTGGTGGCGATTGCCAGAACGTCGGAAGCTGGACGTCCGCTTTTGGCGATGGCTTCGGCAATCGCATCGGCGGTCGCATTCCAGAATTCATCCATGTCGCGTTCGACATGGCGCGGGCGCGGAAACGATTGCGCAACGCGGCGGCGCGCAACGGCAAGGGTGGTTCCGTCAACGTCGAACAATACGGCTTTGGTGACGGTGAGGCCGCTATCGATTCCGAGCAGAGAAGGCATGTATCGTATTCCTGATAAATATGCTGAGGCTAGTCCGGCCTGCCGCCTGTCCGGGCGCGCGCAACGACGACATTGATGCCTTGCGCCTCCATGCGCTCGATATGCGCAAAGGGCGTGTTCTCATCGACGATGACGACATCGAAATCGGTCAGCGCCCCGAAATTGTGCAGGGCGCGGCGCTCGAACTTTGTATGATCGGCCAGCAGGATGCGTTTGGCGGCGCAATCCAGCATGGCGCGTTTGGTCTCCACCATTTCCGGTGACTGATGGAACAGAAGATCATCCGTGATCGCGGCAATCGATATGAAGGCCACATCGGCGCGAAGACGGCGAATTTCGTGGATGGTCATGCCGCCGACGAAGGCGTTGCACCAATTATAGAGCTGGCCACCGAGACCGAGCAGCGTCACGTCCTTCATGTCGCGCAGTTCGTTCATCAGGATGAGCGAATTGGTGATGGCGGTCAGCGGCCCCTTTTCGGCCAGATGCGGCACCATTTGCAGGACGGTGGTGGAATCGTCGAAGAAAATCGCCTGGCCGGGTTCAACAAACTGCATTGCAGCTTCGGCAATCAGTTTCTTTTCTTCCGACTGGCGGGTGACGCGATAAAGATCGCTTGCCTCGATCAGGCTTGTCGGCGCCGCCGACACGATGCCGCGCGACTTGCGAAACAGGCCGCGGCTCACCAGTTCATCGACGTCGCGATGCGCCGTCATCAGGCTGATGCCGAACCTTTCGGTCAGATCCTCGATCCGCATCGAGCCTTCAGCCATTACAGTTTCCGCAATCTGCTGGCGCCGGACGAGCTGACGCGCATGCCGGCTGTCATTCGGCACCTGCTCCGCCATCAGCTTGTCAATGCTTGCTTTGTTGCTCACTGCCATGCCCGTCACTTGTCCCCTTGCTTGCGCGTTCCGAAAGCTTCGGAATCGCCTGATAGGCTTCATACTGCGCGGTCTTCAGCCCCAAAATCCAGCGAGTGATTGCATGGGACTTTCTTGAGGAGAGGGACTTCGGAAACACGCATCCCGGAAGCGGCTGGGCTGCCGGGATGCGCCTTGTTCAAACCTTACTGTTCGAGAACGAACGGCGAGGTGTACTTGTCGACATTGTCCTTGGTGATCAGGATGCAGTCGAAGAGCTGCTTTTCCTGATCGACGCCGGTCTTGCCGGTCTTGATGAAGTTGTCGGCCTGCTTGACGGCAGCTTCCGAGAACACGGCAACCGGCTGCAGAACGGTGTACTGCAATTCACCGGCCTTGATGGCTGCGACCGCATCCGGCGAACCGTCGAAACCGCCAACCTTGACCTGATCCAGCTTGCCGGCCTTCTTCAGAGCGGCAATCGCGCCCAGAGCCATTTCGTCGTTACCGGAGATGACGCCGATAATGTCCGGGTTGGCCTGAAGCAGGGCCTGCATCTTGTCGTGGCCCTGGGTACGGTCCCAGTTGGCGACGTCCTTGCCGGCCTTCACCAGATCGGGATACTGCGACAGAACGGTTTCATAGCCGTTCGAGCGCGTTGCGGCGTTGTTATCCGATGGCGAACCGAACAGTTCGACATACTTGCCCTTGTCGCCAACGCTTTCGACCCACTGGGTCGCGCCGAGGGCTGCGCCCTGTGCGTTGTTGGAAACGAGCTGCGCCTTGGCGAGGCCTTCCTGGTTGATTTCCGCATTGACGAGGAAAACCGGGATATTGGCGGCGATTGCGCGCTTGACCGCACCGACCGAACCGTCCGCATTGGCCGGATCGAGAATGATGGCCACCGACTTGTTGGTGATGGCGGTGTCGATCAGGTTGCTCTCGGTGTTGGTGTCGCCCTTGTGGCCACCGACAACAGCCTTGTAGCCGAGACCTTCGGCGGTCTTCTTGGCGATTTCACCTTCGGTGAACCAGTACGGGTTGGACGGATCGTTGACGATGATCGTCATCAGTCCTTCGGCCCAGGCCGTGCTGGCAATGAGAGGCAACGCTGCCGCAGCGGCGAACAGAACGCGCATTCCCTTCTTGAACATGGTCTCACTCCCTTAACATTTTTCGTTTGCGTTATGCCGGTTCCCCGGCGGTACTTATTTCCATCAGGCCGTTTTCGAGATCATGCGCCTTTCCGGAAACCTTTCGATACGCCCGAATTTCAGCGGCCCCACCCGGAACGGTGGGCAGAGCCGCTTTCGATTATCGCCGGGAGTATTGAATGCTGTTGAGCAGAACCGCGAGCACGATCACCGCGCCGGTAAAGACGGTCTGCCAGTAGGAGGACACGCCGATGATCACGAGGCCGTCGGAAAGGAAACCGATCACGAAGGCGCCGAGAAGCGTACCCTGTATAGTACCGCGCCCCCCAGTGAGCGCAGCGCCACCGATAACCACGGCGGCGATTGCCGTGAGTTCGTAGGTGGTGCCGGCCGTCGGGCCTGCCGACGTCAGCTGCGAAGCAAGGATCAGACCGGCGATCGCAGCGCAGATGCCGGAAATGACATAGACCGACACCTTGACGCGCTTGACCGGCACGCCGGACAGTTCAGCCGCACGTTCATTGCCGCCCGATGCATAGAGCCAGCGGCCGAATGCGGTGCGGTTGAGAACGATGGCGCAGATGATGGCGAGAACCACCAGAACCAGAACACCGATCTGCACGCCGAACAGCTTGTTGAAGCCGAGCCAGTCGAAGCCGGTATTGCCAAGCTCCGGCCGTCCGCCGAGATTGTTGTACGTCAGGCCATTGGTCATCAGAAGCGCCACGCCGCGCGCGCAATAGAGAACGCCAAGCGTCGCAACGAAGGCCGGAACCCGCAGATAGGCAATCAGCACGCCATTGATCGCGCCGACGAACGCGCCAAGCGCACAGGTGATGATGACGACCGCCCACACCGGGAAATAAAGAATGACGCCGAAATGCTGCAAGGTGACGCCCTGCATCAGGAAACCGGCAACCACGCCCGCCAGCCCCAAAGTCGAGCCGACCGAAAGATCGATGCCGCCATTGAGGATGACGAGCAGCATGCCGATGGCAAGCAGGCCGAATATCGCCACATGCGACGACATGGTGAGGAAATTGTTGACCGTGAAATAATTCGGCGAAAGGAACGAGAAAACTGCAATGATCGCAATCAGCGAAAAGAACGCGCGGCCTTCGAGCAGCAGGTGCACGAGGCTGGTCTTTCGCTTCGCGCCGTTCGGAGCGGCTGTTTCCTTGTTGGTGCTTGTGACTGACATTCTATCAGTGCTCCATAACTATTCTTGAGCGTTTCCAGTAACAGGGGGACTCTGAACCGCTCTATCTATTTGTTTTTACGCATTATCCTACGCAAAACCGCTTCGCACTTTTGCTGGAAATGCTCTAATGACCGACCATGGCTTCGCCCGAGGCGGCCATGATCTTCTCCTTGGACACGTCCGATCCGAATTCGGCGGAGATGCGTCCACGGTGCATGACGATGATACGATGAGCGATGCTGAGGCATTCGCCGACTTCCGAGGTCGTATAGACGACAGCCAGGCCCTGCTTCGCCTTTTCGGCCAGAAGCTTGAACACTTCCGCCTTCGCGCCGATGTCGATGCCGCGGCTCGGCTCATCGAGCAGGATGACTTCCGGCTCGGTCGCCAGCATCTTGCCGATCACGACCTTCTGCTGGTTGCCGCCGGAAAGCGAACCGATTGCCGCTTCGCCGCCATCGGTCTTGATGTGCACATTCCGGATCGACTGATCGACAATCTGCTTCTCGCGCCTGCGCGATGTGAAAAGGCCCTTGGTCATCTCGGCGATGCTGGCGAGCGACAGGTTCTTGCCGACCGTCATCGTCTGCACGAGACCGTCGCGCTGGCGATCTTCCGGCACCAGCACAAGGCCCCGCTCGATGCGCTGCGCGATGGTGAGGCCGGAAACGTCCTGCCCTTTCAGGAGCACACGTCCGCCGCTTGCCTTGAGACGACCGGCAACGGTTTCCAGCAATTCCGTGCGACCGGCACCCATGAGGCCATAGATGCAGACGATTTCACCGGCGCGCACATTGAGCGACATGCGGTCGACCAGCGAAAAGCCTGCGCCGCCCGGATCGGGAACGGTCAGGTTTTCGACCGAAAGCGCCACATCGCCCCATTCATATCCGGTGGGCGGCGAGCCGAGATCGAAGTTCTCGCCGACCATGTTGCGCACGATCCATTCCAGATCGATTTCCTCACGCGGCGCATAGGCAGTCATCGTTCCGTCGCGCAGCACAACCGCATGATTGGTGATCTGCAGCGCTTCTTCCAGATGATGCGAAATATAGACGATGGCGACGCCACGCGCCGTCAGGTCGCGGATGACCTTGAACAGGACTTCCACTTCCGAGGCGCTCAACGCCGAAGTCGGCTCATCCATGATGAGAATGCGCGAATTGACCGAAAGCGCGCGGGCGATTTCCACCACCTGCTGCTGACCGAGACGCAGTTCCTCGACCGGCGTCAGCGGGTCGATGTCTTCTTCCAGTTCGGCCAGAAGCTCGCGCGTCAGCCGTTCTTCCTCGGCGAAATCGACGCCGGTGGCGGTGCGGATCTCGCGTCCCATGAAGATGTTGTCGCGCACATTCATGTTGGGCGCGAGGCTCAGTTCCTGATGGATGATCGAGATGCCGTGGTCGCGCGCTTCGGTGGACGAGTTGAACGTCACCGGTTCGCCGTCGAGAATGATCGTGCCGGAAGTCGGCTGGATGACGCCGGACAGCACTTTCATCAAGGTGGATTTCCCGGCGCCGTTTTCGCCGAAAAGCGTCGTGACCTGGCCACGGCGGATTTCAAAATTCACGCCTTTCAGGGCATGAATGCGACCATAGGATTTGGCGACGTTATGCGCGGCAAGAACGACATCGCCGTTTTTGCCTTCGATTTTGGGAGCGGTGCTCATTTCACTTCGAGCCCCACAGGCGTGACGAGCCAGTTCTTGGGATTGACCAGCTTGAACACACCGACAACCGAAACGGTCTTACCCGTCAGGTTTTCTACATCGACGCCCGAAAGCACCTGCTTCTTCATCTCGTTGTTCAGCGCCGAACCGGCGTTCTGATATTCGATCTGGTTCTTGAACTGGCCGAACTGGATTTCGCCGGTCGCATCGCGCAGGTCCGTGCCGTTGACGGCGGGGCCGGTCTGGATGCGGATCGCCATGCCTTCCGGCAGGCCTTCAACCTTCACGACATTGTAGTTGGACTTGCGCTCTTCCACGACGCCGGTGAACTTGACCGGGATGACCGGATTGACGTCGCCCACGCCATATTTCTTTCCGGCTGCAGCCTTGTCGGCAGCAAGAGCCGTTCCCACTTCCACGGCATCGACGGCGCGCTGCTCGACGCTGGCCTTGACCTTGGGAAATTCGGTAGCGCCATAGGCATCGGGAGAGAAAGCCTGCTGGCGCACATCGGAATCAGACCCGATCTTCACGACCTTCGTGTCGAAAGCAATCGCGCCGACAACCACAACCGCAGCGATCACGCTCCAGACGATGGCGCGGCTCAGCTTGGCGGGTTTTTGTGAAACTTGACTGGTTTGTGCACTCATTATCAAACGCCTTCAGCAATTCTGCCGGATTGTCGTTATAGAAACAGAAGATGCGGCTGAATTCAGACCGCCCGGAGATCATCCTCGACCATTACGCCTGCCGGGTAGGCGAAAGCCTCCGCGAGAGCGGTGCAAGATGCGGCAGACGAGATCATGATATCCTCCACGTGAATTCCAGGGCCCCGCTCCTCCGTGCATCCTGGAACAGATGCGCCGCCCATCGGAACTTATGATAGCGGCGTGTTATTAACTCCAATAATGATGTTATAAAGCTCCAAAGCTGTCAATCGGATGTTTTCCAAACGCCGGTGAATTAGCATAATTTCGCGCCGAATCCCCATCACGATCCAGCGAAATCCACTACATAATCCGTTACCGGGCGCGTTATTCGCAGCTTTGACATTCATTGCCAGCCCGGATGGA
The DNA here is from genome assembly GCF_040371715.1 of Brucella sp. NBRC 14130. NCBI lineage: Bacteria > Pseudomonadati > Pseudomonadota > Alphaproteobacteria > Hyphomicrobiales > Brucellaceae > Brucella > Brucella sp. NBRC 14130. The sequence goes on from NZ_BAABTE010000001.1 coordinate 486,534, forward strand.
TCAGCAATCCGCGTCACTTAAATTATCATTTATATTCAAGTATTTAAGTTGAAGCCAACATAGAAGAAAGCTCAACATATTGCGGAAGAACCGGGGCAAAACCGCAAGCCGCCGCATAGCGATTTTCTCCACATTCACTCTTTGGTGAAAAAAAATGCGCACTCTCGAAAATTTTACAGACAAGGTGATAGCGTTATGTTATCTCCAGCTTACGCCATTGCCCGATTTCATTATAAACGGGGCCGCGAGCGATGTATTTTCAGTCGCGGGAGGAATCCAAATGTCAATGAAGGCAGATATCCGCCATGCGTAAGACAGGTGACATCATCATCGGGATCGACGCGGGCACGTCCGTGCTCAAGGCAGTCGCTTTCGACCTCAGCGGACGCCAGATCGAATCCGCGGCGGTTCGCAACAAATACGATACCGGCGACCATGGCGCGGTTACCCAGTCGCTTTCCCAGACATGGCAGGATTGCGCGCGCGCCTTGCGCGATCTCGGCGCCAAGCTGCCCGGCCTTGCCGAACGCACGGCGGCGATTGCCGTCACCGGACAGGGCGACGGAACCTGGCTTGTCGGCCATGGCAACCAGCCGATTGGCGATGCCTGGCTGTGGCTCGATGCCCGCGCCGCCTCCACCGTCACGCGGCTTGCCGCCGGGTCCATGAACCGCGCGCGCTTTGAAGCGACCGGCACGGGTCTCAATACCTGCCAGCAAGGCTCGCAGATGGCGCATATGGACGCCACCGCGCCGGAGCTGCTGGACAATGCGGAAGCGGCCCTTCACTGCAAGGACTGGCTCTATCTCAATCTCACCGGCGTTCGCGCCACCGATCCGTCGGAAGCAAGCTTCACCTTCGGCAATTTCCGCAATCGTCAGTATGATGACGTGGTGATCGAGGCCCTCGGCCTTACGAAGCGCCGCGGATTGCTGCCGGAGATCATCGACGGCACCGAAGTCCAGCATCCGCTATCCCCCGAAGCGGCGGCTGCAACGGGTCTGCGGGCGGGGACGCCGGTGAGCCTTGCCTATGTGGATATGGCGATGACTGCGCTTGGTGCGGGCGTGCGCGGCGGTACGGCTGACGCGGGATGCTCGACCATCGGCTCCACCGGCGTGCATATGCGCGCAAAGCCGGTGGCCGATATTCATCTGAACAAGGAAGGCACCGGCTACGTCATCGCGCTGCCGATCCCCGGCATCGTCACGCAGGTGCAGACCAACATGGGCGCGACCATCAATATCGACTGGATATTGCAGGTCGCAGCCGATCTCATGTCGACGCCGGACAAGCCGGTTTCGCTTGGCGATCTCATTCCCCGCCTCGATGACTGGTTCAATGCCAGCCGTCCCGGCGCCATCCTCTATCACCCGTATATTTCGGAAGCTGGCGAGCGCGGCCCCTTTGTCAATGCCGATGCGCGGGCCGGTTTCATCGGCCTTTCCAGCCGCGACCGTTTTCCGGAACTGGTGCGCTCGGTCGTTGAAGGTCTCGGCATGGCGACGCGCGATTGCTACGCGGCAATGGGCGAAATGCCTGCCGAACTGCGCATCACCGGCGGCGCTGCCCGCTCGAAGGCGCTGCGCGGCACGCTGTCGGCTGCCGTCAACGCGCCTGTGCGCGTTTCGGCCCGCGAGGAAGCGGGCGCGGCGGGTGCTGCCATGATGGCCGCCGTGGCCATCGGCGCCTATCCGACCATGGACGACTGCATCGCCGAATGGGTGGAACCGCTGCTGGGCGCGGGCGAAGCCCCGGATGCGGCGCGCGCGCGGCATTATGAAGAACTTTTCGTTGCCTACCGGGAAGCGCGACTGGCTCTGACGCCGGTCTGGGACAAGCTCGCTTCCGGCAAATAAGGAAACATTGAAATGGCTGAACCGGAAACCTGCGACCTGTTTGTAATCGGCGGCGGCATCAACGGCGCTGGCGTGGCCCGCGACGCTGCCGGGCGCGGTCTCAAGGTCGTGCTGGCGGAAAAGGACGATCTGGCGCAGGGAACGTCGTCGCGCTCCGGCAAGCTGGTGCATGGGGGCTTGCGCTATCTTGAATATTATGAATTCCGCCTCGTACGTGAGGCGCTGATCGAGCGCGAAGTGCTTTTGAACGCCGCTCCCCACATCATCTGGCCGATGCGTTTTGTGCTGCCGCACAGCCCGCAGGACCGTCCAGCCTGGCTGGTGCGGCTCGGCCTGTTCCTCTACGACCATCTCGGCGGTCGCAAGAAGCTGCCCGGCACGCGCACGCTCGATCTGCGCCGCGACCCGGAAGGCACGCCGATCCTCGACCAGTACACCAAGGGTTTTGAATATTCCGACTGCTGGGTGGACGATGCCCGCCTCGTGACCCTCAATGCAGTGGGCGCTGCCGAAAAGGGCGCGACCATCCTCACCCGCACGCCTGTCGTCTCCGCACGTCGCGAAAAAGGCGGCTGGATCGTGGAAACGAAGAACCGCGACACGGGCGAGACCCGCACATTCCGCGCGCGCTGCATCGTCAACTGCGCCGGACCATGGGTCACGGAGGTCATCCACAATGTCGCCGGTTCCAACTCGTCGCGCAACGTGCGCCTCGTCAAGGGGAGCCACATCATCGTTCCGAAATTCTGGTCGGGCGCCAATGCCTATCTCGTCCAGAACCACGACAAGCGCGTGATCTTCATCAACCCTTATGAGGGCGACAAGGCGCTGATCGGCACCACCGACATCGCCTATGAAGGGCGCGCCGAAGATGTTGCGGCTGATGAGAAGGAAATCGAATATCTGCTGACCGCCGTGAACCGCTATTTCAAGGAAAAACTGCGGCGTGAAGACGTGCTGCATTCCTTCTCCGGCGTGCGCCCGCTGTTTGACGATGGCAAGGGCAATCCTTCCGCCGTCACCCGCGATTACGTCTTTGACCTCGATGAAACCAACGATGCGCCGCTGCTCAACGTCTTCGGCGGCAAGATCACCACATTCCGCGAGCTGGCGGAGCGCGGCATGCATCGCCTCAAGCATATCTTCCCCAGGATGGGCGGCGACTGGACGCACGGCGCACCGCTGCCCGGCGGCGAAATCGCCAATGCCGATTATGAAACCTTCGCCAATTCCCTGCGCGACACCTATCCGTGGATGCCGCGCACGCTCGTCCATCATTACGGGCGTCTCTATGGCGCACGCACGAAGGACGTGGTTGCAGGCGCGCAGAACCTCGAAGGGCTTGGCCGTCACTTCGGCGGCAACTTCCATGAGGCGGAAGTGCGCTATCTGGTGGCAAAAGAATGGGCGAAGACGGCGGAAGACATTCTCTATCGCCGCACCAAGCATTACCTGCACCTGACAGAAGCCGAACGCGCCGCCTTCGTGGAATGGTTCGACAACGCTAAAATCGCCGCTTGAGGACACATCATGGCGCTGACGCTTTCGCTGAATACCAATCCGCTTGTGAACCGCTTTGCCGAGCCAGGCGACCTGATTGAAACGGTTGCCCGGGACCTGCGCCTGCGTGACCTCCAGCTGACCCATGAATTCATCAATCCGAGCTGGCAGGCTTCGACCATCCGTCGCCTGACGCGCGACATGGACAAGGCCTTGCAGCGCACCGGCGTCCGGGTCACTTCGGGCATGACCGGCCCCTATGGCCGCCTCAATCATTTCGGCCATCCCGATGCGGAAGTGCGCCGCTACTATGTCGACTGGTTCAAGACCTTTGCCGATATTATCGGCGACCTTGGCGGCAAGTCGGTCGGCACGCAGTTCGCTATCTTCACCTATAAGGATTTCGATGATCCGGTGCGCCGCGAAGACCTGATCAAGATCGCCATCGACTGCTGGGCGGAAGTGGCCGAACATGCGGCTGGCGCCGGTCTCGACTATGTGTTCTGGGAGCCGATGAGCATCGGGCGCGAGTTCGGCGAGACGATTGCCGAATGCATGAAGCTTCAGGATCGGCTCACCGCCGCCGACATGGCCATCCCCATGTGGATGATGGCCGACATCGACCATGGCGACGTCACCTCGTCCATCCCGGACGATTATGACCCTTACGCCTGGGCGCGGGCCGTGCCGAAGGTCTCGCCGATCATCCATATCAAGCAAAGCCTGATGGACAAGGGCGGGCATCGCCCGTTCACCGCCGCGTTCAACGCCAAGGGCCGCATCCAGCCGGAACCGCTCCTCAAAGCCTTTGCCGAAGGCGGCGCGGTTGATAATGAAATCTGCCTTGAGCTTTCCTTCAAGGAGCGCGAGCCGAACGACCGCGAAGTCATCCCGCAGATTGCGGAAAGTGTGGCTTTCTGGGCTCCCCACATTGACACCGGCGCCAAGGATTTGAAAATATAGGTACTTTCGGGAACCGGACCGTTTTCAATGGCAGATGCTGACGATTCACTGGCGCTGCGCGCCGCCTGGCTTCACTTTGTGGGCGGCATGACCCAGTCAGCTGTCGCCAAGCGCCTCGGCCTGCCTTCGGTGAAGGCGCATCGGCTGATTGCCAAGGCTGTCGCCGATGGTGCGGTGAAGGTAAGTATCGACGGCGACATTACCGAATGCATCGACCTCGAAAACCGCCTCGCCGACATGTACGGGCTCGATTATTGCGAGGTTGCGCCCGACATTGGCGAGGAAGGCCTGCCGCTGATGGTCCTCGGCCATGCCGGGGCGGATTTTCTGCGCCGCGAGATCGAGCACGGCGATCACGAAGTCATCGGCATCGGCCATGGGCGCACGCTTTCTGCCGCCGTCAGCTATATGCCGCGTGTCGCGGCCAGCAATGTGCGTTTCGTTTCCCTGCTGGGTGGCCTGACGCGCAATTTCGCCGCCAACCCACATGATGTGATGCACCGCATCGCGGAAAAGACGGGGATGCCCGCTTATGTGATGCCGGTCCCCTTTTTCGCCAACACGGCGGAAGACCGTGAAGTGCTGCTCGCCCAGCGCGGCGTCACCACGGTTTTCGACATGGGTTGCCGCGCCGAACTGAAGATCGTCGGCATCGGCACGGTGGATGCGCAAGCGCAGCTCGTCACATCCGGCATGATAGAATTGAGCGAAGTCGAGGAGATTGCGAACCTCGGCGGCGTCGGCGAAATGCTCGGCCATTTCTTCGATGCAAACGGCCAGCGCCTCGAAACCGCGCTCACCGCCCGCACCATCGCCGCCTCGGTGGAAAACGCCGATATGAGCCGAATCATCGGGCTGGCCGGCGGAATTTCCAAGGCTGACGCCATTCGCGCCGTGCTGAAAAGCGGCCGGCTTTACGGCCTCATCACCGATGAGCGCACTGCAAGGGCCCTTATCCGACAGCCCGATGGAAAATAACAAAATCACATTTTTCTCATGGATTTTTTTGTGATTTTGTGATCTAACTTCATGCGATAAATGTTCCGCCAATGAGATCGGAAACAGCGTGAAGCGCGACGACAGACGACAGGCGATCATAAACCTTCTCATCGAAAATCAGGCCGTCGACCTCGACGATCTGGCGGACCGGTTTGCCGTTTCCAAGATGACGATCCACCGCGATCTGGATTCGCTGGAACATTCCGGCGTGCTGCGCAAGGTGCGCGGCGGCGCGACCATCGATACCGGCACCCAGTTCGAGAGCGATTTCCGCTTCCGCGAGCGGCAGGACGGCGAAGCCAAGCAGAAGATGGCCCGCGCCGCGCTGGAACTGGTGGAACCGGGCATGACCGTGATGGTCAATGACGGCTCCATGGCGGCGGTGCTCGGCGGCATGTTGCTGGAAAAGCGCCCGTTGACCGTCATCACCAACAATGCCGTCATCGTTGATGAGCTGAAAGGCGAGAACGGGATCAATCTGATTGCGCTCGGCGGAACCTATTCAGCCAAGTTCAACGCTTTTTTCGGCATACTGACGGAAGAAGCGCTGTCGCATTTGAGTGCCGACATCGCCTTCGTTTCGTCCCCCGCCGTCAACGGGCAGCTTGTCTATCACATGGATGAAAACGTGGTGCGCACCAAGCGCGCCATGACGGCGTCCGCGGCCCGCACCTGCCTTCTGGTCAATCACCAGCGGTTCGGGCGCCCTGCCCTCCACGTCATGGCAAATCTCTCCGATTTTGACGCGATCATCACCGATTCATCACCCGGCGCCGCCATACTGGATGAGCTAGAGCAGGCCGGGATCAGACTGACAATAGCAGCAGACTAGGAACAGTTACGCATGAGCAGATTCTGGGTTGGAACGAGTTGGAAAATGAACAAGACGCTGGCCGAGGCCCGCGCCTTTGCCGAAGCGCTGAAGGCTGCCGATGGCGGTCGTTCCGCCGATATCCAGCGCTTTGTCATTCCACCGTTCACCGCCGTTCGCGAAGTGAAGGAAATCCTGTCGGGAACCTCCGTCAAGGTCGGCGCGCAGAACATGCACTGGGCCGATCAGGGCGCATGGACCGGCGAGATTTCACCGCTGATGCTGAAAGATTGCAATCTCGATATCGTTGAGCTTGGCCATTCGGAACGCCGCGAGCATTTCGGCGAAACCAACGAAACGGTTGGCCTCAAGGTCGAAGCCGCCGTGCGCCACGGCCTGATCCCGCTCATCTGCATCGGCGAAACGCTGGAAGACCGCGAAAGCGGACGTGCGGCTGAAGTGCTGGAAGAAGAAGTGCGCGGCGCTCTTTCCAGGCTTTCCGACGACCAGAAAAAGGCTGAAATCCTGTTCGCCTATGAGCCCGTTTGGGCCATCGGCGAGAACGGCATCCCCGCTTCCGCCGATTATGCCGACGCGCGGCAGGCGGAAATCATCGCGGTTGCCGAAAGCGTGCTCGGACGCCGCGTGCCTTGCCTCTATGGCGGCTCGGTCAATCCCGGCAATTGCGAAGAACTCATCGCCTGCCCGCATATCGACGGCCTGTTCATCGGCCGCTCGGCGTGGAACGTGGAAGGCTATCTCGACATTCTGGACAAGTGCGCCAGAAAGATTCAATCCAATTAAAGGAGCAATCCCATGAAAGTAGCAGTAGCAGGCGACAGCGCCGGCGAAGGTCTGGCCAAGGTTCTCGCCGACTATCTGAAGGACCGTTTCGAGGTTTCGGAAATCTCGCGCACGGATGCTGGCGCAGATGCATTCTACGCCAACCTTTCCGACCGCGTGGCTTCCGCAGTTCTCGACGGCACCTATGACCGCGCCATCCTCGTTTGCGGCACCGGCATCGGCGTGTGCATCGCAGCCAACAAGGTTCCGGGCATCCGCGCCGCGCTCACGCACGACACCTATTCGGCAGAACGCGCAGCGCTTTCCAACAACGCTCAGATCATCACCATGGGCGCCCGCGTCATCGGCTCGGAAGTGGCCAAGACGATTGCCGACGCCTTCCTCGCACAGACCTTCGACGAAAATGGCCGTTCGGCTGGCAACGTCAACGCGATCAACGAAGTCGACGCGAAATACAACAAGGGCTGATTATTCAGTCTCTTGAAAACAGAAAAGCGGAGGGTTTCCCCTCCGCTTCTCATTTGCCGTAACGGCAGAACTTAGCTGAACTTCGGGTCCAGCGAACCATCGCGATAACGCTTTGCCATGTCGGAAAGCGGAATCGGACGGATCGAGGCGGCGTGACCGGCAGTACCGAACTGCTCGAAACGCTCCTTGCACAGCTTGGTCATCGCGGCCATTGCCGGCTTCAGGTACTTGCGCGGATCGAACTCGCTCGGGTCTTCCTGCAGGACGCGGCGGATCTGGCCGGTCAGCGCCATGCGGTTGTCCGTGTCGATGTTGATCTTGCGCACGCCATGCTTGATGCCGCGCTGGATTTCCTCGACCGGAACACCCCAGGTCGGCTTCATCTGGCCGCCATATTTGTTGATGATTTCCTGCAATTCTTCCGGCACCGAAGACGAGCCGTGCATGACGAGGTGCGTGTTCGGCAGCTTGCGGTGGATTTCCTCGATCACATGCATGGCCAGCACGGAACCGTCCGGCTTGCGGCTGAACTTGTAGGCGCCATGCGAGGTGCCCATGGCGATCGCCAGTGCATCGACCTTGGTCTCGCGCACGAACTTCACGGCTTCGTCCGGATCGGTCAGAAGCTGGTCGTGCGACAGCACGCCTTCCGCGCCGTGGCCGTCTTCGGCATCGCCCATGCCGGTTTCGAGCGAACCGAGAACGCCGAGTTCACCTTCCACCGAGATGCCGCCCAGATGCGACATCTCGCTGACCTGACGCGTGACCGAGACGTTATAGTCCCAGTCGGCCGGGGTCTTGCCGTCAGCTTTCAGCGAACCGTCCATCATGACGGAGGTGAAGCCTGCCTGAATGGCGGTCATGCAGGTTGCGGCTTCATTGCCATGGTCGAGGTGAACGCAGACCGGGATATGCGGATAGATTTCGGTCACCGCGTCCATCATGTGGCGAAGCATGATGTCGTTGGCATAGGCACGCGCGCCGCGCGAAGCCTGCAGGATCACCGGCGCATCGACGGCATCCGCCGCTTCCATGATGGCCAGAGCCTGTTCCATGTTGTTGATGTTGAATGCCGGGACGCCGTAACCCTTTTCAGCGGCGTGATCGAGCAATTGCCGCAGCGTAATGCGCGCCATTTCTAGCCTCCTAGAGCGCATCCCGAAAAGTGTGAAACGGTTTTCGGAACAGGATGCGCGTTGCAAAACAATTGGATGGAGCATTTGCAATGCTCCAGGCGATGTCAGGTCAGGTTATTTCGCGAAGTACTCGCCGAGGATGTCCACCTCTTCGGCAACGCCGAACACCAGCGCACTGCGCTCGTGATAGGTTTGCGGGACGATATCGAGAATGGGTCTCGAACCGTCGGTCGCCTTGCCTCCCGCCTCACGGGCGAGGAAAGCAATCGGATTGGCTTCGTAGACGAGCCGCAGGCGGCCCTTCTCGTAGCCCGGGCGGCTGTCGTTCACGTAGAAGAACAGCCCGCCGCGCTGCAGGATGCGGTGCATGTCGCCCACCGCCGCACCAAGCCAGCGCATGTTGAAGTTACGCCCGCGCGGACCGTCCTTGCCGTTATAGGCATCGTCCACATAGGCTTTCATGCCAGCCGAGAGGTGGCGATAAACGGATGCGTTGAACGCCAGGTCGGAGGTGCGTTCGGGCAGCGTCACATTGCGGCGCGTGATATGGAAAATCCCGCTCACCGGATCGAAGGTCGCGAAGATCACGCCTTCGCCGACCGAAAAGCCGAGATCGACCGAATTGCCGTAGGACACATAACCGGCGGCGAGCTGGCGGTTGCCGGGCTGCAGGAACGGTTCTTCCACATCGGCGGGAAAGATCGAGAAGATCGTGCCAAGCGGTGCGCCGAGGCCCACGTTGCCGGAACCGTCGAGCGGGTCGATGGCGACGGCGATCAGCCCATCGGCCTTGCCAGCCACCGGCAGGTCCGCTTCTTCGGAAAGAATGGAGGCCGCGCCCGCAGCAATCAGCAGCTCGACAAACAGGTTGTGCGAGCCGACATCGATGCACTTCTGCTGGTCCTGATCGCTGTTGACGCCGACCAGCTTGCCCGGATCGCCGGGAAGCGAACCGCGTGCAATGCGACCGGCAAGCCGTGTCGCGCCGGCCAGAATGGCCTTGATCGCATCGGCGGTCGCAAGACGCAACCCATCCTTGCCAGCCCAGTTGTCCAGATAGGCGCCGACCGCTTCGGCTTCCACGCGCTCGCTGTCGCCCACCAGAACCAGCGGAGAAAAATTGCCAGCCATCGTCATTCGCCCTGCTCCAGCAAGAACTTGGCGCGGGCGACAATCGCCTCCGCCGTGATGCCGAATTTCACATAAAGCACCTCGGCAGGGGCCGAAGCGCCGAAGCCGTCCATGCCGATCACATCGTCTTCGCTGTCGACATAACGGGTCCAGCCAAACTTGCCCGCAGCCTCGACGGCAATGCGCGGCGCATCGCCCAGAACACCCTTGCGGTATTCCTTGCTCTGCTTTTCAAACAGATCCCAGCTCGGCATGGAGACGACCGCAGTTGCGATGCCTTCTTCGGCAAGCTTTTCGGCAGCCTTCACGGCGAGCGAGACTTCGGTGCCGGTGGCAAGCAATGTGATCTGGCGCTCGCCCTTCGCCTCACACAGCACATAGGCGCCGCGTGCGGAAAGGTTCTCGCCATTGTCGGTGCGCAACTGCGGCACGTTCTGACGCGACAGGGCCAGAACCGAAGGCGTGTGCGGATCGGAAACCGCAACAGCCCAGCATTCCAGCGTTTCAATCGTATCCGCCGGGCGGAAGACATGCAGGTTCGGCATGGCGCGCAGGCTGGCCAGATGTTCGACCGGCTGGTGGGTCGGGCCGTCTTCGCCAAGACCGATGGAGTCATGCGTCAGCACATGGATGACGCGCACGCCCATCAGAGCCGAGAGGCGGATGGCGTTGCGGGCATAATCGGAGAACACCATGAAGGTGCCGCCGTAAGGAATGAAGCCGCCATGGACCGCGATGCCGTTCATGGCCGCGCCCATTGCGAACTCGCGCACGCCGTAGCTCACATAGCGGCCGCTCTTTTCCGGCGTGAAGTCGCTGTCGACAGCCGGAACGCGGGTGAGGTTCGAATGGGTAAGGTCAGCCGAGCCGCCGATCATTTCCGGGAGCGCCGCCGTCAGGCTTTCAAGCGCAATCTGGCTTGCCTTGCGGGTCGCGACATTCTGCGGCTTGTCGAGAAGGCGCTGCTTTGCGTCCGCGACAACCGAAGCGAAGCCTTCCGGCAGGATACCGGCGACCCGGCGGTCGAATTCGGCGCGTTCGGCTGCGGGCAGCGCATCGACGCGCTTCTGCCATGCATCGCGTTCCGACGCGCCACGGGCACCGGCTTCGCGCCAGGCATTGAGCAGAGGAGCAGGAATTTCAAAGGCTTCCGCCGTCCAGCCGAGTGCTGCCTTGGTGGCGGCATTTTCGGCGGCACCAAGCGGAGCGCCGTGAACGCCGCTCGTACCGGCGCGGTTCGGCGAACCATAGCCGATGACGGTCTTTAGCGCGATCAGCGTCGGGCGGTCGGCCTGAGCCTTGGCGCGCGTCAGCGCCGCATCGATGGCGTCGTGATCGTGACCGTCGACCTTTTCGACATTCCAGCCGCACGCCTTGAACTTGGCCGGAATATCGTCGGTGAAGGCGATTTCCGTGCTGCCGTCGATGGTGATGCCGTTATCGTCATAAAGCAGGATCAGCTTGCCGAGGCGAAGATGACCGGCGAGCGAGATCGCCTCCTGGCCCACGCCTTCCATGAGACAGCCGTCGCCGCAGAAAACATAGGTACGGTGATCGACGATATCCTTGCCGAACTGGTCGGCGAGCGCGCGTTCGGCGATTGCCATGCCGACCGAGCTTGCAAGGCCCTGACCGAGCGGGCCGGTGGTCAGTTCGACGCCTTCGGTATGGCCATATTCGGGATGACCGGCGGTCTTGGAACCCCACTGGCGGAAGTTCTTCAGCTCATCGAGCGACACGTCCTTGTAGCCCGCCAGATAGAGCGCGCTGTAAAGCAGCATCGAGCCGTGGCCGTTGGAAAGCACGAAACGGTCGCGGTCAGCCCAGTTGGGTGCCGATGCGTCGAATTTCAGGTGCTTCGAGAACAGAACGGCTGCGGCGTCGGCCATGCCGAGCGGCATTCCCGGATGGCCGGAATTGGCGGCATCGACGGCATCGATCGAGAGAGCGCGAATGCAGTTGGCGAGTTGCAGCATATCTGATACGGGCGGGGCGAAATTCATCGGCGGCAACCTCCTTGCCAAATGCAAAGTCTCAGGCATTTCCGGCAAGGCGAAACCCGGGTTCCGGCACCGGCATGCGTATAAACAACAAAGCCACGGCGCATTGTGTAACGCGGGCGTAACGCCGACTGGATGCAATGCGCTCGTGCTGCCCGGGTTTGCGCGGTCCCTTCAGGACCAGCCTCCCGGGCACCAATTCCGGTAACACCGTTTCAAAAGCATAACAATATGGTCATAACATTATAACGATTTAAATGTGATCTTGAGTGTGATTTTTCTTTCCACACCCCCGTTTCAGGCCCTTTGGACGGGCAGAATCGCAGGATCGGCGCCGCGACTCACCCCCGCAAAACAAAAAGACAGCCCGCGAGCGACCTCGGACTGTCGTTTGAATGATCCTTGCGATGGGGCAGATTACGCGCCCGCCATGCGCTGGCGTCTCTCGCGTAACAGCATCGGACCATATTCCAGAACGTAAAGTCCGAAAGCGCCCATCCAGAGCAAGGCCGAGGCAGCGAGGATGGTGTGGAAGAAATTCGGCATGACTTCCGCCAGCGGCCGGATCAGCGCCGCCGCGACAAGGCAGAGATAAGCGGCCTGCGTGACGGGCGATGCCGTCAGTTCGCGACCGGTATGGCCGCGCGTCGCCCGCGTCATGACCGCGAGCATCATGCAGCCCATCGCGCCCACGGTCACCACATGCAGGGCCGAATAAGGATTGAGGCGATCGATGGCCGAGAGACCGATGGCTATGAAACCGAGCGGGATGAAGGCATAGGCGACATGAAGCACGAGCAGCAGCTTTTCCCGCGCCACCGACCATCCCCGCCAGCGGTAAAGCCGCACGATATGAAACAGCGCCGCAATCCACGCCAGAACCGCCGTTACAGACTGATCGGGTGCGGCGATCCAGCCGATGCAGGCCACCGCGCCGACGAGAATGCTGAAACCGTCATAACGGTTGAACGGCACCGGAAAGCGTGTCTTTCCCATCTTGTTGAGCCAGTTGCGGGTGAAGCTCGGCACGATGCGCCCGCCGATCACCATCACCAGCAGGACATAGGCGCTGACCCCGATGCGATTGGCCAGGGCCACATCGCCATCGGTCAGGATCAGATAATGGAAGACGAGATTGGCGACCATCACCGTCGCCACGCCGATCAGCACCTTCAGGTTTTTCCATTGGCGACCGGCGACGATTTCCCGCCCGCAGATGAAAAGCAGCATGGGCAGGAACAGGCTTTCGACCGCGACGGCGAACCGCACAGCGATCAGGTCCGGCTCCAGAAAGATAAGCCGCCCGGCGAGCCATACGCCAAAAAGGATCGCCAGCGGTGTTCCCGACACCGGAAGCCCCCCCGTCCAGTTCGGGATGGCGGTCAGCAGAAAGCCTGCGAGAACGGCGGATGAAAAACCGAACACCATTTCATGGGCGTGCCAGTTCAGCCCGCCATAGGAACCGCCGAGCGGCATTCCAAGCGTGAGCGACAATATCCAGAAGAGCATGGCCAGAACGGCCCATATGGCTCCGCCCAGAAAGAACGGGCGGAAGCCATAGCTGAGGAGGACGGGACCGGTCATCTTCAGTCCGCGCGGCATACCTTTTTGATCGGATGGCATCGCAGCAGGTACTGCCTGCAGGCCTGGCTGTCTGGTCATGATGTCCTCGCCATGAAGCCGATCAAGTCCGGCTCATCGAGTTTCGGTATTACTGGCCCCTATTACTGGCCCGTATTATTTGGCGCTGGCGATGACCTTTTCCAGCCGCTCCTGAACGACCTTCGGCTTCTTGGCCGAAACGATCTGTTCGAGATTGGCCGGGCTGTCGCCCACGGCGATCAGCGCGATCATGCCCATTGCATAATGCGGAGTGCACTTTACCAGATATGCGCCGGGCTCCGTAACCGTCAGCACATAATTCTCGTTGATCTTGCTTTTGAACTTCTCCGCGCCTTCCGGGATCATGTCCTTGATGGATTCGACATTGTGCCCCTTGTCCACCGGCACGAAGGTGATCGTGTCGCCGGGATTGGCCTTGATATAGGCGGGCTCGAAAACCATGGCGCCCTCTGCACCCTTGTTGAGCATGTGAACTTCGATATTTTCGGCAAGGGCTGGGGCCGCCAGCACCGCAAGAATGCCTGCTGCAGCAAATTTGATTGCGAGTTTACGCATTTTCGTCCTGATCTCCATCGGATGGGCGCAGCTGCCGTCTCGGCTTTACACGCCACACGACGGGATTTAGACCTGCCGCAGGCCATTCTCTTTGATCTGGATCAAACAGACTGCGTTATTCATGATAATGACGCTCAGAATAAAAAGGATTGATTTTCCGCGTCGGGCCACCGCACCATTTCCGGTGAAGCCCTTTTGCCGCAGGCCCCGGCCCGTCTCCCCGGCATGACAACCCTGCATGCATCTTGTATGCATTTTAGCGAACTTTATTCGCCCCTATCCGCACTGCCTCAAGAACCGGCAAGGAATGACAGAATGAGCGACACCATTTCGATTTCGACAGAAGAACTCGCCGGGCTTGTGCGGGAAATCCTCAGCAAGGCGGGTTTCAGCGCCGACCATGCCGCAGCCATCGCCAAGACGATTGTGGCGGGCGAGCGCGACGGCTGCAAATCCCATGGTGTCTACCGCATCGAAGGCTGCCTGCGCACGCTGAAAAGCGGCAAGGTGGTCGCCGATGCCGATCCTGTCGTCACGACCGATGACAGCGCCGTTGTTCGCGTCGACGCCAAGGGCGGCTTTGCCAATCTGGCCTTTGAACGCGGCGCCCCTGCCCTGGTCGAAAAGGCACGCAAGCTCGGCGTTGCGGCGCTGGCGATCAACGACTGCACCCATTTCGCCGCCCTGTGGCCGGAAGTCGAGGCGCTTGCCGAACAGGGGCTTGCCGCAATCGCCATGTGCCCGAGCTATGCAACCGTTGCGCCCGCAGGCGGAACGAAGCCGCTTCTGGGCACCAATCCCTTCGCCTTCGGCTGGCCCCGCCCCGGCGACTATCCTTATGTGTTCGACTTTGCCACCAGCGTTGCCGCGCGCGGCGAACTGGAGCTTTATCGCCGCGCCGGAAAGCAGCTGCCCGAAGGCTGGGCCGTGGACGCGGAGGGCAAGCCCACGACCGACCCGGAAGCCGCCCTTGCAGGCGCGATGCTGCCATTCGGCGAGCACAAGGGCTCGGCCATTTCCACGATGATCGAACTTCTGGCTGGTGTGATGATCGGTGATTTCACCAGCCCCGAGGCGCTCGACTTCCTTGGCACGACGACGCTTGCGCCGCGCCATGGCGAACTCATCATCGCCTTCGACCCTGCCCGCATGGCGGGCGGTCGCGGGAATCCGCAGGAGCGCGGCGAAATCCTGATCGAAGCGATTGCCGGACAGGGCGCGCGCCTGCCGTCGCAGCGCCGCTTTGCCGCTCGCCGCGATTCACTCAGCAAGGGCATCACGCTCACCGCCGCCGAAATGGCGCTGCTGGAAAAGCTCAAAGAAAAGGGTCTCGACGCAGTGTCGTGATCCCAAACAAAAAGGCGCCGGAAACCGGCGCCTTTTTCTTTTTCTGACCTGATTTCAGGCAGCGTATTTCGTTGCTGCGCTGCCCTGCTTGTTCCAGTCGGCATACCAGGTCTGGAACAGCTTCAACTGGGTTTCGCAATAGCCGCGCTGGCTGTCGGACAGCTTGTCCGTCTCGTTGAAATGCAGTTCATATTCCGGATTGCCGGTCAGAACCATCATGTGCTTGTAGAAGAGAACGAGGTCCGGGCCTTCATCGAAGGACGACAGCACGTCGAGTGCGGCTTCCAGTTCCAGCGCCAGCTTGCGCGCTTCGACGTCGCCGGTGGCTGCGGCCTTCGACAGGGCAACCAGATGCTGCACTTCCTTCGGCAGCACATTGCCGATGCCCGTGATTGCGCCGGTTGCACCGCAATTGACAAAACCATGGAAAACGCCGGTATCGACGCCGACCATCAGGGTCACATTGTCATCGGCGCTGGTGATGTTTTCAGCGGCGTAGCGCATGGCTTCCGCGCGGCCGAATTCCTTGAAGCCGATCAGGTTCGGATGTTCCGCACGCAGCGCGAAGAACAGGTCGGCGCGGGTGGCGAAACCGTAATAAGGGCTGTTGTAGATCACGGCAGGCAGATCGGGAGCAGCCGACAGGATCGCCTTGAAATGCGCCTTCTGCGCCGAGATGGACGAGCCGCGCGACAGGACACGCGGAATAACCATCAGGCCCTTCGCGCCGACCTTCTGCGCATGGGCAGCATGGGCGGCGGCAATCTTGGTGTTGACCGCGCCGGTGCCGACGACGACCGGCACGCCAGCCTTGGCAAGCGCTTCAACGCCAGCCATGCGTTCCTCGTCCGAAAGAAGCGGCCAGTCACCCATGGAGCCGCAATAGACAACCGCAGACATGCCCTTCGCGATCAGTTCCTTGCCTTTGCGGACCAGCGCATCGAAATCCGGCGTGCGGTCAGGCTTGCAGGGGGTCATGAGGGCCGGAATGCAGCCGGAGAAAATGTTAGAAGTCATAGCGTCTTTCCTTGGCGTTTTCCTTGGGCGCTTTCGCGCGAGCTGAACCTACAATCGCTCTGTCGAACCTTGTATTGAAATCAAATATACACTTTGTATTTTTCTTGTCGACCAAAATTTTAAATGAGGTTAGGATTGCTTGACCGTTGGAATTTAAACTGCTGTTAGAATGCGGTTGTGCCGCGCCAAATACACCGTAAGAAGGCAGAAAGATCATGGACAAAGACGACGCCAACCAGACAGCCGACCGGAAGAAGGGTTCAGGTGTCAAGCTGGTTTACGACGTGCTGCGCGACGAGATCATCGATCTTTCGCTCGCGCCGGGCAGTCCCATCGATGAAAACCAACTGGCAGAACGCTTTTCCATGTCGCGCACGCCGATCCGCGAGGCTTTGGTGCGGCTTGCAAGCGACGGCTTCGTGACCACGCTCCCCAATCGTTCGACTGTCGTGTCCAATATCGACTTCCTGAGCCTGCCCGCCTTTTTCGACGCGGTGACGCTGATGTACCGCGTCACGACGCGACTTGCAGCGCGCAACCGGACCGACAAGGATCTTGAGAATATCCGCGCGCATCAGGAAGCCTTTGCCCGCGCCGTCCGCTCGCAGAACGCACTGGAAATGATCGCGACCAACCGCGATTTTCATGCGGCCATTGCCGAAGCCGGACGCAATCCCTTCTACACCACGTTCTTTTCGCGGCTTCTCGACGAAGGGCGCAGGCTCTTGCGCCTTTATTACCAGTCCTTTGCGGACCGCCTGCCGGAGCGTTACGTCACCGAGCATGAGGACATGATCCGCGCCATCGAAGAGCGCGATGTCGACACCGCCGATCTGCTCGGCAAGGCGCATGGCGACCAGATCGTCTATCAGATCCGCAAGCTGATTGCGGAAGATCGCCGCGACCAGCTGGATCTATAGAGCATCCATCGTCATACGGCTTCGGGCAATCGCCGCGCTTCCATCACGCGGTCGCACCATCCGAGCACGGCCTTGCTGTCGGGTGCCAGAAGAACGCCGCAATCCCCGGCAAAGTCGTTCCAGCCCTCGACATAGGTTTCGCGCACCACGGTCAGCACCGGAATCTGGCGCGCATAGGCCGTTTCGATGATGGAGCGGAAACCATGCCCTTCCGTCTCGCCCTTGCCGAAACGGTTGAGGATCAGCATATCCGCGCCGTCATCGAGTTCCGTCTGAAGCGCGCCTGCCACATCGGCAAGGGCCGCCGGATCGAGGCGGCAACCCTTCGACCCGGAACCGAGCGCCTGCGAAATGATCTGCGTGACGCCGGTGCCGATATGCTCGATCTCGATATCGCGGCAGCATTCCTCGCCGCCGGTTTCACGGTGCTGCAGAAAGCCGGCCACGCGCAGGCCCGCCTGTCTTGCCCGATGCGCCGCACCTGCCAGAAGCTGGTCCACCGGCACATCCTTGGCGGCGAGGATGGCCGCAAGCGTCGGTTCGTTCCTCATGCCTCGGCTCCCTCGTTCGACAACAGATCGATGCCGGTAATCTCAGCGTCGGCTGCGAGGATCGCGATATATTGCGACACCGCCTTCGACCAGGTGGAGGCTTCCAGCCAGCCCGCAATCCGGTCGGCCACATAATCGAACGGCAGTTCCTCGCCTTCGATGCGGCGGTCAAGCCGCACAATATGAAAACCGAAGCGGCTTTCAATGGGATTGGCCGTGATTTCCCCTGCCGCCATGCGCTCCAGCGCCCTTTCAAATTCAGGCACCGTGCTGCCGCGCGTGAGCTGGCCCAGATTGCCGCCTTGCGCGCCCGAAGGGCAGGACGAATATTCATGCGCGACCGAGGCGAAAGTGGCAGGCTCGGCAATCACCGCCGAAGCCAGGCGGGCAGCGGTCGCGCGGGCCTTTTCGCGGGCCTGGCTGTCGGCGGGATCGGCGGCGATCAGGATATGGCTCGCCTCCAGAATGGGCGCACTGGTGAAGCGGTGGCGGTTGTTTTCGTAGAAGCGCAAGGCTTCCTCCCGCGTGGCGGAAGGCACTTCCACCTCCCGTTCGATCACCATGCGCACCAGCGCATCCTCGTCGGTTTCGCTGCGTCCCTCGGCGTCCTTCTCGCGTTCCGGCACGATGCCCGCCTCCCTCGCCCGCTGCAAAAGCAGTTCGCGGACCGCGAGCGCCCGGGCCGCGGCAAGCAGCGCCGCGCCGGGATTGTCCGACGGATGGTTCTGCGCCTCCGTCAGGATGTCGGTTTCGTTGATCGCCACGCCATTGACGGACACCGCATCGAAAACCGGGCGCGGCTTGGGCGGCACCCGCGTATCCGGCTCCTGATAGGTGGTATAGCCGGTCGGGTGATTGTGCTGCCCGGCAGCGGGTTGTTTCCGGTCGAAAAGCGTTACCATGAGCCTTACTCCGCAGGAACGCGCATATGCGAGGGCTGAGCCGTATGGTTGCGCTCACGCACGACCTGATAGCCCGGACGCCAGATATAGCGCACCGGTGCGCTCAGCATATGCACAAGGCGCGTGAACGGGAACAGCAGGAAGATCGTCAGCCCCAGGAAGATATGCATCTTGAAGACAAACGACGCATCGGTGATGTAGCTCGATGCAGCCGGGTTGAAGGTGAAGATGCCCTGCGCCCAGTTCATGAATGTCACCATTTCGCCGCCGTCGATATGTTGCAGCGAAACCGGAATGGTGCCGAGGCCCAGCAGAAGCTGCACCCACAACAGCATGATGATCAGCGTGTCGGTCGGCCTTGAAGATGCGCGCACGCGCGGATCGAACAGGCGGCGATGCACCAGCATGCTGGCGCCGATGATTGCCATAACCCCGGCAATGCCGCCCGCCACGACGGCGAGAATCTGCTTTGCCTCATGGCTGACGCCAAGCATGTCGAACACCCAGATGGGTGTCAGCAGGCCGACGAAATGACCGGCGAAGATGAACAGCACGCCGACGTGAAACAGGACCGAACCCCACATGAGCTGCCTGCGCCGCAAAAGCTGGCTCGAGCCCGAACGCCAGGTATAGGGCTCGCGGTCGTAACGGAAGATCGAGCCGAGCACGAGCACGCTCAGCGCGATATAGGGATAGATGCCGAAAAGAAACGTATGGAGGTAAGCCATTTTCCGTCTCCTATAGATGTGAAGGGTTGGACGGGGAGCCGGGCTTGCGCTGTGCCGCACGCATCTGCATGCGCAACCGGTCCGGGCCGCAGGCGTTTTCACCCGCATTGCCGCCGAACGTCACCGCTTCTTCTTCCCAGATGCGGTCGAGCGCGGCGAGGTCGTTCGGGTCGTCTTCTTCCTGCCGAAGCAATTCTCCGACGAGGCTCTGGTCCGGCTTGGCGTTGGCGACATGCAGGAGCGCCGCAAAGGCGTTGGCATAGGGCGACTGGCGCTTGCGCAGCCGCTCGCCGATGGCCGCCGTGATATGGCCGGTCTGGGTGAGAAGATCATGGATTTCCTCCGGCGAGCGCGTCGACAGGAACTCGAGAAACAGCGGCAGATAGTCCGGCAGTTCCCTGGCATCCACCACAAAGCCGTTGTCGTCATACATCTTCATCAGGTCGACCATGGCCTGGCCGCGATCGCGGCTTTCACCATGCACATGCTCGAAAAGATGCAGCGACAGCGACCGCGTGCGGTCGAAAAGATGCACATAGCGTTCCTGCGCCTCGTAGAGGTCGCAGTCGCAGACATAATCGACAAGACTGTCGAGAAGCCTGCGGATGCCGGGCGAAAGCCTTTCCCCGGCAAGCGCCTCTTTCAGCTCCTCTCCGCCCAGTTGCAGCTCGGGCGTGGGATAGGAAAGCAGCAGCGAAATGATTTTCAGGGTCCTGTTCATTACACCTGCTCCCTGAAAATATCGGTCGGCGTTTGGACCACTTTCTGGCGCTTGGCACCGAACAGATCTTCCGTCGACGTGCCGCCCGAGCAGCCATTGCCGAAGGTGAAGCCGCAGGAGCCGCGCACGTCATAGGCGTCCTCGGTGATTTCACGATGCGTCGTCGGGATGACGAAGCGGTCCTCGTAATTGGCAATCGCCATGATGTGGTACATTTCCTCGATCATCGCGCCGCTCATGCCGACGCGGTCGGCAATCGCCTCGTCGATGACGCCATCGACCGTCTTGGCGCGCATATAGGCGCGCATGGCGAGCATGCGTTCCAGCGCCGAGATGACCGGCTCTTCCTTGCCTGCGGTCAGGAGATTGGCGAGGTAGCGGACCGGGATGCGCATGGAGCGGACATCCGGCAGCGGGCCGTCCATGCCGAGCTTGCCGGCAGCCGCAGCCGATTGCAGCGGCGAAAGCGGCGGCACATACCAGACCATCGGCAGGGTGCGGTATTCGGGATGGAGCGGGAAGGCGATCTTCCAGTCCATCGCCATCTTGTAGACCGGCGAATGCCTGGCGGATTCCAGCCAGGCTTCCGGCACGCCGTCCTTGCGCGCCTGTTCGATCACGGCAGGATCGTTCGGATCGAGGAAGATGTTGAGCTGTTCCTGATAGAGGTCCTGTTCATTGGCCGTGGAAGCGGCCTCCGAAATACGGTCTGCATCATAGAGCATCACGCCCAGATAGCGGATGCGGCCGACACAGGTTTCCGAACAGACGGTCGGCTGGCCTGCTTCGATGCGCGGATAGCAGAAGATGCACTTCTCGGACTTGCCCGAGCTCCAGTTGTAATAAATCTTCTTGTAGGGGCAGCCGGAGACGCACATGCGCCAGCCGCGGCACTTTTCCTGATCGATCAGGACGATGCCGTCATCCTCGCGCTTGTAGATCGCGCCGGACGGGCAGGCCGCAACGCAGGTGGGGTTGAGGCAGTGCTCGCACAGGCGCGGCAGGTACATCATGAAGGTATTTTCGAACTGGCCGTAGATTTCCTTCTCGACGCCTTCGAAATTGTAGTCCTTCGAGCGCTTGGCGAACTCGCCGCCGAGAATTTCCTCCCAGTTCGGCCCCCATTCGATCTTTTCCATCCGCTCGCCGGAAATCAGCGAGCGCGGGCGGGCGGTCGGCATGGTCCTGCTTTCGCCTGCCGTCTGCAGATGGCCGTAATCGAAGTCGAACGGCTCGTAATAGTCGTCGATTTCCGGCAGGTCCGGATTGGCGAAAATCTTGGCGAGGATGCGCCATTTTGCGCCCATCTTCGGCTCGATCTTGCCGTTCTTCTTGCGGACCCAGCCGCCGTTCCACTTCTTCTGGTTTTCCCATTCCTTGGGAAAACCGATGCCGGGCTTGGTCTCAACGTTGTTGAACCAGGCATATTCCACGCCTTCACGGTTGGTCCAGACGTTCTTGCACGTCACCGAGCAGGTGTGGCAGCCGATGCACTTGTCGAGATTGAGCACCATTCCAATTTGCGCACGGATTTTCATTCTGCTGCCTCCTTCACGGCGGAGTTGCGGTTGCCTTCTTCAAGCGGCCCTTCCATCCAGTCCACATGGTCGAGCTTGCGCACGACCACGAACTCGTCGCGGTTGGCGCCGACGGTGCCGTAATAGTTGAAGCCATAGGACTGGTGGGCGTAGCCGCCGATCATATGCGTCGGCTTGGTGATGATGCGGGTGACGGAGTTGTGAATGCCGCCGCGCTGTCCGGTGAGTGGTGAGCCGGGCGTATTCACGATCTTCTCCTGCGCGTGATACATGAAGATGGTTCCATCCTTCATGCGCTGGGAGACGACCGCACGGGCCACGATGGCGCCGTTGGCGTTGTAGACTTCCACCCAGTCATTATCGACGATTCCGGCCTTTGCCGCATCCGGCTCCGAAATCCAGACAACCGGCCCGCCGCGATTGAGCGTCAGCATCAGGAGATTGTCCGTATAGGTGGAGTGGATGCCCCATTTCTGGTGCGGCGTGATGAAGTTCAGCACCAGATGCGGCTGGCCGTCCGCCTTTTCGCGGATTGCCGGGTTGACCGTCTTGGTGTCGATGGGCGGACGATAGACGCAGAAGCCCTCGCCGAAGGCGCGCATCCACAGGTGATCCTGATAGAGCTGCTGACGGCCGGTCAGCGTGCGCCACGGGATCAGCTCATGCACATTGGTATAGCCCGCATTATAGCAGACATGCTCGGATTCGAGCCCCGACCATGTCGGCGAGGAGATGATCTTGCGCGGCTGCGCGACGATATCGCGATAGCGGATCTTCTCGTCTTCCTTGGGAAGAGCCAGATGGGTGTGGTCGCGGCCGGTGAACTTCGACAGCGCTTCCCATGCCTTGACCGCCACTTCGCCGTTGGTTTCCGGCGCAAGCGAGAGAATGACCTCGGTTGCGTCGACATCGGTATAGATGCGCGGACGCCCTTCGGTTGCGCCCGGCTCATGAACCCTGCCGTTCAGCTTGCCGAGAAGCTCGACCTCATGCTCGGTGTTCCACGAGATGCCCTTGCCGCCATTGCCAAGCTTGTCCAGAAGCGGCCCGACGGAGGTATAGCGCTTGTAGAGGTTCGGATAATCGCGCTCCACGACCACGACCGAAGGCATGGTCTTGCCGGGAATCGGCTCGACCTCGCCCTTCTTCCAGTCGAGAACATCCTTGGGCTGCGCCAGTTCGCCCGCCGTGTCATGCAGGGTCGGCACCAGAACGATGTCCTTCTCGACGCCCAGCACTTCCGGCGCCACTTCCGAAAACTTCTTCGCGATGCCCTTGAAGATGTCCCAGTCGCTGCGTGCTTCCCACGCCGGATCGGCGGCACTCGACAGCGGATGGATGAAGGGATGCATGTCGGAGGTGTTGAGGTCGTTCTTCTCGTACCAGGTGGCAGTCGGCAGAACGATATCGGAATAGACGCAGGTCGTGGACATGCGGAAATCGAGCGTGACCAGCAGGTCGAGCTTTCCTTCCGGCGCATTCTCATGCCACACGGCCTCGCGGCTTTCCTGCGCGCCTTCCTGTCCCAGATCCTTGCCAAGCAAGCCGTTGGAGGTGCCGAGCAGGTGCTTCAGGAAATATTCATGCCCCTTGCCCGACGAACCGAGCAGGTTCGAGCGCCAGACGAACATGTTGCGCGGCCAGTTGGCCTCGTGGTCGGGGTCCTCGCAGGACATGGTGACCGTGCCGTTCTTCAAGGCATTCGCGATGAAGTCCTTCGGCTCCTTGCCCGATGCGGCTGCCTCTCTGGCAAGCTCCAGCGGGTTGGTCTGCAACTGCGGCGCGGAAGGCAGCCAGCCCATCCGTTCGGCGCGGATGTTGTAGTCGATCATCGTGCCTTCCCACGCACCATCGGGCGCGGTGGGCGAAAGGATGTCCTGCACCTTCACGGTCTCGTAGCGCCACTGGTCGGTATGCGCATAGAAGAACGAGGTGGAGTTCATGTGGCGCGGCGGACGGTTCCAGTCCAGCGCGAAGGCAAGCGCGGTCCAGCCGGTCTGCGGGCGCAGCTTTTCCTGTCCCACATAATGGCTCCAGCCGCCGCCCGACTGGCCGATGCAGCCGCACATCACCAGCATGTTGATGATGCCGCGATAGTTCATGTCCATGTGGTACCAGTGGTTGAGACCGGCACCGAGAATGACCATGGAACGGCCATTGGTCTTTTCGGCATTGGTTGCGAATTCGCGGGCGACGGCAATGATCTGGTCGCGCGGGACGCCCGTGATCTTCTCCGCCCAGGCCGGGGTATAGGGCAGGCCCTCGTCATAGGACCGGGCGGAGTTCTCGTCGCCAAGCCCGCGATCGAGGCCGTAATTGGCGGCGAACAGGTCGAACACGGTCGCGACCAGCACTTCGCCCTTCTTCAGCTTGAGCTTGCGGGCCGGGACCTTGCGCACCAGCACGCTGTCATGGTCGGTGCCTTCGAAATAATCGTGTTCGCGATTGCCGAAATAAGGGAACGCCACATCGGCGACGGCATCGTGCGCGCCAGTCGCAATGAAGCTCTTGGCGAGTTCCACATCCTTGCCCCGGCCATCCTTTTCTTCAAGGTTCCACTGGCCGTCATCGCCCCAGCGGAAGCCGATGGAGCCCTGCGGGGCAACATAGGTGCCGGATTTCGTATCGAAGGCGACCGTCTTCCAGTCGGGATTGTTGGCCTCGCCCAGATCGTCCTTCAGGTCCGAGGCGCGCAGGAAGCGGTCCGGCACGTAGCGTCCGTCCTTCTTTGTGAGCATGACCAGCATCGGGAAGTCGGAATATTTGCGGCAATAATCCTCGAAATACGGAACCTGCCGGTCGAGATGGTATTCGCGCAGGATCACATGGCCGAGCGCCATGGCAAGGGCGGCGTCGGTGCCCTGCTTCGGGTGCAGCCAGAGGTCGGCGAACTTTGCAGCTTCAGAATAGTCAGGCGAGACCACGACCGACTTGGTGCCCTTGTAGCGCACTTCCGTGTAGAAATGCGCATCCGGCGTGCGGGTCTGCGGCACGTTGGAACCCCAGAGCATCAGGAAGCCCGCATTGTACCAGTCTGCCGATTCCGGCACGTCGGTCTGTTCGCCCCATGTCATGGGTGACGCGGGCGGCAGGTCGCAATACCAGTCGTAGAACGACATGCAGACGCCGCCGAGCAGCGACAGGTAACGCGAACCCGCCGCATAGGACACCATCGACATGGCCGGGATCGGCGAGAAGCCGATCACGCGGTCCGGGCCGTACGTCTTGGCCGTATAGGCATTGGCGGCTGCAATGATCTCGTTGACTTCTTCCCAGGTGGCGCGAACGAAGCCGCCGAGACCGCGCACCTTCATATAGTCGGCGCGCTTGGCCGGGTCCTGCTGGATCGCAGCCCAGGCTGCGACCGGCGTTTTCAGCGCACGTTCCTTGCGCCACAATTTCAGGAGGCGCGAGCGGATCAGCGGATATTTCACGCGGTTGGCCGAATAGACATACCAGCTATAGCTTGCCCCGCGCGAACAGCCGCGCGGTTCGTGGTTCGGAAGATCGGCGCGGGTGCGCGGATAGTCCGTCTGCTGGGTTTCCCAGGTGATGATGCCGCCCTTGACGTAGACCTTCCACGAGCAGGAGCCGGTGCAGTTCACGCCGTGGGTGGAGCGCACGATCTTGTCGTGCTGCCAGCGCTTGCGATAGGCATCTTCCCAGTCACGGTTTTCGTTGGTGGTGACGCCATGGCCCTCCGAGAAGGTGCCGACATTCTTGCGCGCAAGAAAGTTCAGGCGATCGAGGAGTAGACTCATGATTTTATCCTCACTTTGGTTCGTTAGGCGGCAGCAGCGGCTGGCTTGCTGCGGTGCTCCACGTCGTAGAGCAGCCCGCCTTTTCGGGTGTAGACGCCCCAGGTGATGACGAGGCATGTCACGTAGAAGATCAGGAAGGCCCAGAGTGCGGCTTCCGGCCCGCCGGTCATGCTGATCGAGGTGCCGTAGCCCTTCGGAATGAAGAAGGCGCCGAAGGCAGCGATGGCCGAGGTGAAGCCGGTGATGGCCGCGGATTCCTTGTCCGCTTCGTGGCGGCGTTCTTCCGCGGTGGCCTTGGGCATGAGCCTGTCCATTTCCTTCGACATGATCGCCGGGATCATCTGGAAGGTGGAGGCGTTGCCGATGCCGGTCGCGAAGAACAGCAGGATGAAGGAAGCGAAGAAGCCCCAGAACGCGTTCGGCTGATCCTTGATGCCGACGAAGTAGAGCACGCCCGCCACGCCGATCATCATCAGCACGAATGCCCAGATGGTGACGCGCCCGCCGCCGTATTTATCGGCAAGCCAGCCCGAGCCCGACCGCGACAGAGCGCCGACGAGAGGCCCGAGGAAGGCGAACTGAAGCGCATTGACTTCCGGGAACAGGATGTTGGTCAAAAGCGGGAAGCCTGCCGAATAGCCGATGAACGAGCCGAAGGTTCCCGTATAGAGCCAGCACATGATCCAGTTGTGCCTGCGGCGGAAGATGACGGCCTGATCGGCAAACGAAGCCTTGGCCGATGCGATGTCGTTCATGCCGAACCAGTTGGCGAAGGCCGTGACGATGATGAACGGCACGAAGAAGAACCCGGCATTTTGCAGCCACAGCGGTGCGCTGCCCGCTTCGGTCGCGACCATTGCCGGATCGCCACCGAGCTTGCCGAAGATGCCGGCGGTAATGACCAGCGGCACCACGAACTGCACGACGCTGACCCCGAGATTGCCGAGGCCCGCATTGAGCGCTGCCGCATTGCCCTTCTCGTGCTTGGGGAAGAAGAACGAGATGTTGGACATGGAGGAGGCGAAGTTGCCGCCACCGAAGCCGCAACAGAGCGCCAGCAGAAGGAAGATGAAATAAGGCGTATTCGGGTTCTGCACCGCATAGCCGATGCCGATGGCCGGAATGACCAGCGACCAGGTGGTCAGTGTGGTCCATAGGCGGCCGCCGAAGATCGGCACCATGAAGGAATAGAAGATGCGGAAGGTCGCGCCCGAAATGCCGGGGAGCGCCGCCAGCCAGAAGAGCTGGTCGGTCGTGAACTGGTAGCCCACCAGCGGCAGCTTCGCCACCACCACGGACCAGACCTGCCAGATGGCGAAGGACAGGAGAAGCGCGGGGATCGAAAGCCACAGGTTGCGCCTGGCGATCTTCCTTCCCTTCTGTTCCCAGAACGCCGGATCGTCCGGACGCCAGTCGGTGAGGACGGAATCGCCCTTTGCCGGCTTGATTTCGGCCTTCTTCAGGCCCTGCAATTCGGCGAAGGCCGGAAGTTCTTCCGTGGCCGCGCCTTGCGAGGCGCGTTCCATCTGGCGGATCGAGACATGCATCCATGTGAACGACACGGCGACGATGACGAAAAGCAGCATGAAGCAGCTTGTCCAGAGGCCGGTCTGGTCGAGGAGCACGCCGAACAGGATCGGCAGGATGAAGCCGCCAAGACCGCCGATCATGCCCACGAGGCCGCCGACCGAGCCGACATTGCCCGGATAATAGACCGGAATGTGCTTGAAGACCGCAGCCTTGCCGAGCGCCATGAAGAAGCCGAGGATGAAGACGGTGATGGTGAAGCCGATCACGCCCATTTCGGCATGGAAGGCCAGCGGGCCGTTATCGCTCTGGATGACATAATCCGTCGGCGGATAGGACAGCACGAAGGTTGCGACCAGCGAGACGGCGAAGGTCCAGTACATGACCCGGCGCGCGCCATAGACATCCGAAAGATGCCCGCCATAGGCGCGGAACAGGCTGGCCGGAACGGAGAAGAACGCCGCGATGATGCCTGCCAGGCGAATATCGACGCCATAGACATGGATCAGATATTGCGGCAGCCACAGCGCGAGTGCCACGAAGGCGCCGAAGACGAAGAAATAGTAGAGCGAGAAACGCCAGACCTGCACATTCTTCAGCGGTTCCAGCTCCATCAGCGTGCTGGTGGGCTTTATGCCCTTGAGCCGGCGCTCGACCAGAACCGGATCGTCGCTCGTGGTGAAATAGAAGATGAGCGCCATGACGACCATCGCCGCCGCCCAGACTTCCGCGACCGCGTGCCAGCCAAACGCAACCATGACCATCGGCGCGAAGAACTTCGTCACCGCCGAGCCGACATTGCCCGCGCCGAAAATGCCAAGCGCGACGCCCTGCTTTTCCGGCGGATACCAGCGCGACACATAGGCGACGCCGACCGAGAACGACCCGCCCGCCACGCCGACGCCAAGCGCCGCAACCAGCATCTGCGGATAGGTGGTGGCGTAGGTCAGAAGCCAGGTGGCGACCGCCGAGACCAGCATTGTGAGCGTGAAGATGGCGCGGCCGCCATAGCGGTCCGCCCAGATGCCGAGGATGACGCGGATCAGCGATCCGGTCAGGATGGGCGTGCCGACCAGCAGGCCGAACTGCGTTTCGCTCAGTCCAAGCTCGGACCGGATTTCAATGCCGATGATTGCGAAGATGGTCCAGACCGCGAAACAGACTGTAAAAGCGGTCGTACTCATCGCTAGCGCCGTTGTCTGCGCCCTGGGATTTTCCCCTGCGACATGTTGCATAGGCGTACTCCGAATTGAATACCATTGGGAGGTTTCGTATGCACTTATGCGTCGACTGCGAGATGAATACATTGATTAAGATCAATATCTTTAGACTATTCAAGTTGAATTTTAGTTCTTGGTGACTTAAGGCCAATAATAGACCGAGTTTGGCGCAAGTATTGATTAATGCATATTGCACGATTGATATTTATCAATTATATTAGCGGGCCATAACTTGCCCCCTGAAGTGAGGATCGATGCGGAGAGAAGAAATCGACGCGCTGAGAAATCTGCCGCTTTTCGCGGACATGGCCGACGCCACGTTCGAGCGGCTAGTGCGCCCGAGTTTCGTGCAGTCGTTTCCGCCCCGCACGACCCTGATCAGGGAGGACGAGCCTGCGGATTTCCTGTTCGTGATCCTGGACGGGCTTGTGCTGATGTCGGCGAAATCGGACGATGGCGAGACCGCGCTGGAGATACTGCGCGCCGACGACATCTTCATTCTTGCAGCCGTGCTGAACGATGATGTATGCCTGCAAACCGCGCAGACGCTCACGCCCACCCGCGTGCTGATGGTGCCTTCCAGCCTGGTGCGCGACCTGATGAGCGAGGATGTCGGCTTCATGCGCGCCATCGTTTTTGAAACCGCGCGCGCCTATCGCCGTCTGGTGAAGGAACTGAAGGCGCAGAAGCTGCGCAGCAGCGTACAGCGCCTCGCCAACTGGATCGTCAAGGAATCGCTTTTGAACGACGGCGCCGACGTGGTGATGATTCCTTACGAAAAACGCACGCTCGCCTCCTATCTCGGCATGACGCCGGAGAACCTGTCACGCAATTTCGCGACACTCGGTTCGCATGGCGTCACGGTGCAGG
Organism: Brucella sp. NBRC 14130; assembly: GCF_040371715.1. Lineage (NCBI taxonomy): Bacteria > Pseudomonadati > Pseudomonadota > Alphaproteobacteria > Hyphomicrobiales > Brucellaceae > Brucella > Brucella sp. NBRC 14130. The sequence goes on from NZ_BAABTE010000001.1 coordinate 515,485, forward strand.
CCTCGGCGATCAAGATCACCAACAAGAACAAGCTGCTGCAATTTGCGGCCCCCTCCCACCTGATCGACAGGCAGGAACCGGCGCGCGCATTCGACAGAATTTGAGATCAGCAGCCTTCATCTTCCTGTCAAACAGAACGACTATCCGGTGACTTTCTCGATCGAACGGGCCGCCGTCATGAAAGCACCTCTTGCTGCACTGTTTCTCGCCCTTGCAACCAGCGCCGTTGCGCATGAAATGCCCAAGCCCGAACTGATCGGCGCTTTCACCCTGCCCACCGGCCTGAAAATCGGCGGCGTCGAATTCGGCGGAATATCCGGCCTCGACTACGACCCGCGTGCAGATGTCTATTACGCCATATCCGACGACCGTTCGGAAAACGCGCCAGCGCGCTTTTACAAGCTCAAGCTCGCCATCGACGGTTCCGGCATGCAGAGCCTCGATATTCTGGAAACGGTTACGCTTCTGGACAAGGCGGGCAAACCATTTGCACTGAAGGACGTGGACCCGGAAAGCATCCGCTTCAATACGGCCACCGGCACCATCTACTGGTCGAGCGAAGGCGACAGGAATGGCAGACCGTTTGTCGGCGAAGCAAAGACCGATGGCAGCTTCATCCGCGAATTTGCCTTGCCGGAAGCTTACATTCCCGACGAGGGCAGGACACGCGGCATCCGCAACAATCTTTCCTTTGAAAGCCTGACGATCACGCCGGACGGCAAGACGCTTCTGGCCGGTACTGAAAACGCGCTGGTACAGGACGGGGACAAGGCGACGCTCGACCATGGCAGCCGCTCGCGCATCATCGCCTTCGATCTTGCATCAGGCAATGTGACGGCGGAATATGCCTATGACACCGGCCCGATCTTCACCAAGGCGACTGAGCCGCCCTTCTGGAACGATAACGGCATGTCGGAATTCGTTGCCGATGGAAACGATCTCCTCACCGTCGAGCGCTCCTTCGCCATGGGCGTGGGCAACCGGATCACGCTCTATCGCGCATCCTTCGACGGCGCCAGCAATGTGAAAGACGTTCCGTCGCTCGCCAGCGAGCCCGTAACGCCGCTGGCAAAGCAGCTCCTCCTCCAGCTCGACGAAGGCGATTTCGGCCTCGACATCGACAATATCGAGGCCGTCACCTTCGGGCCGGTGGTGGACGGGAAGAGGACGCTGGTCCTCGCTTCCGACAACAATTTCAGCCACGGACAGGTTTCGCAGTTCATCGCCCTGAAGCTGCCCTGAAGCGACATGACCGGCCACAGCATTTCCAGCTGAAGTGTGGCGCGGTTTTGCGCAGGATGTTCAGGTCCAGAAATAGCGCACGGTGTGGAAGAAGACCGGGGCTGAAAAGACGAGGCTGTCGGCCCGGTCGAGCATGCCGCCATGCCCTTCGATCATGTGGCCCCAGTCCTTCACGCCGCGATCGCGCTTGATGGCGGAGGCGACAAGCCCGCCGAAGAAGCCCATGATGCATGACGTCGCCGCAAGGGCGCCCGCCTGGAGCGGCGAAAACGGCGTCAGCCAGGCAAGCCCCGCCCCCAGAAGCGATGCCGCCGCAACCCCGCCGACAAAGCCTTCCCAGGTCTTTGACGGCGATATGCTGGGCGCGATGCGATGTTTGCCGAACAGCTTGCCGAAAATATATTGCAGCACATCGCTGCCCTGCACGGTGGCCACCAGAAAAGCGATCAGCAGCAGTTTCTTGCCGTCGAAGCCGGGAATATCCAGCGTCATCAAGGCCGGTACATGGCTGATGCAATAGACCGACAGCATGATGCCCCATTGCTGCTCGCTGATGCGTTCCAGAAAGCGCGACGTGTCGCCGGAAAGCGCCGTCAGCACCGGCATTGCGAGGAAGCAATAGACCGGGATGAAGATGGAATAGAGCCCGTACCAGTCGATCCAGATCAGGTAATACTGCACCGGAATGACCAGCAGGAACATGCCGAGCAGCACGCGGTGGTCGGCGCGCCTTGTCTGGGTCAGCGTCGCATATTCGCGGAGGGCCGCGAACGAGATCATCCCGAACAGCACGATCACGCCACCCTTCCCGAACAGGAAAGCGACGCACATGGCGCCAACCATGATCCACCATGCCTTGATGCGGGCATTGAGATTGACCAGCGTGGATGAAAGCGGCTTTGGCGCGCGCCATGAAAGAACACCGGCCACGGCGCTTGCCGTTGTCAGAACGCCCATGAGGCCAAGGAATAATCGGGTTGTTTCGCTCATGGCTGTTTACCGTTACGGGGCTGTATATCGAGAAGGCTCTGGCGGGCGCGGGCGAGAAATTCCTTGCGGTCCTCACCCTCGCGAAGCTGGACCGGCGCGCCGAAAACGACACGGCACAGAAGCGGCACCGGCAGCATCGCGCCCTTGGGCAGCACGCGCGACATGTTTTCGATCCAGCATGGCACCAGTTCGACATCGGGGCGCGCCAGCGCCAGATTGTAGATGCCGGAGCGAAAGCGCAGCAGCGCCTCGTCTGTCATGTTGCGCGTGCCTTCGGGAAAGATGATGAGCGAATAGCCGTCGGCCAGCGCCTTCAGCATCACTTCCATCGGGTCCTGCGTGCGTTCCACCCAGTTGCGTTCCACAAGCACGGTGCGCAGCAGAACTTCCGCCATGAACTGGCGCACGCGGTTGCCCCGCCAGTAATCCGCGCCGGCGACGGCACGGGTGCGCGCGCGTTCTTCCTGGTCGAGACAGGAGGAAAGCAGGATGAAATCGCCATGACTTGTGTGATTGGCAAAATAGATGCGCTGGTTGCGCGACGGGCCAGTGCCGCTCCAGATCGGCCGCACGCCGGTAATCCCCCGCGACAGGATTGCCAGAAACGAGCCGAAAATCGATTGCACCTGATGCCGGATCAGTTCCCGCATGTCACAGCCCCTGACCCGTTGGCACCACGGCCAGCAGAATGAAAAGCACGATCCCAACCCCCATGAAGAACCGCAGGCGCCCCACGATGCGCCGCGAACCCTCGATCCTCGCCGCAAGCGGACGAACAGGACCGGCATTGGTGCGCAGGCCCATGCGTTCCAGAATTCGGTCCACCTCGCTCAGGCCCGTTTCGCCGGAAGCGGCAATCAGCCGGAAAAGCGCTGCATCGAACAGAAGATGCGCCGCGATACCGAGCACGATCAGCGCGCTTGCAAGCAGCAACGGCCAGATCAGCCAGAAAGCCAGATCGTGCACCGGGCGCAGGAAGGGCGCGACCGCCAGAAGAACGACCGCGACGGCAATGCCGGGAAAGGCGTTGCGGCGCAGCCAGACCGCCGTGGAGGATGCAGGCGCGTTCATGCCGCTTCCCCCGCCAGATGCAGATGAACCGGCCAGCCTTTGGCGCGGATGAGCGTTTCTGCTTCTCGCGCATTGGCCACGCGGCCAGTCGAGACGAGCCAGGCCACCGCAACCGTGGCGCTGCGCTGGAAACCGAGCGCGCAGCAGATGAGAACCGGACCGTGATGGCGAGCCGCTTCAACGGCATCGGCGGCCAGTTGCACTTTTTCCGATGGCGGCGCGACCAGATCGATCGCGGCAAAGCTCTTCCATTCCGCGGCATGCGGCGGCGGTACCATTTCAGCGGCCAGATCGATGACGGTCGCAAAGGATGAAAGTTCTGCGGCTTTAGGAAAACGCCCCAGAAACACCCCGTCGGCAAGCTCCACATGCGGCGGCAGCCTGCGGTTCCAGAACCGCACATTCAGCCCGGCAAAAAGACGATAGGGCCAAAGGAGCCAGCGGCTTGCAAGACTGACCGATCCATCCGTCTGCTTCTGGAAAATGCCAGCACCTGCACCAAAATAGCCAAGCGCCACGATGGCCAGCGCGGTTGCGGGCCAGAGCCAGAAGATCGCATAGCCGGTCATGCTGAGGCCATGAATGCCGAGCGCGAGAAAAAGCACAGCGCCCGCCAGATAGTATAGACCCAGCCGACGCGCTTTTGGGTTTGTGGTCAACTGAAAACCGGCGAATGGTGAGGACCCATTACGCGGAAAAAGCCACAGGGCGAACAGGCCGAGCAAAGCGCCCGCCGGAATATCGACCGCGTGGTGCTGATAGGTGGTCAGCACCGACAGGCCGATCAGCAGGCACCAGACATGCCAGACCACGCGCACGGCACCGCCCATCACGCGGCGCATCTGGTCCCAGATGATGATCAGAAGCGCGATATGCAGCGAAGGTGCCTGATTGAAGGGTTTGTCGAAACCGCCGAGCACATCGAACATGAAGCCCGGAATGCCAGCCGTTGCCGGTTTTACGAAGGTCGCCGTCAGCGGAAAGGCGACGAAGCAGAGAACGGCGATGATCTGAGCCGCCAGATAACGCTTCGCCAGCCGGTCCACCTGTTCCGGACTGTCATTGACGAACAGCGCGACCGCGTAGAACAGATTGACCGACCAATAGGGCACGATGCTCCACGCGATGAACGGAACCCGGTTTTCCCACGCGAAGGCAAGGTTCGGCACATGGCTTTGCTGCGATGCGAGCCAGTTGGCCGTGCCGTATGTCAGGTAGAAGAAGGGAGCGAGAAACAGAAGCCAAAGGATGGCGCGACGGACCACGGGCCGCCGCGAATATCCCTCGCGTTCCGTCAGATGCACCGTCACGCCTTGCCGTCTCCGACCCGCTCTGCAATCGAGACGGTGAAAATGCCCCACTGATCGATGCGCTGTTCGATCTTGCGATAGCCTGCCTTTTCGACAAGCTGGTCCATCTCGCCCTGCGTGCGGCGGCGCATCACCCATGCCTCGCCGCCGCGATGCGAGGTCAGCGCCCGCGCGATCATTTCAAGCTGCGGATGCCATGGCTGGTTGGTGTAGATCAGCAGTGCGCCGGGCTTCTGCACGCGGGCAAGCCCCGACAGCGAACGATTGATCAGCGCGTTATCGGGGAAAAGCTCGTAAAGACCGGACACGATGGCGAGGTCCGGCTGCGGCGTGACAGCGGCGAGGCTTTCCTCGTTGAAAGCGTCGCCCTCTTCCATATGGGCAATGGCCTCCAGCCCGCGATCCCTGATGAGCTTGTTGCCCGCCAGTACATTGATCGGCGAATAGTCGCGCAGATGGATGCTGTCCGGCATCGCCCCGGCGCGCACCACCGCGTCGATGACATAGCGGCCATGGCCGCAAGCAATATCAAGAATATTGGTCGAGCGGCCTTCGCTCTTCAGCCGGTTGATCGCCACGCCGATCAGTTCTTCCAGATGCACCTTGCGCTGCCGGATGCCCCGCCAGCCGATCGCTTCCAGAAACTGCCTGTCGATGAGCTTGCCGCCCGGCCCAATACCGCGCGCTTCGTTCTCATAGACGTAATCGAGCGTCGAACCGGAATCGAAACCGGTGCGCCTGCCGACTTTCAGCCCTTCCGAAAACAGTGCGCCGAAAGCTATCGACGCGCGCGTCGACGCCCAGTAGAGCCCCTGCGCCGTCAGAAGCGGCAGCGGGGTCGACAGCTGGTCCGCCTCGTCGCGCGTGTGGCCTGCAATATGCCCTTCCGTCAGGTCGGCGCGCTGCGGCGCTTCGGCAAAGCGCGCCTCGATGAAATCATGAATGCGTTCGATGGCCGGTTTGCGGTCCCGCTCGCCCAGCGTGTCGTGGTAGAAGCCCTTGAGCACGTGCCGCTCCTTGATGCGGCTGCCGAGGTTCTCGAAGAAGCGATGTTGCGGCGCGGGGCGCACGACGAAATCGCTGCCTGAGATGAGCAGTTGCGTCGGAACGGTAATCGCCCGCGCATCGTCCACCACGCGCTTCGCCGTCTCGTAGAGTTGCAGCAGGATATGCGATGCAATGGGCCGTGTGATCAGCGGATCGGTACGATAGGATTCGATGCGTTCCGGATCGTGGGTCAGGAACTGCGGCTTGACGTAGGAATTGACGTAGAAAGTGCCTTTCAGCTTCTGCCACAGGCCGATGCCTTCCTTGGCGAATGGCACATAGAGCTTGATGTCGAAGGCAGGCGAAGCCAGCACCAGCGCCCGGATATTCGGCGCATAGTCATGCACCCATGCGGCAGCAAGCACCGCGCCGACGCTCTGCGCGATAATTGCCACGTCCTCGATAGCCGCGCCGGTTTCCTCCCGGATATGGGTGACGAAACTGTCGAGATCGCGGATCGACGCGCCGAAGGATGGCGAGAAGCCGCGCACGCCCGGCGACTGGCCGTGGCCGCGCGCATCCCAGGCATAGAAGGCGTAGTCGTCCAGCCCCAGTTCGTCGACGAGGTGCGCGACGCGGCCGCTGTGCTCGTGCCCGCGATGCAGCAGGACGATGACGCCTTTCGGCTTGCCGGAGAGCGCCGGCCAGAAACGGTAGAACAGCGACGTGCCGTCATGGGTCGCGAACCGGCTTTCCTGCGCCACGCGATGCGGTTTTACTGCCTGCTCGTCCATGCATCCCTCTCCAGCGTTTCCTCGCGAGGCGGCTGCCCCCAATTTCTATTGAGTGAAACAAAATGTTTGCTTAAACGAGCTGGAGCGAACCGCAAATAGCTGTTCAATACTTATTCTTCGTTTCCCAAGAGATTCTTGATGTCCGTTTATCAACTCAAGTCGCGTTTCCAGAATTTACTGAGGCCGCTGGTCGTGCGACTTGCCGCAGGCGGTGTAACCGCCAATCAGGTTACAGTCGCCGCCGCGCTCGTCTCGATCATACTTGGGGCTTTTCTGGCGTGGAGCGGAAATGCGGCATGGTTTGCGCTCGTCCCGGTCTGGCTGTTCCTCCGCATGGCCCTGAACGCCGTCGATGGAATGCTGGCGCGCGAACATGGGCAGAAATCGACGCTGGGCGCCTATCTCAACGAGATCGGCGATGTGGTTTCCGACGCGGCGCTCTATGCCCCTTTCGCGCTGGTCGCCCCGTTCACCGGCCCGTGGATTTTCGCGGTCATATTCCTTGCCACGCTGACGGAATTTGCCGGTCTTGCCGGGGCTTCCGTGGGTGCGAGCCGCCGTTATGACGGCCCGATGGGCAAGAGCGACCGCGCCGTGGTCTTCGGCGTGCTTGGTGCCTGGATCGCCATCGACGGCACCTTGCCGGACTGGATGTTCTGGCTGCAACCGCTCCTTTGCCTGCTTCTGGCCACGACCACGGTCAAGCGCATCGCAAACGGCATAAGCGAGACAAAGAACCGTTAAAAGGTACTGGTCCGGTACTGGTATTGACGCAATTGGGGCCTATGTTGGTCCATTCAATTCCAGCTCAATCGGAGGCCATGCCAATGAAGAAAGCTAAGACTGCTTTTTTGTTTGCGGGCATATTCGCATTTTCATCCGCGCAGAGCCCGGCGCTCGCCGCCAGCGACGGCAGTTCCAGCCAGCGCGCCAGAGAAGTCACAGCAGTGGTCAACGCCGTGGCACAGAAGATGCCCGGCCAGCCGATCAATACGGTGATGTATATCCGCTCCAACAATTTCGAGGTGCTGGCCGGCGACTGCACGGTGCGCGCGCATATCGTCTCGTCCGGCCACAAGGCGAAAAGCACCTCTCCCGACAAGATCAAGGTCCGGCTCAACAAGCGGCGCTGCGCACGCTAACTCCCGTTGAGCTGGGACCTCGCGACGGTCTTGACCACCCAGTCGGCGAAGACGCGCAGGCGGTTGCTGAGATGCCGGTTGGGCGGATAGACCAGATAGATCGGCGTCGGCTCTATCTCCCATTCCTGCAGGACGGGGCGCAGCGTGCCGCTGGCGATGTCGTCCTTCACCATGAACAAGGGCGCCTGCACCACGCCAAGCCCGGCCCGAGCGGCGGCAAGATAGGTGGTCGATTCGTTCGCCGCCACCACATAGCGCCCGTTGACCTCGATCTCTTCCGTCCCCTTCCTGAAGCGGAACGGCATCTGCTGGCCGGTCGATGGCCGGAAATAGCCGACCACAGTACAATCCCGGCTGAGGTCCGACGGGTGAAGCGGTGTGGAGCAACGGTCGAGATATTCGGCGGAAGCGCAGGCGATGAAATGCATGTCGCCGATGCGGCGCGCGATCAGCGACTGGTCGGCCAACTCGCCGATGCGAATGGCGCAATCGACATTCTCCGCCACATAATCGACGGGCCGGTCCGACACGCCGAGATCGATCTGGATATCGGGATAGCGCTGGTGAAACTCCATCAGCGCCGGAATGATGATGAGATTGGCGACCGCGCCCGCCATTTCGACGCGCAGGCGTCCCTTGGGCAAGGTCTGCGCGCTCGACAGGCTGCCGTCGAGTTCGGCAAGATCGGCGAGCAAACGGGCCGCGCGCTCGTAATAGAGCGCGCCGTCCGGCGTCACCAGAACGCGGCGGGTGGTGCGATTGAGGAGCTTCGTACCAAGATGGGCTTCCAATCCCTGAATGAGATTGCTGATCGTTGCCTTGGGCATGTTGAGCGAAGCGGAGGCGCGCGTGAAATTCCCGGTTTCGACAACCCGGAGAAAGGCGCGCATGGCCGAAAGCTGGTCCATTATCAAAAAGCCGTTATTGTTCGAGATTCTGGACAGTGTAACCAATTATAGGGGACTATTCCAGTTCATAGACAATGATAATATCTGATCATGGCAGTTTGCCGCTAACGCATGTCCCCCAAAAGTGGGAACCGGTTTTGGGGCAAGGACATGCGTAAAGACAGCCAGAGCATTTCCGACGATTTCGTTCAGACAGAAATGCTCCGGCGCATCGTGCAGCCCGGTGGAGATCACCTGACAGGCATGAATGCGGCGCAGCAAACAGCCGGAGCGTGGGCGCGAACCATATATAGGCGTGTCCTGCTCCAAACGCATCATTTTCGGACCGGAAGCGTGAAACGGTTTTGCGTTCGGAAATACGTGGAAATAGAATGGATAAGGCGGTCTGGACGATTCCGTGTGACAGAACGCTTTATACATGAAGGCCAGAAAAGATGTGCGAGAAGTTTAGTGTAGAGACGTTGCAGGTTCATGGGCGACTTCATGGTCAAGCCCAGGGACAGGCGGGCGACTGCACCTGCAAGGCGCGCATCTATCGGGGGACAAAGCTGCTCTCCCCGCCGCCGGTGGTGCTGCACCTTCACGGTGGCGCTTTCTCGGCCAGTTGTCTGGGCGCCTGCGAGCGCGTCGCCGAAACACTTGCCGAGGCGGGTGCGGTGGTCGTGTCGCCGGAATATTCGTCAGCCTGTCTCAACCCGTTCCCGGCGGCGCTTGAGATAGTCTATTCCATCCTGACTTCGATGCGCGCGCGCTGCCCGGAGTTTGCGCACAAGAAGTCGATGCTGTTCGTCGCCGGTGAAGAGGCGGGCGGCAACCTTGCTGCCGGCGTGGCCCTGATGGCGCGCGATCAATATCTGACCGATCTCAAGGGTCAGATACTGCTTTCGCCCATGCTCGACCCCTGCCTCGCCACGGCGTCTTTCCGCAAATATTGCCCGGAAAGCGCCGTCAAGACGATGTCGGATGGCTGGCAGCATTATCTGGGCGAGTGTGCGGGTTTCACCCACCCCTATGCCGCGCCCGCCTTGTGTACCCGTCTTGCTGGTCTGGCACCCACTTTGCTTGTCACCAGCGCCCAGTGCCCGATGCGTGATGAAACGCAGGCCTATGCCGAGCGTCTTCGTCAGGCGGGCGTGAAGGTCCAATCGCATGTCCTGCCCGGAAAAGCCGGCTGGATACCTGAAAACAAGGTGGCGGGCACCGACTGGTCGCCACAGGAGCACAAACTTGTAGACCTGTTTTCCGATTTCTTCCGGCAGGCAGGAGCAAAGGCAATCGCAGCATGACATCAGTTTTAAAGTCCTCCCAAGCTTTGACCTGATGCCCCAATGAAGCCGGCCCCCACCGGTTAGAGCGAAGCTCTAACCTCCTTGATTGAAAGCATAATCAGACCGATCCTCTCCGGTCGGGTTATGCTGCAGGAGATACAACAATGACATCGATCACAGCCCGCCGGGCCCTATGGGGCGCCGGCCTGAGTATCCTATTGTCTGCAGCTGGCGGCGGCGCCATTCTCTTCGGCGCGCCCCACCTCAAGGCCGATGCCGCAACCGATATTTCCGCTCCCCCGCCTGCCGTGCCGGTTTCCGTCGCCAGGGCGGAATCGCGCCGCATTGCGACCTGGGAAGAATTTTCCGGCCGTCTGGAAGCAATCGACCGGGTTGAAATTCGCCCGCGCGTCGGCGGCGCAATCCTGAAAGCCCATTTCCGCGAAGGCGCTCTGGTGAAACAGGGCGACCTGCTCGTCACCATCGATCCCGAGCCCTATGCAGCGGCGGTGGAAAAGGCGAAGGCACAGGTTTCAGCCGAAGAGGCCCGCGTTGCGCTGGCCAAGACGGAACTGGAACGCGGACGCCAGCTCGTCACCACCCGCACCATCGCCCAGAGCGGCCTCGACCAGCGGTCCAGCGCCTATGACGAGGCGCAGGCAAGCTTGCGTTCCGCCAAGGCGGCCCTTCGTACCGCCGAGCTTGATCTTCAATATACGGAAGTGCGCGCGCCGATTTCGGGCCGCGTCGGGCGGCTGGAAGTAACGGCAGGCAATCTGGTTGCCGCAAGTTCCGCCTCGCCGGTCCTGACCACGCTTGTTTCGGTCGATCCGATCTATGCAAGCTTCAGCGCCAATGAGGAAGTCGTCACCAAGGCGCTTGCCAAGCTTGCAGCCTCGCCCGGCGGAAACGCCATCGAGCGCATTCCGGTCCAGATCGGCACCGCTTCCGATGAAGGCACCCCGATTTCCGGTCATATCCAGCTCATCAACAATGAGGTCGATGCCACGACCGGCACGATCCGCGTTCGCGCCGCAATCGACAATCCGGACGGCAGGCTCATTCCCGGCCAGTTTGTCCGCATCCGCTTCGGCGAACCGGAACCGGATGAAAAGCTGGTGGTGAGCGACCGGGCCATTGCTTCCGATCAGGACAAGAAATTCGTCTTCGTGGTCGGAGCCGATAACAAGGTCGAATACCGACAGGTGGTTCTGGGACGCAATTATGACGGCCTGCGCATCATCGAAAGCGGGTTGAAGCCCGGCGAGAATATCGTCGTGAACGGCCTGCAGCGCATTCGTCCGGGCGTGGTCGTCGCACCGCAACCCGTCACCGAAACACTTGCCAAAAACTGAATTAAAACGGCGCGCCTGAGCGCGCGCTAACCGCAAATGCTCAGCCTCAGCAACCCGCGAAATCTGCCGATTTCGCGGGCCGGGAGAGTCTTTGCCCATCCGCCTAAAGGGGGATAAACAGATGAACTTCTCACGCTTTTTCGTCGACCGGCCGGTCTTCGCTGGCGTTCTGTCGGTCCTGATCTTCGTTGCCGGTCTGATCGGCATGACAGGTCTGCCGATCTCGGAATATCCGGAAGTCGTGCCGCCGCAGATCGTGGTTCGCGCGCAATATCCGGGCGCCAACCCTGCCGTCATTTCTGAAACCGTCGCCACGCCGCTTGAAGAACAGATCAACGGCGTCGAGGGCATGCTCTACATGCAGAGCCAGGCGACCGCCGATGGCGTCATGACGCTGACCGTCACCTTCGCGCTCGGCACCGATCCCGATCAGGCCCAACAGCTGGTGCAGAACCGTATTTCGCAGGCCGAACCGCGCCTGCCGGAAGAGGTGCGTACGCTTGGCGTCACGACCGCCAAGAGTTCGCCCGACCTGACGCTCGTCGTCCATATCATCTCGCCCGATGGCCGGTATGACGTGAACTATCTGCGCAACTATGCGGTTCTGAACGTCAAGGACCGTATCGCCCGTATCCCGGGTGTCGGCCAGGTGCAGATATTCGGCGGCGGCGATTATTCGATGCGCGTCTGGATCGATCCGCAGAAGGCCGCCGAACGCGGTCTTTCCGCAAGCGACATCGCCAATGCCATCCGCCAGCAGAACGTTCAGGCCGCTGCCGGCGTCATCGGCGCATCGCCGTCCGTTTCGGGTCTCGACCTGCAACTTTCCGTCAATGCGCAGGGCCGTCTCCAGTCGCCGGAAGAATTCGCCAATATCGTCGTGAAGTCAGGCAATGAAGGCGAAATCACCCGGCTGGGCGATGTGGCGCGCGTCGAAATGGGCGCCGCCGATTATTCGCTGCGTTCGCTGCTCGACAACAAGCTCGCGGTCGGCATGGGCGTGTTCCAGTCGCCCGGTTCCAATGCGCTGGACATTTCCGAAAATGTCCATGCGGCCATGGCGGACCTGAAGAAAACCATGCCGGAAGGCGTGGATTTCGACATCGTCTATGACACGACCGGGTTCGTGAAGGCTTCCATCGAGTCGGTCATCCATACGCTGCTCGAAGCCATCGTGCTGGTGGTCATCGTAGTCATCCTGTTCCTGCAGACATGGCGCGCCTCCATCATTCCGCTGGTTGCCGTTCCCGTTTCCATCGTCGGCACTTTTGCGGTCATGTATGTGTTCGGCTTCTCCATCAATGCACTCAGCCTTTTCGGCCTGGTGCTTGCCATCGGCATCGTGGTCGACGACGCCATCGTGGTGGTGGAAAATGTCGAGCGCAACATCGAACAGGGGCTGTCGCCGGTCGAGGCAACCTATCGCGCCATGCAGGAAGTGTCCGGGCCGATCATCGCCATTGCGCTGGTGCTGGTCGCGGTCTTCGTGCCGCTTGCCTTCATCACCGGCCTGACGGGCCAGTTCTACCGTCAGTTCGCGCTCACCATCGCAATCTCGACGGTGATCTCGGCCTTCAATTCGCTGACGCTTTCGCCTGCCCTCGCGGCACTGCTGCTGCGCGGTCACGATGCGCCGAAGGATCGGCTCACCCGCATCATGGACAAGCTGTTCGGCTGGTTCTTCCGTGGCTTCAACCGTTTCTTCGGTGCAAGTTCGGAGGCCTATGGACGCGGCGTCGGCGGCATCCTCTCGCGCAAGTCGCTGGTGATGGGCCTCTATGTCGTGCTGCTCGGCGTCACCTTCGTCCTGTTCCGCGCCGTGCCCGGCGGTTTCGTGCCCGCGCAGGACAAGCAATATCTGATCGGCTTCGCGCAATTGCCGGATGCGGCAACGCTCGACCGGTCGGAAGACGTGATCCGCCGCATGAGCGACATTGCGCTCAAGCATCCGGGCGTGGCCAATGCCATCGCCTTCCCCGGCCTGTCGATCAACGGTTTCACCAACTCGTCGAACTCCGGCATCGTTTTCGTGACGCTGAAGTCGTTCGAGGAGCGCAAGACTCCCGAACTGTCGGCCAATGCCATCACCATGGAGCTGAACCAGCAATACGGCGCCATTCAGGATGCCTTCATCGCCATGTTCCCGCCTCCGCCCGTTCAGGGTCTCGGCACGACGGGCGGCTTCAAGCTCCAGCTTGAGGATCGCAACGGGCTTGGCTTCAAGGCGCTTGACGATGCGACCAAGGCGTTTCTCGCCAAGGCCTATCAGACGCCGGAACTGGCGGGTCTCTATTCGAGCTACCAGATCAATGTGCCGCAGCTTTATGCCGATCTGGACCGCGTGAAGGCGCGACAGCTTGGCGTGGCGGTGACCGACGTGTTTGAAACCCTGCAGATTTATCTGGGTTCGCTCTATGTCAACGACTTCAATGCCTTCGGACGCACCTACAGCGTGCGCATTCAGGCCGATGCGAATTATCGCAGCCATGCCGAGGATATCGGCAAGCTGAAGGTGCGTTCGCAGTCCGGCGAGATGATCCCGCTGTCGGCGCTTCTGAAAGTCGAGCAGACCGTGGGTGCGGAACGCGCCATCCGTTATAACGGCTTCCTTTCCGCCGATATCAACGGCAATCCGGCCCCCGGCTTCTCGTCCGGTCAGGCGCAGGCTGCCATTGAACGGATCGCGGAGGAAACCTTGCCGCCCGGCATCACCTTCGAGTGGACGGATCTGACCTACCAGCAGATTCTGGCTGGCAGTTCCGGTTTCCTCGTCTTCCCGCTGGCGCTGCTGCTCGTCTATCTGGTTCTGGCCGCGCAGTATGAAAGCCTTGCCCTGCCGCTGTCGATCATCATGATCGTGCCGATGGGGATCATGGCCGCGCTCACCGGCGTCTGGCTGACAGGAGGCGACAACAACGTCTTTACCCAGATCGGCTTGATAGTCCTTGTGGGGCTGTCGGCGAAGAACGCGATCCTGATCGTGGAATTCGCCCGCGAACTGGAGCTTTCAGGACGAGGCGTCGTGCAGGCGGCGGTCGAGGCAAGCCGGTTGCGTCTGCGTCCGATCCTGATGACCTCGATGGCGTTCATCATGGGCGTGGTGCCTCTGGTAACGTCAACCGGCGCCGGTGCGGAAATGCGCTCGGCCATGGGCATCGCGGTCTTTGCAGGCATGATCGGCGTGACCGCCTTCGGCATCTTCATGACGCCGGTGTTCTATGTGCTGATCCGCAAGCTCTCCGGCGAGCGCCCGTTGAAACATGCAGGCGCAAAGATCGAGGCCCCGCATCTGGCGCCGGGGGAATAATCCAGGCGTCTCCTTCCCTCGCCTTCCACAGAAGGGCCGGAGCAATCCGGCCCTTACTTCATTGTGGATTGGCCTTCTGCCGTCGCGATATCGCCCGAATCGGTTTCTTAAGAGGAGGCTTTGTCCGCTGCATGAAGGAGAAGATCGTTGCAGAAGTCCGGTTTGCTTGCCCTCGTCCTCGCTGCCACCGCCCTGGCAGCATGTTCCGAAACGACGCCCGGTCCTTCGGCAAGCGCCTCCCCCGCCAGACCGCCGGTCGATCCCACCCCCATCACCGGCAACTGGTGCAGCCCTGACGGCCAGCGATTCGCCATTTCCGGCGAGCGTTTCGACAGCCGCGACAGCCAGTGCTCCGTCACGCGCATGAACAATTACGAAGGCACCTTTACCGTCTCCATGTCCTGCACGGCCAACGGCCAGCAGTCGAAGGAAAACATCACCATTTCACCCGTCGGCCAGACGCTGCATATCTCGTTCCTGTCGATGGGCGGCAAGCGCGCCGTGGTCAACCGCTGCGCCTCCTGACCGGGCCGAAATCAAATCAAGGCAGAACCGTGAACCGGCGCGATTTTCGCGCCGGATGCGTTTTTGCGGGGCAAACAATGACTTTTTCCCACCAAAACTTGTGGCGAAGGCCCGACAAAATCATGGCGAAAATGCGGCAAATGGCATTTTGGGGATGATGTGATGCGACAGGAGGGGTCCGCTCTGCTAAACTCCCGCTGCAATGCCATACCCAAATTATAGGGAGACAGATATGAAAGTCGTATTCGTGACTAGCGCTGTCCTCGCTCTGTCGGTTACGGCCGCGATGGCAGACTGCACCTATCACAGTGCTCAATCCTCCACGAAAATGGAGAAGCCGCAGACCACTGCAAGCATCCAGACAACGGCTCCGGAACAGAAATAACCATCGGAAAAGCCGGGAACCGGGTAGCCCATCCTGATTCGTGACGATCGCGCCGCAACGCCGGTCGTCACTTTTTTCTGAAATTGAAACAGGGCAAAAAAAAGCGCGCCCTTCAGATGAAGGACGCGAAAGAGTTGCAAGCTCGCTCTGTTCGAGGAACCTGAACGGCAGGTTCTAGGCTCGACCAGATGCCTGTCGGCCATTTTGCCCTGGAAGCGATCCAGAATGCGGGACCGGTTTTTATTCGTAGCTCGAAACGCTTCGCTTCGAGAGTAACCGTTATCGCCGCTTCCGCGCTGTCCGGACTGGTTTGGCTGCCTATCGACCCCGACTCCCCGCGGTCGATAAGCAGCCCCCGCCCAATTTTTTGCGTCAGCCTCCTAAGCCCCAACAGGCCGACGGTTATTTAGTGGACGCTCTAGTAGCGAAAAACAATTCCCCTATTCAGGGGGGTAGGTTAGAAAGAAGAAATGCCCCACTTTTCCGGCAATGACTTTCAGCAGCCGGTAGATTTTGAAAGACTTTATGAAACCGTTTGATATTTATTTGAAATTGGACCAGACTTTTTCAGTGTTATGTGCGAATTGACGCTTTTGAAGGGGATTTTCGTCCGCCAAACTCAGGAGATTCTTGAAATTTCGGGCATCCTCCCTTTTAAGCTTCGCTGCATTCGCATTCGTTCGTTTCTGGAGATACCTCACGTGTCACGCGCAAACTGGATGTTCGCTTTCCGGCGTCTTCTGGCGCTCCCGGCACTGATCGCGCTGTTCGCCGTCTGCCAAATCATCCTTTCCACAGGCGCGGCTCCTGCTGCATCGCCTGCGACGGTGACCATCACGCTGACCGTCATCGCCCCCGATGGAACGACGCGCGTATTGAGCAATGACGACTTCACGCAGTTGCCGCAGAACACGTTGCAGACCAACACGGCCTGGACCGAAGGCCCGCAGAATTTCGACGGCGTGCTGCTGCGCGACGTGCTGGCAACGGTGGGTGTGGACGGAAAAAACGTCCCCAACCGTTCGATCACCATTCTTGCGCTCAACGATTACAGTATCAGCATTCCGCTGGAGGACGCCTACAAGTACAATGTCCTTGTGGCGCGCAGGATGAACGGTCGGGAGCTGAGCCTGCGCGACAAGGGACCATACTGGATCGTCTATCCGCGTGACCAGCATCAGGAATTGAACGATTCGCGCTATGATCACCGCTGGGCATGGCAGGTGAAGCAGATCGAGGCGAAATGAGAATCAAGCGGGGCTATATTCTCTCCGGCCTTGTCATGGCAGGTTTTGCGGCCCTGCTCGCTTATGCATTCAGCCAGCTTCTCCAGATCCAGAAATCGCTGGCGACCTATACGGGCGAGAACATGGTCTGGGCTATCACCAAGACCGAACGTGACGCCGGACGTCTGGCCGAAACGGCGCTGACAATGCCGGCGGGCAGCACCGACACCGCCGATCTCTCGCTCCGCCTCGACGTTCTTTACAGCCGCTTCGCGCTTCTGGCCGACGGGCCGCAGAAGAAATATTTCGCCCGTATTCCGGGCGCTGCCGAAATCATCCAGCGCAATACCGACCGGCTTCCCCAGATCGAGGCGATGATCAAGGCCGCGCCGGAACAATTCGACCCGATCGCCATCTATCGGGCGCTGGTGCCCATGCGCGATGAACTGACCAAGGTTGCCGATGACGCGACGATCGTGGAGCAGGACCGTGGCGGCGCGCAGCGCGACCAGCAATTGCAGTCGATTTACCTGATCATGTTCGCGGTGCTGGGCATCATGGCGACGGGCGCCATCCTGTCCTGGCAGGTGGTTTCCAACATGCGCAAGGCCGAGCGCGCCCACAAGGCATTGCAGGAATACAAGCAGCAACTGGAACAGACCGTCGCCGACCGCACCGCCGCCCTGCGCGAGGCGCTGGAAAGCGAGCGCAAGGCCAAGGAACTCTACAAGAGCTTCATCACCACGGTTTCGCACCAGTTCCGCACGCCCGTATCGATCATCGACATCATCGCCCAGCGCTTCATCCGCCGCGCCGACGAGTTCACGCCCGAAATCATCATCGACAAGGCCAAGCGGATGCGCAACGCCAGCCGCCGCCTGATCCTGCTTCTGGAAAGCACCGCCAATGCGGAACGCCTTGATGAAAGCGGGTTCCAGATCAACCGCCAGCCGGTCGATTTCTCCGAACTGGTGCGCAACACCTGCGCCTATCATCAGGAGCTGCATCCCGAGCTGGAACTGGTGACGGACATTCAGGACAGCGAGACGTTCTGTTACTGCGACGGCATTCTGGTCGAGCAGATTCTGGTCAACCTGCTTGGCAATGCCACCAAATATTCGCCCGCCGGCAAGCCCATCGAAGTGACCACGGAAGAAGACGAGAACGAATTCCGCTGCATCGTCCGCGACCACGGCATCGGCATACCGGCGGAGGAAGCGGATCGCATATTCACGCGCTTTTTCCGCGCCAGCAACGCATCGCACATGGCGGGCACCGGCCTCGGCCTCAGCCTGTCACGCGCGCTCGCCGAATTGCACGGCGGAACGCTTGTCTTCACTTCGATTGAAGGACAAGGTACGGTATTCATCCTCACTCTACCAAAGGTGGCCCAGCATGCGACTGCCTGAAATCCTCCCCCAGCCGACCGTCCTCTGCATCGAGGACGAAACCCATATTCTGGAAGAACTGATCGATGAACTGGGCACTTCGGGGTTCAACGCCATTGGCGCGGCCAATGCGACCGAAGCGCTGCGCGTGCTGGACACGACGACGCCCGACATCATCATCTGCGATATATTGATGCCCGGCACCAACGGCCTGCAATTTCTGGAACAGATCCGCAGTTCCCGCACCGATCTTGCCGGAACGCCATTCCTGTTCCTGACCGCGCTTGCCGACCGCAGCCACGAGCTGACCGGCAGGGAGGCCGGTGCCGACGATTACCTGACCAAGCCGATCGATTTCGATGTCCTCATCCTCACGATCCGCGCCCGGCTCAATCTGGTGGCGCGCGTGAAGGCCATATCCAACCAGCCTGCGGCAGCGGAGCCGAACGGCGAGTTCATCCATCTTTCGCGCCGGGAAACCGAAGTGCTGAAGGAGATCGGCACCGGACAGCGCAACGGCGAAATCGCCCGCAAGCTTGGACTGTCGGAACATACGGTCAGCGATTATGTGAAGGCCATCTACCAGAAGCTCAGCGTGTCGTCGCGGGCCGAGGCAACGCGGGAAGCCATCAGGCGTGGCCTGGTCGACGTGAGATAGGCTTTCGAATTCAACCGGTTTTTCTGGGGATGAGCGGTAATGATCTCGACAATCCGAAAGCCCCAAATTACGGTTTGCCCATGAAGCAACCGGTTCGACAACGCGCTGTCTTCTTCATTGGCGGCTATGATCCGAAAACGCCGGAGGCGTTTTTTGGACGATTGAACAGAGAAATCAAACGGTTCGAGGCACTGTGGAGCGTTCGTTCCGACGTTTCGGATGTCAGCGTGTCGCCGGACGGTGAGATCGGCTCCGTCGCGATCGCGACGGCCTCCGCCGATGATGGATGGGCGACACAGACCGACTTCAATTTTCTCGTTCTGGACAAGATCGTGCTGGCGGATTTCGACCGTCCGCTGCCAGTCAGGCTCGCCAAATATCTCGCCGCCTTCGGTGATTTCGTCCTGACCGGCACCGCTTTGCGCTTCTTTGCCAATGCCTGGCGCTTCGGCCTTTATTTTCTCTATCCTTTTCTCGTGCTCGCCCTGTTCGCGGTTGCGGGCTATGCGGTGGCGCGATGGACGGTCCAGTGGCTCGGCGCCCTGAGCTGGCTTGGAGGCCTTGCGGTTTTTTTCGCGGCGCTCGCCATTTTGGGCAAAATATGGTCCACCAACCACCTGATGGACCTCTGGTCATTCTCGCTCAATTTCATTCGCGGGCGGCGGCGGGATGCAGAATCCCTGATGCAGCGCTTCGCAGCCGGCATTGTCGAGCGCACCACGGCGAAACATTATGATGAAGTCATCCTGATCGGCCACAGCACCGGCGGCATGCTGATGCTGGATGTTGCCGCGCGCTGCCTTGCCATCGATCCGGAATTCAGCAGCCATGCGCCGAAGGTGACGGTCCTCACGCTCGGATCGACCGCCCTCAAGGCCGGTTACCATCCGGCGGGCGGGCATTTTCGCGAGGGCGTGCAGCGGCTGGTGGACGATGGCAGGATCGACTGGGTGGAAATCCAGTGCCTGACCGATGCGATCAACTTCTACAAGACAGACCCCGTGGCCGAGATGGGTTTGAAGCGGGATGCGCAGCGATCCTTTCCCGTCACGCGGACGGTGCGCATAAAGGAAATGCTGCAGCCGGAAATCTACCGGCGTGTGAAGCGGAACCTCTTTCGCGTGCATTATCAATATGTATTCGGAAATACGAAGCCCTATTGGTATGATTTCTTTCAAATCTGCTGTGGGCCGGTCTCGCTTCGGGAACGGACCGACGACCGCATAATCGGCGCCCTGCCAAGGAAGGAAACTGTTGCCGAATGACACCGACACTGGCTGCAATCGTCTGGAGTATCGGGCTTGTCGCCTGGGTCGTCATCCGCATTCCGCACCAGCGGCGCGCGCGCAAGATCAAGGTTGCGAAGGATGCAAGGACGCTGGCCGACAGGCTGGCGCTGGGGGCGGCGACTGTCGGCCTGTCACTGATCCCGATCGTCTATGTCGCAACCGGCTTTCCCGCCTTTGCCGACTATGCCTTCCAGCCGTGGCTCGCCTGGATCGGGGTGGTTGTCGAGATCGCCTTCCTCTGGCTTTTTCATGCAAGCCACCGGCAGCTGGGCAAGAACTGGTCGGTCTCGCTTGAAATCCGCCGCGAGCACAAGCTGGTGACCGAAGGGCTCTATAAATATGTCCGCCACCCGATGTATCTGTCGTTCTGGCTATGGGCGATCGCGCAGTTCTGCCTGCTTCCGAACTGGTTTGCGGGGCTGGCGGGCCTTGTCGGTGTCGCCATCCTCTATTTCTACCGCGTCGGCCACGAGGAGGCGATGATGCGCGCGGCGTTCGGCGCATCCTATGACGACTATGCGCGCAGGACGGGCCGCGTCATCCCGAAGATCAAAATATAGCTCAAGTTCTAGTGATTTGGCCGGAGCGGATCGGCGCTCTAAATACTCTTTCGATGCGTTCCGTTCGAAAGCCATTTTCGAACGTGCCCCAACAGGTAGTCGAAGATGGTTTCAAAACCCGATAGTTTGCATTCGAAAATGACCCGCCGCAGCCTGATCTTTGCGGGGGCGGCGCTCGCGCTCTGTGGCGGCGCGGCGCAGGCAGCGCCCAGAACGCCTTCCCGAACCGCGCCGCAGGCCGATGTCTATCTCCTGCGCGGCTTCGGGGATATTTTCTCCACCGGCATCGACGAGATCGGCAGGCAATTGCAGGCCAACGGCGTCGACGCGCATGTCGAGGGGCATCAGGCCTGGCGTTTTGTGCTGAACCGGATTCTCGCCGACCAGAGAAACAATCCGCGTGCGCCGGTGGTGCTGATCGGCCATTCGCTGGGCGCCAATGCCGTTATCGATATTGCAGCGGCGCTTGAAAAGAAGGGCATCCAGGTTGCCTATATGGCAACCTTTGCCGCTACCGCTCCCGCTCCCCTGCCCGGCAATATAAGACGTGTGGTGAACTTCTATTTCAAGCAGCACGGCTGGGGCCTGCCGCTGACGGCCGGGCCACGCTTCAGGGGAAGCCTCGACAACCGCGATTTTTCAGGCATGAAGGATATCGGCCATTTCAACATCGAGAAGCAACGCCCGCTTCAGGAAGAAGTGGTGCGCAATGTGCTGGGCATCGTGCGCTCGAGATGATCGGAAAAGCCGAATGGCGGAAGAGAATGGGAGTCGAACCCACCAAAGACCGTCTATCGGCCCCTCCCGGATTTGAAGTCCGGACATGCCACCGGGCATGCATCCCTTCCAGATATTGAGTTCATTCCATAAGTTCGTCTCAGGTGGCCGCGACGAGAGGCAGTTTCCGCCCGGCTGCCACCATTTCACTCACTCCTCATTCCTACCGCACCAGCAATCGGAGCGTCAATCTGGGCAACTCGCCGATCACTGAATGATGCAGGTGCCCGGCCATTCATTGCAGGCTCGGTTTGCGCAACCGCCTGCGACAGCCAGAACCAGTATCAGGCACATGGTTGTTGAAAAGGTTTTCACAGGGCTCCTCCCGTTTGTGGTGTTTCCGCTTGCGCAAAATCGCCAAACAGGTCGAGCTTGCGGCGGTTGAGGCGGCGCATGTCTCCGCGCCTTATCGTAACGCTGTTGCGGTCGAAGAATTCCAGTATCTGGATCGCCACCTTGCGGCCGCTGTCGACCCGGTCGCGAAATCGCGCAGCGATAAACCAGCCGCTGTCGAAAGCCGCATCCATGTCCGACAATATGCCGATCATCTCGGCAATCGTTGCACGGAGGAAAAAATGGTCGTGCGCCACTTCATGCACCCGGCCCATGCGCCCGGCAAGCTTGAACAGGCGGCGAATATCTTCCTCCCGCTCGTCCAGCAGACCCGCAATATCGCGCACGCGCGGCGGGCGAAAACGGGCATCGCCGCCAAGAAGCGGCGCGATGCGCTGCCACAGCGCCTCGTCGGCATCGCTCATCGTCACTTCATGATCGCGCAGGCGCAGCCAGGCACCGTCGAGCCGCAACAGGTCCGCCTCGATGAGCGCGGCGATGGCGGCGCGGAAGGCCGGAGCAGGCAGGCGCGGCTTCAACAGCAAGCGCAGTCGCTCCACCCCCATGCCGATCAGGTCCGGGTTCTCCGCATGGAAAGCACCGAGCCGCGCCACAATCTCGTCCCGCAGCGCATTCCATCGCTCCGGCAACAGCAGGAGCACGGAATTTGCCTGCGGCAGCATCGCCGCATCGAGCGCCTGGGCCAGCGCCTGCGGATCGTCGGCCAGCGCCCGGTCGCGCTGGAAGGCCGTCGCATCGAGATAATATGGTTCGACGGACAGCAGCGCCCGCGCCGCCTGCACGGGATCATCGATGGAATGGGCGTCGAGTTGCGCCATGCGCTCCGGGCTGCGGCGCTTGCGCTGCGGCGGACGCAGATCGAGAAAACGTCCGCCGCCGATGGTTCGTTGCGCGGACACATCCCGGATGACGAAACGGTCTCCGGTGGCCACGGCAAGGGGGCGATCCAGAACCAGTTGCACCCGGTCTTCGCTCCCGGGCCGAAGCTCGTCGCCCCGCAAAGGCACGATGCGCGCGCCAACTTCCGCCGACGCATGATGAAGGCGCGCAGGAAACCACTGGCCTATCGGCTTTTTCTCGGAAGGCAATATTTGCAGGGAGGCATCGATGCGGTCCGTGGGACGATGCAGAGCGGGCGACACCAGCATGTCGCCGCGATGCACCGCCTCTTTCGATATTCCCTCGCCTGCCAGATTGAGCGCGCAGCGATCACCCGCCTGCGCGGTTTCGCTCGGCCGGTTCTGCGCATGAATGGTCCGGACCCGCGCTTCTTTTCCAGCCGGGCTGATCGCCAGATGATCGCCAATGGCGACCTTGCCGGAAAGCACAGTGCCAGTGACGACCGTACCCGCGCCCTTCAGCGTGAAGGAGCGATCCACGGCCAGACGAAAACGTCCGTTTGCCTGCCGCTCGCCAAACGCACGCGCCTGCGCCTCCAGCATGGCTCTGAGATCATCGATTCCGGCGCCGGACACGGTGGAAACCGCCAGAACGGGAATATCGGCAAGCCCCGTCAGCGCCAGTTCGTTGCGGATAGCGGTTTCCACTTCCGCAAGGCGGTCGGGCGCGGCAAGATCGGATTTGGTAATGACGGCGACACCGCGCCGGATGCCGAGCAGGTTGACGATTGCCAGATGTTCGCGCGTTTGCGGCATGATGCCGTCATCGGCGGCGACAACCAGCATGACGAAATCGATGCTCGCCGCCCCGGCCAGCATCGTATGCACGAACTTCTCGTGCCCCGGCACGTCGACGAAGCCCAGTATGTCCTTTTCATCGCCGGACAAGGGCAGATAGGCAAAGCCGAGATCGATGGAAATGCCCCGCGCCTTTTCCTCTTTCAGCCGGTCCGTATCCACCTGTGTAAGCGCGCGCACCAGCGCGGTCTTGCCATGGTCGATATGACCCGCCGTTCCAACGATCATGGTTGCTCGTCCAGTGCGCTGCGCGCTGCCTCGATGAAAGGCGCGGCAAGCGCGCTGCCGCCCGTCCTTGCGCGCTGCAGATAATCGTAAGCCGCCAAAGGATCGCGTTCCACGCCCATGCCAAGGTGCAGCGCCGCCCCCAGCATGGCCTGCCCGTCGGCATCGCCCGCATCGGCGGCCTTCCGCCACCAGTAGACCGCCCTGGACGGATCACGCGGCACGCCGAGGGCATTATGGTAGATCATGCCAAGCCGCGTCATGGCTGCGGCAACGCCGCCTTCGGCTGCCTTCAGCGCCCATTCACGCGCCTCGACCGGATCGGCGGAAATCACCCCGCCCTCGATGAGCATCCAGCTCAGCATGTCCTGCGCCTGCGCGTCACCCTGTTCGGCGGCAAGGCGGTAGAGCCGCGCAGCTTCCGGGTAATCGGCTTCGATGCCCTCGCCCTTGAAAAGCAGCGAAGCGAGATCGCGCTGGCCGGAAGCATCGCCAGCGGCGGCGGAAAGGGTGAGCCAGCGTTGCGCGAGGCCGATATTCTTCTCGACGCCCATGCCGCCTGCAAAACAGGCGCCGATATTGTTCTGCGCACGGGCATTGCCGCTGCGGGCCAGCGGCTCCCAGATGGAAAGCGCCGTTGCGTAATCACCCGTCTTTGCAGCCGCAAGCGCCTTTTCCAGCGCCTGTGCCGTCGTGTCCTGCTTCGGTTTGCGGGCGAAGAGATCAGCAAGCCGCATAGGATGACAGGTTCCTGATGAAACTGCTTTCGTCGTCAAGACAGCGCAGGTCGAGCACGAGCGCGCCCTTTTCTATCCGCCCGATGACCGGGAGAGGCAGCGCGCGCAGCGAAGCGCCAAGCGCTGTCAGCGCGGAGCCGCTGCCGTCCTTCGGTGCAATCGACAGACCGGCGCTTGGCACGGTCGAAAGCGGCAAGGCCCCGGAGCCTATCTGGCTGGCGCACTCCGTCACCGTGACGGTGAAAGCGGTGCCGAGCACCTTTTCCAGCGCGGGTTTGAGCCTTTCCGCCTGCGCGGCAATTTCTGCCTGCGGGCGCGCCAGATAACGCAGGGTCGGCAGTTTTTCCGCAAGCCGTTGCGGGTTGCGATAAAGTTTCAGCGTCGCCTCAAGCGCCGCAAGCCTGATCTTGTCGACCCGCAAGGCGCGCTTCATCGGGTTCCTGTTGATGCGGGCGATCAGATCGCGCCGCCCGACGACGAACCCCGCCTGCGGCCCGCCGAGAAGCTTGTCGCCGGAAAAAGTGATGATATCAGCGCCTTCGGCCACTGCCTCGCGCACCGTCGGCTCATGTGCGAGACCGAAAGCCGTCAGATCGGCCAGCGTGCCGGAGCCGAGATCGTTGACCAGCGGCACGCCCCTCGCCTGCGCGATTGCCGCAAGTTCCGGGGCCGCGACTTCGCGCGTGAAACCTTCGATCCGATAGTTGGACGTGTGGACCTTCAGCACCAGACCCGTATCGGAGTTGATCGCATTCTCGTAATCGCGCGGATGGGTGCGGTTGGTGGTGCCGACTTCGACAAGCCGCGTACCGGCGCGGGTCATGATATCCGGCATGCGGAAAGCACCGCCGATCTCGATCAGTTCGCCCCGCGAAACAATGGCTTCCTTGCTCGAGGCAAGGCTGTTCAGCACCAGAAGCACCGCCGCCGCGTTATTGTTGACGATGGTGGCATCCTCTGCCCCGCTCAGTTCGCAGACAAGCGCGCGCAGATGATCGTCACGCTCGCCGCGCGAGCCGGAAGAAAGGTCGAACTCAAGCGAAACCGCCTGCCGCATGGCTTGCATCGCAGCCTCGATTGCGGCTTCGGCCAGAATGGCGCGCCCGAGATTGGTGTGCAGGACCGTTCCGGTCAGGTTGAACAAGGGGCGCAGGCTCGACTGCCCGGATGCTTCGAGCAGGTGAATAACCCGCTCCGCCAAAAGCACGTTGCTGGAAGGCGCGGCACCGGACTTCACCGCCTCACGCTCATTTCCCAGCACCTTCCGCACGGCTTCCGCCACCGAAGCATGGCCAAAGCTCTCCAATGCTGCGGCAAGCGCGGGCATTTGCAGGATGGCATCCACGGAAGGAAGATGGCGCAGCGAAGATTTGATCTGGTCCATGCTGCCTCACAATCCGGCGAGAAGCGGGGAGAAGCCACCCCGCCTGTAAGGCGTCTCGCGCATCAGCATGTCGAGGCCGAGGCTTGCAACATCGTCGGCCACCGGATCGGCATCCGAGGACAGCTGCTGATAGATGATCTTGACCCAGCTTTCGCATTCATCGCAGGTTTCGGCCTTGATGACGCCCCCGCCTTCCTCGACTTCCTTGTAGCCGATGCCCTTTGTGGACCCGCAGCACGTGCATTTGATCCGCACATAGTGCCAGAGCGTGTTGCAGACGGAACAGGAGCAGAAGCGCGCGCCATGCGCACCGTGCCAGCCGACCACCATGGAGCTTGACGGCATGCTGCCGCAAGCGGGGCAGACGCCATCGGCAACCGGCTTCACCGACTTCGGGTCGAGCGCCGAGGCGAGCCGCGCAAGATGAAGCTGCAACCCCGCCCAGACATAGATGTGCTCGGCAATTGCGTCGGGCGGCAGAATGCCGGCAAAGATCGCCTCGACCATCCGGCGACGTTCATTCGCATTGCTGCCCGCCACACGTTCCAGCGCATCGGCGGCGTCCTGCGGCTTGGCGATATTGCGGGCGCGCTCGAAGAGTCGGTCGAAGATGGTTTGAAGCCCTGCATCCGATGCGGCATTCGCACGATCGATCGAGGGCATGCCGAACTCGCGTCCCCGATCATTCTCCTGCCGCGCAGCGACAGGGCCGAGCCCGGCGTCTATTTCGGACTGCGCCTCGCTCAGATCGGCGATGAATTCCAGATAGGGTTTCAGCGGGCTGACCGAGGCCAGAATACGCAGGCGCTCCGCCCGTCTGGCAAAAAGTGCGCCGGGTTCCGGCAGTTGCACGAAGGGTGGGGCCGATATTTCGCCGATGACCGTCGGGTCCGGCACCAGATCTTTCTTGCCTGCCATGTCACTCCTCACGAACCCAACGGGCCACGTGGACCACTGAATAACGTCATTCTGAGGTGCCTGCCGGGAAATGCAACCCAGAAGGCGAAGTTTCAGAGCATGATTCCCAAAAGCTGAAACCGTCTACGCAGGGAAATCAGTCCACTGGTCTGAACTCTGATCCTGCTTCAATCAGATAAATCATGCTCAAACAAAAGCCTGGGGCGAGATGTAGCTTCAACTTGAAAGCATGCCGCTCTAGGCGGCAGGCTTGCCGCTGCCCTGCTTCGCCTTCTGTTTCGATGTCAGTTCGCGCAGCCACTTGCGATGGTGCCGCCAGGCCCATCCGCCCGTCACCGTGCCACGTGTCATCGCATGGATCGTTCCCTTGACCCAGATCGCGGCATAGACATGCACGATCCAGACGCAGATGGCCGCAACCGCCGCCATGGAGTGAACGAACAAGGCCCAGCGCTGCTGGTTGATGCTGGTATAGGAGCCGAAATATTCGTTCCAGATCATCAGGCCGGATACGATCAGGATGACGATCAGAAGCGACATGGACCAGAAAACAAGCTTCTGACCGGCATTGTATTTGCCGACTTCCGGCAGTTTTTCCTCATTGCCAGCAATCACGTCATTGGCCTGCGACAGCCATTGGCTGTCTTCGCGCTTCCACAGATTGGCGCTCCAGAAGCGCAGGAAAAGGCCGAGAAAGCTGAAGAACAGGACAACGCCGATCCATGGATGGATGGCGCGTGTCCATTGCCCGCCGCCAAACAGGCCCGACAGGAAAAACAGCCACGGGTGGAACATTGCAAGGCCGGAAAGGGCCAGCAGCACCAGGCTGGCGGCGGTGATCCAGTGATTGATGCGCGCGCCGCCGGAATAGCGGTGCACCCTGACCGGCGGGCCGGGTTCTATGCCGTCGCCGCGCTCAACATCGTCAAAGTCGGTCCTGCTCATGAGCTTTTTTCCCCCGTGAGCTTTTCGGCCTGCTCCTCGTCGTGCTCTGTCACGACATTCGGCCCCTTGAAGATATAGTGCAGCAGACCCGCTGCAGCGGCCAGCCCCATGACGGCCATGCCCGCATATTTGGACACGCCCTTCCACGCCTCGACAACCGGGCTGATGCGCGGATTGTTCGGCAGGTTGGCATAGAGTTCGGGCCGGTCGGCATGGTGCAGCACATACATGACATGGGTGCCGCCGACGCCCGGCGGATCGTAGAGCCCGGCATTCTCAAAGCCGCGCGATTTCAGGTCCTTGATGCGTCCGTCGGCCCATTCCTTCATTTCGTCCTTGGTGCCGTAGACGATGGCCTGTGTGGGGCAGGCCTTGGCGCAGGCCGGTCCCTGCCCCACCGCGATGCGGTCGGAACAGAGCGTGCATTTATAGGCCTTGTTGGTGACCTCGGAAACGCGGGGGATGTTGAACGGGCAACCCTTGATGCAATAGCCGCAACCGATGCAGTTATCGTGGATGAAATCGACGATGCCGTTGGAATATTGCACGATTGCACCGGGCGCCGGACAGGCCTTGAGACAGCCGGGGTCTTCGCAATGCATGCAGCCATCCTTGCGGATGAGCCACTCCAGATTGCCGGTATCGGGATTGTCCCACTCGGTAAAGCGCATCAGCGTGAAGGTGTTCGGCGTCAGGTCGTGCGGATTGTCATAGACGCCGACATTGATGCCCACTTCCTCATGCGTGTCGTTCCATTCGGCGCAGGCCGACTGGCAGGCCTTGCAGCCGATGCACTTCGACACGTCGATAAGCTTCGCCACCTCGGTCTGGCGCTCGGCAGGCGGCGTCACATTCGACGCCGACCGCCTGATCAGGTCCTTGTCACCGAAACGCGGCTGTTGCGGCTGGACGCTAGGATTGGGAACGGGTGGAAACATTTATCCCTCCTAAGCCACAGGCGCGCTTGAGCGCTCGATATTGACCAGAAACGCCTTGAATTCCGGCGTCTCGATGTTCGCGTCGCCGACAAAAGGCGTCAGTGAGTTGGGGCCGAAGCCCTTGCGAGCTGCACCCATGAAGCCCCAATGGAGCGGGATGCCGACCACATGCACCGTCTTGCCGTCGCAGATCAGCGGCTTGATGCGCTTGGTCACCACCGCCTTGGCCTTCACCGAGCCCCGCTTCGACCACACGCGCACCCAGTCGCCCTTGGCGATGCCCTTTTCCTTCGCCAGTTCCTCCGAGATTTCGACGAAGAATTCCGGCTGCAGGACCGCATTCACATGGACATGCTTGGTCCAGTAGTGGAAATGCTCCGTCAGACGGTAGGAGGTGGCCGCATAGGGGAACTCCTCCGAAGCCGTTTCGGCGAACTGCTTGAAGTCGTCGTTGAAGACACGCGCCACCGGATTGCCCCGGATGTTCGGTGCGATCACATTGGCGAGCGGCGATTCAAACGGCTCATAGTGGGCCGGGAACGGACCGTCGCGCATCATGCCGCGGCTGAACAGGCGCGACGCGCCTTCCGCATTCATGATGAAGGGGCCGACTTCCTGCGGCTTGGCGGTCGGCGCAATGTCCGGCACGTCATAGCCTGTCCACTTCGAACCGTCCCATTCGATGAGCTTGCGGCTCGGGTCCCACGGCTTGCCGTCGATGTCGGCGGAGGCGCGGTTATAGAGAATGCGGCGGTTCGCCGGCCATGCCCACGACCAGTTGAGATAGGCGCCCGTCTCGTCCGGATCGTGATTGTCGCGGCGGGCCATGTTGTTGCCCGCCTCGGTGAAGCAGCCGGAATAAATCCAGCAGCCCGATGCCGTCGAGCCGTCGTCGCGCAGCGCCGCGAAACCGGCGAGCAGCTTGCCCGCCTCGGCGACCACCTTGGTCGGATCGGCCGGATCGGTCACCGTGGAAAGCGCGCGGCCGTTCAGTTCCTTGGCCAGTTCTTCCGCTGTCGGCTCGCCCTCATCCTTGTAATCCCAGGTGAGATTGAGGATCGGATCGGGGAAAGCGCCGCCTTCCTTGCGATAAAGCTCCCGCAGCCGCAGGAAAATCTGCGCCATGATCCAGTTGTCGGTCTTCGCCTCGCCGGGCGGTGTGGCGCCGGGCCAGTGCCATTGCAGCCAGCGCCCGGAATTGGTGAGCGAACCCTCGTCCTCCGCAAAACAGGTGGAAGGCAGCTGGAACACTTCCGTCTGGATGGAAGCCGAATCCACATCGTTGAATTCGCCGTGGTTTTCCCAGAAACGCGAGGTTTCCGTTTCCAGCGGGTCCATCGTGACGAGGAATTTCAGCTTCGACAGGGCATCGGTCAGCTTCTTGCGGTTCGGCACCGCCATCAGCGGATTGAACCCCTGACAGACATAGCCGTTGACCTTGCCATCATGCATCATGTCGAAGATGCGCAACATGTCGTAGTTCGGCACGTCGAGCTTCGGCAGCCAGTCGAAAGCAAAGTCGTTTTCGACAGTCGCGGCGCTGCCCCACATCGCCTTCTGGAAACTGACGAAGAACTTGCGATAGTTCTGCCAGTAGCTCGTCTGGTTGGGGCGCAGCGGCTTGAAACCGCGTGTCGACATGTAGATTTCGAGATCGGTCTCCTTTTCGACCGGGATGTTCATATAGCCCGGCAGGAGGTTGGACATAAGGCCGATATCGGTCAGCCCCTGAATGTTGGAGTGACCGCGCAGCGCATTCATGCCGCCGCCGCGCACGCCGATATTGCCGAGGATCAACTGCAGCATCGCCATGCAGCGAATATTCTGCGATCCCTTGGAGTGCTGTGTCCAGCCGAGCGCGTACATCGACGTCATCGTCTTGTCCGGCGCCGAGCATTCGGACATCATCTCGGCCACTTTCAGGAATTTCTCCTTCGGCGTGCCGCAGATGCGCTCCACCATTTCCGGCGTGAAGATGGAAACGTGCTCTTTCAGCAGGTTCCATACGCAACGCGGGTTCTGCAGCGTATCGTCGACGACCGCATAGCCGTCATCGCCGATCACATATTCCCAGCTCGAGCGGTCGTAGTCCCGCTTTTCCTCGTCATAGCCGGTAAACAGCCCGTCCTTGTACTCAAAGCCATCCTTGATGATGTAGCTGGCATTGGTGAAATGCTTCACATAATCCCACTGCACCTTGTCATTCTGGATGCAGTAGTTGATGACGCCGAGCAGGAAGGCGATATCCGAACCCTGCCGGATGGGCGCGTAGAAATCCGCCACGGAAGCCGTTCGCGTGAAGCGCGGATCAACGACGATCAGCTTCGCGCCGCGATGGTGCTTGGCCTCCGTCACCCATTTGAAGCCGCACGGATGCGCTTCCGCCGCATTGCCGCCCATGACGACGACGAGATCGGTGTTCTTGATATCGGTCCAGGAGTTGGTCATTGCTCCGCGGCCAAATGTTGGGGCGAGACTCGCCACCGTCGGGCCGTGTCAGACGCGTGCCTGGTTATCGAATGCGACTATGCCTGTGCTGCGCACCACCTTGTAGGTGAGAAACGCCGTTTCGTTGGTGGTGGCCGATGCCGCGAGGAATCCCGTCGAAACCCAGCGATTGACCGTGGTGCCCGCCGCATTCTTCACGATGAAGTTTGCGTCGCGATCGTCTTTCAGATGGCGCGCGATGCGGTCGAGCGCATCCTCCCACGAAATCTGCTTGAATTCGGCGGCGCCCGGCTCGCGCACCCGCGGATTTTTCAGGCGGGTCTCGGCCTGGACGAAACCCCTGAGTGCCGCGCCCTTCGGGCAAAGCGTGCCGCGATTGGTGGGGTGATCCGTATCGCCTTCGACGTGGATCAGATCGGCCTTCTCGCCTTTCCTCACATCTCCCTTGGAATAGAGGATGATGCCGCAGGCGACCGAGCAGTAAGGGCAGGTATTGCGGGTTTCGGTCGTGTTGGTCAGCTTGAAGGGACGAATGGATTCGGCATAGGCGCTTTCCACCGCACCAAAACCGAAGGACCCAAGCGCCGAAGCCGCCACTACCGCCCCCGTTCCGCCCAGAAACTGGCGGCGTGAGAGCTCCACATTCATTGCGCTGCACCTCCCTGATCGTCAGAAGAAAAATGCCGAAGCATATCCCTCCCTGAATTGGACTTGCCTGAGATCAGTTCACCGCAATAAACCCAAGTTGTCAACCGAAGGGAAGGTTAAATTAATTAACAATAAGACCCATTTATCAATAATATGACTTTAATAGTCATGTATTATTACATGAAGCTCACCACCGGAATGACTTGGAAACGCGCCAGCTGATTGACGTTGCCGTGTAAAAACGCCAGACTGATGCCGTGGCTTCTTTTGTTGCTCCCGAGTTTCGGGGCTTGAATTTTGAGCGGCTCCTGCCTCGCACCGGCTTCCCTGACCCGATGCGACGGTATCGTGCGGCCCTCGGCTCCGGCTCCCCTCAGCCGCGCAAAACGACAGCCGGAATTTCCTGCCATCTGCATCCTCCCGCGCGCCTTCCAGGCTTTTCGGGCTTTCCGGGGCTTCCAGCTTGGCGGCGCGAAAGTCGTCCTTCCATGCCATCGCACAGAACAATCCAGAGCAAAAAGGGGATCGTCATGAACCGTCGGGAACTTTTTAAATCCGGTGCGGCCTGTGCCGCCGTCAGCATGCTGCCGAATTTTGCCTCTGCGGCCAGCACCGCATTCGCGCCGCAGCCGTCGGACTGGCGCAGCTTCGAGATCACCACCAGCGTCACGCCTGCCGCTTCGGGAGAAGTCATTCGTGTCTGGGTTCCGCTGGCGGGGTTCAATGCCGAGGACTGGAACCGCCCGGAGGGCAATCGCTGGACGACCAATGCCAAGGTCGCGCGGCTCGACCGCGATCCGGCAAGCGGCACCGGCCTTCTCTATCTCGAATGGGATGGAGGGGAAGAAAAACCGCAAGCCGAAATCATCAGCCTCATCTCCACCCGCGACCGTTCGGGCAATCTCGATGCACCGGCCAAGGCCGTGCCGCTGACCCGCGCGGAACGCGAACGCTATCTGGCGGGAACGCGGCTTGCGCCGGTCGATGGCATCGTCAAGCAGACCTCTGACAGGATCGTTGCGGATGCCGATACCGATCAGGAGAAGGCGCGCCGGATCTATGACTGGGTGGTCGCCAACACCTATCGGCGGGCCTCCACGCGCGGCTGCGGTGACGGCAATATTGTCGCCATGCTCGACAGCGGCGATCTCGGCGGCAAATGCGCCGACATCAATCCCTTGTTCGTGGCTCTCGTCAGGGCAGCGGGAATTCCGGCCCGCGACCTTTATGGCGTGCGCGTCGCGCCTTCCGCCTTCGGCTACACGAGCCTCGGCGCGAAGAACGAGGTCATCACCAAGGCCCAGCATTGCCGCGCCGAAATCTATCTCGACGACATCGGCTGGGTCGCGACCGATCCGGCGGATGTGCGCAAGGTGATGTTGGAAGAGGAAAAGGACGGGCTCCCCGCCGACGATCCGCGTGTAGCAGCCGTGCGGCAAAAGCTGTTCGGTTCATGGGAGGGCAACTGGATCGCCTTCAATGACGGCAGCGATATCGCCTTGCCGTCCGCGCAAGGGCCGGAACTCGGCTTCCTCATGTATCCGCAGGCCGAAGTCGCCAGCACCCGTCTGGATTGTCTCGATGCGGACGCCTTCCGCTACGCCATGACCGCACGCGAAATAACGATATAAGTTTTGAGGACATCATGGATATTGCATCGCCTATTCGTCTCAGCACGCTTGCCCATGGCGGCGGTTGCGGCTGCAAGCTTGCTCCAGCCGTTTTGCAGGACCTGCTGTCGGACCAGCCCGTCATGCAGCCGTTCAGCCAGCTCCTCGTCGGAACGGAAACCGGCGACGATGCCGCCGTCTGGCAGTTGGACGACGAAAACTGCGTGATCGCAACGACGGATTTCTTCATGCCGATGGTGGACAATCCGTTCGATTTCGGGCGCATCGCGGCCACCAATGCGATATCCGACGTCTATGCCATGGGCGGAACGCCGATCATGGCGCTGGCGATCCTCGGAATGCCGGTGAACCAGATGCCCGCCGAAATGATCCGCGAAATCCTGAAGGGCGGTTCCAGCATCTGCGCGGAAGCGGGCATTCCGGTTGCGGGCGGGCATTCCATCGACGCGCCGGAACCGATCTACGGACTGGCGGTCATCGGCACCTGCAAGCTTTCGAACCTGCGCAGGAACAGCGGCGCGCGTGTCGGCGACACGCTGATCCTGACCAAGGCAATCGGCGTCGGCATCTATTCCGCCGCCTTCAAGAAGCAGGAACTCGACAGCGCCGGTTATGATGAAATGATGGCGTCGGTCACCTTGCTGAACCGGGTCGGTGCCGAACTCGGCAAGGATGGCACCGTTCATGCCGTCACCGATGTGACCGGCTTCGGCATTCTCGGCCATGCTCTGGAAATGGTGCGCGGCTCCAATGCGGGCATTGGGCTGGACTATTCCGCCCTGCCCTTCCTCAATCAGGCCGAACATCTGGCGCAGGCCGGTTTCGTGACCGGAGCCTCCACCCGCAACTGGGCAAGCTACGGCCATGGCGTGCAGCTTCCGGACGACTATCCGCTCTGGAAACAGCAATTGCTGACCGACCCGCAGACCTCCGGCGGGCTTCTCGTATCCTGCGCGCCGCAGGAGGCCGAAAGGCTCCTCGGCAGCATCCGCGCCGCCGGCTATCCATCCGCCCGCATTGTCGGGAAAGTGACAAACGATGCGGGCCGCGTGACCGTAAACGGATGAAATCGCTGCAACATCGACGTGAAAACCGGAGGCGATATTCAGAAAGCACGATGCGTGGTTTCTACAGTCTGGAAGGCCGTTTGTGCGTTCATAAGCACGTGCGGCGCTCCAGGTCGGCTCATCAACAGCTCCCTCATTGTTTGGACTGTTCCCCTCTGGAAATCGGTGGCATGAGTCGATAAAGGCAGTAGCGCGTCCCGAAAAGTGCGAAGCGGTTTTCGGAAAAGATGCGCGTTAAAAACAAACGGATAATATTTTCCAGAGGGACATCATGGGCTATTTTCCAAGTTGGCGTTTGACATCAAACGCCGTCGTGCTTCCTGACGAGCGTCTTCCGGCCGCTGCCGCCATTCCGATGGGCGTGCAGCACCTGCTTGCAATGTCCGGCTCGACCATCGTCGCGCCCCTGCTGATGGGCTTCGATCCCAATGTAGCCGTCTTCTTTTCCGGCATCGGCACGCTTCTGTTCTTCGTGCTGACGGCAGGCCGGGTGCCGAGCTATCTCGGTTCGTCCTTCGCGTTCATCGCGGTCGTCATCGCCGCGACGGGCTATGGCGGCTCCGGCCCCAATCCCAATATTGCAATCGCGCTTGGCGGCATCATCGCCTGCGGCGCGCTCTATGCGCTTATCGGCCTCGTGGTCATGGCCATCGGCACGGGCTGGGTGGAGCGGCTTATGCCCCCGGTCGTCACCGGCGCCATCGGCGTTTCCATCGGCCTCAACCTCGCCCCGGTCGCTGTCGGCCAGCTGAAGGGAAGCGGCACGCATATCACCATCGCGCTGCTTACCGTTCTCTGCATGGGTATGATCGCCGCCTATGGGCCGCGCGGCACCAAGCGCCTGTCGGTGCTCTTCGCACTGCTTTTCGGTTATCTGCTGGTCCTGATCCTCGGCAACGGCCTCGGCATCGTGCCGGGCATCGATTTCACCGCCGTCAGCAATGCGGCATGGTTCGGCCTGCCGCATTTCACCACGCCGGAATTCAACTGGCAGGCGGTCACCCTGATCGCGCCCGTCGCCATCGTGCTGGTGGCGGAAAACCTCGGTCATATCAAAGCGCTCGGTTCGATCACCGGCCAGAACATGGACCGCTACATCGGCCGCGGCTTCCTCGGTGACGGCATCGCGACCATGATTTCCGGTTCGGGCGGCGGCACCGGCGTTACCACCTATGCCGAAAACATCGGCGTCATGGCGATGACCAAGGTTTATTCCACGCTGATCTTCGTGATTGCCGCCGTCATGGCGCTGATCCTCGGCATGTCGCCGAAATTCGGCGCGATCCTGCAGACGATCCCGGCTCCGGTTCTGGCCGGTCTTGCCGTTTCGGTCTTCGGCCTCATCGCCTCGGCCATGGCGCGCATCTGGATCGTCAACAAGGTGGATTTCGCGGATTCCCGCAACCTGTTCACCGCCGGCGTGGCGCTCATTTTCGGCGCGAGCGACTTCACCTTGAAGATCGGCGAGTTCGCGCTCGGCGGCATTGCGACATCGACGCTGGCCGCTCTCGTCTTCTACCAGCTGCTCGGCATCGGCCGCAGCGACAAGCCCGCCGAATAAAACCAGAGGGAGCGGGCATCCGGCCCGCTCCTTCCACTGCCGAAGCAGGTCCTGCTTGATCGGCATCAAATACTGTACTTCTATATTCGTCTATGTCCGAGAATGAAGATCATCCGGATGAGACGGGTTCATGCTATCAGACCTTTTCGAACATAACCGGCAGTGGGCCGCGGAAAAACGCCGGGAAGATCCCGAATATTTCAGCCGTCTGTCCTCGATGCAGCGCCCGGAATATCTCTGGATCGGCTGTTCCGACAGCCGCGTTCCGGCCAATGTCGTCACCGGATTGCAGCCGGGCGAGGTGTTCGTGCACCGCAACGTCGCCAACCTCGTCCATCGCGCCGATCTCAACCTGCTGTCGGTGCTCGAATTTGCGGTCGAGGTGCTGGAGATCAGGCACATCATCGTCTGCGGCCATTACGGTTGCGGCGGCGTGCGCGCCGCCATGGCCGGTTATGGCCACGGCATCATCGACAACTGGCTGCAGCCGGTACGCGATATCGCGCAGACCCATGAGCAGGAACTGGACCGCTTTGCCGATCCCGAGGAACGCCTGAACCGGCTTTGCGAGCTGACCGTCGTCTCGCAGGTGGAAAGCCTGTCGCGCACGCCGGTTCTGCAATCGGCCTGGAAACAGAACAAGGAGATCGTCGTGCACGGCTGGATTTATGGCCTCAAGGATGGCCTGTTGCGCGACCTTCAATGCGACTGCACGAAAAGCGTGCTGGATTTTTCATGTCAGCAGGCCGGTTGATCCGCCAGCAGCTTCCCGGCCCTCACGCGCATGTCGGGTGCAAGTTCGGCTGAACGCCGTGCAACCTTGTCGAAATATACAGAGCTAACTTCGTTGACCGCGCGCAGTTCGCCGTCGAGCGAACCCGCCATCGTCTGCCGAAACGTGATCGACGAGCGTCCGACTTTCAACACCTGCGAATGGATCGTCAGCAGGTCCCCTGCTGGCACTTCCCGCTTGTATTCGGTTGTCGAGCGCACATCCGCCCAGCCGAATGTGTCATCGGGAATTTTCCCTGCGATGTGGCCAAGCAGTTGAAAGCTCGCATCGTCGAACATCCCGGCATAATGCCGAACATTCATATGCCCCATGACATCGCACATCCACGGATGCGCGACGCCGACAAAGGTAACAAGACCGCTCATCGCGCCACCGACCGGTAGCCGCCGAGGAAGGCCGTGAGATTATCGCCCAGCGCATCGCACAGATAGCCGCCTTCCTGCACGATGACGGTTGGCAACCGCAGCTTCGCGATTGCTTCGGCGATGCGTCCGAAACCGCCGGTGGTCACCGACAACCCGCCGAACGGGTCGCCCTCAAACGGGTCAAGGCCGAGTGCGACCACAATCGCATCGGGCGCGAAGGCTTCGATGCGGCGGAAGGCCGTGTCGAGCGAGGCGAGGAATTCGGCGTCGCCGGATTTGCGCGGCAGCGGCAGGTTGAGATTGTAGCCAAGCCCCGCGCCTTCGCCGCGTTCGTCGGCGTGGCCCCAGAAGAATGGATAGAAACGCACCGGATCGGCATGGATGGAGACGGTCAGCACATCGGGGCGGGAATAGAAAATGCCCTGCGTGCCGTTGCCGTGATGAAGATCGACGTCGAGGATCGCCACGCGCCGGGCCCTGGAGCGCAGACGCTCTGCCGCGACCGCCGAATTGTTGACGAAGCAGAAGCCGCCCGCCACATCGGCAAAGGCATGATGCCCCGGCGGACGGCAGAGCGCATAGGCCGCAACTTCCCCTGCAAGCACCGCATCGGCGGCATCGACCGCGCTCCACGCGCTCCAGCACACGCTTTCCCACGTGTGTTTGGCAATCGGGCAGGCCGTATCGGCCATGTGATAGCCGACCTGTCCCACGGCGGACGCGGGATAGCGGCCGTCACGCGCGAGCGGATGGATGTTGGGGATCACCTCTTCCGACGCCTCTTCGATACGCCGCCAGCGGGCATGGATGTGCTGAAGGAATTCCAGATATTCCGGCGTATGCACGGCCGCAATCGGGCCAAGGCCGTGATTTTGCGGACGGATGATCTCGCAGCCTGCGGCCTTTGCACCGGCGAGCAGACGTTCAACACGCTCCGGCTGTTCGGGGTTTGGCTGCGGCGCGCCGCTGGAAAGAAAGGCTTTTGGGTCGTGACGCTTCTGCTCGACGGCGTAAAAGGCTTTCATGACTGCTCCCTGATTTGATTGATGCGCGCCAGGCGGGTGAAATCCTCGCCATAGGCGCCGTGATCGCGGTCGGATTCGATCCAGCCGATACCGAGCCGCTCATAAAATCTCTGTGCTGCAATATTGTCCCGGTCCACGGCCAGCCGCAGATAGACGCCGCCCCGCGCCATCGACCAAGAGGCGACATGGCGCAGAAGCACTTCGCCGATCCCGTTGCCGCGAAAGGCTTCATCGACATAGAGGTCCTGCACGTAGACGCCGGGCTTGCCGTACCATGTCGAGAAGATGGGGAAGAACAGGGCGAGCCCGGCAAATGCCCCGTCCACCTCGGCAATCAGGCTGGTGAATGCCGCATAGGGGCCGAAACCGTAACGGCGAAAATCCTCGACCGTGCTGGAAATCCTGTCGGCAGCGCCAAGCCCCTCGCCCATGATAAGGATCGCCTCATGGATCATTTCGGCATCGGCGGGTTCGCCCAGACGAACGATGATGCGCCTTTTGCTCTCCAACACGATTTTCGGCATCAGAGCATTTCCTGTCTTGATTGAATCATTGGAAGCTCTCTATCTGATTGTTTGACCGCATGTCTTTGCGGGAGACATGCTCTAGAATGCCACCCTATCTCCGCCTTTGAGTCCCAGATATTCGCGTGCCTCCTCGGGCGTCGCAACGTCCAGCGACAGGCCGTCGAGGATGCCGCGTATGCGCCGCACCTGATCGGCATTGCTTTTGGCAAGCTGGCCCCGCCCGTCATAAAGGCTGTCTTCCAGACCGACGCGAACATTGCCGCCCATGGCGGCCGCCATGGTGATCATCGGGATCTGATGCCGCCCCGCCGCCAGCACGGAAAAGGAATAGTCGTCCCCGAACAGCTTGTCGGCAATCCGCTTCATATGCATGAGATTGTCCGGATCGGCTCCGATGCCACCCAGAACACCAAAGACGAACTGGATGAACAGATGGCCCGACACCAGACCCCGGTCGCGGAAATGCGCCAGTGAATAGAGGTGGCCGACATCGTAGCATTCGAACTCGAAGCGCGTGCCGCAGCCCTGTCCGAGACTGGTCAGAATGCCTTCCATGTCCGCGAAAGTGTTCTTGAAGATCGAATGGCGAGTCGCTTCGAGCAGTTCCGGCTCCCACGCATGCTTCCACTCGCGCGGCTTGTCGAGTGCCGGGAATAGCGCGAAATTCATCGAACCCATATTGAGCGAGCACATTTCCGGCTCTGCCCGGAGCGGCGCGGCCAGCCGGTCCTCCAGCGTCATCAGCGACGAGCCGCCGGTGGAGATATTCACCACGGCAGATGTCGATTGCTTGATGCGCGGCAGGAACTGCATGAACAGGTCCGGATTGGCGGAAGGCCTGCCGTCGCGCGGGTCGCGGGCATGCAGATGCAGGATCGACGCGCCCGCTTCCGCTGCCGCAATGGCTTCGCTCGCAA
The DNA here is from genome assembly GCF_040371715.1 of Brucella sp. NBRC 14130. Taxonomy (NCBI): domain Bacteria; kingdom Pseudomonadati; phylum Pseudomonadota; class Alphaproteobacteria; order Hyphomicrobiales; family Brucellaceae; genus Brucella; species Brucella sp. NBRC 14130. The sequence goes on from NZ_BAABTE010000001.1 coordinate 554,847, forward strand.
TCTCGTCGGGCGTTACCGGCAGATGCGGCGACATGGACGGCGTGTGCACGGAACCTGTCACCGCACAGGTGATGATCACCTTGCGACGCATTTTCTTCTTGTCGGTCATGATCCGGTTTCCTTACGCATTCACGGGCAGTTTGAGCTCACGCGCCAGAACCTCCAGCGTATCGCCGAGGATGTCGGTGATCTCGCCGACCTGTTCGCGGCTGACGATCATGGGCGGGCAGACGAGGAAGTGATCGCCCTCGACGCCGCCGCGTGTGCGGCGCGAATAGATGATCAGCCCGCGCTCATAGGCGAGATCGACCATGCGCTGATGGGCGTTCAGCTCTTTCGGCAGCGGCTTCATGGTTTCAGGGTCGGAAACGAATTCGGCAGCGAGCAGCAGGCCCTTGCCGCGCATATCGCCGATGAAGGGGAAGCGCTTTGCAAGCCCTTCCAGTTCGCCCTTCAGCGCATCGCCCATGCGGGCAGCATTGCCGACCAGATCGAGACGATCGATTTCCTGCAACACCGCCTTGCCCGCCGCGCAGGCCAGCGGATTGCCGGCATAGGTGAAGCCATGCAGGAAGCCGCCCGCGTCCAGAACCGGCTGCACGATTCGCCCCGGCGCTGCCATCGCGCCCAGCGGGCAATAACCGGAGGCAAAGCCCTTGGAAAGCGCGATCAGGTCCGGCTTGCAGTTCCAGTGGTCGCCGCCCAGAAACTTGCCGGTGCGCCCGGCGCCGCTCATCACCTCGTCATGGATCAGCAGGATGCCATAACGGTCGCAGATTTCGCGGATGCGCGGATAATAGCTGTCGGGCGCGACCAGCGCGCCCGTGGACGCTCCGCCGATCGGCTCCATGATAAAGGCGAGCACGCTTTCAGGGCCTTCCTCCTGAATCCGTTCCTCCAGCATGTCGGCATATTTCTGTCCGCGCTGTTCCATCGAGAGATTGTCGCGATCGAGATAGGCGGTCGGCGCCGGAACCTTGGGCATTTCGCGCATGATGGGCGCGAAAGGTTCGCTCAGAGCCGCATAGCCGGTGACGGCGAGCGCCCCAAGCGTGCCGCCGTGATAGGATGGAAAGCGCGAAATCACTTTCCAGCGCTTGCCCTGCCCGGTCGCAACCGCCCACTGGCGCGCGAGCTTGATGCAGGATTCGACCGCTTCCGATCCGCCGGAAACGAAGAAAATCTTGTCCAGACCTTCCGGCATCCGCTCGGCGGCCATGCGCGCCAGATCTTCCGCCGGTTCGTTTTCGAAATGCAGGCGATAGGCGAAGGTCACGCGGTTCATCTGCTCCTTCATGGCATCGAGCACGTTGCGATTGCCATGGCCGATATTGACCACCATCGCGCCGCTTGATCCGTCGATGACGCGGCGTCCGTCCTGATCCCAGATGTAGATGCCCTCGGCGCGATCCACCAGCGGTCTGCGCAGGCGCGACTGGTAGAAAAGATGGGATGCCGGGCGTTCGTTCTGTGCATTTGTGTTGAGCATGGCGTTACTCTGTCAGCGCTTGAGATATTGGTTGAGAACATTGGCGGTCACGCGCTCGACCATGCGGTCGCCGCGCTTGAGGGCCGCTACCCACTCGCAGCTTCCGGCGTGGAAGACCTCGCCCTTGCCGCGTGGAAAATTGACGATCATGCCGCAGCCGCGCTTGATGCGTTCCACGGCTGCATCCCCATCGTTGCCAATCAGCGTATCGGCCACGAATTTTGCATCGGCGTCGGAAAGGAACTGGTCGTCGGCCGGGATATCCGCGCTTTCCTCCTTGAGAGACGAAATGCCGAGCGCCAGAATCTGCAACCCGTCAGGGGCACCGCTGCCCTCCTCCGGCTCCGGCAATCCGCCACGGATCACATAATCCAGTCCATCGACCTCGTAGCCGAAGGCATGGCCTTCCGAACCCAGAAGATCGCCGTAATAGATGCCGGTTCCTGCAAAGGCCCAGTGTTCGGGACGATAGACCGGGAAACCGCGCACGCCGCGCGGGGCGCAGCCGCCCCAGCCGACATAAAGCCCGCGCAAGGCGTTGAGGCCGAATGTCTCTGCGGCAGGCCGTCCGGTTTCCGCCGCTTCCCAGCAGCCGCTGGTGCGGCGCGGATCGGCGGAGCGATAGACCGGGTCTTCGGCGCGCGCACGGTATTTGTAGCAGGTCTGCCGCTTGCCATTGTCCTCTAGCCGGGTCTGCCACATGAAATTGCCGGCAAAACGCGCCGCACGACCGCCGCCATCGACGTAATTGTCGACGGCATCGCGCATTTCCCATGTCCAGTATTCATCGTGACCGACGAAGACCACGCAGTCATAACCGTCGAGGATTTCCGGCGCGAAATGCAGCTCATGCTGGGTTGCGAGATCGACCGCATAGCCTTCCCGTTCGGCCCAGCGGAAGAACAGGCTGTCATAGCTTGCCCAGCCGGACGAGGCATATTTCTTGGAATAGCCATTGGCATAGGCCCATTCCATGTGCGGATAGCGCGGGGGCGCGGCAGGGGGCGTGACGATTTCCAGCGGCACGCGCGGCGCATCGGGCGGCAGCAGGGCGAAGCCACGGCAGAACGGGCGCTCGATGCTCACCGTCGTCGCATATTGATCGCCATTCGGCCCGGTAATCCCCTGATAATGGTTGGAGCCGCCCCAGGTATTATAGGCCGTCCATGTGCCGGTTGCGGCAACCTGCAGGATACGGCCCGGCTTGCGCCCCGCCGCAGGGCGCAGGATGAACAGGTGATGGCAATGGATGGGCTGGCCGTCATTGCCATGCGCCCTCAGCGTGATGCGATAAGCGCCGGAGGGCCAGGTCTCATCCGTCCTGACGGCGAATGTCGTTTCCCAGCCGCAGCCGACGACCGAACATTGCGCCGGTGTATCCTGCCATTTGCAGTCGATCCCGCGTTTTGAGAATACCGGCGTTTCCACTGCGCCGTCCCGCACGATTTCGATGTCGAAACGCTGCGCGGTCGCACTTACCTGCAGATGAACCGTCGCGCCCGGCAGATAGGAATAGGCGTCGGTATAACACCAGATTTCGCCGCGCGGCCCGTCCATGCCGGGATATTCGTAATAATGGCCGAGGACAGCCTCGCGGCGCTGCGCCGGGGTCAGCCCGAAATCGGGAAACTCCCCGAAATTCGCAAACTCGTTATTTCTCTCGCTCATGCCGACACCTCACGTAGCCAGATATTTCTTGAGGAAGGAGCGGGTACGCTCCTGCACCGGGTTGCTGAGTATCTGGTCCGGCGGTCCTTCTTCCACGACCACGCCGCCATCCATGAACAGGATGCGGTCGGCAACCTCGCCTGCAAAACGCATCTCGTGCGTGACGATCAGCATCGTCATATGTTCGGCGGCAAGCTGTTTCATGACGGCATTCACTTCGTCCACCAGTTCTGGGTCGAGCGCCGAAGTCGCCTCGTCGAAAAGCATCACCTTCGGCTGCATGGCGAGCGCACGCGCGATTGCCACGCGCTGCTTCTGCCCGCCCGACAGGCGCGAGGGATAGACGTCGATCTTGTCGGCAAGCCCGACCTTCGACAGAAGCTCCAGCGCCAGCGTGCGCGCCGCGTCCTTGCCCATGCCCTTCAGCTTGATCGGGCCGAGCGTGATGTTTTCCAGCACGGTCAGGTGCGGGAACAGGTTGAAGTGCTGGAACACCATGCCCATCTGCTGGCGCACCGCATTGATGTGCTTTTCGAACGCCTGCCCTGCCAGCGGCTGGTTGACCTGCACGCCGTCCAGCCAGACCTCGCCGCCATTCAGCGTTTCCAGATGGTTGATCGACCGCAGGAGCGTGCTCTTGCCGGAACCGCTGGGGCCGATGATGGCAACGATCTGGCCGCGCGCCACTGAAAGGTCTATGCCCTTCAACACTTCCAGCGCGCCGTAGGCCTTGCGGGCGCCCTTCACTTCGACCATCGGTTGTGCCGATTTGGAGCTGCTCATCGCGTGACCTCCACTTTTCTTTCAATGCGCCGCAGGCCAGCCTCGAGCACGAGATTGACCACGTAATAGATGGCCGCGACGGTGATATAGAATTCAAACGGGCTGAAGGTTTCACTGATGGCAAGCTGGGCGCTGTGCACCAGTTCCGCAATGCCGATGATCGAAACCAGCGACGTGTCCTTCAGAAGAACGATCATGTTGTTGCCGATCGGCGGGATGGTGTTGCGGATCGCCTGCGGAATGACGACATAGCGCAAGGCCTGTCCGTGGCTGAAACCGATGGAACGGGCGCCTTCCATCTGGCCGGGATCGACAGCCACGATGCCCGCGCGGATGATGTCGGCATTATAGACCGCGAAATGCAGGCTGAGGCCGATGATGCCCGCGCCAAGGGCCGGAATATCGATGCCGATCTGCACCAGCCCGAAATAGATCAGGAACAGTTGCAGCAGAAGCGGCGTTCCCATGAACAGCCACATGAAGATCCGCACCGGCCAGGCGAGGATTGCGGGCGCATAGAGCACCACCAGCGCAAAAGCGATGCCGAGCACGAAGCTCAGGAAGGCCGAAGCCACGGTCAGAACCAGCGTCCACCAGAGGCCTGTCAGAAGCAGATCGGTATAGGGAGTGACGATGCTGAAATCGAGAGCCTGCATCCAGTCCTCCCTCACTGCGCCGCAAAGCGCTTGTCGAGAAGATCGACCCCGCGCGCCACGACATAGATGATGATCATGTAGAGAATGGCGGCGACGCCGAAAATCTCGAACGGCTTGTAGGTCGAGCCGATAAAGCGCTGCGCGGTATAGGTCAGCTCGACCACCGAAATGGTGGAAACCAGCGCCGAGCCTTTCAAAAGAGCGATGGCGTTGACGCCAAGCGGGCGGATCATCAGCCGCGCCGCCTGCGGCAGCACGACGAGACGCATGGTCTGGCCGCGTCCGAAACCGATGGAGCGCGCGGCTTCCGTCTGTCCGCGATCAACGCTCTGAATCGCGCCGCGGATCGATTCCGACATATAGGCGCCGATATTCAGCCCGAGCCCGATGACACCGGCGGCAAACGGCTCCAGATTGATGCCCACCTGCGGGCCGCCGAAATAGAGAATGAAGAGCTGCACCAGGCAGGGCGTGCCGCGAAAGACGCTGACATAGGCCGCCGCCAGCCCGCGCAGAATGGGGGAGCGGGAAAGGCGGCCCGCCCCGAGTATTGCAGCCACCACAAGGCCAAGGATCAGGGCCAGCGCGGAAATTTGCACAGTCACCCATGCCGCCTCCAGAAAAAACGGGAGGACGCGCTGCATCAACGCAAAATCCATCGGAAAACTCCGGTCAATCGGTTCTCAGCCGGCCCGGGCAATTGCCGGGCCGGGATGACGGCATGTCAGCGGATGTCGCTGCCGATCCACTGCATCGAGATTTTCTCGTAGGTGCCGTCGGCCATGATCTCGTCGAGAGCCTTCTGCATCGCTGCCTTCAGTTCCGGATTGTTCTTACGGATGGCGATGCCGATGGCGACGCTGCCGCCTTCGATGTCCGGCGTATCGAGCTTGCGGACCTTCTGCCCGGTTTCCTTGATCGCCACCATGACCGGGATATTATCGACGACGATGGCGTCGACGCGGCCCGAATTCAGCTCCAGCATCAGTTCCGGCAGGCCCTTATAGGTGCGGATGGTCCAGCCGCCCTGCTCACGCGCCCATTTCTCGTGGGTTTCGCCAAGCGTCACGCCCAGCGTCTTGCCCTTGAGATCATCGAGCTTCTGCACGGCAGAATCTTCCTTCACGAAAACCGCGCGGCCCGCGTGATAATAGGGGCCGACGAAGTCCACCGCCTTCTCGCGCTCCGGCGTGATCGTCATGGAGCCGACCACCGTGTCGAACTTGCCCGCCCGGAGACCCGCGACGATACCGTCCCAGGCGGTGGTGATGAGCTGCGGCTTCAACTGCATGCGTTCGGCAATGGCCGAACCGATGGACGCATCGAAGCCCACGACCTCGTTCTTCTCATTGACGAAATTGAACGGCGGATACTGGCCGCTCATGGCGATCTTGAGTTCTCCCGATGCCTTGATCTTTTCAAGATCATCCGCCTGTGCGGGCGCAACTGCAAAAACTGCGATGGCGGCAATCGCGGCAGCGGCAATGAAACCCGTGAATCTGTTAAACATCTTGTTCCCGACTTCCTCTTGTTTGTTTTTCTTGAGGCTTGTTTCTGCCCCTCAATATTCATGATTGCTTTTATGGATTCATTTCGCAAATAGATAATGGGAATGGATTGCATAGATTTCATGAATGGATAAAGCCATGTCGTTACATAGGCCCGAGCGCCTTGTCTGGGATCTGGACTGGAACCTGCTGCGCAGTTTCGTGGTGATCGCGGAGGTGAAAAGCATCACCCGCGCAGCCGAACGCCTCAACCTCAAACAGCCGAGCGTAAGCAATGCCTTGCGCCGTCTGGAAGACCGCATCGGCCAGCGGCTGGTGGAGCGGGATGCCACCCATTTTGAGCTGACGGAAGTCGGCAAGCTTCTTTATGAGCAGAGCATCGAGGTCTTCGGCGCCATTTCCCAATTGCCGCAGCTGGTGCGCGGAGTGGGAGACGATGTAACCGGCCATGTCACCATATCGGTTGCGAGCCACATTATCTCGCCTATCTTCGATCAGGCGCTTGCGCTCTTTCACGAACAGCATCCGCGCGCGACCCTGACGATCAACGTATCCGCCAGCACCGAAGTCGCCCGGCTGGTGCGCGAGAAGCGCGCCTCTTTCGGTCTGGGGCTGGTAAGCAATCGCGATCCGGCGCTCGACTACACGATGGTCTATCGGGAGTTCTTCGGCTTTTTCTGCGGCCCCCGCCATCGCATGTTCGGCCAGTCGGGGCTGACGCTCGCCGACCTGAAGGGCGAGCCGTCCGTGTCGTTCCAGACCGACCATATTGCCGACGCGCTGCGACCTGTCGCCCTGCTCCGCAGCGAGGCGCGGCTTTCGCCGGAGGTGGTCGGCACGTCATCGAGCCTTGAGGAAGTGCGCCGCATGATCATCACCGGCCTTGGCATCGGCCCGCTGCCGCTGCACGTGGCCCGGCGCGAGATCGATGACGGTCTTCTCTGGCGACTGCCACCCTATGAAAACCCGCCCGCCATCGATGTTTTCCTGATCCACAATCCGGAAACCAATCTCAATAAGGCCGAGAAGGCCATGCTTGCCGGACTGAGGGGGCTGATCGCTTCCACGCCCATGGAAGAGCGTATCTATGGAGATTGACGAGCGGGCATTACCCGCTCGTCCTTATGGCGTCATTCTGCCGCTTCGGCAGCGCATAGAGCATCGCATTCGGCGGTTTCCGTCGCAGCGGAAAGGCTGGCCTGACCAAGCGCGACGACGGCCATTGCGCTGAGGCTCGCCACGACCGAAACCCAGAAGCCGTTCCCGGCGCCGAAATTGTCGACCACCCAGCCGGAAACGAAGGCGCCCAGCGCCATGCCGATGCCAATGCCAGTCATGACCCAGGTGATGCCTTCGGTCAGCATCGCCTCGGGCACGCGGCGTTCGATCAGGCCGAAGGCCGTGATGAATGTCGGGGAAATCGCAACACCGCTGACGAACACCGCCGTTGCCAGAAGCGCGGTCGATGTACCGGCGAAGGGCAGCGGCAGCGCAGTCAGGGCAAGGACGCTGACGGCGATCAGCAACTGGCGCTGCAATGGAATGCGGATCGACAATGCGCCAAGCGTTATCCCCACAAGAAACGAACCGATGGCATAGACACCGATGACGATGCTGGCGGCGCCGGGCTCGCCAAGCTCACGCGTGATCGCCACGGCGCTGACTTCAGCCGTCGCGAAGGTCGAGCCGACGAAGATGAGAGCAAGCGTGATGATCTGAACGGGACGAGACCAGATGGCGGAGCGTTGCGGGTTGTTCCGGTCGAGCGCACGAATCGGCGGCTCGCTGGAACGCTGCAGGAGGAAGGCAACCGTCCCCACGGCGAGGAAGGCCGTGCTGATCAGCATTCCAGCTTCGGGAAACAGCGAAACCGCCAGGGCCACGGAAAGGGAGGCACCGGAAATATAGACCAGCTCATCAGCCGCAGATTCAAACGCGAAAGCGGTGTTCAGCTCGGGACGATTGCGGAAAATTTCAGTCCATCTTGCCCGCACCATTGCGGGAATGCTGGGCATGACGCCGGCAAAGAACGCCGAGGCGAACAGGGTCCAGTTCGCCCAGCCCTGATTTGTAGCTATAAGCAGGAAGACGAAGGCTATCACCGAAACGATGGTGGCGGGCATGACGATGCGGCTTTGTCCGTAACGGTCGACAAGGCGCGAAATCTGCGGCGACACAAATGCATTCGTCAGCGCGAACGTGGCGGAGACCGCGCCCGCCAGCCAATATTCGCCATGGGTCTGCGCGAGCATGGCTACAATGCCGACAGGCGCCATCGCAATGGGAAGACGGGCGAAGAATGCAGCCGCCGAAAAGCCGACAGCGCCGGGCGCGCTGAAAATCTCTCTATATGGATTGGACATCGGAGTGGGTCCTTGAAAGGGGAAATTGCATCACTTGCATACGGTCCGTATGTTAATTAAATAATTGATACGCGGCGTATGTCAACTAATATACGCAGCGTATCTGAATAAATGGAGCGACGATGCGTAAACCTCGCAGCGAAATGATTGCCGAAACAAGGGCGAAGCTGATGGCTGCGGGCCGCAAGGCATTTGGCACCGTTGGTTATGCCGAAGCTTCGATGGATGACTTTACCGCCTCCGCCGGACTGACGCGGGGCGCGCTTTACCATCATTTCGGCGACAAGAAGGGTCTTCTGCAGGCCGTGATCAACGAAATCGATTGCGAGATGGCCGCGCGGCTGTGCACGATTTCGGCGAAGGCGCCCAACCGCTGGCAGGGCTTTGTCGACGAGAATGTCGCCTATATCGAAATGGCGCTGGAACCTGAAATCCAGCGCATCATGTTCCGCGACGGACCGGCGGTGTTTGGCGATCCGTCCTGCTGGCCGAGCGCCAATGGCTGCATCCGCACGATCACCACAAGCCTCGATGCCTTGCGCGAGGAAGGCGTCATCATCGATATCGACGCGGAAGCCGCCGCACGGCTGATCAACGCGGCAAGCAGCAGCGCGGCGCAGTGGATCGCCAATTCCGACGATCCCGAAGCCACGTCAAAGCGCGCGGTGAAGGCGTTCCGGACATTCCTGGAAGGTCTGTTGAAGCGGGAAGGTTGAGCTAGCCCGAGACGATCGAGGTGAAATCAGCCATGCCCGCGAAACGGGCGGCACGGACCTTGCCATATTTGCTCTTGTCGACGACAAGATGTTTCTCGACGGCGCGTTGCATGGCCATCTGCTTGATCGGCACTTCGTGGAAGTGCGAGCACGTGACCCCGTGCTGTTCATCGACCCCGCCGGCGGACAGAAAAGCCTTGTTGATGTTGACGCGCTTCAGCACATCGATCCCCTCATCGCCCGAAAACGATGCCGCCTCCGGGTGGTAAAGCCCGCCCAGAACGATGAGGCGCACATCGCCGCGCTGCGACAGGATTTCGGCGATGTTGAGCGCATAGCAGACGACGGTGATGTGCTGGTTCTGCGGAATGCGGTGAGCAAGATGCGGCATCGTCGTGCCGCAATCGATGAAAACCGTATCATAGGGTTCGATCAAAGCAGCGGCTGCGGCGCAAGCCTGCGCTTTCGCGCCGGCATGGCTGTCCTTTTCAAAATCGAAGACATAATCGCCGTTGGCACCGTCTTGTGTGGGGATAATGTAACCACCCAAACAATTGAGCGCTGCGCCGTCGCTGCCTATATCGCGGCGGATCGTCATTTCCGAAACGCCGAGGCGCGCTGCCGCATCGCGCAGACGAAGCACGCCGACTTCATCGACCAATGCCGCCAGTTCAGCGATGCGCTCTTCTTTTCGGCTGATTCTGCTCACACTGTCCCCAATTCTTGCAGTCTGCTCATCCGTTTATACGTCCCTCACATTTCACGCAATTACGATCCTTCGATCTTGACAGGCCGAACATAAATGTGAAACGATCCAAACATAATGATCGGATTATAACATTATAATTCGCATTGTCGGGAGGATATGACAACAGGGTTTTGCGCGCGCCGGACAGAATTCGGTTCGCAGCGTCAAACAGGCGGGAAAACAGATTGATTTTCGCCCGGCCGGGAAGCCGGGCATGGAGGAGAACGCCGGTGCACCCACCGTTCCGGGTGCACCGGCGCAGCAACAGTTGAGCCTGTCGGAGCCACCGAGGCAGACGGCCAAGGAATTCCCAGGGAGGAAAAACCGGTGAAAAAATTTCTAGCATCCGTGGCGATTGCCATGTCCGTTGCCGTTCCGCACGCTTTCGCGGAAGGCGTCGTTGATACGTCGAAGATCAACAAGGAACTCATCACCACGGCCAATGACAAGAAGTACACCATCGCGACGGTCGTGAAGGTGGACGGCATTGCATGGTTCGACCGCATGCGCGATGGCGTGGACCAGTTCAAGGCCGATACCGGCAATGACGTCTGGATGGTCGGCCCGAGCCAGGCGGACGCCGCGGCACAGGTGCAGATTGTCGAAAACCTGATCGCGCAGGGCGTTGACGCTATTGCCATCGTGCCGTTCTCGGTCGAAGCAGTGGAGCCGGTTCTGAAGAAGGCGCGCGAGCGCGGCATCGTGGTCATCAGCCATGAAGCATCCAACATCCAGAACGTCGACTACGACATCGAAGCCTTCGACAACAAGGCCTATGGCGCCAACCTCATGAAGGAACTGGGCAAGTCGATGGGCGGCAAGGGCAAGTATGTCACGACCGTAGGCAGCCTGACCTCCAAGTCGCAGATGGAATGGATCGACGGTGCCGTCGAATACCAGAAGGCGAATTTCCCGGAAATGGCAGAGGCAACCGGCCGCCTCGAAACCTATGACGACGCCAACACCGACTATAACAAGCTCAAGGAAGCGATGACCGCCTATCCGGACATCAAGGGCATTCTCGGCGCGCCGATGCCGACCTCTGCCGGAGCCGGACGCCTGATCGCCGAAGGCGGTCTCAAGGGCAAGGTCTTCTTCGCAGGCACGGGCCTCGTTTCGGTGGCTGGCGAATATCTGAAGAATGACGACATTCAGTACATCCAGTTCTGGGACCCTGCCGTTGCAGGCTATGCCATGAACATGCTGGCCGTCGCAGCGCTTGAAAAGAAGAACGACCAGATCAAGGCCGGTCTCAATCTGGGTCTGCCGGGCTATGAAAGCCTGCTGGCGCCGGATGCCGCCAAGCCGAACCTGCTCTATGGCGCAGGCTGGGTCGGTGTGACCAAGGAAAACATGGATAAGTACGACTTCTGATATCCATGGATGTTTAGAGCGCATCCCGAAAAGTGTGAAACGGTTTTCGGAATAGATGCGCGTCTAAACAAACATATGGAGCGCCGATCTGATTCAATCATATCGAAACGCGCTTGACGGGAGGAGCTTCATGCCCCTCCCACCCTGCCAATCGCATTCCAGCCTTGCACGAGGCCCCTCATGAGTGAAAACCTGATCGAACTGCGCCATATCGGGAAACGTTTCGGTGGCGTCAGGGCGCTGGACGACGTTTCCTTTGCCATCAAGCCCGGCGAAATCCACTGTCTGGCAGGCGAGAACGGCTCCGGCAAATCTACCATCATCAAGGTCATGTCGGGCGTCTACACGCCGGAAGACGGCGAGATACTGATCGACGGCAAACCTGTCGGCAAGCTCGATCCCGTCAAGTCGGTTCATCATGGCATCCAGGTGATCTATCAGGATTTCTCGCTGTTCGGGAACCTGACCGTTGCCGAAAATCTGGCCATCAATACTTTTCTGATCGAAGGCCGCAAGGGCGTCGACTGGAAGCGGGTGCGCGAACTGGCGCAGAAGGCACTGGACCGGCTTGGCGTCAGCATCGACCTCGATGCGGATGTGGACAGCCTGCCCACTTCCGGCAAGCAGATCGTGGCGATTGCGCGCGCCGTCATGGCCGACGCCCGGCTCATCATCATGGACGAACCGACAACCGCACTGACGCGGCATGAGGTGGACGCGCTGTTCAGGATCGTGCGCGATATTCAGACGCAGGGCATCGCGGTGCTCTTCGTCAGCCACAAGATGCGCGAGATGCTGGAAATAAGCGAAAGGCTGACCGTCTTCCGCAACGGCAGGAAAGTTGCCGAAGGCCCGATTTCCGATTTCGACGAGCCGTCGATCACACGCGCCATGACCGGCCAGGAACTCACATCGGACCATTATCACTGGACCCCGCGTGAAGGCGCTTCGGCCAATCCGACGCTGGAAATCGCCAATCTCTCCGTTCCCGGTTCCGTGGACAATGCCAGCCTCACCCTCCATGCAGGCGAGATCGTCGGCATATCCGGGCTGATCGGTTCGGGCCGCACGGAGCTCGCGCTGGCTCTCTTCGGCATGAAGCCGGATTTCACCGGCACCGTGCGTATCGACGGCAGGCAGGTCCACCCGAAAACCGTGCAGGAAGGGATCGCCTGCGGCGTCGCCTATGTGCCGGAAGACCGCCTGACGGAAGGCCTGTTCCTGACGCAATCGATCGAGCGCAACATCATCGTGACCTCGATCGAGAAATTCGTGCGCGGCCTTTTCATAGACCGCGCGAAGGCGGACACCACGACCCGCGACATGTTTTCGGCAATGCACATCGTGGCCCCCGGCCCGCATACGCCAGTCAACCACCTGTCGGGCGGCAATGCGCAGCGCGTGGTGCTGGCGCGCTGGCTTTTGACCGGCGCCAAGGTGCTGATCCTCAATGGGCCGACCGTGGGTGTCGATGTCGGCTCCAAGGCGCAGATCCACAACATCATCCGCAAGCTCGCGCGCGATGAAGGGCTCGCCGTCCTGATGATTTCCGATGACGTGCCCGAGTTGGTGCAGAACTGCAATCGTGTGCTGGTGATGCATCGCGGGCGTTTCGTCGATGAGCTTTCCGGTGAAACCATGACCGAAGATGCCGTCAACGACCGGCTCAAGACGCTGAATTGAGGAGCCGGCAAATGAAATTCTTCCGCAGTACCGAATTCATCATTGCCTGCGTCCTGTTCGCGGCGATGGTCATTATCGGCCTCATCAATCCGGCATTCTGGTCGCTGGACAATATCTTCGGCCTCCTGCGTTCCAATGTCGTGATCGGCATCATGGCGCTCGGTGTGTTGCTTGTGATGATTTCCGGCGGCATCGATGTTTCCTTCACCGCCTTTGCCATCGCGGCCATGTATCTGACAGTCCGCGCCATGGTCTATCTCGGCTATGACGGCGTGTTCATTCCCTTCGTCGCGGCAACGCTGATCGGCCTGCTGCTCGGCGCTTTCAACGGCCTGATCATCCATCGCTTCAAGATGATCCCGCTGATCGTCACGCTCGGCACAGGCTCCATCGTGCGCGGACTGGTGCTGGGCCTTGTCGGCACCAGCATCGTCAACATCAACAAGATGCCGAAGGAACTGATCGCATTCGGCAAGACCGATGTGATCTCGCTGACATCGGCCTCCGGCACGGCTTTCGGCCTGACCGCGATGTTCCTCGTCTATCTGGCGCTGGCGCTGCTGATCCACCTGATCCTCAACTATACGATGATCGGGCGCAGCGTCTATGCCTATGGCGGATCGCCGGAAGCGGCAAAGCGCGTCGGCTTCAATACCCGCCGCACCATCTTCTTCGTCTATTGCGTGGCCGGGGCGCTCGCAGGCTTCGCGGGCCTTCTGCATTCCTCGATGATCTGGCTTGCCAATCCGCGTGATTTCGTCGGGCTTGAGCTGGACGTGATCGCAGCCGTGGTTCTGGGCGGCGCGTCGATCTTCGGCGGACGCGGCACCGTTCTCGGCACGCTGATGGGTGTCTTCATGCTCGTCATGGTCAAGAACTCGCTCATCATCATGAAGGTCGACACCACATTGCAGCGCGTCGTGGTGGGTCTCATCATCATCGTTGCCACCGCCATCACCGCATGGCGTGACCGCAAAAGCATCGCCTGAGGAGACAAGCGACATGAAACAGTCTTCCGACATGCGCCGCATCCTTGGCGGAGACAGCAATATCATCCAGCTCATCGTCATCACCGTGCTGGTCTTTGCGTTGATGACCTGGATGAATCCGGACAAGTTCCTGCGCTATTACAACTTTGAATCCATCAGCTACATCATGCCGGAGCTGGGCATCCTCTCCGTCGCCATGATGATTGCCATGCTGACGGGCGGCATCGATCTTTCGGTGGTCGGCATCGCCAATCTGGCGGGCATCGTGGCCGGGGTTTATTTTCACTCCTCCATGGTGCAGGCGGCACAGGCCTCCGGCTCGGGGATGCTGTTCTACACCATCATCGGCATATTGCTCGCACTGCTGGTCGGGCTTGTGTCGGGGCTGGTCAACGGCCTCCTCATAGCCAGGCTGCGCATCACGCCGATCCTCGCCACGCTCGGCACCGGACAGGTGCTGATGGGGCTTGCCCTGGTTCTGACCGGCGGGCCTGCCATCGTCGGCTTCCCCGATGCGTGGAACTGGGTCGGTAACGGCAATCTGTTCGGCATCGCCACGCCTTTCCTTCTGTTCATCGCGGTGTGCATCGTCGTGGCAATTCTCCTGACGCGCACGACGCTCGGCATCAATCTCATGCTGATCGGCACCAATCCCCGGGCTGCCGTCTTTGCCGGCATCCGCAAGGAGCGCATGATCCTTTACTCCTACATGCTCACCGGCGTTCTGGCTTCCATAGCCGGGATCATCCTCTCGGGCCGCACCAACGCCGCCAAGTCGGACTATGGCGCGTCCTACCTGCTGCAAGCCGTGCTGATCGCCGTTCTCGGGGGCACCAATCCGGCAGGCGGCAAGGGGCGGGTGCTGGGCATCGCCATCGCGCTCGTGGCGCTGATGCTGCTTTCCTCCGGCTTCCAGATGATGCGGTTCTCCAACCATCTCATCGATTTCATCTGGGGCGCTTTCCTCATTCTCGTCATCGCGATCAACGCATCGCGCAATCAGGGCAGGTGATCCCTATGCAAAATATCGGGCCGGACATCGAATTTCATCTTCGCCGCCAGGATTTTGTCGAGCAGCCGCATGTGATCGCCAACACCTATGGCCTCAGCGTCACCGCCTTTCGCTATCCAAGCGGCATAGAGGCCCTGCTGGTCGAGAACGAGCGCGGCAACATCATCGTGCTGCCCTTCATGGGCCAGATGATCTGGGGGGCTGAATTCGACGGCGTGGACCTCACCATGGGCAACAGCTTCTCCATGCCGCGCCCGGCAACCACCATCGTGGAAACCTATGGCTGCTTTGCGTTCCACAGCGGCATCCTGCGCAATGGCTGTCCTTCGCCTCAGGACAATCATCTTCTGCATGGCGAAATGGCCTGCGCAAAGATGGACAAGGCGGGCCTTCTCTTTGGTCATGACGCGCGCGGCGTCTTTGTCGAGATCACCGGCGAATACGAATATGTAATGGGCTTCGGCGCGCATTATCTGGCACGGCCAAGCGTGCGGCTTCATGCCGATGAAACGCTGTTCGACATCACCATGGACGTGGAGAACCTTTCATCCGCTCCTATGGAGCTGATGTATATGTGCCACGTCAATTTCGCCTATGCGGAAGGCGCGCGGATCGTGCAGCCGGTGCCCTATACGCCGGATCACGTGCAGGTGCGCACCGCCGTTCCCGGCCACGTTACGCCCAACGACGATTACCTGTCGCTGATCGACGAACTGGCCTCCGACCCGGCCGCGATGGAAGTGCTGGATGAACCGGAGCGCTACGATCCCGAGCAGGTCTTCTATATTCGCGGCTTGCCGAAAGATGCCGATGGCAACACACATCTGATGATGCAGCTTCCCGAGGGCGACGGATTTGGCATTTCCTACCCGACCGAAATCTTCCCAAAAACCGTGCGCTGGATTCTCGTGAACGGAGACGCGCAGGTTGCAGCCTTTGCCCTGCCCTCGACCTGCGAGCCGGAAGGCTATCTGGCCGAAAAAGCCAAGAACAATGTGCAGGTGCTGGCACCGGGTAAGCGCGCCGTCTTTCCCGTGCGCGTCGGCTATCTCGATACGACAGCCGCCGAACAGTTTGAAGCCACGATCAAGGCACTCTGAAATTTCAAAGGAACGTCTCATGACCAGAAAGATCGGAGTGGTCGGCTCCAACATGGTGGACCTCATCACCTATGTGAACCGTATGCCCGGCCCCGGCGAAACGCTGGAAGCCCCGACATTTGAAATCGGCTGCGGCGGCAAGGGCGCCAATCAGGCCGTCGCCGCCGCGCGCCTTGGCGCGGATGTGATGATGGTCACGCGGGTGGGCGACGATATTTTCGCCGACAGCACCATCCGCAACCTGAATGAGTTCGGCGTCGATACGCGCCATGTGCGCAAGGTCCCCGGCAAATCGAGCGGCGTAGCCCCAATCTTCGTCGAACCCTCGGGTGAAAACTCGATCCTCATCGTCAAGGGCGCCAATGCCGATCTTCTGCCCGCCGAAGTCGACAAGGCTGCCAACGATCTGAAAGCTTGCGGCCTTATTCTCATGCAGATGGAAGTTCCGGTCGAGACCGTCTATCACACCATCGCCTTTGCTGCAGAAAATGGCATTGAAACCATCCTGAACCCGGCCCCTGCCGCCGCCGATCTCGATCCCGAATTGATCCGGCAGGTGACCTTTCTCGTGCCGAACGAGAGCGAGTTGGCAATCCTCTCCGGCCTGCCGACCGGGACGGACGATGAAATCGTCAGCGCAGCGCGTTCGCTCATCGCGCGTGGCATCCGCACCGTCATCGTTACGCTCGGCGGACGCGGAGCGCGGATGATTACGGCAAGCGAAATCGTCAATATTCCGCCAGTCAAGGTCACGCCGAAGGACACGACTGGCGCAGGCGATGCCTTTATCGGCTCCTTCGCCCGGTTTTACGCCGGGACCGGCGATGTGGAGGCCTCGCTTCGCAAGGCCGCCCTGTATGCGGCCCATTCCATCACCCGGTCCGGCACGCAGAAAGCCTATGCCAGCCAGGAAGAATTCGAAACGTTCTGCCGCGATCACGCCCCCTCGACCGAACGCGCCTGATCGTAACTGAACCCATGAACGGACAATGAAATGACCGAAGCCCTCCCCCGCAATAACGGGACACCGCTCAAGCCGGACTGGTTTGAGGACGTGTCCGTCAATCGCAGCGCCTCCGAGCGCCGCGCCGCCACCATCAGCGCCCGCCGTTCGGTGAAGAAGGAATATCAGGCGGCGTGGCTCATCCGCGCCATCCAGTGCATCGACCTGACGACGCTCGCCGGCGACGATACGGCGGGCCGCGTGCGCAGGCTCTGCGCCAAGGCGCGCCGTCCGGTACGCGAGGATATTCTGGAAGCGCTGGGCCTCGCGGATGCAGGCATCACCACCGGGGCGGTCTGCGTTTATCCGACCATGGTTCCGCACGCCGTGAAAGCGCTTGAAGGTTCCGGCATTCCGGTCGCCTCGGTGGCGACGGGCTTTCCTGCCGGTCTGACCCCCTTGCCGCTGCGCCTTGCCGAAATCACCTATGCGGTGGAACAGGGCGCGCATGAAATCGACATCGTGATTACCCGCGAGCACGTGCTGACGCAGAACTGGTCAGCCCTTTACGACGAGATTGCCGCCATGCGGGAAGCCTGCGGCGATGCGCATATGAAGGCGATCCTCGCCACCGGCGATCTCAACACGCTCACAAATGTCTATCGCGCCTCGATGGTGGCGATGCAGGCGGGTTCGGATTTCATCAAGACCTCGACCGGCAAGGAAGATGTCAACGCCACCTTGCCGGTGAGCCTGACCATGGTGCGGGCGCTGCGCGATTATGGCGCGCTTTCCGGCCAGAGCGTCGGCTTCAAGCCTGCGGGCGGCCTCAAGAGCGCCAAGGATGCGCTCGCCTGGCTCACCCTGATGAAGGAAGAACTCGGCAATCGCTGGCTGGAACCCGATCTGTTCCGCATCGGCGCATCATCGATGCTTGGAGATATCGAACGGCAATTGGAGCACTTCGTGACCGGGCGCTACTCCGCCGCCAACCGTCACGCTGCTGCATAAAGTTTATCGCATTTCTGCGACGCCAAAAGCTCCATTTGGCTGCAAATGCTTAGAGGATTTTCAGAATGCGACCCATCAAGGACATTCTCAAGACCATGGAATACGGACCTTCACCCGAAGCAAACGGCGATGTAAACCTGTGGCTGGAACAGCATGGCCGTTCTTTCGGCCACTATATCAACGGAGCCTTTGTCAAGCCGGAAGGCCGCAAGGCGATCGCCGTCGCCAATCCGGCCAATGGCGACAAGCTCGCAGAAATCACCTGCGGCAACGCGGATGATGTCGATCAGGCGGTAAAGGCCGCCCGCGCCGCTTTCGGCAAATGGTCCAAGCTGTCGGGCTACGAGCGTGCGAAATATCTCTATGCCATCGCGCGCCATATCCAGAAGCGCGAGCGCTTTCTGGCCGTGCTGGAAACCATGGACAATGGCAAGCCGATCCGCGAAACCCGCGATATCGACATTCCGCTCGCCGCCCGCCATTTCTACCATCATGCGGGCTGGACCGAGATGGTGGAGGATGAGTTCAAGGGCTTTTCGCCGGTCGGCGTCTGCGGTCAGGTCATTCCGTGGAATTTCCCGCTTCTCATGCTTGCCTGGAAGATCGCACCCGCTTTGGCCGCCGGTAACACGGTGGTTCTGAAACCTGCCGATCTGACGCCGCTTTCGGCCATTGCCTTTGCTGAGATCTGCCACGAAGTAGGCTTGCCCGCAGGTGTCGTCAACATCGTGCAGGGCGACGGCACCACCGGCGCTGCCATCTGCGGCCACGACGGGGTGGACAAGGTTGCCTTCACCGGCTCGACGCAGGTTGGCCGTGTCATTCGCGAGCAGATCGCAGGTTCGGGCAAAAAACTGTCGCTGGAACTGGGCGGCAAGTCGCCCTTCATCGTTTTTGAAGATGCCGATCTCGATGCCGCGGTCGAGGGCGTCGTTGATGCCATCTGGTTCAATCAGGGCGAAGTGTGCTGCGCCGGATCACGGCTGCTGGTGCAGGAAGGCATTGCCGATCGTTTCTATGCCAAGCTGAAAAAGCGTCTGGAAACGTTGCGGGTCGGCGATCCGCTCGACAAATCGACCGATGTCGGGGCCATCGTCTCGCCCGGTCAGGTGAAGCGTATTTCCGATCTTATCCAGAAGGGCATCGAGGAAGGCGGCGAATTGTGGCAGACGCCGAACCCGCTGCCAGCCAAGGGCAATTACATCGCCCCCGGTTTCTTCACCGAAGTCGATCAGGCCTCGACCGTGTGTCAGGTGGAAATCTTCGGACCGATTGCGGCAGCGACGACCTTCCGCACTCCGGACGAAGCCGTGTCGCTCGCCAACAATACGCGCTACGGGCTGGCCGCCTCGATCTGGTCTGAAAACATCAATGTCGCACTCGATCTTGCGGCGCGGGTAAAGGCCGGTGTCGTCTGGATCAACTGCACCAACATGCTGGATGCCGGAGCCGGTTTCGGCGGCTACCGCGAAAGCGGGTTCGGTCGCGAAGGCGCACGCGAGGGCATGTACGAATATCTTGTCTCCGATTGGGAAAAGGCGCTCTCCCCGGCCAAGGTTGCGGAAGCCTTCGTGCCATCGGCCTCGCCTGCCAGTAACGACAAGGCCGCTATCGACGGTATTAATCGCACGATGAAGAACTATATCGGCGGCAAGCAGGCGCGCCCGGATGGCGGCTACAGCTATTCGGTCATCGGCAAGGGTGGCGCGGTCATAGGTCAGGCCGGGATCGGCAATCGCAAGGACATTCGCAACGCGGTGGAAGCGGCGACAAAGGCCGGAAGCTGGGGCGCAGCAACAGCCCATAACCGGGCGCAGGTGCTCTATTATCTCGGCGAAAACCTTGATGCGCGCCGTGCGGATTTCGTGGCGCGACTGATGGAAAGCACCGGCGTCAACGAGAAAAAGGCGGAAGAGGAATTTGAAACCGCGCTGCGCCGCATCTTCTATTATGCCGCGCAGGCCGACAAGTTCGACGGGGCGGTGCACTCCACCAAGTCGCGCCATGTAACGCTGGCGATGAACGAACCGTGGGGCGTGATGGGCATCGTCTGCCCGGACGAAGCGCCGCTTCTGTCGCTCGTTTCCCTCGTGCTGCCCGCCATCGCCATGGGCAACCGGACCGTCGTCGTGCCTTCCAGCCGCCAGCCGCTGATCGCAGGCGACTTCTATCAGGTGCTCGACACGTCAGATATGCCGGGCGGCGTGGTCAATATCGTCACCGGAGAACGCGACCTTCTGACGAAGACGCTGGCCGAACACGACGATGTTGCGGCTGTCTGGTACTTCGGCTCCCGCGAGGGCAGCGCCATGGTCGAAAAGGCTTCAGCCGGAAACCTCAAGGCCACTTGGGTCATCAACGGTCGCCTGCCCAACTGGCTTAACAAGGCCGAAGGACAGGGTCGTGATTATCTGCGCCGGGCTGTGCAGGTGAAAAATATCTGGGTGCCTTACGGGGCATAGGCCAAGAATAAAAGGCCCGCTTCGGCGGGCCTTTTGCTGGGCATTTACTGCGGCACCCACAAAATGGCGTCGGGATTGATCCCGAGAAGCAACGCCTGCGCGACCGCACGCGCCTTCAACTCTTCGCTTGGCTCCGGCTCGCGCGACAGCACCCAGAAGTAACTGCGCGTAGAGCCGACAATGATCGACCACTGATAGCCGCCTTCATCGATATCCACGATGTTGTAGCCGCCGTAGAACGGCCCGAAGAAGGAAACTTTCAACGCGCCTTCGTCGGAAGACCGAACAAAGCGCGCGGTTCCGGTGGCCTGTGTCCAGCGACCCTTCCACGGATCGAAGCCGCGATTGACCACTTTCACCGTTTGATCGGGATTCAACGAATATTCCGCGGTCGTGCGCGTCAGACCACGCTCGAAACGGTTTTCAAGTCGTCCCACTTCGTACCACTTGCCAAGATAGCGCGTGAGATCGAAGGGTTTAACCGGGACTATTCCCTGTGGAATTTGCGGCGAGCTTGCCCGGGTCAGCGCGTATCCCACGGCCAATCCCGTCAGGCCCAGGGCGAGTTTTCCAAATCTCATCGTCTTCCCTTCCTTTTTCGCATGAAGAGAAAAACCGATGCGGGGACGATTGGTTCCCCACAGGAGGCAGGACGCCCTTTCGCAACGTCATCCAACTGTCACGCAATCCGAATAGAAGCTCCCAAGTCATTTGGATTGCGGGAAAATGTTACAGTCCTCTAATATAAAAGCGGATATTGCCGTTCGGGCTGAGGGGCTGAATCTTGCCTACGGCCCGACCACGATATTGAAAAATATCGATCTTTCACTGCCGCGAGGACAGACGCTCGCGCTGCTCGGGCCGTCCGGTTGCGGCAAGACCACGCTGCTTCGCCTCGTCGCCGGACTGCTCGCCCCCACGAAGGGATCGATCACGATCAACGGCATCACTGTCGCGGATGCCCGGAAGGGCACTTTCGTCCCGCCTGAAAAGCGGCATCTCGGCATGGTATTTCAGGATTATGCGCTGTGGCCGCATATGACCGTTTTCGGCAATGTGTCCTTTCCGCTCGAAATGCGCGGGCTTGGCCGCGCGGAGCGGGAAAAGCGCGTTGCCTCCGCACTCGACCGCGTCGGTCTGGCCGGATTTGGAGAGCGTGCGATCAGCGATATGTCGGGCGGCCAGCAGCAGCGCGTCGCCATTGCCCGCGCCATCGTTGCCGAACCGGGACTGGTATTGTTCGACGAGCCGCTTTCCAACCTCGACCGGGAACTGCGCGAAAACATGGTCACCGAGATCGGGCAGCTTGTCGCCAATCTGGGCCTGACCGCGATCTACGTCACCCACGACCAGAGCGAAGCCTTTTCGCTGGCCGATCAGGTGGCTGTCATGCGCGCCGGTGTGATCGAGCAGCTGGCTTCGCCTGAAGCGCTTGTCGCTGAGCCGACTACACCCGCGGTCGCCGATTTCCTGCGGCTCGGCTGTGTCGTGCCGGTCGAACAGCGCGACAATGCCTACAAGATCGCGCGCACTGAAATCCACATCGCCCAAGGTTCCGCCGCCGGACAGGCAACCCATGTGCTGTTGCCGTCGCGCTCCGTGCGCAGCGTTCCCGTCCATGAAGCCGCAATTCCCGCAACCGTGCTGCGCTCGCAGTTTCGCGGCGACGGCCACCTGACCACGGTGCGCATCGGTTCGCAACAGGACGGTCACGAACTGACTTATCTCGACCATATCCGCCTTTCTCCCGGCGTTCCGGTCGGCATTTCGGTCGATGCCAGCCAGCTGCGCTGGTTTTCGAAATAGGACCATTCCATCAGGCAACATCTCAGGAGAGACAGATGAAAAAATCCATTCTCGGCGCAGGGCTGGCGCTTGTCACCGCCTTGCTGGCCAGCACGGCGGCCCATGCAGACATCACCGTCTATTCGGCTGGTCCCGGCAGCCTGATCGAAAAGCTTGCGGCAGGCTTCACCGCCAAGACCGGCGCGAAGGTCAACGTCTTTCAGGCGACCACCGGCAAGGTCATGGCGCGCATCGAAGCGGAAGCCGCCAATCCGGTTGTCGACGTTCTGATTTCGGCGTCCTGGGACACGGCAACCGACTTCGCCAAGCGCGACTGGCTGGTGGCCTATACCAGCCCGAATGCGGAGAAAGTGCCGGACTTCCTCAAGAATGAAACCGCTGTCGCGGAAGGCGTCTCCGCCCTCGGTATCGCGTGGAACCCGGCGAGCAAGACGCCGAAGCCTGCCGAATGGGCCGATCTCGCCAAGCCCGAATACAAGGATCTGGTCAACCTGCCGGACCCGGCGCAGTCGGGCGCGACTTTCGAGCTCGTTGCCGCCCTTCAGGCCCAGCAGGGCTGGGACCTGTTCAAGAACCTGCATGAAAACGGCGCGGCTGTGGCCGGTGCCAATGCAGAGGCTCTGAACCCCGTCCTTCAGGGCGCCAAGGCCGCCGTGTTCGGTGCCGTCGACTATATCTCGCTTGCCGGCAAGGCGAAGGGCGAATCCATCGACGTCATTTTCCCGGCATCCGGCACAGTGATCGCGCCGCGCCCCGCCATGATCCTCAAATGGTCGAAGAACCAGGATGAGGCCAAGCAGTTCGTCGACTACATGCTTTCCGACGAAGGCCAGAAAATGGTTGCTGACACCTATCTGATGCCTTCGCGCACCGATGTTCCGGCCAACCGCCCGCTGATCGGCGACCTCAAAATCCTGCCGATCGACGCCAAGGAAGTCTACGGCAAGCGCGACGAGACGTTGAAGGAATTCGGCGCCGCCTTCGCAGCCAGCAACTGATATTTGAGGGGCAGACAGACATGAAGACAGGCAGTGCGGCGGCTCGCAATCCGCTCGGTTTCGTTGCGGTTGCCGGGCTCGCTTTCATCGTCGCGGTGCCGTTTGTCTTCATCGTTCTTCAGGCTGTCTTTCCGCAATTGGGGAGAGGCTCGCTGGCCGAGCCTTTCCTGCATCTCCCGGCCCTGTTTGAAGACCCGAAGCTTTTGCGCATGAGCGGCAACACAGTGCTGCTGGGGCTTTCGGTAGTCGTGCTTTCCGCGTTCATCGCCGTTCCGCTCGCCGTTTTCCGCGCGCTCTACAAGGTGCCTTTTGCCGTCCTGTGGGACGTGCTGATGCTCGTGCCTTTCATGATCCCGCCCTATATCGCCACGCTTGGCTGGATCATGACGCTGCAACCGCGCGGCTATCTCGAGCAACTCACCGGTTTCAATCTGGCGCCCTTTCTGTTTTCGGTCGCAGGCATGAGCTTCGTCATGGCGCTGAACACGTTTCCGCTTGTCTATTTTGCGGTATCGCGCACGATCGAAGCGGTCGGCGCACGTTATTCCGATGTCGGTCGCGTGTTCGGCGCCTCGCCGTGGCGCTCCTTCTTCCGCATCACCCTGCCACTGGCGACACCGGGCCTTGCGGCAAGCCTTTTGCTCGTTTTCGCCGCGGCCATCGAGGAATATGGCACCCCGGCAGCCCTTGGACGCCGTTCCGGCTTTGAAGTGCTGGTGACGGAGATCGATCTTCGCATTTCCGACTGGCCCATCGACCTTGCGGGTGCTGCCGTCTTTTCGCTGGCGCTCGTCTGCCTGTCGCTGGCGGCTTTTCTGGTCCAGCGCTGGATATTGACCCGCCGGTCCTATGTGACGACCGGCGGCAAGCCGCAGGCAAAGGACAAGCGTCCACTCGGAGCACTCACCATTCCCGTGGTCGCTCTCTTCGCCCTCGTTGCCTTTGCTGCAACGGGCGTTCCCCTGCTGGCCATTCTGGCGACGGCTCTTTCCAAAACCGTGTCCGGCGGGCTGGTGCCGTCGAACCTCGGCTTCGACAATTTCGCCGCCATTGCCGAAAACAGCGCGGGCGGCATGCGCGCGCTCGTCAACAGCCTGTCGCTCGGCGTCGCAAGCGCCCTCCTGACCGGGCTTCTCGGCGCGGTTGCAGCCTATGCCGTCGTGAAGATGCGTTTTCGCGGGCGCTTCTGGCTCGACATACTGACTGTCCTGCCCAATGCCTTGCCCGGCGTCGTCGTCGCGGTCGGTCTCATTCTGGCCTGGAACCAGCCCGCCCTGCCCGTCTCGCCCTACAACACACCGCTGATCCTGCTGCTTGCCTATTGCTGCATTCTTCTGCCGCAGCCGATCCGCTATGCATCCGCTGCCTTCCACCAGATCGGCGACAATCTGGAAGCTGCGGCGCGTGTGTGCGGTGCAAACAGCTTCACGGCTTTCCGGCGCATCATGCTGCCGCTGATCGCGCCAAGCCTCATAACGGCCATGCTGCTCGTCTTTGCCGTTGCCACGCGAGAACTGGTTGCGTCGATACTGGTCGCTCCGGTCGGCATGCAGACAATCTCGATCTTCATCTGGCGTCAGTTCGAGCAGGGCTCTGTCGGCCTCGGCATGGCCATGGCATTCATCGCCATCCTTATCACCACACTTCTGCCGCTTGTCCTGATGGGCTTGTTGAAGCGCTCCGGCCTCGTTAGAATCTGACCTTCCTTCCCTACGGGACATGCTGCAACAGCAGGGTCGAAATTCCAGCGCCTCGAAAAGCCGGGAGAACCATTTTGACGAAACAAGCCGTTGTCTTGAAAAGAGAAGACTGGGCGAGGCGCGACGATGCGTGGTCCGGCCGCGTCGAAGGCAAGAGATTTGGTACCGATGCGTCGATCATATTCTTCTCGACCGATGTTGTCGGGCATGGTCCCAAACTGCACCGGCACCCTTATGACGAGATTTTCATCGTTCGTCAGGGAAATGCGCTGTTCATGGTCGGCGACGAAAAGATGGAGGTATCAGAAGGCCAGGTTGTATTCGGTCCGGCAAACATACCGCACAAATTCGTCAATCTCGGCCCCGGACGTCTGGAAACAACGGATATTCAC
Source organism: Brucella sp. NBRC 14130 (assembly GCF_040371715.1). Lineage (NCBI taxonomy): Bacteria > Pseudomonadati > Pseudomonadota > Alphaproteobacteria > Hyphomicrobiales > Brucellaceae > Brucella > Brucella sp. NBRC 14130. Next base: position 580,248 of record NZ_BAABTE010000001.1, read on the forward strand.
GTGAGCCAGCATTTCGAACAGGAAGACCTGGAGTGAAATGAGGGACAACGCCTCACAGCATTTTCGGTAGAATTGGCTTGCCATAGCCGCAAAAGATGATAATTTTAGTCATGTTAACGCGTGATATGTTGGCACATATCCACGAAACACTTCCGGCAGACGAGCCGGAATTTCAACGAAACGCTGCGCACACGGATCGGAACGTTTTGGGCTTCTGGCATTCGATGATCTGGCAAGCCGAAGGCATCCGGGTGGTTGCGCCGGTTCAATGGCGCGTGCTGGATGGGCTGGTGAGCGTCTATTGGGAGGCTGAAAGTCAGACGGGAGCCAACGGCTATTTCCTGTCGCCCGATCCCCGCATCATGATTTTCTTCCAGGATGTTTCGTCCAACATTCGCATATCGAACGACAGCGGTGTCTTTACCCAGCATCACCGCTCCCAGCACCATCGCCCGATGACGCGGGCGATCTACATCCCCGCAGGCGTCCCGATGTGGACGAATACCGTTTCGCTCCACCGCTTTTCACATCTGAACCTGCATTTCCACAAGGACCGGCTGCTCAAGTATCTGAGCCCGACGCTTGGTGCATCCATGGCGATGGCCGCCATGCGCAGCCCGGTGGAAATTCAGGACCTCGGCGCCATAGAAACGCTTGCCCGCCTGATCGTCGACGAGACAGCCAATCCGACGAAACACGGGCTTTATGCTGAAAACCTCATTGGCAGCATTCTGACCGGCCTTCTCGATATACCAGGCGAAGACAACAGGCAGGGTTATGGACGCCTCACCATGGCGCAGATGAACAAGCTCAATGCACGTTTCGACAGTTGCAGCGACCGCCGGTTGAGTGTTGCCGAAATGGCCGCAGCGGTGGGCCTGTCGGAAAGCTGGTTCGCCAATGTCTTCAAGCAGACGACCGGCAAGACACCATTGCAATGGCAGATGGCGAAGCGCATCGATCGGGCGCAGCAATTGCTGTCGGAAAGCGACATGACTGTCGCCGGCATCGCGGCCCAGCTCGGTTTTACCGATCAGGCCCATCTGACCAAGGCTTTCCGGCAGGTCGTTGGTGAAACGCCTGCCGCCTGGCGGCGTTTCCAATCGAAACGGTAGCTGTTCCCGGTTGAGGCTCCGCTGCCTTTACTGGTGGAGCCGCTCACTCACCACGTACGGCGCAGCGTCGCGGTGATCTCCCGGCCCGGATTGTAGAAATCCGCTCCGAAGCCGCCATAGGCGACATATTTCTTGTCGAACAGGTTGCTGACATTGACCTGCAACGCCGAGTTATCGAGAAACTCATAGGTAAACGCGGCGTCGAACACCACATTACCGCTCGTGCCCGACGTATTGTCCGGCGTAAAGTAATAGGCGCCGATATAGCGGCCGCCGACGCCGAACGTCATGTCGCCGCGCCGACCACTGCCCTCAACCTTGTAGTTCGCCCAAAGTGAGGCCAGGTGTTTGGAAACAAACTGCGGACGGTTGCCCTCGTTGCCGCCGGTGCCGTTCTCGACGATCTCCGGGTCCATATAGGAATAGGCCGCGATCAGGCTGAGATTATTGGTCAGTTCCGCCTTGGCCTCCAGATCGATGCCGCGCACGCGGACCTCACCAATGGTCGATGGCTGGAGCGTGATTGGATCGTTGACCGAGATATTGTTCTTGGTCAGGTCGTAAACCGAGGCCGTAAACAGTGCGGGAAATGCGGTCGGCTGATACTTCACGCCGACTTCGATCTGCTCGCCGCGTTCAGGATCGACGCCGATGGCCGGAGGTGCGACCGATTCAGCATAGCTTGTATAGACCGCCAATTCGTCCGTTACCCGGTAGGTAAGGCCGAAACGGCTGGTAAATTCGCTCAGATCGCCATCCGTCGATGTATTGCTGAGACGGTTGGTCTCCGACAGGTCGAGCCAGTCATTGCGCAGGCCCACGCTGGCGATCAGCTTTTCTGCGAATGTCAAATCCTCCTGGAAATAGATTGCCTTGGTCTTCTGCCGGGTCGAAGTATTGCCGATGAGCGGTAGATCGACCGGGGCACCGGTAAAGACCGGGTTGGTCCAGTCTATGCCGGGTGCTGGACCCCAGAGTGTCTTGTTGGTCGCCGAATAGTTATTGTACTCGATGCCCGCCATCGTCCGGCTTTCAAACCGGTCGAAGCTCGTCTCATATTTGAGATTCACATCGCCCACGAAATTCTCGGTTGAGGATTCGTTCCCGAAGAAATCACGCCGGGCAATCGTTGAGCCATCGGTCGGCGTCGCAGAAATATAGGCATAGCCGAAATCGGTATCCTGATTGCTGTAACGTCCGTTTGCGCCCAACGTCAGGCCATTGCCGAAGTCATGATCGAACATGGCGCTGACGGTATTCCGGTCGGTGCCGCGATAGTTGAAGTCAGGCTCTCCAAAAAAGCGGCTTCTGCTGAAATTGGTGCCGACCGGATGGCCCCCGCTTCCGGGCACGCCATTACGGTGAAGATGATCGAAAATCACCGTCAGATTGGTCGCATCGCTCGGACGCCAGGTCAGACCGCCCATGATGAACTTTTCATCATCGCGCGAATAATCATATTCGGCATCGGCATCCTTGAACTTGCCGGTAAGGCGATAGGAAAGCCCTTCATCGCCGGTCAAATTATCGCCGAAATCGAAGCCGACCTCCTTATGATTGAAGGACCCGCCCGTAACATAGGCTTCGCCGAAGCGCTCCGTTTTCGGCCGCTTGGTCACATAGTTGACCATGCCGCCGGGATCGGAAACACCGAAGGCCGTGGAACTGGCGCCTTTCAGCACTTCGATACGTTCGAATGCATAGGGCTCCTCCCGCACACCGCCAAAGGGGCGGCCAAGCGTAAGCCCGTCGCGATAGGTGTTAGCGTCGAAGCCGCGTATCTGGAAGAAGTCGAACCGATCATCCGATCCGTAGAAATTGGTGGACACGCCTGCCGTATATTGCAGAACCTGCTCGACAGTCTGGGCGTTACGTTCCTGCATTTCCTTGGCAGTGATCACCGATACGGAAGCTGCCGTGTCCATGATATCCGCCGCCATCTTGCCGCCGCCGGTTGTGCGCGTTGCGACGATTGATTTGGAATCGTCGTCGCTTCCGCCGGAGCCATTGACCGTGATGGTCTTGAGCACCGTGGTCGTTTCCGCCTTTGCCGCCTGCTGCGCCGAAGCCAGCCCCGGCATGGATACGACCAGCGCCATACACCCCAGAAGAATCGCCCTGCGGTAGCGGACGCGGGTGATCTTCTTCGTCTCAGCAGTCATTTCAGTGTCCATGGTCAGGTCCGATATGCAGTTTGCGGCGATCGCCTTCGGCGACGGTTTTCAAATCGTGGGGATGTTGGCCAGCCTTGCGATCCCAGCCTTTCAAAGACCGGGCGCGCCCGGTCATCGAGACTGTCGGTAAACTGAAGTTGTCCCCGGATCGCCACTAACTTGATAAGCATTGTCCAGTATTGTAGAAAACTGCTTTTTTGTAGGAAGTCACGGTTAATTCGCAACAGCCTTATCGAGGCGCATGCTTCGGCCTTGACGTGATGGTCTTAACTTGACAGTGAAAGGCCACTTTACATGCAAGGAGAATGCGCCGGATGACGTGGTCCATTCGCTCTCTATTTTTCGCTGCCCTGGCCTCATTTGCGATCACTGCGCCGCAAAGCGCACAGGCCAGCGCAAAAGCGACTTATCCGATTGTTATCAAACATGCCTTTGGCACGACGACAATCGAGAAAAAGCCGGAGCGGATCGTGACTGTCGCGTGGGCAAATCATGAGGTTCCTCTTGCGCTCGGCGTGGTGCCGGTCGGTTTTGCGCGCGCCAATTTCGGTGATGACGACAATGACGGACTGTTGCCCTGGGTGGCGGCAAAGTTGAAGGAACTTAGCGCGGATACACCGGTTCTCTTCGACGAAGGCGACGGGATCGATTTCGAGGCCGTGGCGGAAACGCGGCCCGATGTCATCCTTGCATCCTATTCCGGCCTCAGCCAGTCGGACTACGATACGCTCAGCCAGATCGCTCCGGTTGTCGCCTATCCGGAAGCGCCATGGTCCACCGACTGGCGCGACATGATCCGCCTCAACAGCGCTGGCATGGGCATGGCGGAAGAAGGCGAAGCGCTGATCGCAAGGATCGAAGCGGAAATTGCCGATACAGTCAGCCAGTATCCGCGCCTCAAGGGCAAGTCGGCCATGTTCGTCACCCATCTCGACACGACGGACCTGAGCACGGTCAATTTCTACACTACCAACGATACGCGTGTCAGATTCTTCAACGACCTCGGCCTGACTTCGCCCAAAAGCGTGGTCGACGCCTCCAAACCGGGTCAGTTCTCCGGCTCCATCAGCGCCGAGCGTGTCGACATGTTCGATGACGTCGACATCGTCGTGACCTATGGCAGCCACGAATTGCTGGACGCGATGAAGCGCAATCCGCTTCTCGCCAGAATGCCGGTCGTGGAAAACAACGCGGTGGTGATGCTGGGCAGAAACCCGCTTGGAACAGCGGCCAATCCCACACCGCTTTCCATCTCCTGGGTTCTGAAGGACTATGTCGCCCTTCTCGCCGGTGCGATTGATAAAGCAAAATGACCGTCGCCCGCATCCGGCGTTCAAGTCAGCCAACCACCATATATCGGTCCAATAGAGCGAGGACCGGCTGGCTCGGCGCGGTCGTCTTTCTTCTCGTGATCCTTTGCGTTCTATCCGTGTCGCTCGGCACGCGCGAAGTACCGTGGTCAGACATTGTTGCCGCGTTGCGGGGTCATATGGACACCGTCGGACAGGCCGCTGTCGCCATGCGCATTCCGCGCACCCTGCTGGCGCTTCTCGCGGGTGCCGCGCTCGGGCTGGCAGGCGCAATCATGCAGGGCATCACCCGTAATCCGCTGGCGGACCCCGGTATTCTGGGCGTCAATATGGGCGCGTCGCTCGCCGTCGTGATCGGCGTCGCCTGGTTCAACATCGTCTCGGCATCTGCCTATATCTGGGCTGCCATATTCGGCGCCGGTTGCGCCTCCGTCTTCGTCTATGCGGTTGGATCGCTTGGGCGCGGCGGCGCGACACCGCTCAAGCTCGCGCTGGCCGGCGCAGCCACGTCGGTCGCTTTTTCCTCGCTGGTCATCGCCGTGGTTCTGCCGCGCAACGATATCGCTGGCGGCATCCGCGCCTGGCAAATCGGCGGCGTCGGCGGAGCAACCTTCGACCGGCTTTCATATGTGCTTCCCTTTCTCGCTGTCGGCTTCATCGTCAGCCTTCTATCGGCACGCAAGCTGAACTCGCTGGCACTTGGCGATGAACTAGCCGCCGGGCTGGGTGAAAATGTCGTCCTTGCACGCGCCATTGCGGCGCTCGGCGCAATCCTCCTCTGCGGCGCGACGACCGCCATCTGCGGTCCCATCGGATTCGTGGGGCTGGTCGTACCGCATCTCTGTCGCTTGCTGGTCGGGGTCGATCACCGCTGGCTGTTGCCATTCTCGGCCCTCAGTGGAGCATGTCTCCTGCTCGCCGCCGATATTGTCGGGCGGCTGATTGCCCGCCCTGCCGAACTCGATGTCGGGATCGTCACCGCGCTCATCGGTGCGCCATTCTTCATCTGGATCGTCAGGCGCCAACGGGTTCGCGAGCTGTGAGCATGCTGCATTCCACCGCCGATCTCATCGCCAGAAACCGCCGCAGCCGGAGCCGCAAGCGCAATCTGGTCATCGGCCTTCTGCTCGTCATTCTCCTGGCCTTGTTCCTCCTGACTTTGATGCTTGGGCAATCCTTCACGCCGCCGAAGGATATTGTCCGCGTGCTGCTGGGCGAAGACGTTCCGGGCGCAAGCTTCACGGTTGGCAAGCTGCGCCTGCCGCGCGCCGTCCTTTCCGTGCTGGCGGGGTTGAGTTTCGGGCTCGGCGGCGTCGCATTCCAGCTCATGCTGCGCAATTCGCTCGCGAGTCCTGACATTATCGGCATAAGCTCAGGTGCGAGCGCTGCCGCCGTCTTTGCGATCGTCGTGCTTTCCATGAGTGGCCCGGTGGTTTCCGTCTTCGCCGTTGCCGCCGGGCTTGCCGTGGCGCTTGCGGTTTACGGACTTTCCTTCAGGAACGGGGTTGCCGGAACCCGGCTTATCCTTGTCGGCATCGGTGTTGCGGCGATGATCGAAAGCTTCATCGCCTACATTCTTTCAACCGCGCCCGCCTGGAGCCTGCAGGAAGCCATGCGCTGGCTGACCGGCAGCGTCAACGGTGCACGGCTGGACCAGATGTTGCCGCTTCTGGTCGGGCTGGTTGTCTTCGGCGGATTGCTTTTAAGCCGGTTGCGCGATCTCGAAGCCTTGCGTCTGGGCGACGACAGCGCCGCCGCGCTGGGAACCCATGTCGGGCGAACCCGGATCGCCATCATCATCGGCGCTGTTGGCCTGATAGCCTTTGCCACCGCTGTCGCGGGGCCTATCGCTTTCGTCGCCTTTCTGTCCGGCCCGATTGCATCGCGCATCATCGGCAACAACGGTTCACTCCTTGTCCCGTCGGCGCTGATCGGGGCTATACTTGTGCTCGCTGGCGATTATTGCGGGCAGTTCCTGCTGCCGGGGCGCTTTCCGGTCGGCGTCGTCACCGGAGCCCTGGGCGCTCCCTATCTCATCTACCTCATCATTCGCGCCAACCGCAGCGGGGCTTCCCTATGAGCGATCACACGCTCATCGTTCAGGAGTTGACCACCGGCTATGGCGACCGGCTGGTGTTGGATGGTCTCGACCTGGAGATACCATCCGACAAGGTGACGGCAATCGTTGGGGCAAACGCCTGCGGAAAATCCACGCTTTTGCGGACGATGTCCCGGCTTCTGGCCCCTCGGCGCGGGCAGGTGCTGCTGGACGGCAGGTCGATCCACACACTTCCCTCCCGTCGGCTTGCGCAGACGCTCGGTCTTCTGCCGCAATCGCCCATAGCACCGGAAGGCATACTGGTTGCCGATCTAGTAAGCCGGGGCCGAAACCCTTATCACGGCGTTTTCTCGCAATGGACACGCGCAGATGACGAAGCAATTGCGGCAGCACTTGAGGCAACCCGGACAACGGAACTGGCCGACAGACCAGTGGATGAACTTTCAGGCGGTCAGCGCCAGCGCGTTTGGATCGCCATGGCGCTGGCCCAGCAGACCGATATTCTGCTGCTCGACGAGCCCACGACCTTTCTGGACATCAGCCATCAGGTCGAAGTCCTGGATCTCCTCACCGACCTTAACCGGGAGCGCGGAACCACCATCGTGATGGTTCTGCACGATCTAAATCTTGCCGCGCGCTATGCGGATTTTCTTGTCGCAATGGCCGACGGGCGGCTGCATGTAAGCGGCGCGCCCGACACAGTGCTGACGGAACAGAATATCCGCGAGGTCTTTCATCTGGAGAGCCGCATCATGACCGACCCGACTTCCGGTCGCCCGATCATGCTGCCATTGGGACGGCATCGTCTCAACGAAAAGCGCCTTGAAAGCAGGCTGGAACCTTTCGAGGGCTGAAAGCGCGCGCTGCAAGGCTGTCATATTTCCCCATTCAACGGCCGCGATCCAGTGATCGCGGCTTCGGCGTTTCCGGGGCATGTTCCTTTGCGACACCCTTTTTTATCTATAAAATTTTGACTTGGCGTGGTTCATACTTACGTTTAATCTATAGTCTATAGATTCTTTCCATTTTTATAGATAAAAGGGAAAAGCATGCTTCACGTAGTTCCATCCGGCCCGGAAGATGAAGAGAAGACAGAACCCAACTCTGATGCATGGACGCTCGCAAGCGCGCGTCTGCTCTATGATCTTCCGTTCAACGACCTCCTTTTCGAGGCACAGAGTGTTCATCGTGCGAACTTCGACCCGAACCGGGTCCAGCTCAGCAAATTGCTCAATATCAAGACGGGCGGCTGCCCCGAAGATTGTGGCTATTGCAGCCAGTCGGCGCATCATGCCTCCGGTCTGAAAGCCTCCAAACTGGTCAGCCTTGATACGGTGCTTGAAGAAGCGCGAAAAGCAAAAGCTAGCGGTGCGACGCGCTATTGCATGGGGGCTGCCTGGCGCATGCCGAAGCCGCGTGACGAACCCGCCATCGTGGAAATGGTGGGGCAGGTGAAGGCGCTCGGGCTGGAAACCTGCATGACGCTCGGCATGCTAACTCCCGGTCAGGCGCAGACCTTCGCAGAAGCGGGCCTCGATTATTACAACCACAATATCGATACGTCGGAACGGTTTTATCCCCAGGTCATCACGACGCACAGTTTCGATGACCGGCTGCAAACGCTAACCTATGTGCGCGAGGCTGGCATCAAGGTTTGCTGCGGCGGCATTCTCGGCCTGGGAGAAACCGAGGACGACCGGGTCGACATGCTGGTGACGCTCGCAAACCTGCCCACGCCGCCGGAAAGCGTGCCGATCAACATGCTGATCCCCATGCCCGGTTCTCGGCTGGAGAAAGCCTCGCCTGTAGATCCCATCGCCTTTGTCCGTATCATCGCGCTTGCCCGTCTGATGATGCCGCAATCGTATGTGCGACTGACAGCCGGACGCAATTCGATGAGCGATGAGATGCAGGCGCTCTGCTTTTTCGCGGGCGCAAATTCGATCTTTATCGGCGACACACTCTTGACCGGCGCCAATCCGGGCGAAGACCGCGACACGAGCCTCATGGGGCGACTTGGCCTGACCACGGACGCACTGAGCGAGCATGTATGAACACCGATCCATTGGTACGCTATACCGCGAAGTTGAAGAACCTTGAGCGGCGTGGCCATCTGCGCTCGCTTTCAGATCATCGCGGCGCGGATTTTACCTCCAACGATTATCTGGGACTTGCCGCCTCGCCGTCGATCCGAAGGGCATTGATAGCGGAACTGAAAGAGGGGCTCGCCAGCGGGGCTGGCGGCTCAAGGCTACTGCGTGGCAATCACCCGGAACACGAGTTTCTGGAAGCTGAAGCCGCTGCCTTTTTTCGTGCGCCGTCGATGCTCTATTTCAGCAACGGATATGCGGCAAATTTTGCTGTTCTCTCAACCCTACCGCAACGCGGCGACATGATTGCCTACGACGCCCTGATCCATGCGAGCGCGCATGAAGGCATGAGGGCGGGAAAAGCCGACATCATTTCCATCCCGCATAATAATGCGGAGGCATTCGAAACGGCGATCCGCACGTGGCGCGAAAAAGGCGGAAGTGGCACCCCTTGGATTGTGGTGGAGAGCCTCTATTCGATGGATGGCGACTGCGCGCCTCTATCCGACCTCATGGAAATTGCCAACCGTCACGAGGCTTTTCTCTTCATCGATGAAGCTCACGCGACAGGCGTTCACGGACGGGGCGGACGCGTTTTGCGGAGGGGCTGGAAAGCAGACCGAATGTGATTGTGCTTCACACCTGCGGCAAGGCCATGGGAAGCATGGGCGGGCTAGTCGCAGCAGATCCAATCCTGCGCGATTTTCTCGTTAACCGTGCAAGACCGTTTATCTATTCGACCGCGCCCTCCCCCTTGCAGGTATCAGCAACACGGCTGGCGCTGAAAACAATGGTAGCAGATGAACAGCGGCGGCAGGAATTGCACCGGCTTATCGCTTTCGCCAATGTGCGTTTCGCCGATCTTTTCGGCAGTCCCGGCAGCGGAACGCAGATATTACCGCTCATCATCGGCGACGCCGACCGCACCTTGCGCATTGCATACCGGATGCAGGCCAAAGGTTTCGACATACGCGCCATCCGCCCACCCACGGTGCCGGTCGGCACAGCGCGCCTGCGCATCGCCATCACACTCAATGTCGATGAACCCACGATAACGCGCATGTTCGAGCGCCTTGCCGAAATCATTGCAGAGGAAATGTTATGAAACAGACTTTCGTCGTTACCGGCACCGATACGGGCATCGGCAAGACGGTCATTTCCGCGGCCCTCACGGATGCGCTCAATGCCTGTTACTGGAAGCCGGTTCAGTCCGGACTGGACCAGGCGACCGACAGCGAAACTGTAGCAAGACTCGCAGGTATTTCGCAGCGGCGGATCATTCCGGAAACCTGGCTGCTTAAAACACCGGCTTCGCCACATCTTGCGGCACGGATCGACGGGATTGATATCAATACGGAAACGCTGGAAGTACCGACAGTCGATGCTCCACTGGTGATCGAAGGTGCTGGAGGATTGCATGTGCCCCTGACGCGCCGCACAACATTTATCGATGTTTTTGCGCGCTGGCAGAAGCCGGTCATCCTCTGTTCGAGAACCGGCCTCGGCACCATCAATCATACATTGCTTTCGCTCGAGGCCTTGGACCGGCGCAATATACCCGTGCTTGGCATCGCCTTTATCGGTGACCGACAACCCGACACCGAAGAAATTATCCTTGAGCTTAGCGGCACGCGCAGACTGGCCGCTTGCCACACCTTGCAAAGCTCGATCCGGACACGCTTCGTCTCGCCTTTCGCGCACATTTCGACATGAACGTTTTTAACGAGGCCTCCAAATGACCGGGCATCCGTTCCCCGTCTGGCATCCATTTACGCAACACGCCACAGAACCGGCTTTCCGCAAGATCATCAAAACCGACGGCGCCTATCTGCTTGATGAAACCGGCCGTTCCGTGCTGGACGCCATATCGTCATGGTGGGTGATTACCCACGGGCACCGACATCCGAAAATCATGGCGGCGATCCGGCATGCATCGGAACAGTTCGACCAGATCATCTTTGCCGAGTTCACCCATGAACCGGCAGAAAGGCTGGCGAAAGAACTGGTCAAGCTCGCACCGCCTAACCTTGCGCATGTGTTCTATTCCGACAGTGGTTCCACTGCGGTCGAGGTGGCGATCAAGATGGCGCTTGGCAATTATTATAACAGAAACGAGCCGCGCTCGCGCATCGTGGTGATGGAGTATAGCTATCACGGCGATACGATCGGCACCATGTCCACCGGCGCGCGCGGGGTGTTCAACGCGGCTTATGAGCCCCTCCTGTTCCAGGTCGATACCATCCCGTTTCCATCGGGCCGAGAACAGGAAACACTCGATGCGCTGGAGCGATACTGTAGCAACGGCGATGTTGCTGCCCTGTTGATAGAGCCGCTGGTGCTGGGGGCGGGAGGAATGAAAATCTATCCCGCGCATCTCCTGTCCGAGTTCCGGCGGATCACCCGCCGCTATGGAACGTTGCTGATCGCCGATGAAGTGATGACCGGATGGGGGCGCACCGGGACCCTTTTCGCATGCGAACAGGCGTCCATCACACCGGATATCCTGTGTCTTTCCAAAGGCATTACCGGAGGCGCGCTTCCGCTGGCAGCGACGCTCAGCACGTCTGAAATCTTCGACGCGCATTTTTCGACGGATCGAAGCCGCACCTTCTTTCATTCGAGTTCGTACACGGCCAATCCGATAGCCTGCGCCGCCGCATGCGCCAATATCGAAATCTGGCAGACTGAACCGGTCGCGGGGCGTATCGAGACACTGGCGGGGTGGCACTCGGAAAGGCTTGCTCGCTTCCGCGACGATCCCCGTTTCATCAATCTGCGCCAGCAGGGCACGATTGCCGCCCTCGACCTCGCCGTCGAGCAGACCGGCTACCTTTCCGATGCGGGACCAAAAATCAAAGCCTTCTTCCGAGAACGGGGTGTGCTTCTGCGTCCGCTCGGCAATGTGATATATCTGATGCCTCCTTATTGCATAACACCCGCCGATCTGGATATCGCCTACGATGCGATTGACGCCGTAGCTGATATGATTGCGACCGCGGCGCGATGAATATTTCGAGCCGAATGGCTGGCTTCGGTCATTATGTGCCCGATCGCCGGGTAGAAAACTTCGTACTGGAGCGGCGGCTTAGGCTGGAACCCGGCTGGATCGAACGGCGCACCGGCATTCGGGAGCGACGGTGGGCCGCACCGGATGAAACCCTGACGGACATGGCAATGATGGCCGGTAAAATGGCGCTCGATGACGCCGGTCTGGCGCGCAGCGAGGTCGGGCTTGTCATTCTGGCCACATCCACGCCCGACCAACTTCTACCGCCTTCAGCACCCCTTCTCGCGCACAAGCTTGGTCTCGATTGCGGCGGGATCGATCTGGCAGGTGCCTGTTCGGGTTTCCTGTATGCGCTCGTGCTGGCCGACGGTTTTGTAAAAAATACCCGTAAGCCAGTTCTGGTGGTTGCCGCAAATATATTGAGCCGCCGTATCAATATGGAGGAACGAAACACGGCAATCCTCTTTGCCGATGCCGCAGGAGCGGTCCTACTCGCGCCGTCCGGCAACCCGCATGAAGGGCTGCGTGGATCTGCACTTATGTCCGATGGTGGAAATTACGGCCTGATCTCCGTTCCAGCCGGAGAAAACAAGATGACCATGCGTGACGGAAAAGCCGTCTTCACGCAAGCCGTTCGCCTGATGACGCATTGTGCCAGGGATGCGCTGGAACAAGCGCATCTCGGACCCGCCGATGTGGACAGATTCTTTCCTCATCAAGCCAATACGCGGATCACTGATGCCGTCTGCGAGCAACTCCATCTGCCTGTTTCCATCGCCGTCAGAACGATTGGCGTGTTCGGCAACTCGTCGGCGGCGACGATCCCACTTTCCTTATCGCTTGCATCGGAAGCGCGACCTTTCGAGCCCGGTGAACGATTGCTCCTGTCTGCAGCCGGTTCGGGAATGCTGGCTGGCGCTGCGGTCTGGAAAATCGACGACGGCTGAAATCCGTATCATGCTTCGACCAACCCGCCTTTCGGATTCAATCAGATAGCCATCATTGGAGTGTCCTCGTCGAATATTTCCGAAAGACTTCGCAGCGAAGCGCCCTTCGAACGTTTGCGCATCTCCAGCAGATTGTGCAGCCCTTTCGCAATCCGCTCGCATAGCCAAGGTCGTTAAGAAGCGAACTAAGCTGCATACCGGCGATCTTGCCCTCACGGTTGAGAGCGAACAGCCGAGCGCCAGTCTCTGCGATTGCCGCCGAGCGCGTGAAGAAGCATCTTTTTCTCCTAGTACCGTCTTCACAGTTCGCCTGTCTTCTGCATCCGGCCTGATCGCCCTCATGCGATCGGGATTGACTTTCCACCATCATCGCCAGAATTAGTTTAGCAACCGGTTGATGGAAGGGCAGCCTCGCACATTCGTGTGACAGGTTCAGCATAAACAGAACTGTCTGGGGACCAATCTAACGCGTTGGAGCCAAGCGGATCTTCCGCGCGGTCGCCTGCAGCAGCGTGAAAGCCTCGAAACGTCTGTCGTGCCATCTGGCGCGCTCGGCGTCCGGCCTGTTCATCGCACCGAGTTCCGACATGGCATGCATGGCGGCGGCGAGATCAGGATAAGCCCCTGATGCCACAGCCCCCAGCATGGCCGAACCGAGCAGGACCGGTTCCGGCGACGTAGACGCGGCGATGACGAGGCCTGTCGTATCGGCAAGCACCTGTCGCACCAGATGCGAACGCGCTGCTCCACCTGAAACCACGATAGTATCGGTTTCAATACCCTTTGCCTTCTGGGCCTCGACGATCTGTCGCGCACCATAGCCGAGGCCGCAAAGACCCGCGAGATATAGCGCTGTCAGACTGTCGAGCCCGGCATCAAGATCAAGCCCGGCGATGATCGCGCGCGCATCGGGGTCGGCGAAAGGTGCACGATTGCCGAGGAATTCCGGCACGACATGAATATCACCAATGATCGCAGCCGCCTTTTCAGCGCCGCCTCTTGCTTCGACTTCTTCTGCAAGGCTGTCGGCAAGCCCCTTGCCCTGGGCTGCCGCCTGTTTTTCGGCTTCCACGGCAAATGGATGCATATGGATCAGGTGATCGATAGCGGCGCCCGCTGCCGACTGGCCCCCCTCATTGAGCCACAGGCCCGGCACCATGGCCGAATAATAGGGACCCCAGACACCATCCACGAAAACCGGCTGTTCGGTGGTGGTCATGGTACAGGCCGATGTGCCGAATACATAGGCCATACGCGACAATATCCGGCCTTCCGAACCGCGCGCGCCGACTGTGCCGATACCGCCCGCATGGGCGTCGATAAGACCGGCGGCAATCGCGGTGCCCGGCACAAGACCAAGTTCAGCCGCTGCCTGTTCGCTCAGGCCGCCGAGCTTTTCGCCACCCGCACGAACGTCGGTACCGATGCGGACGAAATTTTCATCGGCCAGTTCACCAAGACCAACCTCGCGGAAATAGCTTTCATCCCAACGCTTCTCGTGGCTGAGATAGGTCCATTTACAGGTCACGGTGCAGGCCGAACGAGCCAGACTGCCGCATGATTTCCATGTCAGAAAATCGGTCAGATCGAAGAACTGCCAGGCGGCGGCAAAGGTTTCCGGCTTGTTTTCCTTCAGCCACAACAGTTTTGGCGTTTCCATCTCAGGTGAAATGGTGCCGCCGACATAATCGAGAACTCTGGCCCTGGTCGCATTGATCCGCTCGGCCTGACCGACTGCGCGGTGATCCATCCATACGATGATGTCACGTGCAGGATCGTCGGACGGCCCCACGGCAAGCGGTTTGCCGCCCTCGCCCAGCACGACCAGCGAGCATGTCGCATCGTAGCCGATACCGGCAATGTCAGCCGGATCGACACCCGCAAGCTTTACCGCTTCGCGCACACTTTCGCACACCGCCTGCCAGATATCGGCACTCGATTGCTCGACGATGCTGCCCGCCTCGCGCCAGATAGTGATATCCCGTTTGGCCGAAGCAAGCATGGTACCGCTGGCGTCGAAAAGGCCGGCGCGGGCGCTGCCCGTGCCGACATCGACGCCGAGATAATAGCTGGTCATGGTCGCTCCCATTTACAGATCGAGGCTCTGCGGAAGAATGACCAGATCGCGAATGGTGATGTTGCGCGGGCGGGTCAGCATGAACATCACCGATTCCGCGACTTCTTTCGGTTCCATCAAACTGCCATTGGCCAGCGCTTCATCGAGCTTGGCCTTCGGCCAATCGCTGATGAGGGCGGTGACGACCGGCCCCGGAAGAACGCCGCCAACGCGGATACCATGCGGGGCGACCTGACGACGAACCGTATGCACGAAAGCCTGAACGGCGTGCTTGGAGGCGGTATAGATCGGCTCCCATATCACGGGCACGACACCGGCGACCGAACTCGTAACGATGATATCGCCAGTCTTGCGTTCCATCATGTGCGGCAGAACCGCATGAATGGTGCGGAAGGCGGCGTTGATGTTGAGGTTCAGCATGCGGTCCCATGCATCCGGGTCGCCCTCCCAAAGAGGACCGCCAATATAGGCGCCGGCATTGGCGTGGAACACGTCGAGCTGGCCCGCCTGTTCGAGTATCTGCGGCATCATGGTGGCGACCGACGCCGGATTGAGCAGATCGATGACCAGCGGCCTAGCCTTGTCGCCGAGTTCGGCGCATTTTTCCTTCAGCGCCTTCTCGTCACGATCGACGAGAAAAACCGTCATGCCCGCTTCGATCATATGCTTTGCGCATTCGAAGCCGATTCCAGAGGCAGCACCGGTAACGGCGCCGACTTTTCCATTGAGATCCTGAGCCATTTTTTCAGTCCTTAGAGGTTTAGGCGCGACCGTGCGACTGGCGCGAGCGGCGGGCAAGGGAGTCGACGATCACAGCAATGGCGAGCACTGCACCCGTGATCATGTAGCGAAGCGAAGACGACAGATCGAGCAGCGTCAAACCGCTGGCGATCGACTGGATGACGATAATGCCAAGCAATGCTGACCACGCGCTGCCGCGTCCGCCGAAGAGGCTGGTGCCGCCGATGACCGCTGCCGCGATGGCGTTGAGGTTGACGTCACCCGTACCGGCCTGCTGGCTGGAGGAGGCAAGGCGCGACGCTGCGAGAATGCCACCTGCGGCGGCGAGAACCGAACAGGTCATGAAGGCCGACATGTAGATGAATTTCACATTGATGCCAGCGCGACGGGCAGCTTCACGATTGCCGCCGACTGCCTGCATGGCGCGGCCCCATTTGGTGCGGGTGAGTGCGTAGTTCATTGCGATCACCAGCGCCACGAACAGGCCGAACATCCATGGCACGCCGCGCGACTGGTTGAGATAGAATACTGCGCCACCGACAATGGCCGTGATGACAATGGCCTTGAGCGCAATCCCGGCCGACGAGGGTGCCGACAGACCGGCTTCGCGGCGGCGCTGCGCGGAACGGAACCCGGTGAAAAAGATTGCAAGCCCCGCAATCAGCACCAGCGCATAGGAAAGTGGGCGCGGCATCACCAGAAGCTGGCCGAAGCTCACGAGCCAGGAGCCGTAAGGCAGATTGATCGAACCGGTATTGCCCAGGAGATAAAGCTGCAGGCCCAGCGCTGCCAGCAGGCCAGCCAGCGTGGAAACGAAGCTTGGCATGCTGAAGCGATTATAGAGGAATGCATAAAGCAGGCCGATCAGCGCGCCGGTGCAGAGCGCTGCCAGCATTGCGATCCCGACCGGCCAGCCATGATTGACCCAGAGCACGCCGACAATTGCCGAAGCAAGACCGCTGACCGAGCCGACTGAAAGGTCGATTTCGCCCAGCATCAGGATGCAGACGATACCGAGCGAAATCACGCCGATGGTCGAGCAGTCGAACAGCAGGTTGACGAGATTGTTGCTCGACAGGAAAACCGGGTTCAATGTCTGGAAGACGGTCCAGATGATGACGAGGCCGACGATGACCGGCAGTGATCCAAGATCGCCCGAGCGAACACGGTCGAAGAAATTGCGCAGCGCGCCTGAAACGCCTTCGTCATGGCGCACGCGTGTATCCTGCCGGTCGAGAGGGGTATTTCCGGTAGCCTGGTTCATTATGCTTCTCCCCGGTCGAGGGCCTGACCGGCTTCATGCTGCGCCTGACGCCGTTCGGCACGGCGGGAAACGGAATTGCTGCTCGCTCCGGTAATGGCGGCGACCAGTTCCTCATTCGAGGAATCCGGGTAGAAAACGCCATTGTTCCGGCCAAGCCGCAGCACGACGATGCGGTCAGCAACCGCGCGCACGTCTTCCATGTTATGGCTGATCATCAAAACCCCGAGGCCGCGGTCACGGACGCGTTCAATCAGATCGAGCACCTCAGCGGTCTGCGCAACACCAAGTGCTGCCGTCGGTTCATCGAGCATGATGAGCTTCGGATCGAGCAGCAGCGAACGCGAGATCGCAACCGTCTGGCGCTGGCCACCAGAGAGCGAGGCCACCGGTTCGCGCACGCTTGGAATACGCGCGGAAAGCTCGTTCAGAAGCTTCCATGCCTTGATTTCCATCGACACCTCATCGAGGCGATAGGGGCTCATTTCGCGGCCAAGGAAGATATTGGCGACGACGTCAAGGTTCTCGCACAGCGCCAGGTCCTGAAAGACCGTCGCAATGCCGAGATCGAGCGCAACGCCCGGCGAGGAAAGCACAACCTTCTCGCCATTGAATTCGATTGTGCCGGACGTGGGCTGATGCACACCCGCCAGCGTCTTGATAAGCGTGGACTTCCCCGCGCCGTTGTCGCCGACAAGAGCGACAACCTCGCCCGGAAAGACTTCCAGATCGATATCGGTCAGCGCTGAAACGGCGCCGAAATTCTTGGATATACCGCTGAGACGCAGCACAGGCTGCCGCGACGACGCGGTTGGCTTGTTTTCCTGGGACATAGTTCGCTTTCCCCGGCATATCATGCGATATGCCATTATCCATGAAATCGCCCGACCGGGATACCGGCCGGGCGTATCGTTGCCTACTTCGTGATGCCGAGCTTCTTGCAGCCTTCGGCATAGCGGTCGACGCACAGGGTTTCAGCCGAAACGATGTTCTTGTCGATGATCTCAGCCTTGAGATTGTCAGCCGTCACGACCACCGGAACGAAAAGCTTCGACGGCGTGTTGTAGAGCGTGGCCTCTGCCTTCGGGGTTTCGTCATTCAGAAGCTGGCCCGCGACGCGTGCGGCTTCCGCAGCAACAATTTCCGACGGCTTGTTGATCGTATTGTACTGATCGCCCGAAATGATGAGCTGAAGCGCTGCAATCGTCGCATCATTGCCGGTGACTGGAGGAAGCGGATCGATACCAGCTGCCTTCATGGCTGCAATCGCGCCGCCAGCGGTGCCATCATTGGCAGCCACCACGCCGACGATCTGGTCGTTGAAACGGGTGATCTGGCCGCTGGCCCACTGCTGTGCCTTGCTCGGTGCCCATTCAGGCGTATCGTATTCGGCAAGCGTCTTGTAGCCGCTGTCCTTCAGACCGGCATGAATACCATTCTTGATGAGACCGGCAGCGGCATCGGTTGGCGAACCGTTGATCTGCAGAACGCCGCCCTTGTCGCCCGGTACACCCTTGTCCTTCAGGTGCTTGACCAACGATTCCGCAATCGACTTGCCGATGGCTTCATTGTCGAACGACACGTAAAAATCGGAGGTCGCATCCGGGATCGGACGGTCATAGGCGATGACCTTGATACCTTGGGATTGGGCCAGCTTGACCAGCGAGGCTGCCGCCGCCGTGTCAACCGCATCAAGCACGATCACCTTCGCGCCCTGCGAAATGACCGAGTTGAACTGCTGCTGCTGCTTGCTCGCATCGCCATCGGCATTGAGATAAAGCACCTTGCAGCTTTCGCAGATCTTCTTCATCTCGGCGGCAAAGCCCGGATAATCACGCTCCTCATAACGTGTGGAAGCCTGATCCGGCATCAAGAAGCCGACCACTGCGTCCTTCACTTCTGCCTGAGCACCGCTCGCAAAAGAGGACAGCATCACCGCAGCAAAAGCTGCCTTACCAAACATATTTTTCATGTCTCACTCCCATTGGGTTTTCAATTTTGTATTTTACACAATCTTGCAGACAAACTTTATATCGCTACTCCACCCCATATGTTCTCCCTATAGCGACCTCCAGTTCCCTGGAGTTCCGGCATTTTGGCGCCGCATTGCTTTGCGGCGCACCAATCAAATCGAGCAATGCTGACGGGGCTTGTGACGCATGATGGGAAGCCGTTCCTGGCTTCGGCATGTGTGCACCGCTCCTCTCGGCATACAATCATGTTGCACCATCGATAGTGCAACATAACCATCGCTCAACATCCTGCATCTGGTCAAGAGGAAAATGACAGAGGAATAGATTGGATTACGCCTTCCCCTACTTGCAGCAAACGCTATCGCACCGCTAAGATCGGGACCCGACCCAGACGCAAAGCAGGCCTGATGAGCATCTCCCGGAAAGTAACCATTTACGATATATCGGAGCGCGCTGGTGTATCCGCGTCGACCGTTGCTTCGGTTATGAATGGTTCATGGGAAAATCGAAGAATTACCAAAGCAACAGCCGACAGAATTCGAGTAATAGCGAGCGAACTCGGTTATACCACCAACCTTCAGGCACGCGGGTTGCGCATATCCAATTCCGGCATGATCGGCATGATCTTGCCTATGCTGGACAACCGATACTTCAGCTCCATGGCCGCATCGTTTGAGACGGTGGCGCGCTCACGGAATCTTATCCCCGTTGTAGCCAGCACATTACGCGACCCGCAGCAGGAACGCAGCACCGTGGAAACATTGATTGCCCACAATGTCGACGCCTTGTTGATCGCGGGCGCAACCGATCCGGACAGTGTCGCCGAACTCTGCGAAAAGGCTCATCTGAAACATATAAACGTGGATCTTCCCGGAAAGCATGGCGCATCCGTAATCAGTGACAACTATAACGGTGCCCGCGTACTGACGCATCAGATTGCCAGCCGCAGGTCTCATCGAACGGAAAACAGCTTCTACTTCATCGGTGGCGTGGATAGTGACCACAACACCCGCGCACGTGTGCGCGGGTATAAAGATGAACTGGCTGCGCTGAACTTCCCCGTTCACTCCGACGCCATAATCACGAATGGTTATGGTCCCGATGCCGCCGCGAGAACCATCCGCGATATTTATAAAAAATTGAATGGATTGCCAGAGGCACTGTTCGTCAACTCGACGAGCCCTTTTGAGGGCGTCGTCAGTTTTCTCAAGACGCTGCCGGTTGACGAGGTCCGGGAGTGCTCCATCGGATGTTTCGACTGGGACCCCTTCATCGAAGTTCTCCACTTCCCGGTTGTGATGGTCCGGCAAAATGTTCAGGCAATGATCGAACGCGCCTTTGAACTTCTGGACGAGTCCGTTCAAACGAACAACCCACCCGAAATGATACCGACAGAGCTCATTATTCCGCGTGGTCTTTGAACCTCATTCCGTGGATAGGAGAAACATGCCATCCACGCGATCACCGATTGTTTTGTTTTTTCAGATAGATAAGCTGAGCTGTCAGTCCTGTGATGAGGATGATCAAAAGACTGCCCTGCGCGCCCAGCAACAACGGGGATTTGAGATCGGTCACAAATGGATGACCATCTGGTACGCGCCGCAATACCTCGCTTACCGCCGGCACCATTAGCAGGAAGGCAGTCAAGTTTAGAAAGACTGTTTCCAGATAGCGGGTCGCACGACCGAAGACTGAACTGTAACCGATTGCATAGCCGGCAATCAGCAGAACCATCGTCGCAGCACCGATAACATAGCTGACCTGCTGGCGTGCAACGAGAAATGTTGTGCCAGCACCTATAAGCATCGAGACAAAATAAAGGCCGCCGGATTTTGACCGGGGCAAAATGCGCCCGTAGCGGACGAACATGTAGATGGCCAGGGGAATGGCAGGCAAACTGCCGATCGTGTGCACCCAGCCGAGCGGGGAAATTCCAAACATAACCAAAGCTCCTGTAAAGATAACAACCTACTAGTAGATAGGTTTGAGGGTAAAACCCGTTCATTGATGAGGACGGTCGATTAACCATTCCAGCAATACTGATTGCATCCATCCACATTCACCACTGTCATCCTTCCCAAAATTCGCTCGGCGTTCCGACAACTGGCCGACGAGAAGCACCGTCGTGACAGCCACATTCCAGAAACAGGCACGCAACATTTCGATATTCATTCCAGGCATTGCCTGCGCCCGGCATGTTTCGAAATATCAATGCGATGATGGCTGCAAGGCGGATAACGGGGTCGCCGCATTCACCTCCCTGCCAATTGATAGCCTGACTACCGAGCATGATCAGGCTTTGATCGAAATCACTGTGCCGCAGCCAGTCTGCGAAGCATTGGTTCAACTATAAGCGAAAACATCTTCGGATCGCTGTGGGCTCTCGCTGACAACATCCCTCCGTGAACGGTAGCAGCAAAGGCTTTTGCCTCGATGTCAGGGGAGTCGATCAAGCGAATGCGGCCCTGTCTTGCGCCGCGTGTGAGGACTGATGTCAACCATCTCGATAACGATCTGAAATAGTTTTGAATCTCAGAAGCAAGTTCCTGTGGCAATACAGGAATTTCGCTTGCCAGAAGCGCCCCTACACAGAATGGCGCACTCCCGTCTGTGATACACGCACTCCAGTATTGAGTATAAGCCTGCAGTTGCTCCAGCGGATCATCGACTTTGCTCTCGAGATTGGCAAAACCTGCTTCTGTATCTTCACGATGCCGCACGATTAGTGCCTTTACCAGATCGACCTTGCTCGGGAAGTGATGATGGATACTGGCCTTGCGAATGCCTACGACGCTGGCGATATCCGCGTAGCTGAATCCATTATACCCACCCGACATGATCAAGGTTTTGGCGCAAGCGAGAATATCATCGGAAGTAGTGGACAAATTGCTCATACTCAGTACCTACCTTCCAGTAGGTTGAATGTCAAGATAGATCAAAGTGAAGAGATTTGTCACACGGTCGAATTTTACCTCATGCAGAACCCGATCCCGTCGACACAGTTCATATGTTGCAACAGTCCGGGGCAAACGGCACGAAATGGATCGGCTCTGGACTTCGCAAACAGGTTAGTGCCGGATGTCTTGACCGCGGTCGAGTTTCTGGCTCTGACGTATCGCTGCAATTTCCTGGGCCCGGGCGGTCGAAACTGTTTGCTGCAAAATCTTCAACTTGTCCTGAAGCCCCTCGAAGACGGAATGTTGTGCCGGAGGCACGCGACTGATGGTTTCACTGTCGCCGCGCAGGATTGCGTTGCGCCCGAATCTAAGATCAAGGGCGCGGCTGACGCTTGTAAACTCCTGACGAATATGCGGCTCGAGCGAACCGACGAGGACGTCAAGCCGCGCGGTCTTCTTTTGCATCGCAGTTGTGATGCGACGGAGTTCTTCGCCGGCTTCTTCTGACAACCCGGGAATTGCGGTTGCCATCTGCTGACGCTCTGCGGCGATTGCTGTTGTTGCAGCCTTCAGGGCTGAGGCCCAGCCCGATCCCAGCGAGCGGACACTTGCCTGCACATCCGGCACGGCTTCCAATGCTGTCTTTCGCTCGCGGCCAACGGCCAGAAGCCTGTCCCTCAGTCGACCAGAGCCGCGCAGGGCACCATAGGCCGCAGGATCATTGGCAATGGCTGCCGCAATCCGATCACCGGCAATGCCTTTCCGGATCAGTGTCTCGATCGTTTCAACAGCATTGGCAGGTTCACGCCAGATCCGCATTGCTGTTTCAGCAAGCAGCGAGCGGTTGTGAACATGGAGAGCGGCTTTTGAAGCTCTTTCGCGCGCCTCAACCTCGACCGGGGCCGTAAACTCTGTCACGGCGGCAAGCATCGGCGGTATGCAGCGGGCTTCCCGGTCCTGACCGATATTGCCAGTCGGCCGGGTCCGGGACGAACTCCGGGTATTTCGATCCACGGACATCCGGGCTGTCGGATTCTGCATGGGGAATCTTCCGGATTGCCTCTCATGATAAGAAACCTTGCGTTCCCGATCGATTGCCAAACCGAGCGCCGCACCTGCCCGCTCCCAGAGATTTGCCACCTGCTGGCGCTTTTGCGCCAGCCACGCCATCTGGCGTCTTGCTCCTGTCCCTGTGCCAGCGGCAATCCCGGTAAGTAGTTCAATGCCACGCCTGCGGGCAAAGTCCTGGACATGTGCCTGGTAGCCAGCCTCGCCAGCAAAATCCAGCGTCGTGGTTTTGGCGCCCGAGCGCCCGAGGCGTTTGGACAGTTGCCGGAACAATTCCGATGTATGGCTTTCCCCTTCAATGCTTTTGCGGCGGACATCTGTGGCTTCATGCAGCTTCGCCGTCCAGACATTGCGTTCGACCGTGCGCTCCTCAAAGCGCCTTTCACCGCCTTTCGCATCAGGAACTGCAATTTTTACCTTCACGGTCTCCACGCCATCCTTGCGAAGCGTGACCATATCACCTCTGGAAGCTCCCGCAGCCGACAGGACTGCCGGCAAACCGACACCCCGGAAGCGATGGATCTTCCCGCCCTCAACCTTCAGATCAGCATAGGGCGTATCATTCGTACCCTCATCCCCAGGCCGGAATGTTGTCACCCCGGTTTCGACCAGTTCGCCGGTAATACCCTTCGCATGGTCAACAGGGGCCTTGTCCTCCCGTTCGGGCCTGAAGTCCTCGCGTGCAGCATAAAGATCAGCCCTGTGACGATGACGGGTCATGGACACATAGGTCAGGTGCCTGTCCATCATGCCGCTGGCAAGCACAAGGGTCCGGTCGACAGTCGCGCCCTGCGACTTGTGGATGGTCACGGCATAGCCGTGATCGATGTTGCGATAACTGTCCTCACTGAGAACAATCTCGCCGCCGCTGTCGAGCCGGACAGAAAGAAGGGGCGCGCGGAGCGCGTTGCCGGTGGAGACCACCGTGCCGAACATGCCGTTCCTGACATATTGCGGACTGTTTCCTCTTGCACGCGGTTCGAGGAAACGGGCGTTCTCGAGAAAGATAATCCGGTCGCCTGCCGCAAACTCCCGCATGCCACGCTCTGTCCGGAAGCGGCGCGCGCCATCGAGCGCTCCCTCTTCCCTCATCACCTTGCGCAAGGCTTCATTCAGCCTGTGGACATCCCTGTTGGTGTGCGCCAGCACCAGCAACGCATCACCCCGCAACTGGCCACCACCATTTGATGCTGCAATCCCCGTCCCGGGCCACACGCCTCGTCCCGGCTGTGATGGCGTGATCAGTTTCCGCCGTGCATCCGTCCAGTCCCTGACCAGACGCCCGATCAGTGCATCCCGGGTTTCCGCCTCGACCAGATGCCCGCGTCTGGCGTAAATCTCCAGCCCCGCCGCGGTGTCGCCGCGAGCAAAGAGTTTTGAGGCATCGCGTGCCCATTCATCCTGTTGCCGGCGCACACCGGCAAGTTCGGCGGAACCGATCCGCTCCGATATTGCCCGGAAAGCCGCACCGGCCCCGATCGGCTGAAGCTGCATGGCATCGCCGACCAGAACAACCTTTGCGCCAGCCTTTTCTACGGCATCCAGCACACGTGCCATTTGCAACGAGGAGACCATGCCTGCCTCGTCAATGACGAGGATGTCACCGCGCATCAGCTGATCGCGCCCGTTATTCCAGGCATGCTCCCACGCAGCAAGCGTTCGTGATCTGATAGCGGAACTCTCCTCCAGCCCCTCGGCAGCCTTGCCGGAAAGTGCCGCGCCCAGGACGCGATGATGTCCGCTCTCCCAGGCAAGGCGCGCAGCTGCAAGCAATGTCGACTTGCCCGTACCGGCAAGACCGACGACAGCAGCGATACCGCTGTCCCCCGCTACATGCTGAATGGCTTCAATCTGCCCGGGATCCAGCCTGAACGGCTTCAGTGGATTGTCCGCTTCGACGAAACGCACTGCGGCTGCGCGCCCAGCGTCCGAAATCCCGAAACCCTTCCTCCCAGACAGGATATCGGCTGAACGCATCATGTCATGTTCGGTGCGCAGGATCTTTCGGGTGGTGAAGATGGCCGGTTCCGTTGCCTCGCCATTCACACGACCCTTGATCGGGCCGGCCTGCTGTGGTTTCAGGAGCACCAGTTCAGGAGAGGCCATCAGTCGTGCACGGATATTGGCAAAGTCTGCCGGATCATCGACGTAGCGGTGGATGACCCTTGCGATATCCATCGCGTCAAAGGTGGAGCGCTCATTGCCAAGCTGTCTGAGGAGAGGCTCTGGATCGGCAAGCAGCCGGGCGGTCATTTTGCGCCGGCGCGCCAGATCGGCAGGTGCAAAATACATCTCGACGCCCTTGCGCATCATCGCCGACTTTCCGGGTCCCAGATGCCTCTGGGCAATCCCGTCAAGTCCCTGTTCGGCATGGGAACGACCGTCAAGGCGGATGTCACGGCCAGCAAGTGCCAGATACCGGCTGGCCGTTTGTGCCCAGGCGATCTTCCACGCCTTCATTGTCTCCCTGTTGCCCGCCCAGACTGTGTAGACGATCCTGCCCTTCGGCTGGTCCCCTGCCGCCACACGCAGTGGCTTTCCGTCATCGCCGGGGACAGGCATGACCTTGAGGCCGAACCCTTGCGCTGTCAGGGGCCTGAGCGTTGTCAGAACATGTACATGCGGATTACCGTCCCTGTCGTGATAAACCCAGTCGGCGATCATGCCCCTTGCGGTCAGCTGGTCTCTCACGAACTCACGGACCAGGGCCATGTTTTCCTTAAGCGTCAGTTCCTCCGGCAGAGCAATAATCAGTTCACGGGCAAACTGTGCGTTCACACGCGTCTCAAATGCGTCAACCGCATTCCACAGTGTCTCGCTTGCCGCAGCCACCGTTTTCCCCTCGATAGCGGTCTGCAGCCACGCTGGAATATCTTCCGGCAACGCCAGTTCTTCATGGACCAAATCATCGTCGCCGCCGCGATAGTTAAACAAGGTTCCGGTCTGTTCGTCTCTCATCCGAGTGCGATGGCGATAGGCGGCAGCCGAGATGATGTTGCGTCCCGCTCCCCTGCCGATCATCTGTGCTCGCATGAACATGATTGCCACAATGTTCTCCTGGCCGTCAGTCAATACGTGTGAAAGCCCATGATTACCCGGGCAGCTGACTCGGCACTTCTCCGTCCCCCTTCACGAGTTGCACCGTTTCACCCAGGGGGCTTGAATATGAAAACATATTAAACTATCTTTTTTAAATCAGTCAAATTTACAATCTCTACCGCTTCGAACAGAGAGATCCACAAATGCGCATTGATTTTCCTGACAGAATGATAGACGCGAAATTGAAGAATGTCGCATGAACATAAAAAACTATGAACATTAAAACTAGCTCACCGTATGAAACGGCCCGCACGACGACTGGCCAGGTGATCCCGTTGTCCAGACGGAAAGGATGTTTGAACGAACGGCGCGTCTCCTTGCAAGACCCACAAGAGCAACGCCTTACAGCAAGGCTTTTTATCCTCTGAAGAGCCAGAATGGCGACACTGGAGCAACGGCATATGTCCAGCAAGACAATTGATCGGAATACAGAAGCGCGGAGCAAACGCCTGCTGGGGGCAATTGTCGTGCGGGCCGGCTTGTCGATGGTCGACCGGGCATTCCTGTTAGGAGGACTGCTGGAACTGGCCAAACTTTCACCCAGAACACCCGAATACTGCCGTTTGCGCAAAATTGGCGAAATTGCCTTCAGGTCTGAGGTGCCAGAAGAAAATCCAGGCTCAAACCAGGGAGACCGCATTTGATGGTTAGAGCAATACCGCTCGCGGGTCTGCTTTTCGCTCTGGTGCCAGTCGTTCTTTCTGGCTTTACCTTTTATGTCGCGCATTGGTTTTGGACCGAACTGGCCGCAGGCTTGTCAGGAAAGCCCCAGTACTGGTTTATGCGTGCTGCGCCTGCACTCGTGCTTCTATCGGGGCCACTTGGGGCACTGCTGACGGTTTGCTTGCTTCCGCTGCACCGGCGCCGACCGGTCGCCATGGTCAGCCTGTTTTGCTTTCTGCTTATTGTGGGTTTCTACGCGCTGCGCGAGATCACCCGCATCTCCCCTTTCGTAGAAAGCGGAGTCCTGCAATGGGATCAGGCTCTATCATTCCTCGATATGGTTACCCTGGTTAGCGTCTCAATTGGTTTTGTTGTTTCAGCGGTATCCGTGCGCATCTCAAGCGTTGTGCCCGAAACGGTGAAGCGCGCACGTCGCGGAATCTTTGGAGATGCAGACTGGTTACCGATGTCGGCGGCGGCACGGCTCTTTCCTGCAGACGGCGAAATCGTTGTTGGCGAGCGCTATCGTGTCGACAAGGAACTCATCCATGAACTGCCTTTCGATCCAGTCGATCCGTCTACCTGGGGGCGCGGCGGACAAGCTCCACTCCTGACTTACAATCAGAATTTCGATTCAACCCATATGCTGTTTTTTGCGGGATCAGGTGGATTTAAAACGACAAGTAATGTCGTGCCTACAGCACTTGTCTATAGTGGTCCGATCGTTTGCCTGGATCCGTCATCCGAGGTTGCATCGATGGTAATCGAACATCGCCGCAAAAGGCTCGGGCGAGACGTCGTGGTGCTCGACCCCGCCAACCCGGTTAACGGTTTCAATGTTCTTGACGGGATCGAAACGTCGATAAAAAAAGAAGAAGACATCGTCAGCATCGCACATATGCTGCTGTCGGAAAGCGCTCGCCTTGAAAGTTCAACGGGGTCTTTTTTCCAGAGTCAGGCACACAATTTGCTAACAGGACTCCTGGCGCATGTAATGCTATCGCCAGAATTTTCCGGGCGGCGCAATCTGCACAGCCTGCGTCAAATTGTTTCCGAACCGGAGACGTCGGTTCTTGCGATGCTGCGTGACGTTCAGGAAAATTCCGTCTCGACATTTATTCGCGAGACGCTCGGCGTTTTCGTCAACATGACTGAGCAGACATTTTCAGGCGTTTACTCTACGGCATCGAAGGACACCCAGTGGCTATCCCTCGCAAATTACGCATCCCTTGTCTGCGCAAACAGCTTTAAACCAGCACAAATAGCCCAGGGCGAAAAAGACGTATTTCTCAATATCCCTGCATCAATCCTTCGCTCCTACCCGGCAATCGGGCGAGTAATCATCGGCTCGTTAATCAATGCAATGATCGAGGCGGATGGCGCATTCCGGCGACGGGTTTTGTTCATGCTCGATGAGGTCGATCTGCTTGGCTATATGCGCATACTGGAAGAGGCACGTGATCGCGGGCGCAAATACGGAATCAGCTTGATGCTGATGTACCAGTCCGTTGGCCAACTGGAACGCCATTTTGGCAAAGATGGTGCAGTTTCATGGATCGATGGATGCGCATTCGCAAGCTACGCTGCGATCAAGGCGCTCGATACCGCGCGTAATGTGTCGGCGCAATGCGGGGAGATGACGGTAGAAGTGAAGAACAGTTCACGCAACACAGGATGGGATAAGAGCCATCTTTCCCGAAAATCTGAAAGCATCAATTTCCAGCGTCGACCGCTTATAATGCCGCATGAGGTTACCCAGTCGATGCGCAAGGATGAACAGATCATTATAGTACAGGGGCATCGCCCCATCCGCTGCGGTCGCGCCATTTATTTTCGACGCAAGGAAATGGACAAAGCCGCCGCAGTCAACCGGTTCGTTAAGTCCAGAAAATGAGAAATAAAAAAAGTATTCGCGAAGCTGCCGTTAGCCCCCGGCTTTTTACCGTCTATGTAAAAGACGCTTTCGCCGCATAGCAGTGCGTCAAAGCCTTTCCAACAGAACAAGGGGCGTCAGCTTTGTGAATTCAAGACCGGTTGATTTGAAGGGATGGGGCGCCGTCTCCAGCAGAAGAGAAGAAGGGGCACGAACCCGGGTGGAATTCGCGTCTAACGTAATTGCGGAGGTTTCACGCTTTAACGCAAGGATGTATCTGACCTCGGCCAGACCTGAAACCGCCACCGCACACTTTCGAGCATCAAACCCGGCGAGCCTGGTGATCATGGTGGTTCGGCCCATCCACTCGCCGCTGCTGCCGACTTTATCCAGCGAACTACAGAACCGATTTTCAATCGGCGAAGGTAAAGCCCTTCCCGCGAATTGCATGCAAAGGGAGCACGATCCCGACTTTTTTGGCCCGCCGTCTCAGGCGACTCACAATGGTATCCAGGTGAGCATAGTTGAACTCATAAATATCTTCTCCGAGCGCGACGACCAGATCATGCCGCTCAACTATTGCGCCGCGCTCAACCAGCAAACGGCTCAAAATCCGTTGTTCGGACGTCGTGAGCCGCAGACGGTGCCCCCGGCCATCGGTAATGACCCAGCCGCTTTCCACCAGTGCCCATTCCGGAGATGGACACCGCGAAACAGTTACGGGCCTTTCCAGACGATTATAGACCGCCATTACAGTAGCAGCGAGTTCCCGAACATCCACCGGTTTGACGAGATAGGCATCGGCGCCAGATTCGAGACCAGTAATACGATCATCAATAGAACCGCGAGCTGTCACCATAATAATTCCGACTGATTGCGATGTTCTCAAATGCGCGGCCGCGGATAGCCCGTTTTCCCCCTTCAGTCCGACGTCAAGAATAACAATGTCTGACGGCTTGGCAGCATATGCTCGATAAAGAGCTGCAGCGGATTCGAACCCATGAGTGTTCAAGCCCAGACTGGCTAAACCAAAGACCATTTCCTCGCGGAAGTCGTCATCATCATCGACCACATATACGAGAGGGATACTGGCGGCGGCGTCTTTTCCAAGTCTCTCGTCGAAATTGGGGCGATTTCGTAAGATATCTGACATTGTCAATCTCAAGTATTCATGACGTTACCGGTATCGGCTAATTTCCGGCATACAGGTCCGCACGGGCAAGCAGAAGAGCGGCTAATTTTGCTCGCTGATCCCGAATTCTTCCGGCCACCCCTCTTATAGCAATGACGCCTTCGGTACATTATCCAGACGTCTCACTTTTATAGCCCGGTGGTCTCATTCGGTTTGTTTTTTCAACGCCACTTCCAAATCTCAACAAATGTGCTCGAAGGTCCGGAACAAGCGGCTCAGACAACCGCTCGCGCCGCGCTTCACCAGGCATCAAACCAAAACGTGTACGGAAACTACGCGAGAAATGGCTAGTGCTCGAAAATCCGTGTTCAAATGCGATTTTGGCAATCGATCGCGGAATCATGTCTGTTTGCGTGATCTCAAGAAAAGCTGCGTCGAGTCGGCGGTCTCTGATCACGCCCGCAATGCCACCGTCTTCCGCAAACGCACGATAGAGATGCGCACGTGAGACATTGAAACGACGAATAATCAAGTCCAGGCTAAGTTCTGGATTATTGAGATTCCGATCAACAAAATCCAGAACCCGCTGACGTAAGGCAATGCTTAAGGGGCGAAGTTCTTCAATCCCGGTTGCGCGCAAACCTTGCAAGGCGGCGGCCAGAATCGTAACCAACGATTCCTGCACTGCGACAATTTCGTCATTCGATAGATGTTCGCTCAGGCCATTCAACCCCTCGAGGTAAGCAGTGATCAACTGCGTCATCGGAAGATGTGCTTGCAGTACTACACCATGCAGATTTGCATGCCCCGTCGCCTTCGCCAGAATTCCGCGCGGTATAAGAGTAGACAGAGTGCCGCCCGCGGTCACGTCGCTCTGAAGAACTTGTGTTAGATCAAGGATACAGATATCTCCCGATCGTGCCGTCAGGCTGTTGTTCGCGGCATCGCCCAGGATTTCCCCTCCCTTTACAACCGCAACGAGGAATTGATCCAGACCACTCCATGCTATTATACGTCGGTCGCGATTATATCGCTGAGAGTTAAATGTAACGGAAGCCAGAGTAAACCCGGCTATCTCGCGAGATCTTATGGCACCCTCCAGTCGACCACTTTTGCTTCCAGGAATCGGTGTCGTTTCATAAAAGGGTCGGGAAGCCTCCCGCCAGAAATCATTCCTCAGGCGTTCCTCGACGAAATCAGTTGAAATAATAACGTCCTGACCGGATTTAGCCTCACAGCCATTTTTCTTCATCGACATTTGCCGCCCTGTCCTTCGATCCAACTGCGAGTCGAGGTATTTACCTGCGAGAAGTTATAACACGCGTTTTGTTCTGCATAATGCCTCGTCCCCAAACTCAATCCTGGATCGCCTCAGGCACAGGTCTCGTGCCGATTGAGGCCGCCGATTGCTTTTTTTTGTACTATCCCCACGGTTCAAAATGGTCCGAAAAAGAACCAATTCACCATTCTGTTTGTTTAATAGCACTGGAGACAGTCAGTGCCGGTTTATATCAGTAATAGCTAACAGTGCTTGCATTAATATTAATTTTCATCAATTTACAAAACAGTCTATTGATAGGATATCAGTATATCAATTAGTGTGTTCTTCTAATGGAATGAATAGCCGGGAGCCTGTTGCTCAGAAATTTCCCCGTATCCGGAGGTTGATGATGTCTAGATGGACAATAGCTGCAATGGTTTTGGCTGGTGGGACGTTCATACCGCCCGTCGTCTTCGAAGCTGGGGCACAAACGACAGTAGAGTGCCGATCCAGAGACTATAAATATGATGAATGCTATGCTGGCCCCCTGTCCAGGCCACAGCTCATTCATCAGACATCGAGTGCCTCTTGCATATTAAACCGCACATGGGGATACAACCCGAAAAGCCGCTATATATGGGTGGCTCAAGGGTGTTCGGGTGTGTTTGCGGATGTGGGTGGCTATCATCACGGTCGTGGCGACGGGTTTGATCCAGGAGCACGCCAGTACGATCACCGAGGCCATGATGTTGGCGGGGTAGTAGCGGGCGCGGTACTGGGAGCGATTGTTGAAGGAATGTTGACGGATCATCCGAAGAAGCACCATCACACGACGAGCAACCACCGTGATACGGACGACTATAATGGCTGTCACGGCATTGGATGTAATGTTGACCGACCGAATAACTCCGGTGAGATCGATACGACGCCCCAGTTCGACAGAAACGGGGAACCAAACTACGATACCCACGGCAACTACATCGGCTGCCATGGAGTTGGCTGCTTGGTGATAGTCAAGATTAGTAAAAACCGTGCAGCCCGCCCTCCTTCAAATATTACAAGACCCACGACGAATGTTCATATTCGTGGATAGACTTCATGTCACTATCACTTCTTAATATTTCCAGAACCTGACACTCCGGCATGAAAAACATTCGAATGCGTTGAATCAATTTATACCTTTATCACGTTCCAATGGGAGAATTGAATGACAGGCCTGAAACCCAGACATTTACTGCTTGCGTTTCTACCCTTGGCGGTTGCCGGATGCGTTACCGCAGATGATGTATACCGGGACAACTGTACCTCCTTCGGTTTCAGGCCCGGCACTGATGCATTCGCAAACTGTATGATGGAACAGAGCGCACGCCACGATGAGGATGAACAACGCGCACAAGATCGCATTTATGCTCAAGAACAGCGCGACCGTGAGCGCAAAAGGGAGCGTCGCCGCCGCGAGGAACAACAGATCGATACCAGGCCTCAGTTCGATAAGGACGGCAATCCAAACTTTGATACACAAGGGAATTACGTTGGTTGCCATGGAGCCGGATGTGGGGTCGACAATCCCGATAATCCGGCTGATAGTAACAACTAAAAATCTGAACGGTATCAAAAATCTGAACGGTATCGCCGCTTATGTCTAAAAGCTGTTTGACCCGGGCAAAGGTCAAGATCGGGCCGCCGCTGCGTCAGATTCTATCGCCTTTGACATTGGGCGTATCCGTAGCATGGCTGGCTATAGTGGCGTGCCTTGGCTGGTGGATTTCCCACCTTGCAGTATCAGCTGAGACCAGGAGATTGGCTGCAAGCGCCGAGTATGAGGCACAGACAACGGCGCGCGTTGTTGATCGGCTGTTCACGGAGATGAACAGCGTCGCCAACATGGTTGCTAAGCAGAACCGGGTAATCGAACTTGCGTCTCGCTATCGGGTTGATCCCCCGGGCTTCTCGGAACTAACGCGTGAAGAGCGGGCAGCTATACTTACAAGTGATCCCCTCGTTCGTCTGGTCGGCGATTTCATGACCCGGCTATCGGACGACCTTCACTATGCCCGTATTTATATGAACAATTTGTCACACGATACCGTAACATCCAGTCAGTGGGCTGATCGCTTTAACATAGTGGGACAGATTTATACCGGCCGGGCATATCTAATTGATGCATTGCGCGATGGTAGCGGGCAACTGTTTGGTATCGCTCGCTTGAACCAGATGCCATCGTATTTTGTTACCAGTCGGATTGAGGGCACTGACGACGAGGCGCTGGGGTCGGTTACGGTGCGGTTTGACGCACCGGTAATGGCACGCTACCTGACAGGTCAACACGTCGCATTGATCGTGAATCGCCAGGGACGAGTAACGACGGCAT
This sequence comes from Brucella sp. NBRC 14130, assembly GCF_040371715.1. Taxonomy (NCBI): domain Bacteria; kingdom Pseudomonadati; phylum Pseudomonadota; class Alphaproteobacteria; order Hyphomicrobiales; family Brucellaceae; genus Brucella; species Brucella sp. NBRC 14130. Next base: position 613,366 of record NZ_BAABTE010000001.1, read on the forward strand.
CTTCTGCGACATTCATGCTACGCAACGTTGCGGCGGTTTTGCCGCCCGAAACCCTGCAGCCTTCAAACAGCGACGAGAGTCCAGGAGAGGCGATGGCCGTGCAGCAAATTGCGGACGTGGAAGGGGGCGACCAGTGGTTGATCGACGGCCACTCCTATCTGATACGGCATCAGCCGCTGGGTAACGCGCAGTACCAGTTACTTACCTTGGCGCCGCTCGATTATTTGGGCGCTCTACAACGGCAATATCTTGTCGCCGCCGGGGGCGTTGCAGCCTTGGGCCTTGCGCTGATTGTACTTGCTGGTCGTTTGGTTGACCAACGTACCGAACGCCGTCAGCGAGCAGAGCAGGATCGCATTCTGGCCATCTCGCAGGCAGCCGAGCGCGAGTTGACCATCAAAGTACAGGAGAGAACGGCAGAACTAGCGGAGAGTAATGCGTCACTTGAAGCCGAGGTGGAGCGCCGCCGGCTGCTTGAGATAAAGCTCCAGCAGTCTCTCGACTCGGTTAACGATGCTCTTGCACAGCAACGGGACTTTGTAGCCGTGGTGTCCCACGAGTTCCGGGGCCCGCTGGCAGTGATTGCAGCTGCTGCTGACAACCTGCTCATTTCATTGGCTGATGGCACAGACAGCATAAAGTTACGCGTCAGCAAAATAAGCCGCACTGTTAAACGTATGGCGTTGCTAATCGAAAACGTGCTGGCTGGCGACCGGATAGATGCGGGACAATCACAATCCGGGCAAGCGGATGTATTTGATCTCAACGAGATTATACACACGGCACGGATGGGATTTGATGAGGCTGCCGCTGATCGCATTACTTTCGTGAATGGTGGCAGAACGCCGGTTAAATGTGACCGCGCCCTTATAGAGATTGTTCTACACAACCTGATACAAAATGCGCTGAAGTACTCTCCTGTGAATTCTCCAGTAAATATCCAATTGTCGACTGATCACAATATGGCTCTTATTACGGTTACTGACCAAGGCAAAGGCATCACTCCAGATGAGCGTGAACTGATATTTATGAAATACTTTAGATCGCCTGGCCATACTACAACAGGGTTTGGCCTGGGACTTTACATATCACGCGAGATTGCCCGACAGAATGGGGGCGATATCACACTGATGGCCAGCGATACCACGGGATCAACTTTTTGCTTCTCGCTTCCCATTGAGGCAGAATTTGGGGCAAGTACCGTATCCAAAGCGGAATAACGACCGTTGTTGGACCGATCATCCGAACCTCATTTATCGGAACTGCCACGCCGCCGCTCCGGATGCACGTTCAAGACCCGGAATTGCCCGGCTCCGGAACCGGCCATGACGCGGATGCTCATATCAGAACAAGAAATGGCGCCGCAATGACAGGAAGTGACAGTTTGTGCCAGTTTCTGCAATTGCCTTATGAGTACATGCTGTTAGACATACCGATTACAAATATCCCATGGGCGATGGTGATTTTGCATTGAGCAATACAAGTATTCTCTATCTTGTTCAAGATACGGGCGCGGCAATTTCGAAAATTTTAAGAACAGTATCCGGGTTTGGAAATGGTTTATTTATAGATTTCCAGAAATCGACGGCCATCAACGCCGGATATTATTATGTCGGCGCAAATTGCCTGCGTCAGGAAGCAAATTAGATGTGGAAGGGGACATCGTTGAAACCAGGGCGACAAAAAAGCGGAAATAATGATCAGCAAGAAGCGACCTGGCTTCGTGGAGGTCGTGTCGGCAAGTATAAGGGAATCGCTGGTGGCATAGCGCCTACTGAAACAGGATTTATTCAGTCACTTACCGGCGTTTCGGTGCTGTCCGCCGCAGCATTTGCATCAATGTTCGGCTGGTCATCGCCATCATTGGCAGGTGACTGCGTTTCATCGGGTACTGATACCTGGAGCTGCTCTGGCACTGCCTCGAGCACTGGTGGTGATGCTCCGGTGAGTATTTCTTCCCCTACGCAGGTAACAGTTATCACACAGCCAGGTTTCGGTGTATCAACTGCTGGAGAAGCTATCAGGGTCGACGCAATCGGCGGGATAACCCTGACTGATGGAAATGCTTCATCCATCACGTCCTCTGGTGGGCAGGGCATTTTAGCAATCAACGATGGAACCGGCTCGGTTGCCATCACCTCGAATGGCCGCATAACCGGAACAGAGGGCATTTACGTCACCAATTACGGTACCGGCTCAACTACAGTCATATCATCAGGCACGGTGACGGGGACATCCGGTGACGCTATCTACGCAAGCAACGACGTTAACGCGACAGATTTGATTGTCAGTCAGACTGGCGGGACGATCACTGGTGCGGACAACGGAATTCACACGACCCATGGAGGAACCGGGGCGACAGTAATCGGTGCAGCCGGTGAAGTGAACGGAGCACGTGACAATGGTATTTGGGCGCTAAACTCGGCCAGCGCAACGGATATTACCATTACACAGGATGCGGATAGCACCATAACCGGTTATACGCATGGCATTCGCGCCGACAACTGGGGCACCGGCGCTGTGACGATCACGACAGCCGGAATTGTAAACCAGACCCAGACCGGCGCGACCAATAACGACACCTACGGTGTTTACGCCTACAATGATGTTTCAGCGACGGATATTAGTCTTATCCAGACGGGGGGATCGGTCTCCGGCAACTGGTTTGGCATGTACGCCAATAATCAGGGTACCGGAACAACGACGATCGTCAGTTCCGGAGACGTCACGGCAACCGTACGCGCCGGCCTCTATGCTTTTAACGCCAGCACAGCGAAGGACATGGTCGTCCAGCAGACGTCCGGATCGGTCAAAGGTGGTACCTATGGTGTTTTCGCAGACAATGCGGGAACGGGTTCAACCACAGTTACGTTGTCCGGCGACGTGACCGCTTCCGGTGACTACGGGGTCTATGCACGGAACGGCAGCAGCGCCACCGATCTGACTGTAAAACAGACGGTGGGTTCTATTGCTGGCAACACTGCTGTTCTGGCTCGGAACCAGGGCACGGGTGCGACGTTGGTTAGCGCCGTTGGTACAGTGACCGGTGGTTCGGGCGCGGGCATTCAAACGATAGCGGCAAACGGCTCGACCATCGATATTGCGGCTTCAGCAACACTCAAAGCAACCTCGGGGATTGCCATTCGCGATGGCGGTGTTGCGGGTAATCCGACCGCGTCGGACTCAGTCGGCGGCAATGTCACCGTCAACAGCGCTGGCACTGTAACCGGCGATGCGATCCTGGGCCTCGGCGATGATACCTTTAATCTGACCGGCGGGACCTATACCGGAACTATTTACGGCGATGACAGGGACGACGCCCAGAGCGATGACGGCGTTGCCAATCATGAGGGCAATGACACTTTCAACTGGACGGACGGCAAGCTGGCTGGTGGTTTCTACGGTCAGGACGGCTCCGATACGGCAACGGTAAGTGCATCGGCCTACGATGGCTCGCAGGTCCTTGATGGCGGCGATGACACCTCTGTTGCCGATGGCATGATTGATACGCTGAAACTCAAAGGTGTTACGGCGACCAGCAATGGTGGCAAGATCATCAATTGGGAAGTCGTCACACTCGATCAAGCCAATCTGTCGATTGGTGGCGGTGCATGGCACGTCGGCGAGCCGGATGAGGGAACAACCGGCGTTAGTCTCACGAACGGATCGACGCTCGATGGCATGGCATCCCTCGACTTCAACGGTAATATGACGATCGATCCCACATCGACGTTCGTTGGAACTGGCGACGGTAGCGGCGTTTATTCGTTCAGCGGGGACGTGACCAATGCCGGAACCATCACGACGGTCGATGATGCTGTCGGCGATGTCGTGATCATCGGCGGAAATTATAACGGCAATGGCGGACAAATGCTGTTCGATGTTGTCCTTGGCGACGACAGTTCAAAGACCGATATGGTTGTCATTAATGGCGACACATCCGGCAAAACAAATGTTGGCGTCAACAATGTCGGCGGAGCAGGTGCGCAAACCAATGAAGGTATCCGTATCATTGAGGTGAATGGAGCTTCCAACGGTTCGTTCACACTTATCAGCGATTACCTTGTGGATGGAAAGCCTGCGACCGTTGCAGGCGCTTACGCCTATCAGCTTTACCAGGGCGGTACTTCAACACCGTCTGACGGAGACTGGTATCTACGTTCACAGCTCAAGCCGACTGAACCTGAAACGCCGCTGTATCAAGCCGGCGTTTCCTCCTACGAGGCTTATCCGCAGGCAATGCTCGGTCTCAATGGCGTACCGACCCTGCAGCAGCGTGTTGGCAATCGTTTCTGGGCGGGTAATGGCAATAAGGTTGTCGCGGAAGGGGCTGATCCGATCGGCACACCTTATGCCGCTCTGGAAGAAGCTGGCGTTGCGATTGAAGGCAACGGGGTCTGGGGCCGTATCGAAGGCGCACATAACAGCATCGAACCGCGTTTCTCGACCTCGGCTACCGATTACGACCAGAATGTCTTCAAACTCCAGGCCGGTATTGATGGACTGCTGACTGAAACCGAAAACGGCAAGCTCATTGGTGGAGTAACAATCCATTACGCCCATGGCAAAACCGACATAAACTCCGTTTACGGCGATGGCGAGATCCGTACGGACGGTTACGGTTTTGGCGGTACACTGACGTGGTATGGCGAAAACGGCTTCTATCTCGACGGTCAGGGACAGGTGACGTGGTACACGAGCGATCTGAATTCCCTTCTTGCCAACACAAACCTGACGGATGGCAATGACGGCTTCGGCTATACCCTCTCGCTGGAAGGTGGCAAGCGGATTGCCATTGACCCGGCATGGTCCCTCACCCCACAAGCACAGCTGGTCTATTCGAACGTCGATTTTGACGCATTTACCGATGTTTTCGGTTCACGTGTCAGCATTGATCGCGGCGAGAGCCTGCAGGGCCGTCTCGGCCTTACACTTGATCATGAAAACTCATGGCAAAATGACAAGGGCTTGCTTGACCGGACCCACGTCTACGGCATCGCCAATCTCTACTATGAGTTCCTTGAAGGAACTAAGGTCGATGTTCAGGGAGTGAGCTTTGCCAGCCGCAATGACCGCGTTTGGGGCGGTCTTGGGATTGGCGGTACCTATAACTGGGATGATGACAAGTATTCGATCTATGGCGAGGGCCTTGTCAACACCAGTCTCAACAACTTCGGCGACAGCTATTCTGTCAAGGGAACAGTCGGCTTTCGTATGAAATGGTAAAATAGTCAGCGGTCGCTGATGTTGACGCCCGAACGTATCCAACATCAGCAATCGTGGACCGCTGTCAGTCCGCCCTCTTTTAACTGACAGCGGTCTCCCGATTTATTCAAGACAACGTAGCCGGAAACAGCCCCCCGGGTTGCCTGTAGATAAAAATTGAAGGAGTCGCGTTAATGGTTAATCATTCCATCAAAGGTAAAACCGTTCTTATAGCTGGCGGCGCGAAAAATCTTGGCGGACTCATCGCGCGGGATCTCGCCAAACACGGCGCCAGGGCAATTGCGATTCACTACAACAGCGCGACGAGTAAGGCCGATGCCGACGCTACGGTAGCCGCAGTGAAGGCATTGGGTGCACAAGCAGTCGCCTTTCAGGCAAACCTCGTCACAGCAGGTGCAACGGAGAAATTGTTTGCCGACACTATTGCGGCAATTGGCAAGCCGGATATCGCTATTAATACTGTCGGCAAGGTTTTGAAGAAGCCAATGGCCGAGATTTCGGAAGCCGAATACGACGAAATGTCTGCGGTGAACGCCAAAGCCGCTTTTTTCTTCATCAAGGAAGCCGGCACACAAATCAATGACAATGGCAAGATCTGTACGCTCGTTACCTCCTTGCTCGGCGCCTACACGCCCTTCTACTCCAGCTATGCCGGCACAAAAGCTCCGGTCGAACATTTCACGCGGGCAGCTTCAAAGGAATTCGGAGAACGCGGCATTTCAGTGACCGCTATCGGACCTGGCCCGATGGATACGCCGTTTTTCTACCCTGCTGAAGGCGAGGACGCGGTTGCCTATCACAAGACAGCTGCTGCATTGTCGAATTTCTCGAAAACAGGACTAACAGATATTGAGGACATAGTTCCCTGGGTACGCCTTCTGGTCTCTGAAGGCTAGTGGATGACCGGTCAGACCATTCTGGTCAATGGGGGCTACACGACCAAGTAGTTGTGGCAACGGACATTGGTACCATCTGGGCCGAAGGATGTATGACAACAAAAGGTTGGGACAGGAACATGAAACGATTAACCACAGCAGGTTTCCTTATCCTCACAATAATGCATTCGTCGGCAGCATACGCCGACCTGAAATCGGCAGACCGCAGATTGAATGATCTCTATAGCCAGGTAGTCAACTCTCTGCCTCCCTCAAATCAAATGCAGCTCAAGGCGAGCCAGCGCAACTGGATCAAGTATCGCGACGCTGAGTGCCGATACCAGCAAGTAAACTATGCGATCATGGTTTCAGAAGCAGATTGCAAGGAAGTTCTAACACGTCAAAGGGCTGACCTCCTTAACCAACAGCTAGGCTGGCTGAAACAAATGGCCGACGAGGCTGACACCGATTCCTCGACAGAATGCAGGCAGGAGATCGGTGCGAAGGCTGCAAACGTTCTTGTTAATCAATGCAAGGAGATCTCACCTGCAACACACCCGCCGTGTAATGCAAGCAATTCGTGCGACATGATCAGGGATGAAATCAAGCGTGGTTGCAGCATGGTCGGTGACAAGAAGCCACCTTACTGCCAGTAGAAAAGGCCTTTCAATCCGTCTGCGAGAGCTCTTCCGCTCCCGGCGTATTGGGAAAGCGGAAGCTTTCCCTGCTCTTCAGCAAAGGGCAAAGTTTTAGATAGTACTTCACAAATAACTGATCCAGTTAAGCTGGCAGATCAACTGATGATGCGTAACAATGCATGGTGCTTGACCATATGTTCCTTATTCGGCGCCAATACCACCTGATTGCATTCTAAGAAGGCCACATTAAATGATCAATTCCTCGTTGGAATGGTCCGTTCCATTATTGATCCTTTTTTGCGGTACTGGTCTGATTGTTGCGGGCCGGTTTGGCGTTCAGACCACCCGTTGGGGTGTCGGACTTTGCCTGCTTGGAACCGGCTATGGCTTCATGCTTATCCGTACCGAAACATTCTCGGCAATTAAACCGATATGGGAAGACGCGCTGATCCTGACTGGCGTCCTCATTTGCTGTCGAGCACTTACAAAACGCTTCAAACCTGGTGACGTTCAAGCTCTGGATTGGCTCGTTGCAGGCTTGTTCCTCTGCACAGCCGCTCTATCACTGATACTTTACCAAAGCGTACGGCTGGAGACTTTATCGATACTTGCAGGCACAGCATCACTGATAATAATTTCTCTTTGGCGCGTAAAGTCTCTGAAGAAGACGGCTTCTGACAAGATATTTATAGCAGCATTTATTATCATTGCTTCTTCAATTATATTCCAATGTATATTCTACTTATCGTCGAACGATATTGAAGGCCCCGCTGGCTCGTGGAGCAACTCATTCCCAGGGGTCATGGTTCAGTATACAGGTCTTTTTGGCGGCGTCTTGACGACCTTTGCGATTGTCATCGCAGCTGGCGTGGATGCAATTCATCATTATCGTGAATTGGCTCACACCGACCCTCTGACCCAGGTGCGTAACCGAAGAGGTATGCAGGCATTTATAAGTTCGGTTCACCTTGACCAAGGAGCGCGCGAACCAGTGACAATTGTCCTGGCGGATATTGATCACTTCAAGATGGTGAATGATCGATTTGGCCATCACGCCGGCGATCTGATTATAGCTGATTTCGCCCAGCTGTTACAAAAATGGGCAGGGCGTGGAAGCTGCGTGGCCCGTTTGGGTGGTGAAGAATTTGCAGTTTTGTTACCTGGAACCTCCATGCACATTGGAGTCACGCTAATTGAGGCATTGCGGCTGGAGTTCGCATCACGAAAATGGCCCCATATTTCTGCGCATCTCCATCTGACCGCAAGTTTTGGCTTAACAACGCTGGAACACGGTGAACCGTTCAACTCTGCAATCGCGCGTGCAGATACGAATCTTTATAAAGCCAAGCAGCGGGGAAGAGACCGTCTTGTACAGGATAAAGCAGCATAATTATTGGTGTCGGTCGCGTACTCCTGTTTCACCCGTTTTGGGACGGAAAAAACATTATGTTTCCGACGATAGCGGCATGGCGCCACCTGATAGAAACTGTAATCAGCTCCTCCAGAGCTGATTACTAGAGTCGCACCGGCCAGAGATTCCGCGTATATGCCCAACGGCTCCCTGACGGTTGCCAGGGAGCTCTGGTTCACACGATTATTGGCAGTACAGATGAACGCCCGGCGACTTGCTACTGGATAAACAAACCCACGCCCGGTGCGATCGGCAGACCGAGCTCCATCCAGAGGATAAGGAACAACAACCACGAGACAAGAAAACCGAGTGCGACCGGGATTGTCATCGACGCAAGTGTTCCGATACCCGCATCCTTTTGATACCGCTGCAAGAATGCGAGACAGACCGCGAAATAGGGGCTCATCGGCGTCACGATATTGGTGGAGGAGTCAGCGATACGGAAAGCTGCCTGGATCAGTGCCGGTTCGAAACCAACCAGCATCATCATCGGCACGAAAATTGGTGCCATCAAAGACCATTGTGCAGACCCCGACGTGATAAACAGGTTCATGACGGTAGCCAGTACGACAAACGATACCAGAAGCGGAATACCGCCAAATCCGCTGGCATCAAGCATGTGAGAACCGCCTACGGCGATCCACTCCCCCAGGTTTGTCCACTTGAACCAGGCAAGGAACTGCGAAATGGCAAAGAACAGAACCAATGTCGGTGCAAGCTCCTTCACTGCTTCTGCCATGAAGTTTATGCCATCTTGCGAAGTTTTGATTTTGCCGACAGTCCGGCCATAGATCCAGCCGAGGAAGAGGAAGAATATGGCAAAAATCGCCACTGCGCTTTCCAGGAATGGTGAAGGTACCAGCCCGCCGTTTTCATTGCGAAGCGGAGATCCGGCAGGCACTACGGCTGCGACTATAATGGCTATGAGTGCCAGCGTTGCCCAACCAACGCGCTTCAACCCTTTCAGCTCCAGTTCACTGACAGGATGAACATCGAGCACCACACTACCACGATATGTACCAGCCATAGGTTCAACAATTCGCTCGATGATGAATGCGCCAACAATTGAAAGTATGATCGCTGAGGACGCAATGAAATAGTAGTTGTCGATAGGCGATACGTATGCGTTTGCATCGACAGTGTGTGCAGCACTTGTTGTAATGCCTGAAAGTATAACGTCTGCTGGCGTGATCAGCAGGCTCGCATCATAGCCAGCTCCGACAGCTACATATCCTGTCACTGCACCCACCAGAGGATTCCGGCCCATTGCCTGGAAAATCATCGCTGAAAGCGGGATGAGGATAATATAGGCCGCATCAGACGCAACGTGGCTGCACATGCCAACCAGAAAAATGACGAATGTAGTCAGATAGCGGGGGGCTTTCATCACGCTGACCTGCATCAGTGCAGCAATAAGACCTGTCTTGTCCGCAACTCCGATGGCAAGCATAATAACGAGCACCACACCGAGTGGTGGAAACATCACAAAATTCTTGGCCACGGTGGTCAGAGCAAATACCAGTCCTTCGCCAGACACGAGGCTTTTGACGGTGACGCTTGCGCCGGTTTTCGGATTTACTCCTGATACGCCGTAGATTGCCAGAACCCATGATAAAAGCGCGACGACAACACAAAGAGATGCGAAAAGGATGACGGGATGCGGCAGTTTATTGCCCGCCCGTTCGAGCGCATTGAAAAAACGTTGCATATTAATTCTTCCCTTCCAGGCCCTGTACTGTCCGATCCGCACCTTGTAATGCGGTTCCTCCCGACGGCGCAGGGTCGGCATCATGATGAATAGCTTCAAGCAGAGGGGTTAAACCGCGACCTGAAGCCGGCTTTTCAAGGATTTGTTTTGAGGCGCTGTTCAGCAATTGCGACGAACATGCCCGCTGCCACCGGCAATATCTCGTCGCGATAGTTGTAATGCGGATGGTGGAGGTAGGCGCTATCTTCACCATTACCGACAAAGAAGAAGCAACCGGGAATCTTTTCCAGATAGAATGCAAAATCTTCCGCACCCATCGTGGGCAATTGATACATGAAACCGGCGTTTTCAGCGCCGAAGCTCTCGACAGCAACCTTTATTGTAAAGTCCGTTTCATCGCTGTCATTGACAACAGGCGGAATCCGCATTGTCTGTTCCAGTCTGAAGCTTGCACCATAGGCCTCGCATGTCTGCGCAACGACCCGGCGAAGTTCCCTGTCGATTGTCGCTGCAGCCTCAGGCGAGCCATCGCGCGTGTTGATCATCATTGTTGCCTGGCCTGGAATGACGTTGTGACTGTTGCCGCCATGGAATTGGGTAACCGTGACGACACCTGAGTCCAGCGGTGACAAGCGTCGAGCAATGACACTTTGCAACGATTGAATAACTCCTGCTCCGATAAATACCGGATCGATGGCCAGGTCGGGGCGGGAAGCATGACCACCCTTACCCGTTATGGTGACCTCATAAAGCGAACTTCCACCCATCGCAGGTCCGGCCTTGGCAAAGACCCGCCCTAATGGGTAACTGGGCCGGTTATGATAACCATAAATGGTCTCGACCCGGTCCAGCGCACCTTCTTCGATCATGCGTGCGGCCCCAAGGCCGCCTTCTTCTGCTGGCTGGAACAACAGCGTAATCCGACCAGAAAGATGCTCGTGATGCCGCGCAAGTCTGTCCGCCGCCAACAACAGCGAAGCGGTATGCCCGTCGTGGCCGCACGCATGCATTTTGCCGGGTGTCTTCGAAGCGTAAGTCAAGCCTGTTTCTTCCTGGATAGGCAATGCGTCCATATCGGCACGAATGCCGATTGAGGAGCCGGGGCGCCCTGTATCAAGGATGGCAAGTACACCCGTCTGGGCGAGACCGGTTTTGACCTCATAGCCGCGCTGTTTTAGGAATTCAGCGACCAGATCGCTCGTTGCATGTTCCTCATACTTGAGCTCGGGATTGCTGTGCAATTGTTGGCGAATAGCCGTTGCATCGGCAATCGCCTCACTGGTGAAAACAGACATTAAAACCTCCCTGAAAGCGAAATATCGGGACGTTAAGGCCCCTCGATCCTCAGTTCAGGCTTGATATCAAGCGGATAGACATGCCACAATTTCATAAATTAGTTCATATCGTTGCGTTTTTGGCAAAGCAGAAAGGCCGTTATGCAGCACATTGCCTTGCGCTATTTTCTGGAAGTAGCCCGAACAGGCTCGATAACCGAGGCCTCCGCACAGTTGAACGTCTCGGGCTCAGCGATCAGCCGCCAGATATCACGACTGGAAACCGAACTCGCTGTGGAACTGTTCGAACGCCGACCGCGCGGTATGGTTTTAAGCCCGGCAGGCGAACTGCTGGTCAAGCATATCAGGCGTATCGCATTGGATACCGAACGCGCTTTGGCTGACGTGCGGGAAATGCGCGGTCCGCAGCGCGGGCTAGTGCGTGTCGCAACTTACGAGGGCTTCGCGGTCGATCGCCTGGGGCGCATCATTGCTGATTTTCGTGCGCAGTTTCCGGGCGTTCTTTTTCATGTGTGGGTGGGAAACTCGTCAGAAATTTGCGAACGCGTCAATGAAGGCAATGCTGATATCGGCATTACCTACAGTTATTCCGCACCTGCCGGGGTGAAGATCGAGCGTATCGCCAGAAGGCCGATGTACGCCTTGATTCCACGTTCCCATCCGCTGTCCTGTCGGAACCAGGTTACACTTGCCGATTTGTCAAAAGAACCGATGGCCATGCCCGACAAGGGCCGAACCCAGCGTCAGCTCATCGACGCCGCTCTGGCCACCAAGGGACTGGCAATGGATCCCGTTTTCTCCACCAACTCGATGGCAACCCTGAAGGTATTCGCCTTCGCTGCGGAAACGATTATGTTTTCCAGCTCAGCCGGTAGTAAGGACAATACCCTTCCGGAAAACATTGTTGCCATTCCTGTAGTTGACGAGACCATGAAAGCCAGTGTGCTGCAAATCGTAACCATGCAGGGACGAAACCTTCCGCGAAGCATTGCCGCATTTCTGGACTTCCTCGGTCAATCGGTGATTGAGCGCTGATCGTGGCTGGAGCAAGAAGGACGACACCCATTAATTTCCGGCTTAGCTTTCCAACTCGTCGCGAAAGTAAATCTCCGTAGCCCTGAAAGAACCGTCAATTCGCCTGCACTGAACCACGATATCAATGGCAATCTTAAGTGACGAAAGCACTTCAACGCGCTCAAGAGCACGTCCCGCCTCCGATTCTTTGACGAGGGTGGCGAGTTGCTCGAATGCGAGTTGTGTCGATCCGGCATGAACGGTGGTGATCGAACCGGGATGTCCCGAGTTCACGTTTCGGATATAATAAAATGCAGTGCCATCCCTCAATTCCTGCAGAAGAATACGGTCCGGTCGCATGCGAAGACAGGATTCCAGAAGTTCGCGGGGACCGACCCCGGACAGCCCCTGCCCGCCCTTCGAATAGAACAGACGCACATGATTGGGCTGAGGAATAACCAGCTCTGGTGTGTCCTCGATCGAAATCACTCGTTCGTGCTGGGGGATGTGTTTGATCAGAGCCTTTGCAAGGGTTGTTTTGGCAGAACCCGTAGCGCCAGAAATTACGACATTCTTACGGGCAATGACGGCGTGCTGCAGAAACAACTTATATTCGCCGTTGCGGTATAACTCCGCCAGTTTGGTTTCCGATCTTGAACAGGCGGCGCCTGTGCTTCGCGCTTCGGAAAAGAAGCCATTAGCTTCCAGGTCCTCAAGCGCGAGGTCCACCGATGAAGGTTTGCGGATCGTGATGCTGACCGTAGCGTTCGTGGTAGCAGGCGGTATGACGATTTGAATGCGTTCATCGTCTGGAAGCGTCGCCGAAAGAATTGGCCGCTTTTCATCGATAGACTGGTTCGAGAATGTAGCAACTGCCCTTGCAAGACGCATAAGCCTTTCGAAGGTCAGACCCGGCGCATCATGGGAGCACCATCCATCGGGTCCTTCTGTCAGTACCTGCCCAGGCTTATTGATGATCACTTCATAAAGCGACCTGTCCTGGAGAAAGATCGCGATTGGTGACAACAGTTCGCGAACGACTGCCGCATTCGTGCTGTCCATACTTTACTACCTTTTACTTCGTCACCACTTTCGATTCTGGCTTGAAATCACCCAACACAGCCCGATCGAAGATGCGGTTCTTCGGTTCGGTAACGCGAAGGCGATAAACATCCGAAAAATCGAGATCACGAGCCACGAAGATGGAGACGATCTCGCCCTGGTGCTTGTTTAGCGTTGGGGGAATATCGATCGACTTCTCGACTGCGATTGCCGCTGCTTGCTGACCGGCACTCATGGTGTCTTGCGCTTCGACACCGCTATTCTGCAAACGACTGCTGGCATAGCTGGTTGCGTCGCCCACAATCGACAAAAGCAACGCGCTTCCAAAGCGTTCCCACCAATGCCTATCGATGTGGCCATCGAAGCCAGAGCGTCCAAGCGCGTCGGTCGCGGGAGATGCCAGCGTGATGATCACTCCTTCGGGCGTCTTCGCTCTATTCCATAAAACGAGCAATCGTTTCTGGCCACGCTGAAGCCCTCCGCGGTACTCTCCAACGACCTGCGTCCCTTTCTTCATCAATACCACCCTGCCATTGTCGGAAAGTACGTCTCTATCAATGACGCAACTCGTGAAACCTGGTTGATCGGAAGCGAGTGCGGTCTCGAGCACGCAAGGAATGGAGTTTCCCATCGCGACGATGAAATTACGATTGCCAAGCGTTCCTGCGCGGGCACCTTCAAGACGTGTCGGTCGCAATAGATTATCCAACCGTTGCTCATCGTTGCTCACCTGGCCCTGGCTCATCGCGTTGCTATCGAGCGGCAAGAAGTTGCCATCTATCGATTGTGCCGGATTGTCATCGGCTTGCCGTACCGGTGACTTACCCTGTTCCCGGCTATAGGCCAGAACGGGTGCCCGACGTGCGGAATCGAGCAGCTTGTCTTCTATTTCCGGAACAGGTTCCAATGTGGGTGTTGGAAGCACCGTCTTTGGCGCAGGCACAGGCGCAACCTTCTCCTTTGCTGGCTCAAAAGCGTTGGTTTGGCGAATGATCACACGCTCAGGGTCGGTACGTTGATCCTTGTTGTCATTTCCGGAAGTAGACCAGATGGCAAAGCCGATAAACGCCACTACTGCGAGTGCAATCGCGCCGCGTTTGACAACCGGATTGCTGTCGATGCGCTGATCGGTGATCGTCTCGGTGCGCTCACCGGGGATACGGGCTTCTTCTTCGTCTGCCATGTTTTCCCCCTTTATTGTTCCGCGGGATCGGATCTCATGACACGTTCTACGGAGGGTGACGTGGTGTTGGTATCCGGATTGATGCCGACGCGGCTGTAGGCTTCGTTGAAAACACACAAAACGTCCTTGCCGCGGCGCAGGATGAACTTACTGCTGATCGCGTGAACCAAGACTAGGTTGCCGTCGACAGATTTCGACACCAGGCTTTCTGAGCCATCCGGGTTTTCGATATAGATTGCCGGCATTTCCTGATTGCCCACGAAAGCGAAAGTCGTGATCTTGCCGTTATCGTAGACGGTTTGCGGTTCGAGCGACTGGGGCCCCTGCGCCGAATAGCGCCAGTTGCGAGGCCCATAGGCTTCATGGAGGGCCAGCACATCGTCAGCTTCCCTGGCCTTGGCAGCGCGTGCACGTGCCGCAGCTTGCTGTCGTCGCGCGTCTGCTTCATCTGCAGGATACCGGAATTTCACATAGAAGTAGGTATTCTGGCCTACCTCAACGGTTCCGTCTCGCGCGGTCAATTCCATCTGGTAGCTGCGCGTGGAACCGTCACGTCTGGTAGTTACTACGGAAATATTGGTGACCGGCTGTTTTTCGCGCGGCTTTAGAAACAGAATATTGCCGGCTGGTGCAACTTCCCAGGCAACGCTGTTGCCAAGCGCGACATGGGCGATCTCTTCTTCTGCAGCAAACTCAACCTGGACAGAAGATCTTAACGAACCAACGATCCTGGTGATGTTGAAGGGCTGATAATTGGCGAAGCGGACGCGGCTATCCTGCGAGGCACTGTGCGGAATTTCGAGGGCATGCCCCGGAAAGGCGGCACCTGAACACAGTGCAGATAAAAGGAGTGTCTGTCTTATCAATTGATCGCCTCCGGATCCGAACGATATTCGCTAACCGCAAAGCCAAGCGGGTTCACAAGACGATCCGTGGAGGACATGGGTGCATTGGCGTAGGCATAGGTCAGGCTTGCGATCCAGTGTGTCGTCCGGACTTCATCACCTCGAGTGACGGTGCGCATATAACGCACGGACGCTACGTTCTGATTTATAAGCGAGATTGAAGCGATCCTGATTTTGGTCGTCGCCGCACGCCCATAGATGACTTGCGGCGAACCCGGATTGCTACCGCGATAGTGGCTCGCAAAGCGATCCTGCTCCGCTTGCGTAGAGAGGAGCGCGACCGTCCTGAAATTTGTCTGTGCCTCACTCCAGACATAACCTTCGCGGGCACGAACATATCTCGCTGCAAAATATTTTGTCACCGCTTCATCGTAAGTCCCGGCAGTTGACGTCAGCGCCGAAACCACATCGACGATACCGGTCGAATTATCGACACGGACAACAAAGGGCTCCACCGTCTTCAATGGTGTCAACGCAGCAACTGCAAGGATCGAGACGACCGCCACCAGACTTGCTGCCAACGCGATAGACCACGCCAATCGGTTCGATCGCTCTATCTGGATCATCCGCTCCTGGTCAAAACGGCGCGCTTTTTCGAAGTAGGATTTGAGGCTTTCAGTCGTAACCATCTCCTCACCCCGCGCAAGAACGATGCGACAAAACCACGTTCAGTTGGGAAAACCCCGCGGGTTCGTTGCTCTGCTCAACGTAAGGCAATGCTGACATCAGTGATCTTGTATCGGGTCGGTGGGATTTCAGATTTCGGTTCTCGTCCCATTGCCACATCGCGCGATTGAGCGGACGACGGGCCTGGCCATCGCACTTCGGCAAGGGATTGTTCAACGATGCGCAGCCGCCAAGCAATGTGGCCAGCGCAACGGACCAGAAAAATCTGTTCATCGGGAAAAACCTCTTCTTTTCGATAACGTCATGTGTTCGCGCCTCTGGGGCCAACCGTTCGCCCCACGAGACGAACAGTGCGTTTAAGGGCGCGCCCGGTGCTTCTGGTGCTTCGCGCAAGCACACCCTCATGAGCATCACGCGCTGTGCTGTAACCATAGGCAAGCGATGCGCCTCCGGCAGCGAGGGCCGAAGCAATATGTGGGAGTTGATAAAAAACGTAGAGTGCGGCGATCCCGATTGCGCAAAGGGCAATCGGACGCATGAGGACGTCGGAATAGGCATCGATGGCAGTAAAGGTGGAATCGATACACGAGATCAGCAACGATCCCACCGCAACGACGAGGACTTGCAGAATGACGAAATTGACGAGTTGTCCGATCCAGGCCTCGGTGAAACGCCTTGTGGACTGAAACAGAGCCAGTGCAACGAAGATGGGCCCGACCGCCAGTATGATTGCCAATGCCAGACGCGCATAAAGCGAGACGACATAGCCAATGCCGGCAACCAGAAAGCTCACCGCGATCACCAGAATTCCTGCAACGCCTGTAACAATATCGATGGGCCAGGAAGCGCGCGACCAGATGTCGGTAGCGGACGCCTGTCCCTTGTCCAGAAGACTGTCAAAAGTGCTGGCACCTGGAGCCGGACCAGAGTTGAGTGCCCCGGCAATTTCATGCGGGAGCACATTGAAGAAAACGTTCGTGACGTAGGTCTGGTAATCGCCGGCGTTCTTGACCAGCGTTACGATAATCGCGAGCTTGATCGCCCGGAACACGAATTCGAGGATCGGCTCGCTAACCGAGCCGCGCAGTACCAGATAACCATAAAGCACGATGTATAGGGTGACCGCAGCGGTCAACGGGCCTGTTATCCATTGTGCGATGTTCAACGTTCCATCCGAAACAAACGTTTCCAGTGGTTGTTTGAACTGCCCATCGATGAAGTCGAACACCTGATACATCGCATCAATTCCCCAACGTTTCGCGCATCTTGCGCAGCCTTCGTTTTCCGTCCGCCGCTTCAGCGTTCACACACCCTGGCGTACCGCGCAGATGGCCCGGATCATTACGGCATTCGGCAAGGATGCGGTTGAGCAGCGTCTCGTCCGCCATCAGCACCTCAACGGGAAGGGTTGGGTTCTTTTCTTCAGAGCAGCCAGTCACACAGACAAGGACAGCAATCGAAACAAGCCGTTTCATTGCAATACCGCTTTCATCGAATCCATGCGTTTGCGCCAGTCTTCGGCCTTGCGTTGTTCGTCGACCCGGGTTTGTGTGCGCTGAAGCATTTGCAAGCCCTCCATTCGCAAGACATCTGTCTGGAGGAATGCCTGTTCTGCCTGTAGCCTGGCCTGGAGGTCAGCGATCTCCTTGGCATCGCTGGCGGAAGATATTTTCTCTCGCAACTCATCGATCCCGTCGATGCGTTTGGTAGCTACATCGTAGATCTGCTGGCCGATGCTCATCTGTCCGGCATTATTATTCTGGGCACGCGATAACTCCTTTGCGTAGTAATCGTCGGCGTCGGTCCGATAGCGGGAATTGCCTTCGAGAAATTTTGAAGCAGATTGTCCGATCGAGCCTGATCCATCGCCCTTGAACAAGCTTTCAATGGCCGCGAAATCCGGAGGCAGCGCCTTGCGAATGGCCGGATCGTTCAGAACGCTGGCAACATCGGCCATGTCGGTCAGTTTGTTGAGCGAACCATAAAGTTGCTGCGCCTGCTCGATCTGCTGATGAAGCGCATCGAGCTGCGATTTCAACTGGGCGATGCTCTCCATGTGCTTGAGGATTGATGTCCTGTCGATGACAGGAATTCCTTCACCACTCGCAGTCCGGGCTGAGAAGATCAGTGCCGCAACAATGGCCACACACCGAATTTTATCCGCATTCATCAGCTTGCACTCCTTCGTTCCTGGAAAAGGGGTATCCAGTTTTCAAGCCCGTCGCCGACTTCACTTCGAATTGCATCTGCAAGTTCGACATTGGCAGTCCGACCGGAAAGAATGGCGAGTTCATCGTCAAAGCCGTTGAGGTTCAATTCGGCGACGACGCTGTTATGACCTTGCTTGAGAACGAAGCGGCGGCTTTCGACGCTGAGTTCGCGTGCGATCAGCTCGTATTCACGTTCTGTCAGTTTGAAACCGTCGACATAGTCGGAATGGCTTCCGCGTGCGTTCGGAAGAAAAATTTGCGTTGGGCACTGCTCTATGATGGTGTGGGCGATCAATGAGTTGATCGCGTCCCGAGGACTTTGCGTCGCAAACAGCATGAGACCATTTTGCTTGCGGATCGTCTTGAGCTTGTTCTGTGCAAGGTCGAGGAATGCGTCATCCTGTAAAGCCTTCCAGAACTCGTCAATGACGATGACAATGCGCCTACCGTCGATGAGTTGCTCCACGCGGTAGAAAAGATAAGCCATCAAGGGCGAGCGGATTTCCTCATTATCGAGGAAGTCGGTCATATCGTACCCAACCAACTTTCCACCTGAGCCGAATTTTCCGAAACCGATTTCCTCATTGGCATTGTCGAAGACCCAGCCAAGCGGCCCTCCGCTCTCCCATCGGCGCAATCGGGCGGCGATGCCTTCGGGGTTAGTATTGTCGAGGAAAGTCCGGAGCGCACCGATCGTACGTTGTTCCACCGGAAGATCCGCAAGCCCATCGATGGCGGTGGCAATGTCGCGCTGTTCGGTGACAGACAATTGCCCCGACAACGACCCCACCAGCTTTCCAATCCAGTCTGCGAGGAAGATCTTGTTTTCTGGCGTCAGGTCGAGTGCCTTAAGTGGCGCACAACCGGTAGGCTTGCCGTTTTTAAGCGGATGATAGGTGCCACCAGCAGCTCGGATGTAGAGATCGGCGCCGCGGTCCTTGTCGAAAAAGATCACGTGCGGATCGTGCTTTTCAAGCTGGGACAGCATGAAATTGAGCAACACGGTCTTGCCCGCGCCCGATGGCCCGCAAATGAAAGCGTTGCCAAGATCACCGTAATGGAAATTGAAATAGTATGGCGAACCGGATGCAGTTTTGAGGAGCGCGACGGCAGCGCCCCATTCGTTGTCGTCCTTCTGACCGCCTGGATAGGAATGGAACGGCGACAATGCTGCGAAATTCCGCGAGCTGATTGCACCGGAGCGCGCGCGATATCTGAAATTGCCGGGGAGTTGAGCCCACCATGCAGCTTCAAGGCCAAGGTCTTCGCGCGCAACAACAGCACCGCCATTGGTGAGGCTCGCGCGCGCTTTTGCGAGGTGGTCGCTCAGTTCTTTTACTGAAGAGGCAAACGCTGCCAGAGTCAGATGATGCTCGCCGAGAACAAAACGGTTGGATTCCAGATCGTCCATGGCGTCGTCGAGCTCTTCGATCTGTGAAGCAGCCTTGTCGCCGCTGCTGAGCATCTGGTTTTGCTTGCGCCCCATAATTGTACGGGCGTCGGCCTTGGAGACGAAGGAAAAGGATTGCGACAAAATCAGTTCGAAGGGGCTAATCAGGACAGCATCCAACATGCCCGGCTTCGTGGTAGCGGGATATTCCTTGAAGCTCAGCATCCCGGTAAAACGGCTTTCAGCCTCGTGCCGGATTTCGATTGTCTCCCGACCGAAAATAACACGATCAGAATAGATCGCCGAGGCAATGCGTCCCTCTGTGAGCGGGACCGGCTCACTTCGCCCGCCGACGAGTTGATGCAAGACCTCGCACGGTTCGGAAAAAAGCAGGCCGTCGGCATCGTACAGCGATAACACTCGTGGCTCGAAGCGTTTCAATCCTGCTGTTATGTCGACCACCTTGTCGCGGAGTTGTTTCAGTGCCTCGTGGTCGAATTCGATATCGCCGTTGCGCGCACGGACTAGACGCGAAAGCAGGTTTGCTGCTTTTTCGGCAGGATCGCGCAGCGGTGACCAGACGATCGTCAGATATAGATCGTTTCGAAAAAGATCTTCGCTCACCATGCGCTGGCGATAATTTTCGTTGAGTTGAGCGGAGAATTTCGCTTTAAACCTTCCGTCGGGATAGGTCTTGTCACGCCGACGGATCAAATGGGTCCATAGTGCGAGTCGCTCGTCGGCGATGTTCCTGTACAGCGTGTTGATATCGCGGTGCAGAGCGTTGATATCCAGAACATCCGCGGTTTCGAACGAAACGCCTTCAAGTGCAATCATCATCATGAGCGAACGCGAGTTCAAGGCGATTGTCGTTTCATCAACGTGACGCACGTAAGGAATGAAAGTTTCGGGACCGGGCTCCCGGGATTTGAAGATTGCGATATCAGGCAAGACCAAGATCCCTTTCGTCAAACCGGCGGTAGAGACTGAGCGGAGTGATCGAGCTGCCACCCCACAGGGAGGTGTTTCGCGACCGGCCACGCGTCTCGACCCAGGCTACGGCGATACGAAACATGTTGTAATCGTGCCTGACGAGCGCGCGGAAGATGCAATGAAAAACCACACCTACGAGCGCATAGGCGACGGAACCGGCTGCGAGATAGAAAATCGTGGTTGCGATGACATTCATGCCCATGGCTTCCATGGTGACACCTGCGAACATGGCCGGTCGGGTGCAGGCAATGAACAGGGTGTCTTCCTCAAGCGCTGCCCCTGAGATCGACATTGCCTCAACTCCCGACAATCGTGCTGACAAGCTCGGAAGAACCGGCAATCACGCCGATTCCGATGATCCAGTAGCCAGCCCGACGGAGGTCCATGTAACCGAACATCCAGGCGACTGCGATCAGTATGACCGCAATGGTCGCGATCAACTTGAAGATATTGCCTGTGAGGAGATCGACGATGTTCTGAAGGATGGACTCGATGCCTGCGGCCTGGGCGAAGGCCGGTTCGACCAGAGCTGCGAAAATTGCGGTCGTCATAATGGCGGACGTTGCAATCGAGCGCATACGGTAACCATAGGTCATTTTATTCTCCTCCACGCTGGTTCTGGAAAACGAGGACCGACGACTGACGCCTGGACTTGAAGACATCCCAGGAAGGCGCGGTGGCGTCGGAGGTGGCCTTCCGGCCGGAATTCTTGGCGACAACATCTACGATGGCATCGGAAGTGGCAGCGGACCCTTTTGCATGCTGTCCATCTTGGTGACCGTGGACAGTCAAAGTCGCGTTCGTCGATTTCAACCGTTCGATCTCGCGTTGAATCTGATTGTCATACTCGGCAGATGAACCAGCAGTGATATCTCCGCCCCCGTAGAATGACTGAAGCATGATCTTCCCAGCCTCGGTTTCATCGGCACCGGCCCGGATCGCGCGACGATAGGTGCTGTCAAGCAGTGTCGCGGTCGCTTTCAGATTGAGACACGGATCGAAAGCTTCGGCGATCGTGAGGTTGAGCCTACTGAGGTCATCAAGACCTAATCCCGCGAGACCAAGCTGAATGTCCTGGTGCCCGGCGACCAGGGCAGCGGCGACTTCTATCGCCTCGGCTTTTGAGGCCGGCTGCTG
The DNA here is from genome assembly GCF_040371715.1 of Brucella sp. NBRC 14130. Lineage (NCBI taxonomy): Bacteria > Pseudomonadati > Pseudomonadota > Alphaproteobacteria > Hyphomicrobiales > Brucellaceae > Brucella > Brucella sp. NBRC 14130. The sequence continues at coordinate 635,040 of NZ_BAABTE010000001.1, forward strand.
CTTTAAAGGGGGGCCGCTATTGATGCGGATGTTAAATGGTTCGAAACGGCTTTCGAGGCTGACAATACCGGCAAGCGTTTCGGTAGCAACGGACGGCGCGCAATTGTGGGCAAGATCGACAAACCATACGGGCATGACTAGAACCACACCCTCTGCTTGCCGACACCGTCGATCGTAACATCAATGTAGTTAGGTTTTTCGTGAACAAGAGGTCGAGCAGTTTTATGGCCCATACACTGACGGTAGCCTTTTTCGTACTGCCATTTGGCATCAACGAACAGGCTATCGTCATTGCGAAGCTGTTCGCTGCGATGTTTGCACAGGCTGCTGTTTACAGCCTGTGCCGAAGTGGAGACGCAAGACACTACGCGTCTGCGATCAGCGTAAGAAACGGTAAGGCGATAACCGTCATTACAATAATACGGTTCGTAGCGAGGACGTGAGCTCTCAAACCCTGCGCTGCTGCAGGTTGGAAACGACTTGCCTCTGGCAAGCCACCACCATAGCTTTTGCACCGGTGGACGGCATTGTGCATATTGCGTGGCCCCACCGGGATTGGATAAGCACAAGATAACGTTACAACCCCAGTCATCGGCACGAGCGTTTTGACTGGAACCGAGATATAATGCACCGAGTCCGAAAACTGCGATGGCACCACGAAAGAGAAAGTTGCTCATGCCTCCTATCCTCCGATTGTTGTTGGGCAAGTTGTCAGAACACGTTTCGCCTCAACTCCATTACTACGAAAATAATCGATAGTTAAAAAAATGGCAAGCAATTTAAGCGAACGATGGCAAAACCAGGCGCTGGCTCTTTTTGGCCTTCGGGAAATTCTGGAAAAACCGATTGAAGATGAATCGCCGCAATCGCGTATCAAACAAATCGGGATGCTGAATGTACTGTACATGATGCATCAGGCTCATGAGCCACTAACCCTTTCATCTATAATGAAAATTACCGGATTGACGCGCGGCGGCGTTATCGAAACGGTCGAACAACTGGTGCAACGTGGCATCCTCACCGAGACGCTTGGGCGCAATTCGATGGGTCGGGGAACGGCGAGACAGTTTGAATTCGCACGCAACGTATTCGAGCATATCCGCTCCACCGGCGCAGATTGATTTAACTTATAATCATATTATAAGTTAAATGAATTTTGGTCCCGACTATCCATTTGAAGGGCCTATCTTTGATTACTCCTGTCGAAGCAAGAGGGAACGGATTTCTCGATGAAGCTCTCAACGCAGGGCAATAGGGGATCGCCAATCGGAACGCTGACAAATCGGAAGGGCTTCCTTTATGTGACCGATGAGCGACAGCCGCTCACAGTGCGTCGATCATCTCACTTGAACGCGCTTCCTTCTCAAAAATCCAGTCAAACCCCACCTGTGGTCCCCTTTTGCTGAGAGTGAGGCCGATAGTGAGGAGAGATCGTATTCCAACGAAAGTAACAAAGTCCGCCGCCTCCACCCGAAGGTGAAGGCCATTTGTGAAGGGTCGCAGAAACGCGTAACCGTCGCCAAAACCGATGACGCTCTCACGACCAATAATGTCGATCGACACAAATTGTGCACTGAATTCGGTGTGTAGAAATTTGCCTGCCTCATCGGGGTTCGAAACGAGGACGAACGCTTCAGCACGGTGTTTATACGTAAGATTTTTCATCATAGGGCCTGAGTTTTTCACGTTCCGACGCACAGAGCACCTTTCTCCATTACGGTCGCTAAACTGCTTGCACCTCTGCAGTCGCCCTCACTAAACCAACATATCGATCAGTTACTGATCGTCATGCAAGTGAGACGTCGCGGAGCGAACGAGACTTGATAACGCAATGGCTATCGAAACCCTTCTGTGCGGAACCGAGGCAGTTGGGGCTAGCCGTTGTCGACCAGGAGCTCTTTGACTGCGCTACAAAAACTCTCGATCTCATCCGCCTGATGGCTGGCGGTGAGAGAGACACGCAATCCTGCTTCTCCCCTGGCTACCGTTGGGAAGAAAATTGCTGAAGCGTAGAATTTATGTTTCAGAAGTTCCTGAGCACACCCAATTGATGTCATTTCATCGCCGATACGGATAATGCGGATCGGCAGCGTGGATCCCGATTGGGCTGTGGGCATCAGTCTGTCAAAAAGTGCGATATTGTCCTGCAACGCGGCTTGTCGTTGCCCAAGCTCTGGAGATCGATGGATTTCAGCTGAAGCCAACGCTGCACCAATAGCTGCTGTATTGAGTGATGCCGAGAATGCGTGTGCAATTGCATAACGGCGAAACAAACTTTCCTGATGGGCGGTTCCCAGCATCAGCAACCCGCCAGATGCTCCAAATCCTTTGCCCAACGATGTGACGATTATGGTTCGGTCTCCCAGGTTATCGAATTGGGATCTCGCATAACCCTGCCCTTCCTTACCGACAATGGATACTCCATGTGCATCGTCAATGTACAAGAACAAGTCGTATTTTTCTTGCAGCTGTTTCAATTCATCGATGCGCGCGCCGCCTCCCATAGAGTACACGCCATCGCAAATGTATGCGACGTTTCGGTTCTTTTTGCAGATGTCCTCGAGTGCTTCATAGTCGTTGTGCGGTATCGTTTGAACGGCGGTTTCATCGGCCATTGTTTTCTTGTGGTAGGCAAGGGTCGCGTGAGCAAACCGATCGAAAACCATCGTTGGCTTTATACCGCCAGTCAGATGACCAGAAGCAACCAATGGAAGTGCGCTCATGTTAGCGGCCAGAACGGTCGTATAGGTAATTGAACGGGCTTCGAAGAGCTGCGAAAGCGCCTCTTCGAGTTCGCCAAGCTGTGCGAAGTTCAGCCTTGTCCGCGCGCAGGACCAATGTAGGCTACCGTTTTGTCGAACTGCTTCAATGGCTCCCCCGACGATACGTGGGTGATTGTCCAGCCCGAGATAGGAACACCGGACGAAATCAATGACATTGTCGTTGCGACCGAGTAACTGGACCTGGCGCCTTTCTCTCGGGACTGCGTAAAGCGCCATAACACCTTGAAGGTGAGCCGCTTCGAAATGAGAGCCTGCAATATCGATCAACTTCGCAGTATTGCGAGTACCCGTTCCAGATAGACGTTGAGATGAATCAAACGGAATTCTTGGCATCACATCCTCCATTGTGGTGCCAGTATGAAAGCTGGAAGAAATATTATTCGCAACAAAGCAGTTAAGAAGAATTATAGTTTATATTAATTACAATATTTACATTATTATCATTCATAAGTTTATTGTGAAAATTCGAACGCATATCCTGTCGTATGTACTGTTCGGATAAGGTTCTTTCCGGTCAATTTCCATAGCTGACGCCTCAGATTGCCGACATGTACGTCCACCGTTCGCAGTTGGACATAGTGATGCGCGGGCCAACCGATCTTGATGATTTGCTCCCGCTTCATTACCTGTCCTGGTGCGGCAATGAACCCTCGCAGAATTCGAAACTCGGTGGGCGTTAACCTTATTTCCAGACTCCCAAGTCTCAGGATTCTTTCGTCTGGCAGGATATTTAGATCGCCGATATGGACACGTTCACGACGATCAGACGTCAGTGTCTTGCGTTCCAGTGGCATGGATTCCCGGTCGTGTAAAAAGGACAGAACCCGCTCGGGCACGAATGGATGAGGGAAAATTTCGTCAAATCCAGCCTGTAAAAAATCAAGAAAATTCATCGAATTACAGGGTTTAGTCAGCGCTACGAGAATTATATCTCTGGTGGCGGGGTTTTGTTTGATGGTAGCACAGACATCAAAAATGGGCTCCGTGTTCTCGCTTGTATCAAACAATATCGCATATGGAATTGCTTCCGTTGCGAAGTTCGATGAAGCTTGCAGGTCCATGAGGCTTGGCACGTAACCGCCGACACTGAGAATGTGACTTAGTATGAGGTAGCTCTGTGGGTTCTCTGTGCAGATCGGTACGTTGAGATTCACGATCAATTTTCTCCGATGAGATAAATGTTGCGACAAAGTTTTTACAAGTGCGATAAATTTTAATAAAAATTGCACATTGGTCAACCAAAATAAGTTTGAAAGTCTATTATCGAGAGTTATTATCATATTTTTGTTACATCAAAATTCGGATCGAGTATATTGCACGGCATGCGTCCTTGGCTACGAGTCCGCCGACTACCGGGTCATCTAACCTTTAAGGTTACGCTCCACAGGTGCTTGTAACTCGGGAGATGTTTCCAGCACCGCTGGAGCTTCACGTTTGCGGTCAGTTCAGCACGTTTCGGCGAAATTACGACGCCGGAACTACACGGTCCGGGGTCTGTTTGCATACTTTCGCGATGTTCAACCTCGGACCCATATGTTCCATCTTTGCAGTAACACCCTGGCATTCTCGTTGATCCATTTGGCATCTGGAACCACGACGGTGTCTCGAACTTGTATTGCTGTCGGCATGAAACTCCTGGTTTCATCGGACATCATTGCAATCGCTTCCGTACTCGGAGGTGTACAGGCCAAGACATCGCAAGCCTTTGCCTGGGCGATCGGATTCTCGAGCCAGAAAGCTATGAGTTTGAGTGCATTTTCCCGATTTGGCGCTCCCTTCACTAGCGCAATGCGATCGCCAACCAAGAACGATGCTTCATAGGACCAACCGATTGGGCGCCCCTCAGCTTGCAGAGCACGTGCACGGGTAAGCCAGATTTGGCCGAGCGCATATTCGTTGTTGCGAAACCCCTGGACACTTTGATCTCCGCTCTTCCACCATAACGAGACGGCTGGACGGATTTCGTCCAGTTTCTTGAATGCTCGATCAACATCGAGTGGGAAAAGTTCATCGCGTTTCACACCGTCAGCAAGTAGTGCGGCGGCCAGCACGCGCCAGGGATCGTCAAAATTCGGGAATGCCCTGCCTCCTGGAAACTCGGATACATTCCACATATCAGCCCAAGTCCGCGGCTCCCGTCGACCTTCCTTTTCTTTCCGGTAGACGAGCAACGTTGCGGTCGACTGGAGCAAAGCACCGCCCGGCGCACACGCATTCTCGGGCAAATCAGGCCGGTCAGCGAATGCTTTACAAAACTCGCTCAGGTCTTCGGTTACAAGTCGATGAGCCTCGGATTCCGACTGGATTTCTCCATCAAGATAAAGATCCCAGGAAACGTTTCCGGCCTTCACCATTGCTGAGGCTTTCGCCCGCATTTCCGAATTGGTTGCTGATACGATTCTTACGCGAATGCCCGTCTGCTCAGTAAAAGGATCGAACCAGGCTTCTTTTAGGGCGCGATCGTAAGCACCTCCAGTCGATGCGATAACGACCTCATTGGCCGATGTCGCACCGGCCTGCGCACTTATCGCAAGGGTTATCGCCGTGACAGTCATGGATCTGCAGACGAATTCGGTCACTTTATGAATTATCATGATTGCTTCCCCGTTTTTCAGTTTTGTTTGCAGCGTGTAAGCGCGAACGACAATGCGATGAGGCACATCGACACCAGGACGACCACAGTGGAGGCGGCTGCAATGGTCGGTGTCAGATTAAAGTCAATGTCTTCAAACATCTTTCTACCGATCGTCTTGCCGTTGATATCCGAAATGAAGAACGCCACGGTGGCCTCATCGAAAGAGGCCAGAAAGGCGAAGACAAATCCGGCGCCGATACCTGGGGCGATCATCGGCAACGTGATGTGGAAGAACGCTCTGCCACGCCCTGCTCCGCAATTCAGGGCCGCAAGCTCCAATGCTGGGTCGAAGCGCTGTAGAGCCGCTACTACGGTAATCATCACGAATGGAACCGACAGGACTGTGTGACTGACCAGAAATCCCGAGAAGGTTCCGGTCAATTGATGCGGTGCAAAAACCAGATAGAGGGCGACACCCAGAACAATATGCGGAACAATCATCGGGCCGATCGTCAGTACCTGGAAAACCCCTTTGAAGGGTAGCTCGCCTCTAACGAATGCGAGAGACGCCATGGTTCCCACAACGGTAGAAGTCAGGGCTGTCGCCAAGGCGATTTTCAGACTGAACCATGTTGAAGCCATCCAGTCAGGGTCGCCGAAATATGCAGCGTACCATCTTAACGACAGACCTTGCGGCGGGAATTGCAGGTAATCCGTCTGGCTGAACGACATCGGGACGATGATCAGTGTGGGTAGGATGAGAAACAACAAGATGATACTCACGAAGAAGGCCGTGAACAGTTTCCAGGCGATATTACCCATGCGCCATCCTTTCAGTGACATTCTTGAAGCCCCGGTCTCCGGTCTCGAACCGATTGTAGAGAACTGATTAATGGACACTTCCGAACCCCTTATTGAGCGCTAGTACTCGTCGAAAGCACGCGACAAAGATAATTGTCATGCCAAGCAACACAGTTGAAAGAGCAGCAGCGAAGGGCCAATCCAGCGTCACAGTAGTTTCCTGACCGATTAGCGTTGCCATCAACATGGAATCCGGCCCTCCAACCAGAGCGGGCGTTATGTAAAAGCCGAGCGCCAAAACAAAGCATAGGGTAGCTCCGGCAAAGATCCCGGGAAGACACAAAGGAAATGTGACGACGAAGAAAGCCTTCCAGGGATTTGCGCCTAGGTTCAGAGCAGCTCGATCAAGGTCCTTGGGTATAGCTTTGAGCGCAGCATAGATGGGCAGTACAACGAAAGGCATGAGTACATGTGCCATCGCCAATGTCACCGCTCCTTGCGTGTAAAGAAGCTTGAAGGGTTGTTCAGTTAAACCGACGGCGCTGAGAAACCCGTTCACGATCCCATTCCGCTGCAATAGGACAATCCAGGCATAGGAGCGAACAAGAACCGAAGTCCAGAGCGGAATGAAGACGCAAATCGCCGCTATAATCCCTGCAAGTTTTCCTGCTCTTGCCATGGTCAGAGCGACAGGAAAGCCCAGCACGCATCCAATGGCAGTCACAGCGACCGCAACGCCAACCGTGGAAGCCAGGACATCAAGATAAAGACTTCCCTCAACGATGCGTCCATAGCTTATCGCATCGTCCGAAAAACTAAGAAAGATGAGTCGGCCGATCGGATACATAAAGCCGACGACCAGTAGAATTAATAATGGTAGTACCAGAAACCACGATATTACCGGCGGGTATTGGCGTGCGGATCTTCCTCTAAGGAATGTGTCGAAACCGGAAAACGACGAACTCATGCGGCCAACCTCGTTTCAAGGTCGAAAGTCAGGAGTGAGAGGGTGTCCAAGTTTACACCGACGCGGCTATTCTTTCGCATCACCGGTGACGATGTTGTTGCAGGCAATTGGACACGCAGGTCGATATCTGGAAAAGCGTCTAGCCTTACCAGGACAACTGTGCTCGAACCGATGAAGACGGAAGCCTCAACAGTTCCGGACAGCTGCCCTTTTTTCGGGTCGGAAAAGATGCCGACATGTTCCGGTCTCACGGCTAGCCTGATTTCGGAACCGATAGATTTGTGAACCAGTTTGGGATGAAGCAGCGCATCAAGTTCCACAGCAACACGTTCGGAGATATCCAGAATGCACTTGCCGTTTTTGTTGCCGCGATAAGTCGCCGGAATAAAATTGATAGAGCCGATGAAGTCGGCAACGAAGGTTCTATTGGGTTCGTTATAGAGTTCGGATGGAGTACCAACCTGCTGGACGCAGCCATCGTGCATTACCACAATCCGGTCGGACATGGTCAACGCCTCTTCCTGGTCGTGGGTGACGTAGATTACTGTTGCTCCCAGATTCTCCTGAATGCGTTTGATCTCAAACTGCATTGCCTCTCGCAATTTCTTGTCGAGGGCACCGAGCGGTTCGTCCATCAAGATGACGGGCGGAGAAAAAACCAGCGCGCGGGCGACGGCCACACGCTGCTGTTGTCCACCTGACAACTGGTTTGGATAGCGGTCTGCGAAGTCATTGAGTCTGATCAGCTCAAGCATCTCATCGACGCGAGACCGGATGTCTTTCTTCGAACCCAGTCGTCGCATTTTCAACGGGAACGCAATATTCTGCCGAACCGTCAGATGGGGGAACAGCGCATATTTCTGGAACACCATGCCGACGTTACGCCGGTTGGGCGGCAGGGTGGTTATATCTACGTCTCCCACAATAATCCTTCCGTTCGTCGGTTGTTCGAAGCCGGCGATCATGGTGAGCAAAGTCGTTTTGCCTGATCCGGACGGTCCGATTATTGAAACGAATTCGCCTGCCCGGATGTCGAGCGTGGTTTCATGGACAGCCCAGGTTTCGCCAAATCTTTTTTGAACGCCAGCAAGCATTAATTTCTGACCGATCAATCTTTCCTCCTCCGGAAACCACTTTGGTATCTGTGCCTTTGCGTTCGGTCCTCGATGCGAAATGCATCATTGACGTTCCAGACGCATAGACGTGCTCATTCAGCTACCGCGTGACTCTATGAGTACGCGCTGCTAAAACCTAAAATGACGCGACAAAAACTTTGCAAAAACTTTATATGGTCATTTTGTTGCATCATAATTCTGGTGTGTCAACAGGGATTGAGGCTTAGATGAGCGCGATAAAATTGTCGGACCAGGCCAATGAAGGGCAGGCATCGGGTCTTGGCGACGTCGCATACCGCGAAATGAAGGAGCGCCTGATACGAGGCGAATATAAGCCCGGCAAGAAACTTACGGTCCGAGCCGTAGCGGAAGATCTCGGATTTAGTTCCACCCCTGCGCGGGACGCTATCAACCGGCTCACCGGCGAAGGCGCACTGGTCTATTCGGGACCAAAAACTGTAATCGTACCGGTTTTAAATGAAGACAGTTTGCGCGAGATCACACTAATTCGGCTCGCCCTGGAGGGGCTGGCGGCACAGCTGGCAGTCAACTCGGTTACCAATGAACATATTGAAAAACTTAAAGATATTCAAAGTTATATAAACGATGCACTGGATCGTCGCGCTTACGAGACGGTTTTGCGGCATAACAAGGATTTCCATTTTCATGTGTATGGAATGGCCGGAATGCCTCGGCTTTTATCCATGATCGAAGGGGCCTGGCTTAGGGTTGGCCCGTCACTTTACGATCTCTATCCAGAGTTTGCTGAAGAAAAATACGGCGTTCGAAACCACCAGCTAGCCATTGAATCGCTAGAGGACAAGGATGGCGCATCCCTGCGCGCCGCATTCGAGAACGACATTCGGGATGGCTATCGGCGCTTGCGCCAGGCGGCACGAGCGCGCTCCTCCGCGAGATAGTTTTTTGTTGTATGGGCTTGACCTTTCGCATTTTTGTTGCAACAAAATTGCGAAGCTAACGCAAAAGCATTAGCTGATGTGCGTTTTAAAGGCCCAATCAATGATACCTAGTCCGAGAATAAACCGTGGCGATCCGGTGGAGAGAACGGAATCGTCACGTCTTTACGCCCGCAGCCTGCAGGTTTTGCCGCAGGGAGTGTCACGCGTCACGATCGATATCGATCCAACACCGATTTACATTCAACGTGGTGAGGGCGCCTATCTAGTTGATGTGGACGATAACCGTCTTCTGGACCTCAACAACAACTTCACCACGCTTATACACGGGCACGGATTCGAACCGGTTGCGGAAGTGGTCGCGAAGCTTTTGCGTAACGGGACCTGTTTTTCCAACCCGACGGAACACGAGGTCGCACTGGCTGAATTGCTGATCTCGCGGATCCCGGCAATGGAAAAGATTCGCTTTGTCAACAGCGGGACCGAAGCGGTCATGTTTGCAATCAAGGCAGCTCGAGCGTTCACAGGTCGCTCTGCGATCGTTCGCTTTGAGGGAGCTTATCACGGGGGTTACGATTGGGCTGAAACGGGGCAAACCGGCACCTATCCCACCAACGGGTCCGGTCGAAACGTTGCACGACCAGGATACCATGGTGCGCCGTCCAGCCTTGGCGACGATGTGATCGTGATCCAGTTCAATGACAAGGAGGAGATTGTTTCGAAACTCGAAGGCCACGCGCATCGGATAGCCGGTATTTTGATTGATCCGATGCCTAGCCGCGCCGGGCTATTTGCGCCAAGCCAGGGATTTATCGAGGCACTGACAACCTTCACGCAAGAGCATGGCATTCTACTGATCGCCGACGAGGTGTTGAATATCCGGCAAGGTTATAGGGGGGCTTCGGACCGTTACGGTCTTAATCCCGATCTGATAGCAACCGGCAAGATCATCGGTGGTGGCTTTCCAATTGGAGCCATCGGCGGGCGCGCAGAAGTCATGTCGGTCTTCGAAAAGCGGGACGGTAAGCTACCAGTTCCGCAAGGTGGGACATTCTCCGCTAACCCCGTCTCCATGGCTGCAGGTCTTGCTGCTATGAATGCATTGCCACCCGATGCCTTCGCGCGGCTTGAAGAACTAGGAGATGCCTTGCGTTCGCGTCTCTCGCAGATCGCTCAGTCGCGGCAGGCTCCCTATTCGATCACGGGTGCCGCTTCCCTCTTCCGCATTCATTCCAAACGTGAAGCGCCGACTGATTATCGCGCTTCAATCATGTCGCCTGATCAGAACTTGCGCATGCGAGAGCTCACACGGTATTTCGCCCGGAATGGTGTTCTGTTGCCCTTTGGAGCCGCGGCCAGCCTATCCACCCCGATGGGCGAAAAAGAAATCGACCTCATTGCCGCGCTTTTTGATGATTTCCTTGCACAAAACCCCGTACGGGAGGACCATCCATGAAACATGCCGCAATTACAGACAGCGTTGCCGATCGTATCGCACAAGCACTTGTCCGCCATGGTGTGGAGGTGATCTCCGCACAAAGTTTGCCCTCCGCTGTGATTCTTGCAGCCGAAGCCCACGGCATCCGCCAGATCGCCTATCGTCAGGAGAATATGGGCGGAGCGATGGCGGACGGATATGCCCGGGTTTCTGGCAAGGTGAGTGTAGTCGCGGCGCAGAACGGTCCCGCAGCGACGCTGCTTGTTCCGCCACTAGCCGAAGCTTTAAAGGCGAGTATTCCAGTGGTCGCGCTTGTACAGGATGTCGAGCGAAACCAAACGGACAAGAACGCCTTTCAGGATATTGACCAAATCACCCTCTTCCAATCCTGTACAAAATGGGTCCGTCGACTAAATGTAGCCGAGCGCGTCGATGACTACATTGATGCAGCTTTTACCGCCGCGGCAAGTGGGCGAGCGGGACCAGTTGCGCTTTTGTTGCCAGCGGATTTGCTGCGTTGCCCGGCTCCGAAGAGCGATAAGCCGAGAACTGCTTGTCTTGGCTACTGGCCGCTTGACCGGTTTCGTCCATCCGACGACCTCATTCAGACCGCAGCGGATACTATTGCTGAAGCCCGAACCCCGGTTGTGCTGGCTGGCGGCGGTATTCATGCCGGTGGTGCAGCGGCAGCGTTGGCTCGTCTTCAGGAAATAGCCTCCCTTCCTGTATTCACGACGAATATGGGCAAAGGGGTGGTTGACGAATTCCATCCTCTGTCTGCTGGCGTTCTAGGGTCTCTGACTGGCCCTCGTTCGCTAGGCTTCTACAGTCGTCACCTCATGAATGAAGCAGATCTGGTTATCCTTGCCGGAACACGCACCAATCAGAACGGAACTGACAATTGGCAGCAGATTCCTTCTTCGGCTAAAGTCATTCACATTGACATCGATGCCGGAGAGATCGGACGCAATTACGAGGCATTGCGTTTGCACGGCGATGCACGCGAAACGCTCGCGGCCTTGTGCGAAACATTGTCTAAACGAGACTTCCTTCGGCGCAGTATGCCTCGCCTCAATTACGAAGAAAGAATTGCCGGTTTCTGGGCGGAATATGATGAAGCTCGCCGACCAGTTCTTGATGACCGATCAGGCGCCATGCGGCCTGAGCGCGTTATGCAGGAATTGCAGCCCTGGCTCGACCACGACGTGACAGTCGTGGCGGATGCGAGCTATTCGTCCATGTGGGTTGTCGGTCAGTTGCGCTGTCGCAAGGTCGGCACGAGATTCATTACACCGCGCGGGCTCGCTGGCCTTGGATGGGGTCTACCACTAGCGATGGGGGCAAAGGCCGCTCATCCTGACAAGCCGGTGGTTGCCATTGTGGGAGACGGTGGATTTGCGCATAGCTGGGCGGAACTGGAAACGATGATGCGTATGCAGTTACCCGTAACTGTCGTCCTCTTGAATAATGGCGTGCTAGGCTTCCAGAAAGATGCGGAAACCGTAAAATTCGGCCGCTATACAACGGCGTGCCATTTTGCACCAGTCGATCACGCGGGGGTCGCTTCAGCGTGCGGATGTCGATCTGCCACCGTCGATAATGCTGCTGACTTATCGGAGCAGCTACGTCTGAGTATTGAAAGCGGTAACCCCTCGCTCATCGAAGTTATTACCGATCACGACGCTCATCCTCCGCTTTCTCTTTTTGCGGCAATGGATCAGGCAGCATGACGGCTGGAGCGCGGGAGCGTATAGCAGTCGTAACCGGGGGCAGCTCAGGCATTGGGCTGTCAACGGTTAGACGATTGGCTAGCGAAGGCTACAAAGTAGCGTTTTTCGGGCAGACACCTCAGCGAGTCTCTGCGGCTGGCGAAATGCTCATTTCGCAGTTCGGGGAAGATGCCATCTTTTATCGAAGTGTAGACATAAATGAGGCGACAGCAATTGTCGGCTTTTTCGATGAGGTGCGAAGCTATTGGGGTCCGCCAGATACGCTGATCTGTAATGCGGGCGTATCGCCCAAAGCCAAGGACGGCAAAGCTGCAGCGTTTGTCGAAACGTCGATCGAGGAATGGAACGCAGTCCTTTCAACCAATTTGATCGGAGCTGTCCTTTGTTGCCAACGCGTTTTACCGGATTTGATCAAACGGCGTTTCGGGAGAATTGTTTTAGTTGGCTCTATTGCTGGCAGGACGTTACCCAGGCTCGCTGGCAGCGCTTATACCGCATCAAAAACTGCGCTATCGGGTTGTCTTCGTTCTCTCGTGTCTACGCTTGGCGGGACCGGAGTTACAGCCAATATTGTTGCGCCGGGACATATCGTGACCGAAATGACTGGCCCGATTGATTCCGATTCAAATCGTGATGCCCTTTCGCGTATTCCGGTCGGTCGGTTGGGAAACCCTGACGACGTAGCAACAGTGATCGCATTCCTGGCGTCGGAAAACGCCGGCTTCATCAATGGCGCAACGATCGATGTAAACGGGGGAGAATACGTTTCACCCTAATAGCACTTCAGCAGGACGATGAATGTTATGTCGAAGGTTCTTATAAAGACATCTGACGCGCAATTGTTTTTGATGCTTCGTCATCTGCTCTCAGTTGAAGGGTTTGATGCTGATCTCTTATCAGAGCTAAAAGCATTGACGACTTCCGAGATAGGTGCCGAACAGAGCCCAAGCGCGTTGATATTGGATAGTGGCGATGCTGGCCTTTGCGAGTTCGCTCACCTCAGGAGGAAGCTTCCAGGTCTCGCGTTGGTTCTGCTGGCAAAGGATGATATCGATACTGGACTACAGATCAATGAACAATTGGATCTGGTCATGAAACCTCCGTTCGATCCACTTGTTTTGCTGGGATTTCTCCAAAGGTACCGAGGCAATTTCGCTACTACGGATGCCACGAAGGTTGTTTTGACCTATAGCGATCTATTGCTGAACCCTATGCAGTTCAGGGTGTTTCGCAGCGGCCTTCGCGTCGATCTCACACCGTTGCAGTTCCGTTTACTTGAAGCACTCATGCAAAAGCCTGAAATTGTATGGAGCAGGCAAGAGCTTATCGACGCTGTATGGGGTCAAGGAGCTATCGTCGAGCCCCGTACGGTCGACATTCATATCGGACATATCCGCCGCGCATTGGCGCGGTATGGTCCAAACCTGGTCAGAACTGTGCAGGGTTGGGGCTACGCCCTCGATCGGTCGGCAGCCCCGTTACAGTGAGTTTCAATTCATGAGGCGCTGAAAAATCCGCGTCCAGAACTGAAAATTACGCTGATCGTCTTCGAACCAGGCGTCGAGCGCAAAAAGCGCGGCAGCTGTGGGGGCCGTGTCTGCATAGATTCGCCTCGTGGCATCCACAATCAGACTGTCTTCCGCGCCATAACGGATAGCATCCTGCTGCAAAAGTTCCCGGGCGGCTCTCACATTCGAAATTTGCAACACAAGCATTCCTCCTGCGCCCGGCGGAGGGTTCAATGAATAGAGCCGGACGTTGTGGAGACCGCATGACGGCTTTTTTTAACAGCAATCGCTGTATCGTCGTCCCTGGCATGTGTTGCATTGAGAATGCACCCTTTTGTAACAGAATCAAATAGTTGTGGCAACAGTCGGATATAAGGTTTAGATAGAATTCTAGATATTTCGAGGAGTGCATCAACAAAGGAAAATAAGCGCTGTAGGATCGATGGAGAGACCTCCTATCTCGTCGGCAGAACCGCATAGGAATAAAATCTCGCAAACTTTGCAAAGGCTTTCTTGATCGACGTCGTTGAATTTTGCAATTTAAGCCAACACTCGAAATAGTTCGCCCTTACTTTTGACCGACAGGTGCGCCCGTGCTGATGAAAGACCGTATTGATCACTTGCCTCACGTAAAGCAGCGTGAGTTGCAGCGCGTGCTGGAAGTTATCTTCGAGGAATTCGAGGATGCGCTCAAGGAAGGCTCGGCTGAGTTCAAGAAGCGCGGTCGTATCGTCAAGGCCATTTTGTTCGGATCGTATGCGCGCGGCACACAGGTGGATGAACCGCATACCGGCAAAGGCTATCGTTCTGATTTTGACCTGCTGATTATCGTCAACAATCGTAAGCTGGCGGACTTTGAGTTCTGGCGAAAAACCGAAGACCGGCTTATGCGCCTGCGTGATGTGCAGACTCCGGTAAACTTCATTGTCCATTCTTTGCGTGAGGTGAACACGCGGATCAAGGAAGGGCGATATTTCTTCACTGACATCCGCAAAGAAGGTATTGTACTTTACGAACTTGATCCTGAGCCGCTCGCCCAACCCGGTATTCTCAATCCGGAAGACGCCCATCGTATTGCTAAGGAATATTTCGACGACCGGCTGCCGCATGCTAGTAAATTCGCTAAGGGAGCCGCGTTTTATTGTCAGGAGGGAGATTTCAAAGAGGCTGCCTTCTTGCTCCATCAAGCGATAGAACAGGCATATTCCACCTTTCTATTGGTAACAACAAATTACTCGCCGTCTTCGCACAACCTGAAATTCCTGCGTCGGCTCTCTGAAGGGCAACGCAGTGAACTGGCCAAGGCATGGCCGCAAGATCAACAGCGTTACAAAGCGTGGTTCAATATCGTCAATGAAGCTTACGTGAAGGCGCGGTATTCTCCGCATTTTGATATCACCGAGGAAGCACTGCGATGGCTTCTGAAGCAAGCGAACGCGCTCATCGACGAAATCGAGAAGATATGTGCCGTTCAATTGAAGAAAATGAGCGAAGCGCGATAAAAGCACAACCTAATCGCCTCAAAGGGAAATGAACCGCCAACCTGCTCCTCTCCATCGCCGAATTGGGGCCAGAAGCGGGCGATCTGGTTCAGCCAAAGAACGTTGACAAGCGGCCATCATTAGCACAACCGCCTCATTGCCAGTCAGAATCCGCCAAATGGCCGGCCGCTGATAATGCAACTGCCCGGCCAACGGATGCGAAGGCATTATTAAGCACTATAAGTATATAAAGCGCCGGATAAGTGCACCCGGCGCCGGCCATCAAAGCAGGCCTTATTTCGCGTCCACGATTTCTTTTGGAAGCGGTGTACCATGATACTTTTGGTAGATCTCAATCGCAGCGCCTGCGCCGGATATCTACCGTAAACTGAAAGGGTTTGCGTCGTCGGAAGTGCCACTGTCTGGCACCCTAATGAACTCAAGTAAATGCGGGAACGGCTTCGTGTTCCATCCTATTTGAGACCGTCGATTAATGTCGGGATCAGTTCCGAAACAGTTGGATGTACGGGCACAGCCCATTTTAAGTCTCTATAGGAAACGCGTGCGTTCATGGCGTCGATGATACCATGAATAGCTTCGTCACCCTCGATACCTAGAATTGAAGCGCCAAGTATCTGGCCTGTCGCGGCATCAGCAACAAGTTTCATGAAACCTTGCGTTTCAGCACGTTCTATTGCCCGACTGACCCGGCTCATTGGCCGTACGGAAACCAGAATGTTTTTGCCGGATGCGCGTGCATCTCGCTCGGTCATACCAACCCGGCCGAGCGGTGGGTCAATATAGAGCGCATAGGCGGGAATGCGGTCGCTCACCTTTCTGTCCGCCCCATCCAACAGGTTTGCCGCCACGATTTCGAAATCATTATAGGAAGTGTGTGTGAATGCTCCCCGTCCGTTGCAGTCACCCAGTGCCCAGATACCATCGACGTTGGTCGACAGCGTATCATCCGTAACGATGAAGCCGCGTTTGTCCATTTGCACGTCTGTGGTGTCCAGGCCAAGATCGTCGGTATTGGGCTTTCGTCCAGTCGCGATCATTACGTCACTGCCGAGAACCACGTCATGATCCGTGGTCACTTCAATATCCGACCCTTTGTTGGCAAATGAAACGATGTTGGTATTCGTGCACACAGTAATGCCCTCGTTTTCGAGAACATTTGCGATAGCGTCCGACACGTCATCATCCTCGCGTGGGGCAAGGCGGGGGCCGCGCTCGATAATGGTGACTTGGGCGCCAAATCGGCGATACATCTGCGCAAATTCAAGCCCAATATAACTACCGCCAATGACCACGAGATGATGTGGTAGCCTATCGAGCTTGATGATCGACGTACTAGTGAGATAGGGCACTTTATCAATGCCCGGAAAATCGGGGATGACGGGGCGCGCTCCGACATTGAGGAATATCTCGGGCGCTGTCATCCTCTCGCCATTGACGCATACCGTAGTTGCGTTTTCGAACCGTGCCTGTCCTTGTATGACAGTCAACGTATCGAGTCCGTCGAACCACGTTTTGAGATTGTTGCGCGCGTTCAATATGACTTTCTCGGCTCTTGCCTGAACGGTTTTCATATCAATGCCGACGGGCCCGACGATTGTCACACCGAATTCCGCTGCTCGGCTGGCGACATGCGCGGCTCTAGCGCTTGCGACCAGCGTCTTGGTCGGCATGCATCCGGCATTGACGCAAGTGCCACCGAGGTATTTTCGTTCAATAAGCGCGACCTTGCGACCCTGAGCTGCCATGCGAGCAGCAAGAAAAGGCCCCGCTTGGCCTGCGCCGATGAATATGGCGTCGAATGTCTTCATAACACAGCTCCACGATCAGGAACACGATGGTATCTAAGAGCGCAGCAAGTCGGTCCAGCCCGCAGGCTTTTGTAGCAAACCATGCAAATTGAGTGTGATGTTTCTATGGCCTGTGCCAAGTCTCATGACATTCAATCCACAATTAGGCGCGTTGTGAGAGGTTCAGCCGTCACTCTTACATCCTTGCCGCGATCGTAGGCAGGCAATCTGCCAGCGTCGACATCCATGTCTCCCGCAAGCTTGCGACAGGTTTCCGGATTGGCGCAGACCTTGATGACTGGCGAGATGGCAGAGCCCGTTGCATCTTCAATCGGGATTGCCGATCTTTAAATTGAAGGCTTAGTCAACATCAGCCATATGATGGCCAATACTGCCGCAAATGCCGGAAAACCAAAAGCAAACCACCAGCGATAGAGACGATGATAGGCCGCCGGCAGTGCTTTTCCCTCGCGGGCAGCCAAACGCGCCATATTCCGCAACCGGATCTGCATCCAGACAACCGGCAGCCAGAATGCACCAACAATGATGTAGAGCGCCAACGAAAGCCCGACCCAACCGGACAGGACAGGCCATCCTGCTTCACGTGCAAGCAAATAGCCGGTGACTGGCTGGAAAAGGGCAGCAGTTGCAGTGAAAACCGTATCAGCCAACACGACGATGCCACCGACATGGGCAATCAACCGCGGATCTCCTGAGCGATTGGAGATGACCATGAAAAACGCGATACACGCGCCGGTGCCAAGCAGGACCGTTGCACCGATCACATGCAGAAAGCGCAAAATATCATAGGTCATCGCGCCTCCAGCATCATCGCAACGATAGCTGCCAAAACAATAGCTGGAACCACTTTGACCATCGGTCCAAGAGGATCAAGCCACAGATCTGGCGCAACCACCAGACCACCGAAGAGATAGCAAGCCGAAAGCACTATCATTCCGACTCCGTGGATGATTTGCGCCGCTTCCAGATATGGCAGCAAAGCGAGGACGCCCTGGTGCCGACGATGAACAGTGTAGTATCGGCGCTGAGATTCTTCTTCAATACCACGATTGATCGCCCTGATCTTGCCCGCCGCCTCGTGCGGCTGGCGCACCCGCGCAATCTCAGTTTGTTCTGCCAAATTCAACGCATGCACGCTGTTGCAAGGATACAAGCCTCCCCCGCGCTGATACAGCGGCCACGCGCGCCCCTCATTCATCGGCCAACAACGTCTCATGATAGGCCCAGAACTCATCTATAAAACGTTCAGCCAGGCTGTTGTCAGGGCCGTTGCTCCGGCGGATGACCAGAAAGCCAGCATCGACAAAGGTCGTAAAAGGTCGGATCGCCACTCCACGTCCGCGAAAATCCGTTGCTGAGGACGGATCAATGATTGTTATGCCGACACCTTCAGCGACGAGTGTCAGCGCTGTGTGCGAAAGGCGGGTCTCAATGGTGGCCGACCGCGGAATGCGTGCAAGCGCAACCTCTACACGCATGGCAAACAGCGAACCCGGCTCCAGCGTGATCATGCGTTCATTGGCGAGATCCTCCGGGGAAACTTCCGAATAATCTGCAAGACGGTGTCCCAATGGAACCGCAACGACGGCCGGTATCGCTCTCGTTTCGATATCGAAACCGGGTCTGTCGAGCGGACCATCAGCAAAGCCGAGATCGACCTGACCAGATGCGACGGCTTCCACCACCAATGCAGAGGGAATGCCATTGAGAGAGGCATGGATATTGGGCCGTTCCTTGAGAAAACGAGCGAGAAAGCGCGGCATGATCCCGTTTGCAAGCGCAGGCATGGCAGCGATCCGCAACATGCCCGCATTCTGACGGCTGATCTCGTCGGCGAAACTCCGGATGCGATTGAGCCCGACATAGGCCCGCTCGACTTCCTGCAACAGTGTCATCGCCGCCTGTGTAGGGATCAGCTGGTTTCCCCGCCGGTTGAAGAGCTTGAGTTTCGTGTCGATCTCAAAATCGCGGATCAGGCGGCTCACCGCTGGCTGAGTGATCGACATTAGTTCCGCTGCAGCCGTCATTTTTCCGGTCAGCATGACAGTTCGGAACGCTTCGACCTGACGCAGGTTCATGTTTCACCATAATATTTGGTTATGCTCTGGGCTTCATTTCTAATTTGACTGTATTGAGCCCCGCTGTCAAACCACACCCATAAACGTATCGGCGCGACGAAAGCACCGGACATAAAAAAGGGAACTAGGCAGTTGGGTGGGGTCAGCGCATATCTGGACTTAATGGGTTTTGCCGAGGACGGCTGGGGCTATGATATGCTCCGGGCCACCGGCATAACACTCGCGGTAGCCTTTTGCGGTTTTGCGGCGGGCGCAGTGTTCGGCATGATTGCCGCTGCCGCGTCATTTTCGTCACAGCGCATTCTCAGAATTGCGGCTGACGGCTATTCGACAGTGCTTCGCGGCATCCCCGATCTTCTGGTCATCTACCTGTTCTATTTCGGCAGCAGTGCGGTGTTGGGCCAGATTGGCGCCTTGTTCGGCGCGCAAGGCTTCGTCAGCGCGCCAATCTTCATCACCGGTGCACTGGCCATCGGTGTAGTTTCGGGCGCTTATCAGGCCGAAGTCTATCGCGGTGCAGTGCTTGCGCTCCCCAAAGGTGAAATCGAAGCTGCCAAAGCCTATGGCATGCCACCACGTCTGCTGTTTCGCCGCATCATGGTTCCGCAGGCGGCACGCTTCGCCATTCCGGGCATCGGTAATGTCTGGCAGCTCGTTTTGAAAGAATCCGCACTGATTTCAGTCGTTGGACTGGTTGAACTGATGCGTCAGGCGCAAATCGGCGCTGGATCGACCCGCAAGCCGTTCACCTTCTTTCTGACCGCGGGGCTACTTTATCTCCTCATCACATTCATATCGGGCTTGCTGTTCAAGGACGCCGAAAAGCGCGCCATGCGCGGCATCCGGAGGGCAGTATGAACTTTCTCGACCTGCCGTTCATGTTCGACAGTTTCTTTCAACTTTGTCGCGGTATTCCGCTGACGCTGCAACTGATGGCGCTATCAGTTATCAGCGGAGCCGTGCTGGCCACCATACTGGCTACGATGCGTCTGTCGGGCAACCTGATACTGGACCTCATTGCACGAGGTTATATCTTCGTGCTGCGCGGCACCCCGCTGCTCGTGCAACTCTACATTATCTATTACGGCCTCAGCCAGTTTCCAGAACTGCGCAGGAGCTTTCTCTGGCTGTTTCTGCGAGAGCCCTATTGGTGCGCGGTGCTGGCTCTTGCACTCAATACGGCTGCCTATAGCGCCGAAATCATTCGTGGCGGCGTTCTGTCGGTTGCGACCGGGCAGATCGAAGCGGCGCGCGCTTATGGCATGAGCGGCTTCACCCTCGTACGTCGCATTCTGGCCCCGCAAGCGTTGCGACAGATGCTGCCCGCCTATTCGAACGAAGTCATCTTGATGGTGAAGTCCACGGCGCTGGCATCAACCATCACCATGATGGAGGTAACGGGGCTGGCGGCCAAGCTGATTTCCGCCACCTATCGCCCTGTCGAAATCTTCATCTGTGCAGGCGCGATTTATCTCATCTTGAACTTCGTGGTCACCAGAATCTTCAAACTGCTGGAATACCGCCTGTCGGCGGCCCAGCGTCAGCCTGTCATCGTGCATGCCGCCGGAGGAAACTCATAATGCAACGTTTCGAAACGCCTGCGGTCGAGATCAAGAACCTCGAGAAATGTTACGGCGCGCACAAGGTTCTGCATTCAGTTTCCTTGCAGGCCCACCACGGTGAAGTCATCTCCATTCTGGGCGCGTCAGGTTCAGGCAAATCCACTCTGCTGCGCTGCATCAATATGCTGGAAGTGCCGGATGCAGGCAGCGTGGCTATTCACGGCGAGGCATACAAGCTCGACCAACAGTCCGGACGCGCGCCTCGTCCAGCCGATGCGAAACAGTTTCAGCGGCTGCGCGGCCAGGCGACGATGGTGTTTCAGTCGTTCAACCTTTGGTCCCATCTGACTATCCTGGAAAATCTGATCGAAGCGCCTGTGTATGTACAGAAGCGAAACCGGTCAGAGTGCATTGCCGAAGCCGAAGCACTGCTGGAGCGGGTTGGCATAGCCGATAAGCGCAATTTCTATCCAGCGCATCTTTCCGGCGGCCAGCAGCAACGCGCGGCGATTGCCCGCGCGCTAGCGATGCGTCCGAAGATCATGCTGTTCGACGAACCGACCTCCGCGCTCGACCCCGAACTGGTGGCCGAGGTGCTGAAGGTCATGCGCGATCTGGCGGCAGAGGGGCGCACCATGCTGGTCGTGACCCATGAGATGGGCTTCGCCCGCGATGTTTCCAGCCGCGTCGTGTTTCTGCGTCAGGGCGTGATTGAAGAAGAAGGCACGCCCGACGAGGTTTTTGGCAACCCCAAAAGCGAACGGTTCCGGCAATTCATTTCCAAACAAAACGCATGAACCGATCAATCGGTTTTCTAACAGAGGTGAACATATGAAACTGAAAATCGTCCTTTCCGTCCTCGGCGTTCTCGCCGTCGCACCGACCGCGCAGGCCGAAGATGTTGTGCGCATCGCGACCGAAGGTGCTTATGCGCCGTGGAATTTCTCCGGCCCGAACGGTGTGCTGGAAGGCTTCGAGATCGATCTCGCCAAAGACCTTTGCGAGCGCCTGAAAGCGAAATGCGAAATCACCGCTCAGAACTGGGACGGCATCATTCCATCGCTGACCGCTGGCAAGTATGATGCCATCATGGCGGGCATGAGCATCACGCCGAAGCGTGAGGAAGTGATCGCGTTTTCGTCGCCTTATGCGGCAGCGATCAACTCCTTCGCAGTCATGGATGACAGCGACCTCGCCGATTTGCCGGAAAGCGGCAAGCCGCTGAATGTCGATTCCGATGCGGCCAAGCCGGTGCTCGAGGAAATCGCCGCGAAAATCAACGGCAAGACCGTCGGCGTTCAGGGTTCCACAACCGCTTCCGCCTTCATGGAGCAGTACTTCAAGGATGGCGCGGACGTACGCGAGTATAAAACCGCTGAGGAACACAATTTCGACCTGACCAGCGGTCGTGTGGATGCGGTCGTCGCCAATGCCACGGTTCTCGCTGCTGCGCTGGAAAAGGACGACATGAAGGGCGCGAAGCTGGCTGGCCCACTGTTTTCGGGCAAGGTCTTCGGCATGATCGGCGTCGGTCTGCGCAAGGAAGATACCACCCTGAAGGGTCGCTTCGATACAGCCATTCAGGCCGCGATTGCCGACGGCACGGTGAAGAAGCTTTCCCAGAAGTGGTTCAAGGTGGACGTTAGCCCGCAAAACTGAGCCAACACAATCGAGCCAGGCCCTCATCTGGCCACCCCTGACAACGCTGTGACAACAGATTGAACTTACGAATGCGCAGATTGCCGGATCAGAACATAGTCATTATCGGAGCGGGACTGGTTGGCTCTGCCATCGCCTGGGGTCTCGCCCGATCCGGTCTGCGTCCAATGCTTCTCGATGGAGAAGACCTATCTCTGCGCGCATCCCGTGCCAACTTCGCGCTCATCTGGGTACAGGGCAAAGGCGTAGGCGCACCGCACTATGCCCGTTGGACAATGCAATCTGCACGCCTGTGGCCCGCTTTTGCAGATGAATTGCGGGATATCACCGGACTTGATGTGGCGTTGAAGCAGACGGGTGCCTTTACCTTCTGCCTCGACGAGCGCGAGCTTCAAATGTTTGCCGAAGACGTCGCGACAGTGGCGCGGGAACTTGGCGATGACGCCCCCGAACATGTCGTGCTCGATCATCAGGAAACGGCCAAAATAGTTCCCTCCATCGGTCGGGATGTGATCGGCTCGATCTATTCGCCGATGGATGGCGACGTGAATTCGCTACGCCTGTTTCGCGCATTGCATACGGGCATGATCAAACTCGGCGCTGCCTACGAACCGCATTGCGAAGTCTCGTCCATCACCCCGCAAAACGGCGGCTTTCTCCTAAGTGGCGCATGGGGTGAGGTCTTCACCGAGCGCGTCATTCTTGCTGCGGGCAACGGCAATGCAGAGCTTGCCAAGAGTGTCGGTCTTGATACGCCGGTTGTGCGCAGCAAAGGCCAAATTCTTGTAACGGAGAAATGCGCGCCCTTCTTCCCCTATACAGCGGCCACGCTGCGGCAAGCGGATGAAGGCGGCGTCATGATCGGCGACAGTCAGGAAACCCACACGGACCGGATCGCCACCAATCAGGACATCAGCGCGGTTCTGGCCAACAGAGCAGTGCGGACATTCCCACATCTGGCCGAGGTCAATGTTATTCGCAGTTGGGCCGGGTTTCGGGTCAAGACACCGGACGGCCTGCCGATCTACGAACAATCCGAAAGCCACCCGGGCGCTTACGCTGTCATGTGCCATTCCGGCGTCACGCTTGCAGCCAACCATGCCCTGATCGTGGCGCAGGAAATAGCAGCCGATGCCAAACAACTTGCTGGTGAGGCGTTCTCAGGCCGGAGGTTTCATGTCTCCTAAAATGTTCCTTAAAACTGAGACACCAGAGGAAACCGTGACGATCACATTCGATGCGCGTACCTTGACGGTACCTGCCAATGTAACTGTCGCCGCAGCGCTACTTGGAGAGGGTATCAACCGGCTCAGAAACAGCGTCGTTGGTGATCAACCGCGAGCGCCCTATTGCCTGATGGGCATCTGCTTTGAATGTCTGGTCACCATTGATGGTGTTCAGAACCGCCAGGCTTGCATGACGCTTGTGGCCAATGGAATGATCATTTCTTCCCAGACCGGTGTGCGTCGGGTGGAACCATGACGACAATGCTCAAGAGAGTTTCCAGCATTCATGCGCTCAACGCGTTTTACGACCTCGCCATTATCGGCGCGGGACCAGCAGGCATGTCGGCAGCCGCAGAGGCAAGCGCCGCTGGCGCTAATGTGGTTCTGTTCGATGAGAACCCTGCCGCCGGCGGCCAGATTTACCGTGGCATCGAACACAATACGACTGCCCGCAGGCCGTTTCTCGGCACCGACTACTGGCGGGGCAAAGAAGTCCTGAAAGCGTTTATCGCCAGCAATACCACCTATGTGCCGCAGGCCCTCGTCTGGAGTGTGGAACCACAGGATGGCGACAACAACGGCGTTGATCTGCGCGTATCGGTAAGCGGCAAGAGCGGGATTGTTTCAGCGCGCCGCGTGATCTTCGCGACCGGTGCGATGGAGCGCCCGATGCCTGTCAGGGGCTGGACATTGCCGGGTGTTATGACCATCGGCGCAGCACAGATTGCGTTGAAGGCTTCCGGCCTCCTGCCCAACGGAAGTGTGGTTCTGGCGGGAACAGGCCCACTGCTCTACATGTTCGCCGCGCAGCTGTTGCAGGCGGGCGGCAAGGTTACCGCACTGCTCGATACGACGCCCGGCGCAAATTACGCGAAAGCTGTGCCGAACCTGCTCTCATTCCTTTTCTCCACCTATGCCTTGAAGGGGCTTTCCCTGCTTTTGAAGGTGCGCAAGTCGGTACCGGTTTATTCCGGTGTCACCGATATCGCCATTGAGGGAAAAGACGAAGCTGAAGCGATCTGCTTTTCGGCCAAAGGCAAAACGCACAAGCTTGCTGTCGATAGCGTCTTCCTGCATCAGGGTGTGATCCCCAACAACAATCTCGCCAATGCTTCGGGCTGCGCTCTGATTTGGAACGATGGTCAGAAATGCTTTCAGCCGCAACTCGACGGCAACGGGCGTTCGTCCATACCGGCCATCTATATTGCTGGTGACGGCAGCGGCATTGGCGGTGCATTGGTTGCCGAGCGGAGCGGGCGTATCGCTGCGCTCGCGGCTTGTCAGGATATCTTTCCAGCGCTGGCAACATCGTTGGCGTCAAAAATCGTAAAACTGCAGGCGCAAGCGCGACGCGTCGAACGCGGGCGATCCTTTATCGACGCGCTTTATCTGCCAGCACAAGCATTTCGCGCACCTTTGAATCGGGACACGATTGTCTGTCGTTGCGAAGAAGTGACTACAGGCGCAATCCGCGATGCAGCCGCCTGCGGTATTGCTGGTCCGAACCAGCTTAAAACCATGTTGCGCTGCGGTATGGGTCCCTGTCAGGGTCGCATGTGCAGTTCCACCGTCACGGAAATTCTGGCCGAGGTGCAAAACCGTGCGCCTCAAACAGTCGGTTTCTATCGCCTGCGCGCTCCGGTGAAACCGGTGCCGCTCTGCGAAATCGCAGCACTGCCTCACCCCCCCGATGCTATTTTCGCCGTTACCGGCGAGCAACCGGATAACTCCCCAACCATCTGAAAGGATTGAACTATGGCTGAGCGTTTCATTCAGACGCCGATCATGCATCGCGTCGTCGAGCACAACGGCATCGTCTATGTCGGTGGAACCACCTGTGATGACGAAAGCCTGGATATGGCCGGTCAGACCCGAGAAATCCTCGCCAAGCTTGACAGCTATCTGGCGCAGGCAGGCACAGACAAGACCAAGCTTCTGACAGCCACCATCTTCGTAACAGATCTAAACAAGAAGCCCGAAATGGATAGGATCTGGAAGGAATGGATTGATCCTTCGCTGCTGCCAACCCGTGCAACTGTTGGCGTTGCCGATCTGGGTGGTGATACGCTGATAGAGATTGTGGTTTCCGCTTACAAGTAATCAATACCAAACATCTGCAAAATCCGACAACCCCCTGAATAACAACAGGGGATTGTCGTGCAGCACATCCCACTTCGGTAGCAACCTGCCATCGGAAATAACTTCCGCTCTAACCTTTAATTCAAATCTGACGCTGTTTCAGTGGCTTCTTCACGCCAACCTTTCGGCCAGCGTTCCAAGCTGGCCTACCCAGTGTGGTAGGATCATATTGTGCGATACCCATTTGACTTCTCCTTTGGCCACTATTGGCCTTCAGGAAAACGCATCAGCAAGAGGATTCGCGGGGCCGAAAGCGGCCGGACTGCTTCTGTGTGACGGGGCGGAGAAAGTGGCAATTCAGTTGACTCCCTGCTACGATTGAAGTACGCGCCCATACCGTTCATAGAAGCGTAGTGACGAAGCACGCTCATAGACCTAAGATTTGAAAGCGTGCCCCTGAAAATGCGCGCGAAGTCACTCAGCGAGAATCGCCGGATCAAGTGCTCTCTCCATGCTTGCGACGAGGCATTTGGTCATTGCAGTGTATGGGGCTTTCGGGCTGGCTTCACGTTGGATCAGATCTTGATAAAGAGCCCGCCTTACGGGCAGTGGAAGAGTAACATCCAGAATCTGAGCGTAGATCGCCATCACCTTTTCCAACTGGTCGTTGCGCTTCCTGACGATCAGCACGTTTGCTTTCTTCAAGGGTTGAAATCCGGCGAAGTCCCCAAAAGGAGAGCCGTGCCTGAACCCTTGGCCAGCGCCGAGCGTCCGAAAAAATCAGGCAGGGAGGTCCCGCGCGCTTCACAGTAAGACCGGGTGGCTGTGAGCCGCCGCCGCATGATCTGTCACGGATCGCCACCCGCATGGGCGGAAACCGCACCGCGGGTTCGGTGGTCGCGAGGCTAAAGAGCCGAACGGCGAAGCCGGGTCAGCCTGACGCTCATGCGAACGGTATGGCCAGAAGACCTCATAGCCGGCTTCAGGCACCTCATCGCGGGCGATGGTTTTCCCGAACCCACCGGTCTCCTTCATTACGACCAGAATGGCTGGAAAGCCGACAGCCTGAGGGAACGCGGCGACCTCTGCTGCGACGACCTGCCGGCACCACCCAACCGGACAATGTTGGAAAAGGGTTTGAGGCTGGCTTGCAGGGCAACATTGGCAACTTCCTGTATGTTTGGCTGCGTACCTAACGCGGCGATCTGGCATGGACCCAAAACGCCGCCGAGGTTTCTCGTATCAAACTCAAGCCACCGGATCGCCGGCGAGCCATCGGTTTCCAGACCGGCTACGAGGTAGCGCATTGAGGCCGGACCAGCCGCCGCTTTCCGCCGATAGATCGGTTCTGCGAGACGCCGGATTTCGTCAACGACGGCGGAGGGGATCGCCTGCGCGGAAGGCAGC
This sequence comes from Brucella sp. NBRC 14130, assembly GCF_040371715.1. NCBI lineage: Bacteria > Pseudomonadati > Pseudomonadota > Alphaproteobacteria > Hyphomicrobiales > Brucellaceae > Brucella > Brucella sp. NBRC 14130. The sequence continues at coordinate 662,195 of NZ_BAABTE010000001.1, forward strand.
TGTTCGAGCTGTTCCCAAACCCCTTGGGTTCCGTTGAAATGAACCGGCCTGCGCGATAGCAACCCTTTGTCCAATGGTGAGAATCTTGGAAGCGTTCATCACCGGCTGCATCGAGTCCGGATTATGCAGCAACGTGTCGGCTGCAATGGCAGCGCCACCGGGGAATGTGCAGGCGAATATGACCGTCATCTTGAGCCTCTTTGGGTGTGGTGGGCGTTGGCGATGGCCCTGTCGTGCATCGCTATCCGAACATGCCGAAACAGCCAAGCGGGTTGGTAGCGCGACCATATAACTCGGCTGGCGATGCTTTTGCAGGTTCAAACAACCGCAGCGGCTTTCGAGCACGAAAGGTCTAGGACAAAGACGTCGATAAATCCATGCAACTCGCGTGGCATCTGTTTGAGAATCGCAGCATGCAATGCATCCGGCGTGTTGATCGTCCGGTCGTTGCGGCCTGCGACTTTTTCCTGACCGCCAAACCAGAGCACAAGGTAGATACCTTGGCGTGCTGCGTCCGGATGGATCGCATAACGCAGATCGAGCTGAGCGGATGCGGCTGAAAAAAGTTCAGAATGCCACTGGCCCTTTACCTCTGTTACGACAAGATGCCGCTTGCCGCCGATCACAAGCGCAGCGGTAATATCGCAGCGGTTCCCGGCGGCCATCTGGTGCTCAATGACAAGACCGGCATTATGAGGCAGAAGCCTTTCGCGCAGCCAGTCCACAACACGGTTGCGCGCAGTGTTTTCGTCCACGCGCTTTCCGCCGGGGTATAGTGTCGCAAGCGGATCGGTATCGGCACCTTTGAGCCAGATTTGAACGTTGCCAAGCTCTTCCAGCATTAGTGCGCGAAGATCCTCCACCGTGGCGATACGGTTTCCATCAAGCAGACCGACAACACTTTGGGGTTTCGGCGGCTCATAGTTTTGCAATGCGCGTTTTCGTTCGGCAGCAACTTTCAGGCTCAGGATATCATGGTGAAAACGGGCAAGCCTGGCCATCAAATGTGCGGGTTGCCGCCAGGCTTCCCCAAAAGCGCCGCGAGGTCGAAGCGGGCTACCTCACTCCGAAACGCATCGAAATTCTCGCTGGGTAATTCCGCGTCGAATAGTTGCCTTTGTTCGTGCTCATCGAAAAGGATCGAGGCGAACAATTTGGGGTTCAAGACCGCAGCAGTCCTCAAAGTAGCGCGTTTGCGCCTCATCCCATTCACTTGACCGACTCGCCAGTATCACCGTGGCAACGTCGCCTGCGCATGCCTTTTCGATGATGGCGTTGGTGGCGCCTCGATCCAGCTTGGCGACTTCATCCAGGGCGTCGATGACTAGAGCGGCACCCTGAGGGACATCCGAGATATGCCGGAAACGGGTTGCACGACAAGGCGCAACGCCGAGTTGGCCTGCCAGACTTCCGAGCAGTTCGGTCTTGCCGGCTCCCGGCTCGGCAAGCACGACGACGGCACCGCCGGACTGAACCAGTTCGTTTTCGGTTATAGTTCGGTCGCCTACCCTCAAACGTCGGGATATGTATAGTTTGTTCATAAGTCAATATACCGCTCGGACAGGTTTCTCTCCATCCTTTCGTCTCTCATATCCCGCACAATCAAGAGGGTGGGCGAGAAGGTTCCCACTATTCGGCGATGGCCAGTTGGGATGCCCGCGCCTCGTAAAATGCCTTTTCCAGTTCAGTGACTTCGATGATCCATCGCAGGACGGTCATGCCGCGATAGAGTTTTGTGACATGGCGGTCATGGATGCGAAGCAGCCCCAGCCCGGCGCGCCGGCACAGTTCGTTTTTGATCCGGTCGCGTTCCGCCTGCCGTGGATCGGCATGGAACAGACCGTCATACTCTACGACCATGAGCGGCCGCCCATCGGCAACCGTCAGCGTGAAATCAAAATGGCTGCGGGTGAAAAAGTCGAACTCCCGTGTCGTCAGGATCGTGCTGTCCTTCTGAACCACGTCGGAGAATCGAAGCTTTGGAAAGACGCGCATGCCATTGTCAGACGCGATGCTCGACAGTTCGCGGACCGTCCGTTCCTCGGACCGGTTCATAATGGTGCCAACGACCTTCACAGCGTCCCTCGATTGGGTTCATTCTGGACGCAATAGGCGCATGTTATTCTGGAAGACCTGTAGAGGGTTTTCCCGTTCAGCGGATCGCGCAGTTCGGGCGGATGCGAACGACCGACAACGCACGATGCGGGAATGGCGGAGCGAAGTAGGAACGAGAAATCGATTGGCGCTGACCAGTCCGACGCATTGCAGGTAAAGCGCGTCCACTCATCAAGCATTTTGACGGCAAGCTCAGTTCGTGTCCGGAAACTGCTCATCGAAAGCGGCAGGTCGATTTCCAGAAGGGTTGGGGTACCGATTGTCCTCAGCACCCTGTGTCCTGAATGACCCAGAACCGCCGTAATCCATTCGCTGCCGTATATAAGATAGTGCGCGGCATGTTTCAGAAGCGCCATGTCGTCGGCGACGACAAACAACCGTCCTTCATCAAGCGTATTGTTGACTTCCCGGATTGTCTCTTCGACGCGATCTCCCATCCAGTGAAGTTCGGCATTCTCTGCAACGATCGAACGAAGCCTGTCGGTCATTTCGCGCCGGTCATGGAGACGAAGCCCTTCGCGGAAGTAGACCCCGGCATCCGCCGTTCGGCAACCATGAAACGTGCGCATGACGGCAAGCTCCAACGAGTCCGCGAGTTCTTCCGCATGGTCGTCAAAATCGCCGCGTAACGACCTGCAGAGAATGTCGGACCATTCCGGGTCGTCCCATGAAATGTCCCGATACACACCGGGTCGCAGGCGGCGCATGCCGTCCTTGCGAAGCCGTGGTGCCAGCCAAGACGCCAGAAGCGGCATCCAGCTTTCCGGCTTCTTCCAGATGAAATGGTAGTCGCGCCAGAAAGGGTCTATTTTGCGGACCACAACCGATCCGCTCACGGCTGCTTTGACCTTACGATGATTTTGAGGATGCGATTGTCAGAGGCAAAGCGCTGCGCGCGCGTCATTGCTTCGTCCAGAAGAAAATCGAATGGCCCACTGCCGCCGAAGTCTCGTTTCTCGCTATCGTAAAAGTATGCTTTCCCTTTTACCCGGCCGTTCAATATCTCCTGATGAACGACAACCACAACATGCCGTTCTGCGGGCGCAGGTTCTTCATGGGATTGATAAATGACTTCGACCAAAGACGCCTCCTGACGCTTTGTGTCAGTATGCCCGATTCGGCGCAGCATTACGCCAGTTGTTTGTAGGTAGCTGAGGCACGCGGATCGATTCCGGTGCGTTCCGTCACGAGGTTGATGAATGCAAGCGCGGTTCCGTAGAATCTCTTCGCATTCTCGGGGTCGGCTATCCTCAAATATTCAAGGCGCCGCTTTCTCTGGTGCAGCTTGCCGGGAGCCCCTGTTGTGTTTTCGATTTCTGTCGGCTCGATCTCGTAGGGCGATGCGTGGGTCACCAAATTGCGCCACTCCTGCATCTGCCCCATATGCTGGAACATACCGTTGCTTCTATCGATCTCAATACCGGCCGCCGCCATCAGCATATTCATCTTGTCCCAGAACCTGCGCGCAGTGCGGTAGCGCTGGAAGTCGAAGCCGGCGAAGCGTTCATGCGAGGGCATCAAAAACGCGACCGATGCCGAGAAGCTTTCGATGGCGGCAAATGAGAGAACCATGCCGCCAGTGAAGAACGAAAAGCCCATCGACATATTGCCGGTCCTGGGCCGCTTATCCATGGCCAAACCCGCCTTGATCAGTTCGGCGGCTGCATAGAGCGTCATATCCCAATCATGGTTCTGCGCTGAGTATTCATAGTTCAAAGTTCCCCCTCTTTCCCGTCCCGCAGACGGCGGATTGCTGGCGCTCACGCCTGCTCCGAAGCAAGCACCTCGCGCAGCTTGGTTAGATTGGCGTTGTAGTTGGAGCGGTATTCATCGAAAGGATGGAAATTGCCGCTTTGCCTGAGCCAATCGGCATGGCTCCATCCTGCCCGGAGAAATTCAGGAACGATGTAGCAGAATTCCAGCGTGCGGATCAGAAACACGAACAAGTTGAATTCTTGGCCGTAGTCGAATTCCGCCTTTCCACCATGGACATAGAAATTCCTGCATTTAACTGCGCGGTCTATGACGAATTCCAGACCTTCGTATTGATCCCCGTGCTGTTTGATTAGTTCCGCCGCCCAGTGTTTGACCTTTGAGCGAAGGCGCGGCGTTACGAGATTCGAGAGTTCCCTCAACATTGACTCCCGCTCGTGGGAATCCGGCAGCGGCTTGAATAGTGCCTTGGCCTTTTCGGCTGCATCGAGAATGTCTGCCGGCAACGAGATTTTCTTCGGATAGTGCGACGCCGGAATGGTATCAAAAAGATTGGCGGCAGCGATGATCCGGTCGGCGTCGTAGAAGTTCTGCTTCTTGAACGAATCCCAGAACCGGCCTCTGGGTGTAGCCATGTCGGCTTCGGTAGCGAACCAGTGCGTGAGCACCTCTGCAAATTCAGCCGGGCGTCCCATGCCGTCGAGAAGTACATCTGCGGGGCCGGGATCGAAACGGCCCTCAGGAGGGTCGTATCGGACCGGCATGCTCGGACACACACGAAGCGGCGGTTGATCCTCCCCGCCGCCAGCTTCCTGATCGATAGTGAGGCGGCCGAGAACGGCCATGGGGATTCGCGGTGCCCCACTCATGACCATTGCTCGTGTTCGAATCTCTTCGCCGTGACCCGAGTTTCGATCTTAATCTTGACGAGATCACAGTCACTTAGCTTGCTGTCGATCGGGCGATCAAACAACGCTCGGTCTCGCATGCGCGCCTCTCTATCAAGGAAGAAGCGAACTGCCAAAGTTGCCGCTGTTTGAGCGGTTCTTTACGTCAACCTTCCTGCCAGCGTTCCATACGAAGCGCCGAGTGCAGCAGAAGCATATTGTGCGATGCCCATTTGAGTTCTCCCGGCCACCCTGGGCCACCGGAAGAACGAGTCAGTTCGAGATTCGTGGCCGGGGACCGTTGACGAAATGACCAGTTTTACCGAAAAGAATTGGAAAGCAGACATAATGTCCGTCGATCTGATTGAGTGCCAGTCCAAAAGCAGGGGCCTGATTGTAAATTACCAGAGCTTCTACTGCCGGTTAGTTTGCCGATTTGTCAGAACAATCTGCTAACTTCGAAGACCAATACGCCATTCGATCCTTTCTGCTTTCTCAACAGACTTCGAACTCTGGAGATCCGCCAAGACGACATCTCGCACGTCTATGGGCAGATCTGCTGCCCGTGGATGCTTCCCTTCTCGACTTACGTGCATCAAGAGTTGCTCGCAGAGTGCCAACATCTCCCTATCCGCATTGTACAATCTCATGAATAGATGCAAACGTTTGTGATCGGCATCGATCAAGGCCAGCTCTACCTGTAATATTTCACCGGCATGACATTCTCTCAAATACGCGATACGACTATCGAGCGTGTAGAGTGTGGCATTGTTGGTCGCACGATAAACAGCGTCGATGCCAATTCGATCCATATAGGCGGTCGCCGCGTCGGAAAAGACGATTCCATAGGCATAGTCCCCCATATGGCCGTTGTAGTCTATCCAGTTTGGCGAAACGCTTGTGCTATAAATCGTTAATGCTTCGCTCATGCTCATTTCCTCCGCTCTAACCACCCGTAGAACTCGCCTACGATTCCCTTCCGGAAGAGGAGGACGCATGCCATGAAGATGACGCCTGTTACGATCGTGACGGGGAAGTCGGATGTTGCGAGATAGTTCTGGAGGGCGACGACGAAGGCGGCGCCGACGATGGGGCCGATAAGCGTGCCAATGCCGCCCAGAAGCGTCATCAGGATCACTTCGCCCGACATCTGCCAGCCGACATCGGTCAGCGTTGCAAACTGGAAGACAAGCGCCTTCAGGCCGCCGGCAAGGCCGGCAAGCGCTGCCGACATGACGAAGGCTGCAAGCTTGTAGCGGTTGACGGAATAGCCGAGCGAGATGGCGCGGTTTTCGTTTTCGCGCACCGATTTCAGGATCATGCCGAAGGGCGAGTTGATGATGCGCCAGATGACGAACACGCCCAGCACGAACACCGCCAGCACAAAATAATACATGGTCATCGGCTGGTTGAGGTCGATGATGCCGAAGAGATAGCCGCGCGGCACGCCCTGCAAACCGTCCTCGCCATGGGTGAAGGCGGCTTGCAGGCAGAAGAAGAAGAACATCTGCGCCAGCGCCAGCGTGATCATCGTCGAATAGATGCCCTGACGGCGGATGGCGAGATAGCCGATGACGAGGCCAAGGGCGGCGGCGGCAAGGACGCCGAGCACGAGGCCAAGCTCCGGCGTGACGCCCCAGACCTTGACCGTATGGGCGGTGATATAGGCCGCCCCGCCGAAGAAGGCGGCATGGCCGAAGGACAGGATGCCGGTATAGCCCAGAAGAAGATTGAAGGCGGAGGCGAACAGCGCGAAGCACAGCATCTTCATCAGGAAGATCGGATACACCATGAAGGGTGCGGCCAGCAGCCCGACAAGGGCAATGCCGAGGATGACGGCCGAGAGGCTGTTGACGGCAGGCGCCTTGCTGTCGCGCGAGGCCGTATTTGCCTTGAGAGCGGTATCAGCCATGTCAGGCCTCCTTCCCGAACAGTCCGGCGGGGCGCACCAGAAGAACGATAGCCATGATGACGAAGATGACGATGCTGGAAGCTTCGGGATAGAAGACCTTGGTGAGACCTTCCGCCAGCCCCAGCACATAGCCGGTGATGATGGCGCCGAGGATCGATCCCATGCCGCCGACCACCACCACGGCAAAGACCACGATGATGATGTTGGAGCCCATCAGCGGGCTGACCTGATAGATCGGCGCGGCCATGATGCCTGCAAGTCCGGCAAGGGCGGCACCGAGCGCATAGGTGAAAGTCAGAAGCAGCGGAACATTGATGCCGAAGGCCTTCACCAGCGTCGGGTTTTCCGTCGCGGCGCGCAGATAGGCGCCGAGCTTGGTCTTTTCGATCAGGAGCCATGTGCCAAGGCAGACGATGAGCGAGGCGACGACCACCCAGGCGCGATAGTTCGGCAGGAACATGAAGCCCAGATTATGTCCGCCCGCAAGCGACGGCGGCACCGCATAGGGCTGACCCGCCGCGCCATAATAATAGCGGAACGTGCCTTCAATCACGAGCGCCAGGCCGAAGGTGAAGAGCAGGCCATAGAGCGGGTCGAGATTATAAAGCCGCGACAGCGCCACGCGCTCCACGATCGCGCCGCCCAGCCCGACGATGAGCGGGGCGAGGATCAGCGCCGGCCAGTAGCCGATGCCGAGCCAGCTCAACAGCAGATAGCCGACAAAGGCCCCCAGCATATATTGCGCGCCATGGGCGAAGTTGATGATGCGCAGGAGGCCAAAGATGATGGCAAGGCCGAGGCTCAGCATCGCATAGAAGGAGCCATTGATGAGGCCGACCAGCAACTGCCCGAGAAGTGCCTGCAAGGGTATTCCAAAAATCATTGTCATTCAGACCCCCAATGCATGCGTGAGTTCTGCCATGCGGGCGGGCAGTTCGGCGGTGGGGAAGTTGTCCGTCACCACGCCATGATCCATGAGGTAGAAGCGGTCGGCGACCTTGGCGGCAAAGCGGAAGTTCTGCTCGACCAGAAGCACGGTCATGCCGCGTTTCTTCAGTTCCACCAGCACATCGCCGATGCGCTGCACGATGACGGGCGCAAGCCCCTCGGTCGGCTCGTCGAGGAGCAGCACCTTGACGCCGGTGCGCAGGATGCGCGCAATCGCCAGCATCTGCTGCTCACCGCCCGACAGCTTGGTGCCGGGGCTGTTGCGGCGTTCATGCAGGTTGGGAAAGAGTTCGTAGATCTCGTCGAGCGACATGGCGCTCTGGCCGTCCCTGGCGACGACCGGCGGCAGAAGCAGGTTTTCGTGCACGTTCAAGGTGGCGAAGATGCCGCGTTCTTCCGGAACAAAGCCCAGACCCGCATAGGCGATGCGGTGCAACGGCACGCGCATGATGTCCTTGCCGTCGAGCGTGATGGTGCCGGTGCGCTTGCGGATGATGCCCATGATGGCGCGCAGCGTCGTCGTCTTGCCGACGCCGTTGCGGCCCAGAAGCGTGATCGTCTCGCCGGGCCAGATGTCGAGGTCGACGCCGTGCAGGGCATGGCTTTCGCCATACCAGGCATTGAGCCCGCGCACGGACAATAGCGGTTGGCCTCTATTCATGTTCGGTTCCCATATAGGCGGTGCGCACGCGCTCGTCCTTCGAGACGGCGGCGTAATTGCCGGAGGCAAGTATTTCGCCGCGTTGCAGCACCGTGACGTGGTGGGCAATGTCGGCCACCACCTTGAGATTGTGTTCGACCATCAGCACCGCGCGGTCCTTCGCCACATCGGCGATGAGGGCGGCGATGGTGTGGACGTCCTCATGGCCCATGCCGGCCATCGGCTCATCGAGCAGCAGCACCTTGGGATCGAGCGCCAGCGTGGTGGCGATCTCCAGCGCGCGCTTGCGGCCATAGGACAGGTCGGCGGCCAGCGCATGGCGGGCATCGGCAAGGCCGACGCGCTCCAGAAGCGCAATCGCCTGCGCGTCGAGCCGGTCGAGCGCCGACAGCGGACGCCAGAACTGCGTGGCAAGCCCGTTGGGGCGCTGCAGCGCGACCTTGACGTTTTCCAGCACCGTCAGATGCGGAAAGGTTGCCGAAATCTGGAACGAACGCACCAGCCCCATGCGCGCCACCCGGGCCGGATCGGCTCTGGTGATGGTTTCGCCCAAAAGCGTGATCTCGCCGCTCGATGGCTGCAGGAATTTGGTCAGGAGGTTGAAAACGGTCGTCTTGCCCGCGCCATTCGGCCCGATCAGCGCGTGGACGCGGGCATGTTCCACATCGAGATCGACGTTCCTGACCGCGTGAAAGCCGCCAAAGGACTTGCCCAGTCCGCGCGCCGACAGAACCGTTCGGCCGGATGCGCCGCCATCGTCCGGCCCTGCTTCATGCAGGGCCGTCATATTGCCAGTTGCTGCGTTCATTCAACCAGCCTCTTTTACTGCTTCACAAGCGGGCAGCCGCTTTTATCGAGCGGACGGAACGCTTCATCACCCGGGATGGTGCGCAGAACTTTGTAATAGTCCCACGGGCCGTTGGATTCTTCCGGCGACTTAACCTGAACGAGATACATATCGTGGACCATGCGACCATCTTCGCGCAGTTTGGCGTTTCGGGCGAAGAAATCGTTAATGTCCATGGTGCGCATCTTGTCGAGCACAGCCTTGCCGCTGGTGGATTTTGCAGCTTCGGAAGCTTTGAGGTAATTCATGACAGACGAATAAACGCCAGCATGAACCATGGTCGGCATCTTGCCGTTCATTCGTTCCCCGAAGCGCTTCGACCAAGCACGGGTCTGGTCATCATAATCCCAGTAAAAGCCGGTAGTCAGTGTCAGGCCCTTTGCAGTTTCGAGACCGACGCTGTGCACGTCGGAGAGAAACAGCAGCATTCCTGCAATTTTCTGGCCACCTTGCGCTATCCCATATTCATTCGCCTGCTTAAGGGCGGTCATTGTATCGCCCGACGAGTTAGCAAGAGCAATAACGTCAGCGCCCGATGCTTGCGCCTGCAACAGGAACGAAGAGAAATCGGTGGTTTCGCGCGGATGACGCACAGAGCCCACAACTTCACCGCCGCTAGCCTTGACGGCTTCCGCAGTATCGCGCTCAAGCGCATGACCGAAGGTGTAGTCAACAGTAATGAAGTACCATTTCTTGCCCCCCTCCTGTGTCATGGCGCGTCCCGTTCCGTTGGCAAGCGCATAGGTGTCCCAGGTCCATTGCGCGGTCGTGGGTGAACAAGCTTTCCCCGTCAAATCCGAAGAGCCGGCGGTGGACGCCAGAAACGCCACATCCTTGTTGCGGGTGATTTCCTGCACGGCCATTGCGACCGAGGACGTGGGGACGTCGATAATTGCCTTGACATTCTTCTCATCGATCCAGCTACGTGCCAGAGTGGACCCGATGTCAGGCTTATTCTGATGATCTCCAACGATGACTTCGATAGGCTCGCCATTCAACTTACCCCCGAAATCCTCCACAGCCATCTTAGCCGCGACGACCGACCCGTCGCCTGCAAGATCGAAATTCATGCCGGACATATCCGTCAACACGCCCAGTCTAACCGGTTCTGCCAAGGTCGGGCTTGCGAGCACCATGGTGGCAAAAGCACCCGAAAGCATCATTGATTTCATTTTCATGTTTTCCTCCTCCCAAATTATAAATGTGTCAGCCCGATTGGCTGCTGCTTTCCGCAATCAGTCTCGCCAGATAAAACTGGTCGGCTTCGTAAGATGCGGCCCAGTTGGCGCGGTGTTCCTGATCAATGGCTCTTTTCGTCATCCGCAAGCCCATGGGCGGGCATTCAGCGATGGTCTGCGCGAAGCGCTTGGCGGTTTCGACCGCGCCACCGGCCGGTGAAATCTTGTCGCAAAGCCCCATATGAAGCGCGTCCTGCCCGCCAATTCGTTCATTGGCGAAAAGCGCACGCTTGGCGCGTGTCGGACCGATCAGCGATGAAAGTAACGGCAGTCCGCCCCAGCCCAGCGTCATGCCCAGACGAACTTCAGGAAACTGAAAGAAGGCCCCCTCAGCCATCACGCGGAAATCGGTTGCCAAAGCCAGAATGCCGCCGCCACCAATCGCCGGGCCTTCAACCGCCGCTATAGTGATCTGTGGCAGCAACCGCCACCGATCACACATGACGCCGCCAAGCGACATGGACGTATGGCGTGTGACAGCGCCCGCGTTGACGCGCCACAGATTCTCGTCCGTCAGGTCCACTCCACCGGAGAAACGACTTTCGGTTCCTGTTAGGATAACAACCTGGACACTGTCATCCGCTGATAATTCGTCCGCCGCCTGTATGAGCGCAGTTATCGATTCTTCATTGAGAGCATTGGCCTTACCGCCACGGTCATAGCGCGCCACCGCAATCGGTCCTTCACGCCTTATATCGACTATGGCCATTTCCACATTCCTCAGGTTTTCACTTTGACATACTACCGAGTATGTTGCATATTCCGAATAGGTTTGCAACAGGCCTGTTTTGACGGTTTAGTTGCGGCCGAGTAGGAGGAATTCAGAACATGACGCCAGACCAGCGCGCGCTCGACCGCAGCCATTCCGTGTTGCGATATCTTCTCGATCGACATGCAGCGGAGCGCCCCGCAGCACCATTCGTGCATTTTTGGCCTTCGACCGAATGGGATTACAAAACGACCAGAGACCGCGTCCGTCAGCGGGCGGCGACGCTTCAATCACACGGCGTGAAACGCGGCGATCATGTGCTTTGTTTTATGGGTAACGGCCCGGATTTGCTCACTACCTGGTTCGCAATCAACTATATCGGGGCGGTCTATGTCCCCATAAACACTGCAGCGCTCGGGCGCTCCCTGGAACATATCCTGGACGATGCGGATGCCGCGCTGATGGTTGCCCATGCCGATCTGGTGGAGCGATTGCTGGACGTTGCCCCCGGCAAGCTGCGCAAAGTCCTGGTGGTCGAAGGCTCTGCAAGCTGCGCCATTGCTGGGGTAAAAATCCTGCCTTTGACTGACGTGGAAACCGTTAGCGAGAGCGAACTTGCCCTCGACACGCCGATTGAGCCGTGGGACACGCTTGCCATCATGTATACGTCGGGCACGACCGGCAATGCCAAGGGCGTCGTGACCTCTTATGTGCAACTTTACACGATGGGTCCCGACGCCTTCGAGTGCGTGGATGAAACGGACCGTTGTATGATTTGTGGTCCGATCTTCCATTGCGGCTCCACGCTCTATGTCTATGCGATGCTGGCGCGCGGGCTGTCGATTGGCATGATGCGCGAGTTCAAAACGCAGCATTTCTGGCAGGCGGTGCGGGAAACGAACTCGACCTATTGCCTGTTGCTAGGCGTCATGGCGAGTTTCCTTCTGAAACAGCCGGTTTCACCGGATGATCGCAACCACCCGCTGCGACGCGCCTTCATTACCCCATTTGGCGAGGATGGCCCCTTATTTGCGGCAAGATTTGGCGTCGAGGCCTGGACTATCTACAACATGACCGAAATCGCTAGCCCACTCGTTGCCGGACCCGGGATTTCGCAAAAGGGAATCGCGGGAACACCGCGCCCCTGGTATCAGCTGCGCATCGTTGACGAGAACGATATCGAGCTGCCCGATGGCACAGCCGGTGAGTTGGTCATTCGTTCCGACCGCCCCTGGGCCTTGATGAAAGGTTATTACAACAATCCGAAAGCTACCGTCGAAGCCATGCGCAACGGCTGGTTTCACACAGGCGATAGCTTTCGCAAGGACGAAAATGGCGTCTATTTCTTCGTTGATCGTCTGAAAGACATCATCCGACGGCGGGGCGAAAATATCTCTTCCTTCGCTTTGGAAGCCGAAGTGCTTTTCCACGACAGCGTCAAAGAGTGCGCGGCTATCGCGGTGCCAAGCGAATTGAGCGAGGATGAAGTTCTTATCGCCGTAACCCCTGTCGAAGGCCACCAAATCAATGCTGGAGAACTGCTGGAGTTTCTAACAGGCCGCCTGCCCCGCTTTATGGTGCCTCGCTATGTACGAATTCTGGATTCTTTGCCGAAGACGTCAAGCGGTAAAATCCAGAAACATATCCTACGCAGCCAAGGCATTACCGGAGATACAATCGATCGCGATTTCAACGCCAAGCGCGCAAGCTGATCTCTCAAAATCGACAGACCTGAAACAAACTTCGTCATCAACACCACGCCATCTATCGTGCAACAAACCGGCGGGCTGGCGAAAATGGTTGATATTACAGAGCGTTTGCTGGGCAAGAGCGTCGTTATCGTCACCGACAAGGGAGCGCAAGCTCGGATCACTGAGCCGGCCAGAGGCGGATGCCCTGTCGATTTATAAAGCCGCATATTGATTGCAACGCAGGCAATCTTATAAAAAAAGGCCGGTTTTCACCGGCCTTTTTCGTTTCCATCAACAAATTTCAAACAGGCCCGCAGCACCCATGCCACCGCCGACGCACATGGTTACCACCACATAGCGTCCATTGCGCCGTTTGCCTTCGATGAGGGCGTGCCCGGTCATTCGCGCGCCCGACATTCCATAGGGATGGCCAATCGAAATAGCGCCGCCACTCACGTTCAGCTTTTCATTATCGATGCCAAGCTTGTCGCGGCAATAAAGCACCTGCGCCGCAAAGGCTTCGTTCAATTCCCACAGATCGATATCATCGACCGTCAGGCCATGCTGTTTGAGCAGTTTCGGCACGGCATAAACAGGGCCGATACCCATCTCGTCCGGTTCACATCCGGCTACAGCCATTCCGCGATAGATACCGAGCGGCGAAAGCCCCCGTTTTTCAGCCTCCTTCGCTTCCATCAGCACCGATGCCGAGGCGCCGTCCGATAATTGCGAGGCGTTGCCAGCAGTGATAAAGCGGCCCTGTGCTATCGTCTGACCATCGGAAAAGACAGGCTTCAATCCGCGCAAGCCTTCCAGAGTCGTTTCGGAACGATTGCCTTCGTCCATAGCCAGCTCAACGTTTTTCGCGGAGACTTCTCCGGTGGTCTTGTCCTTGACCAGCATGGTGGAGCGGATCGGGACGATCTCGGCGTTAAGGCGACCTGCGACCTGCGCGGCGGCAGTGCGCTGCTGCGATTGCAACGCATATTCGTCCTGCGCCTCACGCGATATGTCATAACGCGCCGAAACGATCTCCGCTGTTTCGATCATGCTCATATAGGTGGCGGGCAGATGCTCCGACAGCCACGGATCGCGCCAGCGATAGACGTTCATATGCTCGTTTTGCACCAGCGATATCTGCTCCACGCCACCGCCAATGGCAATCGTCATACCATCGGCGGTAATCTGCTTGGCCGCTGTGGCAATAGCCATCAGGCCGGACGCGCATTGGCGATCCATAGACTGGCCCGGAACGGAAACCGGAAGGCCGGCCCGCAACAAGGAAGTGCGGGCGATATTCATATGGGTCGAGCCTTGCTGAAGTGCTGCACCAATGACGACATCTTCCACTTCCGCACCATCAATACCGGCGCGCTCCACTGCAGCGGCAATCGCGTGGCCCGCCAGGGTTGGCGCGGTCGTATCGTTGAAGGCTCCGCGATAGGCTTTGCCAATCGGCGTGCGTGCAGTTGATACGATTACAGCTTCTCTCATCAGATCTCCTCCGCTGACGCGGGCACGTAAAGCCTTTCGGCCAATTGTCTCAGCTCCCGGGTCAGCGCAACCGGGCGTCGCGTGTCTCGGTTGACATAGACATGCACATATTCGCTTTTAGCTGCGGCCAGCTCTTCGCCATCCTTGAAAATGCCAAATCCCCACAGCAGACTGGTATTGCCGATATGCTCGACACGAACCCCGACAGCGACATTGTCCGGGTAGGAAATCTCGGCGAAATAATTCGTCGAATTGCGCGCAACGATACCAATGGGCGTGGAGCCAAGCAGATCCAGTGCACCCGCCGCAATAAGCGATCGGTTCAGTGCGGCATCGCAATACTGCATATAGACGACGTTGTTGACATGGCCATAAATGTCCATGTCGCTCCAACGCGTCTGCATCTGATAAAACTCCCGATAGGCTGACCGTGGTTCAGCCTTGGGGCGGGGCTTTGAGGCCGTCATTCGATGACCTCATGTGCGCGGGAGGTCGCGATAATGCGATCAACATGCGCCAAACCGGCATCGGTCTCGATAAAGTTGGATATGTCGCCGATCTTTTTGAAAGCAGCAGCAACGGCTTCTGGCGTCCGCTCACTTTTCGGCAGATAAACGCCTTCACTTTCCACAATCGCCATACGGGCTACAGTGCCCGCGCCTGCCAGAAGCACGGTGCGGCTTGGCGCCTGATCGCTGACAAGGAAGAGAGCCGCAGGAACCACATTTTCGGGTGCGAGACGTACCAGCATTTCCTCGTCCAGCACATCGCCGGTCATACGGGTTGCCGCTGTCGGGGCAATCGCATTGACATGAATGTCATATCTATCACCCTCAAAATGCAACACATTCATCAGACCAACGAGCCCCGCCTTGGCCGCACCATAATTGGACTGGCCGAAATTGCCATAGACGCCCGACGTGGACGTCGTCATCAGGATGCGGCCAAAGTTCTGGCCTTTCATAATGTCCCAGACGGCACGGCTGGCGTTGACCGAGCCAATAAGATGCACATCCACCACCGCGCGAAAATCAGCCATTTCCATTTTCGCGAAGCTCTTGTCACGCAAGATCCCGGCATTGTTGATGAGAATATCGATGCGACCGAATTCTTCGACTGTGCGCTTTGCCAGCGCCTGCATATCTTCCAACTTCGTGACATTGCCCGCATCAGCAATGGCGACGCCGCCCCTGGCGCGTATCTCCGCAACGACCTTTTCTGCCGCTTCAGAGGCGCCGCCGGTGCCATCACGGCTGCCGCCAAAATCGTTCACGACGACTTTTGCGCCGCGCCCTGCAAGCTCAACGGCATAAGCACGCCCAAGTCCACCGCCGGCACCCGTCACGATTGCAACACGATTCTCGAAAGAAATAGCCATATGGTCCTCAACTTACTGTCAGTATGAGCCAGTCAGCGGCGAGTGCTGGCTTGGTTTCGTCTTTGATTTCAATAGTCGCTGCAAGGGACTGGAGCTGACCATTACCCTTTGGTTGAACCGATTTGGAGCTGAACACACCTCGAATGGAAGCTCCCACCTTTACCGGTGAAAGGAAGCGAACCTTGTCGAAACCATAGTTGACTTCAATCGTGCCACTTGCAACCTCCGGCAATACCTGGCGACTGAGCTTGGTCAATAGACCAAGCAGGAGAAAACCGTGGGCGATAGTTCCGCCGAAAATACTTTCCGCCGCTGCGCGTGCCGGGTCGGTATGAATGAATTGATGATCGTCAATCACATCTGCAAACCGATCCACAAGCTGCTGATCGATCTTGATCCAGTCCGAATAAAGGGGCTGGCTTTGTGCGTCTGCTGGGCGTGCACACGCAACAGAATTAGGGCTAGTTTCCAAATTACATCCTCCAAGCGTCGAGAAATGGACAGCAGCCCATTACTTAACAACATACTGAGTAGTATGCACTTGAACGTAGCTCTGTCTAGTGGCATTCTGACATCGAAATTTGCTAAGCTGCCGCTTACCTATGCATAAATCGGAGAAGCAGATGGCTGAAAGCCGCCGTAATAACCGAACGGACAGTACCGGGAATGTCGTAATCCTGGAAACCGCCGCTCAGTGCTTCATGGAGCAAGGCTTCGCCACAACAAGCATTGATGATGTGGCGCGCAGGATGGGTTCGACCAAAGGGCGCATTTATCACTACTACTCGTCGAAGACGGATTTGTTTTTCGACGTGCATCGCGAAGGTATGGATCGGCTGTTCAAGGCTGTCGAACCGGTCATGACGATGAACAGCTCGGGCCTGCACCGACTTGAGGAAATGCTCATGGCGCATGCGCTCGCCATGATGACCAACGTCGCTTTCGAAGCCGTCGTGGTGCAAGGCGTCCATATGCACAAGCTAGCAGCAACCACGCCAGATCAGCGCCGCACACTGAACGAACTTATTTCCATCCGGCGCCGTTTCGAAGGTTTATTCAAGCAGGCTATTCGCGATGGAATAGAGGACGGCAGCATTCGGCAAGTTGATATATCAATAGCTGCCAAGGCGGTGCTCGGCGCGATCAACTGGTTGTCCATTTGGTATCAACCGAGAAGCGCAGAAACCGAAAACGACAAAATCACCTTAGCTAAGGAGATCGTGGGAATTCAGATAAATGGGCTTCGTTTATCCAACTAAGCATACGCTAGCAAACAATTGTAACATCCGAGATTGTACCTTGCCGTGTCCGAAACCATTGTCGGCAAAGCGAGGCCGAAGTGTATGCATTTATCGCGTTGATTAGTCGGAGTTACGCCGAGTAGAAATTGGCCCAACGATCGAAGCGAGGGTGAGTCCTGGGCTCGCGGTGCGTTAGGTGGCGTGAGGAGAACTCTAATCATAAAAAGAACGAATCGAGCCAAGTTGCCTGTCAAGGACCGCGGCAGGTCCAACAACATCGCAGATATTCTGGTAAAGGAAACGAGCGGGATTGACGTTCGTTTCTTCGGTAACGCTGATGTCTTGGAACTCCCGACGCTTGTAAGAACGCCGCACAGGTCAAGGCGCAGAGAGGTGAATACGGACTGGCCGAGAATGTCGATAAGGTCATTCTCTATGGCTCGATCATGGCCAGCGGCTGCAGAAGAACGCACCCTGGCGTAACAAGAAAAAGCGCTAAAGAAGCCCGAATAAATGAATGGCCCGGATATCCGGGCCCTTCATTTATGTCGATCAGAAACGAAATGTCTTCACTTCGTTTCCGCGCTCGATATTTCGGTTTTCGTGATGACGGACAGCCTCTGCATTTTCAATTTCGTCTTCCTGCAGATGTTTCAGGACCATTCCCAGACGTTCCAGCGCCGTTGCCTTGTTTCTATGCTGAGATCGCTCATGGCGCGCGATCAGTTGGATGCCCGTTGGAATATGAACAACACGTACGGCACTGTCGCTTGTGTTCTGGTGCTGACCGCCTGGACCACCAGCACGCAAAGTTTCGAAGCGAACATCATTTGGCTGAATGACAATGTCATTAATTGCTGGCCGCGCGATCCTGCTCACCGAAATAAACCAGTGCTGCCGCTTATGCTGCGGTCGAACTGGGCTTTTGAAAACCAACCGATAGCGAGTCAGCCATAAGATCATTCATTGCTGTAGACAGGGGGGGAGATGTCAGACCTTACCGTAGAAACGGCGGCGATCGACTGGGTGGATGTTACTTGCTGAGTTTTGCGGCCATCGGCAGTGATCGGCGAAACTGGCAGGCCGGGCGGGATTCGAACTTTTAGGGCGCGCTCGACTGACGCTCCGCCATTCCGCAGTATATGTCAGCTTTCGGGGACTCTTGGGGCGCACGGGCGTAGACTGCCGGAGGAAGCCGGCGGCTATAAGGTGGGCGTTCTTGTGCAGAGCAATTTCGGCAAGCGGCGGACCGATACCCGGCTCCTGCTTCATCAATTGAAGCGTCTTGCGCGGCCCGTGCCGATCGGTATCGGCCGCGTGGGTGGCTTTGGTGGCAATGGCAGCGGCGATATCTTCATTGCCTTTTCCACCGCCAACGAAGGGGCTTCAGCCGCGAGAAGAATGCGACAGCCAAAGCCGTTTCCAACGACGAGAGGGACCCGTTGATCCATGCGACGGCGCTCGCGTGGTCAATGCCGTGGTGGCGGCGGGAACCGCGACGACAACCTGTCCTTCGCGATCACACATGGCCATCAGCGGGGGAACCTCAGGAAATACAACCGCCGCAACCAATAGCTTGGATTGCGCGCGCTCAGTCTGCGTTCTTCGGTCGGTGCGGCTTGCCGGGCACCTGTTGACGCAGACTGTTGACGAGATAGCCTCGCCTCCCATTTACTCCAGATAAAGGCCGTTCGCTTCGTCTCGTCGCTCTGGCGTTGGACGACCGGTTGGTGAGCAGGAGTATCCATGGCCAGTCCCGACACTGTACCTTCCGAGCCAGCCGCGAGCGGCTCGCTCGCGATCGGCGACGTGACAATCATCGATAATGCCAAGCTGAAAAAAGCCATCACGGCGGCCGCGCTCGGGAACGCCATGGAATGGTTCGATTTCGGTGTCTATGGCTTCGTGGCCTATGCGCTCGGACAGGTCTTTTTTCCCGACGCTTCGCCCGGCCTTCAGATGATTGCTGCGCTCGGCACGTTCTCGGTGCCCTTCCTGGTGCGTCCGTTGGGTGGAGTGTTTTTCGGCGTGATGGGCGACCGATTTGGTCGTCAGAAAGTGCTGTCGCTTACCATCGTTATCATGGCCGTCAGCACGCTTTGCATTGGACTCATTCCGTCTTACGCGCAGATCGGGATCTGGGCGCCGATTCTGCTTTTATTGTGCAAGCTGGCGCAGGGTTTTTCAGTCGGCGGCGAATATACCGGTGCCGCCATTTATGTCGCTGAATATGCGCCCGACCGTCGACGGGGGTTTTTGGGAAGCTGGCTTGATTTCGGCTCCATAGCGGGCTTTGTGCTTGGCGCGGGGGTGGTGGTGCTGATTTCGACTATTCTCGGCGAAGAACGTCTTCTGGAATGGGGCTGGCGCCTTCCATTTTTCCTTGCGGCCCCGCTTGGCTTAGTGGGGCTTTATCTGCGCCGCGCGGCGGAGGAAACGCCGGCGTTCCAAGAACAGCTGGAAAAGATGGAGCAGGAGGACAGAGATGCAGTCCAGAATCCACCGCGTATCTCCATCCGGGTCATTCTGCGCAAATTTTGGCACGCGTTCGTCGTGTGCATTGGCATCGTGCTGGTAACCAATGTCACCTATTACATGCTGCTTACATATATGCCGAGCTATCTGTCCCACAACCTGAATTATTCCGAGGACCACGGCGTGCTCATCATCATTGTGGTGATGATCGGTATGTTGTTCGTGCAGCCGGTCGTGGGTTTTGCGAGCGACCGCTTGGGACGTAGGCCGTTCATCATGGCGGGCAGCATCGGGCTGTTCGTTATGGCATTGCCCGCCTTCAGGCTCATCATCAGCGGCAATATCGGTTTCATTTTCCTGGGTCTGCTGCTTCTGGCGGTGCTGCTTAATTTCCTTACCGGTGTGATGGCATCCACCCTGCCGGCCATGTTTCCGACACGCATCCGCTACAGCGCTCTTGCAAGTGCTTTCAACGTATCGATCATCGTGGCGGGCCTTACTCCCACGCTTGCCGCCTGGCTGGTCGAAAGCACCGACAACCTGATGATGCCGGCCTACTATCTGATGGCCGTGGCTGTGGTGGGGTTTGTAACGGCACTCATCATGAAGGAAACAGCTAACCGCCCGCTGCGTGGCGATACGCCCAACGCTTCCAGCCATGCGGAGGCGAAGGAACTGCTGCAGGACGCTTATGACCATATCGAGCAACGCGTCGAGGATATCGACGCCGAGATCAAAGCGGTCCGTGCCCAGCTCGCGGAGCTGGAGGCGCGGCGCCGCGACCTGGTGAACCAGCATCCTGAACTGGAGTAAAAGCAACGGTGCCTTTCGTCAAGCGACCCATCGGCTTTCGGGAATGGCGGCACCGGTCGCATAGCGGAGATCGAGGCCGTACCATCTCACGCGGCTGCAGGAAAACTCACTGCGGGCGGTTAGACTCGCCATCGCAAGCGCAGCGCAGGCCTCGGGAGGATCATCGGCGACAGCGGGATCCCTCGTCCACGAGTATTAGTTTCCGCCCCACAGTTGCATGAGTTCCAACCCTCTCCCGGAAATGCGTTAAGCCTATGGCAACGGATGAGGCTCAATAATCAGTCACACCACTGCATCCTATGCTTCAATATCCTCGCCTGCGGTCGATCTCTCCAATAAGCGCTTCGTCTCTATGCAGCCGCTTGAGGTTTTCAACCAGTACGTCTGCCGCGCCTTGGCTGTCAGTCATGCAAGCGATATGCGGGGTAACGATCACCTTTGGATGAGACCAGAGTGGATGTCCGGAGGGGAGCGGTTCCGGTGCTGTTACATCAATGAAGGCGGAGGAAAGCTGGCCGCTATCGAGCGCTGCAAGAAGCGCGTCGTAATCCGTCTGCGGCCCGCGACCGACCAGAACTACGCTTGCCCCTGTGGGCAAGCAGGCCAAAAATTGGGCATTGATCAAGCCTTCCGTCTCTGCCGTGAGCGGTAGCAGACAGACCAGAATGTCTGTTTGCGCAACGAATGTCCTAAACCCTTCTGCCCCGGAGAAACAACGTACGCCCTCGACATTCTTCTCGCTTCGGCTCCAGCCGGACAGAGGGAAGCCGAAAGGCTTGAGGGCCGACAACGCAGCCTGCCCCAGATATCCAAGCCCCATTACACCTACCCGACGGCAGCGGGCGCTTGGCTGGGGCAACGTCTGCCAGATCTCCCTACGACTGTGTTCCAGATAAGCGGGCAATTGTCGGAATAGAGCCAGCACGGCGAGTGTCACGTATTCCTGCATCATACGGGCAAGACCCGGCTCGGTCATGCGGACGATGCGGATATGAGCAGGGATCTCCGCCTGGAGAAATTGCTCTACACCCGCCCCGCTTGAGAAAATAATCTCAAGCGCAGGGAACCGATCCTGCAGCCTGTCAGGAACCTGCCAGCATAGCAAATGACGCACCCTTGCCGAAGCATCGGCATCCAACTCCCCTGAGAGGAACTCCACTTCCGGCAATTCGCGCGCAAATACCCCGCGGATTACTCCGGCGCGGGCCGGATCGAGGGAACAATAGAAAGCCATAACGCCTCCCCTTGCGCGACACGCAACCCGCGTCGCGCATCCATATAAATCAATGATTAAGAACGCGGCGCAGGAAGTCCTGCGTACGCGGATGCTGTGGCGCGCCGAGCACTTCCTTTGCCTTGCCCTGTTCCACGATGACGCCGCCATCAAGGAAAAGTACCCGATCAGCCACGTCGCGGGCGAAGCCCATTTCGTGCGTTACGACCAACATGGTGAGCCCCTCGTCAGCAAGGCTGCGCATGACATCGAGCACATCGCCCACCAGTTCAGGATCGAGCGCTGACGTCGGCTCATCGAACAGGATCGCCTGCGGGCGCATTGCTAAGGCACGGGCAATCGCAACACGCTGCATCTGACCGCCGGAAAGCTGGCCCGGGTAATGGTCGGCCCGGTCTCCTAGACCTACGCGCTGAAGCAGGTGTTGGCCGTATTTACGAGCTTCACTTGGGTTTTCGCCTTTGACGTAAACCGGTCCTTCAACGACATTTTCGAGGGCCGTGCGATGTGGAAACAGGTTGAACCGCTGGAAAACCATCGCCATCCGCGTGCGGAGATCGCGGATCGATCGATCCTGCGCGTCAACCCGCTGACCTTCGATCAAAATGTCGCCACCCTGATAGGTTTCGAGCCCGTTCAGGCAGCGCAGCATCGTCGACTTTCCCGACCCAGAAGGGCCAATCAGACAAACGACTTCACCCTTCTGCACGTCAGCGCTGATGCCTTTGAGGACCTGAAGCGGACCATAGGATTTTGTGACGTTCTTTATTTCAATCATCGCCATGATCAATGTCCGTTTCTTTTACCAAAGAGCTTTTCAAGACGCCCGACAGCCATCATCAGCGGCAAGCTCAGGCAGAGATAGAACATGGCAACCAGCGTATAGACGCTCATATTCTTGAAGGTCGAAGCAGCGAGCAGCTGGCCTTGCAGGGTCAGTTCGGCAACCGTGATGGCAGACGCCTGCGAACTGTCCTTCAAGAGCATGACCATTATGTTGCCATAGGGCGGCAGGATCACTCGAACGGCTTGCGGCAGGATCACGCGGCGCATCGTCATGAACCAGCCCATACCGATGGATTGCGCGG
This sequence comes from Brucella sp. NBRC 14130, assembly GCF_040371715.1. Taxonomy (NCBI): domain Bacteria; kingdom Pseudomonadati; phylum Pseudomonadota; class Alphaproteobacteria; order Hyphomicrobiales; family Brucellaceae; genus Brucella; species Brucella sp. NBRC 14130. Next base: position 684,639 of record NZ_BAABTE010000001.1, read on the forward strand.
CTTCTGTCTGCCCGTGATCGATGGCCTCGATGCCGGCACGGAAATTCTCTGCCTGGTAGGCCGAATAGGCAATTCCGAGGCCTATGATACCGGCCTGAAGAGCGGAAAGCGCAATGCCGAATTCCGGTAGAACGAAGTAGATATAGAAGAGCTGCACCAGGATAGGAATGCCACGGATCACATTGACGATAGCTCCGGCAACAGCCGACAGCCAGCCGATTCCCGACACCCGCATCAGCGCCCAGACAAGCCCCAGAAGGGTCGAAAGGACAAGTGAGCCCAGCGTCACGAGGAGTGTATATTTCACGCCTTCCAGCAAGATCGGGAAGAACTCGCGGATGTCCATAAGGAAGTTTTGCATTGACTTTAACTCTATTTATTTGGCGCGATCAAACGCGGATGAGGCGCTGCGGCCGGTAAGCCCCGTTTCGGGCGCAGGCCGAGAAGCACAAAGAGCTTCTGCTTGGACGCGCGTGGAGCACACCTGAATTGTGAGCATGGGGATCAATCCCCATGCTCACACCGGAATTATTTCAGTCCGTATTTGGCAAGAATTTTCTGAAGCGTGCCGTCCGACTTGATGCGGGCGATGGCTGCATTGATTTTGGGCATACGTTCGTCGCCTTTGCGGAGGGCCAGACCGAACTCGCCCCCGGCCGACGCTTCATAGCTCTCGACCATCTTCACCTTGGGGTAGCGGCCCTGCGAGAGGTAGTAGGCAGCCATTGGTCCATCCCCGAAGCCGGCATCGATGCGCCCGGCATTCACGTCAGCAATGATATCGGGAATGCCTTTGTAGACCTTGACATCACTGAACAGGCCGCTCTTCCTGAACAGATCAACGAAGGTGGTTCCCACCTGTACGCCGACGGTCTTACCCTTGAGATCCGCATAGGTCTTGTAGGCCGTATCATCGGAAACCGGCACGAAAACGCCTTCACCATAGCCATAGACCGGATCGGAAAAGTCCACGATTTTTGCGCGCTCTTCAGTGATGAACATTGCCGAAGCAATCATATCGATCTTGTTCGCGGTGAGCGACGGCACGAGCGCCGAAAACTGTACGGCCTCGAATTCCGCCTTGATACCGATATCGGGTTCGATGGCCTTGACCACATCGATCAACACGCCATCCATGGCCTTGGTTTCCGTGTTCACAAAGGTAAACGGCAAACCGGTGGGAGACGAACCTACTTTGACCGCTTCCTGAGCCAAGGCAGGCATTGCGCCCCACATGATGATCGCCGTAGCTGCCAAACCAAAAATTTTCTTGAGACGCATGGCATTCTCCTTCCTAAATGCAGCGATAAGTTTTCTATTCGAAACGCCGGTCGTGAAACCACGTTTGATAAAGTGAAATTTGTTGTGACCAGCGTTCACGGTGCAGCTTCTCAATTGCGTTCACCCTGGAAGCTGGCACTGTTTCTCAACGCCCGTTCATTGGATGCTGTTGCTTCCAACTTGCGATCCTTTCGTTCAAGGTCGGCAAAAACCAGCGGCATGAACCAGGCTTTTCCGCGCCAGGTCGGCACAAACTGCGGCGCGCGAAAATCGAAACTGCTTTCGCTGTTCGGCACCCCCAGTATTTTCTGCGCGACCTTGAAGCCGAGCCATGGTGCCCAGACAACACCGGAGCCACAGAATCCTGTTGCATAATGCACTGCCCCGCGCTGAAAAATTCGCGGAACCATGTCCCTGTTCATGGCTACATAGCCGAACCAGCTATGCGAAATACCGACACCTTCCAGTTGCGGAAAAACCTTGCACATTTCCGTATAGTTACGTTGCGTAGCGCTATCCGGATCGCCGCGGCTCGTAACATCCCGACCACCAAACAAGATGCGTCGCCCATCCGGCGACGGGCGGAAATAGTAGGTCATCGCCCGGGTGTCGGTGAGCATTTTCAATCCTGGCACCAACGCGCTTACACGTTCCTCGCCCAGATCCTCGGTTGCGATTATTCGGGAACGCAATGGCACCAGTCGCTGACGCAGCCAGCGGTCCGAATGATCGGTATATCCGTTCGTGCAAACAAGGGCATCGCGCGCCCGGGCACGACCGCGTGCGGTTACTACCGTTTTCCTATCAGCTCCTTGGTTGATGCCTTCCACGCGACATTCGCTGTGGATCAATACTCCCTCAGCAACGACCAGCCGTACCAGTTCTGCATGAAACTTTGCGGGATGCAGGCCACCAATATCCATACGAACACTGCCGCCCGCATAGAGGTCAGTCGCGATATGCCGGTGGACCTCGCTAAGAGGAACCGCGTAGGATTCGACACCGGTTGCTCGCTGGATAGCTTCAGCGCTTCGCGCCATGGCATCATATTCTGCGCGCGTCATCGCACCGCTGAATCGACCCACAAGCTTGAAATCCGCGTCAACGCCTTCATTGGCCAGAAAATCGATCATGAAGCGACGCGCTTCATGGCCTTCAGAAGCAATCTTTGCCGCCCGTTCCATACCGAATTTGCGGATCAGCGTCTTGTCATCGGGACGAATATTGCCACTGGTAAACCCGCCGTTACGACTGGAAGCACCAAAGCCAAGTTGTTCCCGCTCGAAAACCTGAACCTTGCGCCCGGCTCTCGCCAGATAAAGTGCAGCGCAAAGGCCCGCATAACCGGCGCCAACGATGGCCACATCGCAGTCCGGCTCGATGGCACGTTGTCCGACGCTTCGCGGCGGGGCGGCCTCCCACCAGTAGGGCGTATCCTTGTGAGCCATTTCTGACATGTCCCCTCCATGTTCTGGATGGATTTTGTTTTTAGTTTATTGAATGTATGACGATTATGAAGCAGAATACTAAAAACTAATCAACCCCGATTCATTCGAGTTCGTAGCGAGAGCCATTAAAAGATGCCAAAAGTGAACAAGGCAGAGATATCGCGGATCGCCCCTATCAGCGAACCCACACCGAACGATGCGGGGGATATCGGAGCACGTATCCGTACGCGCAGGCAGGCACTGGGCCTCACTCTTGGCTATCTGTCGGAAGTGTCAGGCCTATCGACAGGGGCGCTGTCCCAGATCGAACGCGGTCTGGTGTCGCCAACGGTTCGCACCCTTTATACTATTGCCGATGTGCTCTCCATGAGTCCGGCGCAGCTCATTGACCCGCAGGGGTTCGCAGCTGCAGCTCGCGCCAATCCCTACGTATTGCGGGCAAGCGAACAGCCCGAAGTGTTGAACGGTGGCGGTGTCATCAAGCACCGCGCTTCGCCAGAACTCATTGAAACCATGAAGTCCTTCGCGGTGCGGATCGTTCCGGGAGGGAGTTCCGGTGAGGAGTGCTATACCCATTCCGGCGAGGAGCTAGGGTATGTCATTTCGGGCAGTTTCACGTTGCAGATTGAAGATGCTCAATATCTGCTTTCAGCAGGTGACGGATTTGCCTTGCCTTCAACGACCCGCCACAGATTCTTCAATAATAGTGAAGCGGAAGCTTTCGTTCTCTGGGTGAACAAACCCGAGTGAAATCACCTGGCAGGCCAAAAAAAGCTGGAGAAAGATGAAAATGGCAAGCAGTCCTGAGAGCTTCTCGCGCTCGCTCTGGTGGAACGCGGCTGGCGAAGCAAAGCCGAACCATCCCAAACTGAACGGCGTACACGATGCGGACGTCGTTATTATCGGCGGCGGCTTTACGGGTCTTTCAAGCGCATTGTTCCTTGCCGAGCGTGGCAAGACGGTCGTGGTCCTTGAAGCGCGTCATGTCGGCTTCGGTGCATCTGGACGTAATGGCGGACAGGTGATCCCCGGCTTGAAGCACGATCCGGAAGATCTTATTGCGACCTATGGGCTCGAACATGGCAAGCGCATGATCGACCTTGTAGGGGGCGCAGCCGATCTTGTCTTTAGCCTTGTGCGCGAACACGCTATCCTATGCTCGCCCGTTCGCGCCGGATGGATTCAGGCCGCCCATTCTCAGCTTGCAACCGCTGCCGTTCACAAGCGTGCCCGACAATGGCAGGCGCAAGGCGTCGAAGTCGAGATATTGGACCGCGAACAGATTGCCAGACTTTCCGGCACGGAGCGCTATTTCGGTGGATGGCGTGATCCACGCGCCGGCGCCTTGCAACCGCTGGATTATGCCCGAGGGCTGGCGCGGGCCGCTTCGGCACGCGGCGTTCAGATTTTTGAAGATTCGTCCGTCACGTCTCTCACGCACGAAAACGGCGATTGGGTGGCACGGACGGCGCGTGGAGCAATTCGCGCGAGAGAGGCCCTCGTCGCAACCAACGCCTACACCGACAAACTCGTGCCGAATCTCGCCCAAAGCATTCTTCCTGTGCAAAGCATGCTGATCGCGACAGAGCCCCTTTCAGAAAAGCAACGCGGGGAAATCATGCCGGGGGGTGTGGTACTTTCCGAAACGCGCAAGATTGCTTTTTATATGCGTCAATCAGTAGACGGGCGTTTTCTCATTGGCGGACGCGGCGCCGTGGGAATGAACGAAAAGAAGGCACTCATGGAAGCGCTGAAGGCCGGAATGGTTAGGCTGTTTCCGCAACTGGATGGCATTGGCATCGACTATCACTGGTCCGGTCATGTGGCGCTAACGATGGATGGCCTGCCTCATCTTCACAATCCCGCTCCAGGTTTGCACGCAATGCTTGGCTATAACGGCCGAGGCGTAGCGATGGCGACCGCTTTTGGCAAGATGTATGCCGAATACATCGCCGAAGGCCGCCCCATGGTTTATCCCACCACGCAGATACCGCGCCTTTCCTGGCACTCGATCCGCAAACCCGTCATGGATGTTGGCATCCGCTGGTATTGGGTCAAGGACAGTCTTGGATTCGCATCGAAATAAACCCTCTGCAGAAAGTACTGGACTTGTTGAAAAACGTAATCAATCTGGGAATTGCGCCCTCTTGCGCCGCGGATTTGGAAGCAGCTTTCCAAGCCCTCACTTTGAATGGACAGTCTACTGAACCCTTCGGCGTCGGACGCGCTGTTCTTTCAGGAGAAGGAAAGGGGACGAAAAGCCTGTTCCCCTCTATTGTAATGGTTCGTGAGGGCTCTTTATCGCTCGTGGACAGTAACGGTTTCGAAATCGTGCTGGCCAAGGGTGAGGCCGCGAGCCTACCCGCGTCCAGTTTTGCATGGAAGGCACAGGCGGCCGATTGCGTAATCCTCACGATTCATCAGGGGACCGCGCCAGTGTCGTTCACCAAACTCGACCTTGACCATCCCATGGTTCCCGGTGGCGCGCCCAATGCAGCGCTGCTTACCACGCCCGCTCCGACGACTCATCGTCACGAATTCCAGAGTGACGATCCACTTTCCTGGGGCATTTGGGCGACTACGCCTTACGCCCGCCATCCCATCAACTATTCCTTCTCTGAACTGATGATGCTGCGCAAGGGCGACGTTACCTTATCCAACCCAGACGAGGGGAGCGTGTCTTTTGCGGCAGGGGACATTTTCCTTATTCGCCCCGGCGCTATCGCCGCGTGGAGCAATCCTACGGATCTGCAGAAGTTTTGGATCATCCACGAGCCAGATTAGGTCACATACCCTTGTGCTCCACTGTATCCATCGATTTGAAGGCAGTGATAGCCCCCTTGTTCCGATGAAGTGCGTGATACCCTGTTGACGACCTGAGGATTTTGAACGTAAGCGCGATTTTCGATGCGGATTGACGGCTGTGGCACCGCTAGAGCCGCCTTGCATCGGAAGCGATATCCGGCTCCGTTAGGCGGCGGAGGTTTTCGAGAAGTTGATCGGTAGCAGGTCGCCGATGTCGGCGTCGTCGTCTCGCTGCGGCACTCCGTGAGCACGTGCCGCAGCCAGATCAGAGTGTCCACAGGCGCGGCATGTCAGCATCAAACTATAGATCACTGCGCTGGCCCTGGCTCCGTCAGCAGTGTCGCTGAACAGCCATGATTTTCTTCTGGTCGCAAAACTCTGATGTCACATTCCAAAATATTGTTATCGATCGGCATCCTGCCGTCGCTGATGTAACGCGTCAGGCCATTGCCCATTCACTGATGGGCAATTCCGAACTCCTGCTGCTCGAGGAACCTTCGCTAGGTCTGGCGCCGATTATCATTCACCAGATTTTCGAGATCATGATCAAGCTCGCCGAGGCGGGTGTCTCCATTGTTCTGGTCGCACAGAATGTCGATCTGTCCCTCGAAATAGCCGATTATGTTTATGCGTTCGAACATGGCGAGATCCACGTCTCCGGCCCGGCTGACAAGTTGTCCGGCGATGCGCGCGTGCGTGAAATCTACTTGCCAGCTTAACTTGTTTATCAAACGGCAAAGGGGATTATTCAGTAAAGTAAATGATACCCCCTATAGCCACTGAAACCGGACACCAGCCTTCAATGGGACAATACGAATTTGGAGAAAGATCTCTTCTCAATTTAACCTCGATCTACATGATGACGTAGGTTATGAAATACTTTGTCCAACGACAACGTCCTTTGCCGTGAATGGAGCGCCGCTTGCCTCTGCCAATAGGCGATGTGTTGATTGCCAGTCGATACTGGATTCCATGTTTGGCATGGTCAATGCGCTTCGCTCCGTCAGACCTCGACCCCTTCATTTCGTTGGTCAAAGCTTGCAGTGACGGGCCATCATTTCGGCGAGGTGTTCCCGCCCCTCTTCATGCAACTTTTTGATCGCTGCACTCATATCTGCTGCCCGCTCATCCTGTCCCAGCTTGAACTTGACTTCCATCTTCTCAATAGGCATTTCGTAGCCGACAATATTGCGCAGACGCCGCTCCAGACCACCGGGGCCGAGTTCCTTCATCTGCCAGGGGTTGTCACGACCCTTCTCCATATGTTTGACGAGTTCGTGGAGATGCTTTGCAGTCGCTCCTTCCGATAAGATTTTGGGCGTGCCATGGATATGAGCAACCATGAAGCTCCAGGTCGGCGCGCTGTCCCTTTCCGGACAACCCGGATACCAAGACGATGACACATAATGACCAGCATCCATCAGGATTGCAATTGATGGCAGGCCACGTTTCAGAAACTCAACATGATCGTTGGATGCAGCAACATGCGAGACCAGCGTGCCGTTTTCGCCGCGTGTCCGATCCATTATGAAGACCGGGTGCGATATTGCAACACCATCCTCATGACTGGCTTACCACGAATGATGCCTTGAAGACCCATAGACCTCATAAGTCGAGCCACAGTGCAGCGGGCGACATCGAACCCCTCACGCTTCAATTGCCGCCAGACCTTGCGAACGCCATAAACGCAGAAGTTTTGCTCGAAGACACGACGTATCTCGATCTTCAGACTGATATCGTTGCGGGTGCGGACCGACAGCCGGTTGATGTCCAGGCGCTTGGCGACGTTCTCGTATTAGGTTGACGGGGCAATCGGCAATAATCTGCAGATCGGCTCGACCCCAAACACGCTACGGTATTCGTCAATGAATGAAATCATCGTTTGAAGGGGCGGTCGAGCTCCGCCTGGGCAAAATAAGCAGACGCTTTGCGCAATATCTCATTGGCCTGACGAAGCTCGCGATTCTCTCGCTCAAGAGCCTTCATCTTCTCGGCGACATCGCTCGGCAGGCCTGCTCGTTTACCAGTGTTGACCTCGGTCTTCTTCACCCACTCATGCAGGGTGGCTGGCGAACAACCAATCTTGGTAGCGATTGATGAAACGGCAGCCCACCGAGAAGGGTGCTCTGCTTCGTGATCCAGCACCATACGGATGGCACGTTCACGCACTTCAGGTGAAAACTTGTTCGTTGTTTTGCTCATAGTGGCCCCAATCTCTCAGAAGTTGGAGCCTCCGGCAAACCCGGTTCGGTTCAGTTTAGATATCTGCGCCGTCAGGAGACCAATGAGGCGATACAAGGATTGGCCAAGAAGGGAATATCAATTCGGCAGATTGTCCGGCAAACCGGTCATAGTCGAAAACTGGTTCGCGATGTCCTGCGTGGTCAACGCCTCGATGTATTCCGAACGAAGCCGAGTTCGCTGGATAACTGGCTGCCATGGCTTAACAACCGTTGGGAAGAAGGGGCGCGAAACGCCTTGGCGCTGTGGCGCGAGATGAAAGCAAAAGGCTTCCCAGGACAGAGCGGTGTTGTCTCGCAATGGGCACAACGTCGACGTTTGGCTGAGAAGGCAGGCCAGAGCGGATTTGCGCGCACGCCATCGTCGCGGGTTATTGCTCGACTGATGACCGCCGCACGCGATGACCTGGCAAAATCCGAGGCTATCCTTGTCGCGGCAATCGAAGTGAACGTTCCGGAGTTGGTTGCTGCCCGCAAGGCCATTGGGGACTTTCAATCTATGATCCGTTCAAAGTCAGCGGCGAAACTTGAAGGCTGGCTTGAAACCGCCAGGGACAGTTTGATTGGGTCCTTTGTAGGCGGCGTTGAAAAGGACCTCGATGCAGTCCGAAATGCTATCGTCTCCCCTTGGTCGAACGGGCAAACAGAAGGCCAAATTACCCGCCTGAAACTGATCAAACGCCAGATGTACGGGCGCGCAAAAATCGACCTTCTGCAAGCACGGCTGATTGGTACATCATAGGGCTTCTACTTCAGCAAATCTGCGTCAGAGCCGAGAATTGACCCGCCTTTTAATTAATGTTCGGGTTTTTATTCACGGTCAAGTTTCGTGTATTCCTTTGCTCGTTTTGGTTCCTGAGCGGAACTGTTTTTGAACCTGAAGCTTTCATTTCCGGTTTCCAGTATGTGGCAGTGATGGGTGAGCCTGTCGAGCAATGCAGTCGTCATTTTGGCGTCTCCAAACACGCTTGCCCATTCACTGAAGCTGAGATTGGTGGTGATTATGACACTCGTGCGCTCGTAAAGTTTGCTGAGCAGGTGGAATAAAAGCGCGCCACCGGATGCACGAATGGTAGATATCCGAGCTCATCAAGAATGATGAGATCAGAATAAATGTAAGCGTGTAGGCGATCCCACGTAGCGCGTTTGTGCTTGGAAGCTCATTTTCTGCATGAATCATGCGGAGAGTCATATGAGCGACAAGGTGAATCAGGTTCGGACATTCGAAGTTTTGACGGCGACGCCGTCGCGACGTTCGCCGCGGCATTGGTCTGATGACGAGAAAGCGCGGCTCGTAGCGGAAGCGTTTTCGCCGGCAGGCACGGTGGCGGAGGTTGCGCGCGCCTATGAACTGGACGTGTCGCAACTTTATGCGTGGCGCAGGAAGGCGCTTTCCAGGGGGGCGATGGCGCCATTGACGGTGCGATTGGGCGGACGAACCATGATGGAAAGCGAGCCGGCGAAGTTCACGCGCTTTGAGGCGAGCGGCGGCGCGACGGTGGAGATCGTGATTGGCGATGTCGTCATGCGGGTACGCGGTGATATCGATCCGGACCAGTTGGCGGGCATTATCGGCGCGGTGCGCAAGGCATGATTGCTTCCGGCGTTGTGGTTTACGTGTCTTGCCAACCGGTCGACTTCCGCAAGGGAGCCGCATCGTTGATGGCGTTGGTGCGGGATGGCGGCCTCGACCCGTTCAATGGCGCGCTTTACGTCTTCCGGTCGAAACGGGCGGACTGTGTCCGCATTGTCTGGTGGGATGGCAGCGGGGTCTGCCTCTACTCGAAAACCCTGGAAGAGAGCAGCTTCTGCTGGCCGGGCATATCGGCGGCGCGGGTGCGTCTCGACCATTCACAACTGATGGCGCTTCTGGCCGGAATGGATTGGAAAAAGATCCGTCCAGCCAAGGTCCGGCGACCGTTGCTGACGGGCTGATACCTGCCTGCGGCAAGATGAATCATGATGGTGTAATGGTTGGGAAAATGGCCGCATTTGTGCTCTATTTCTCCCATGGTTTTGCCTGCTTCCGAATTACCAGATGACGTCAGTGCGCTGAAGGCGGACCTGCCAGCTGTTCCGGTTTCATAAACCGGAACATAATCATTTCAAACTGGATCATAGCCGCAAGCAGCAAATTATCTGGCGCACAGGATCGTAGCTTTGGATATCGTAGCGTGCTATAGCGTGGTTGCGGGGGTGTGCAACCACCGATGCCGACATTCATTGCAAGTACCTGTTTAGAAACAAGATATCATGGCTCTTTGCCTTTCTCCTTTAGGATCAGCCGCTAGGTTGGTGAAATTTGGGAGGTATTCCAGCACCACGGACGGATAACGATTGGAGAAAAACCATCATAGTTACGAACATTGAGGCGAACTATGATGACAGAGTCTATCAATCTTCAAACGGAAGCAGACTACGAGGCCGCGTCGGCTGAGGCAACCGCTTCCAACGAAGTGATGAAGCGCGACTTCGGCGTTCAAGTCGTTCGCATATCACAAGGCCTTGAACTTTTATGTCAGGTGATTACTTTCGGTGGTACGGCGTGTGCTGCGTGCGCCCAGGGAATGCCCTGACTACGGAGACTGTTTTTAACCGTTTCTGACAGGGAGTTGCCCATGGCTGGCCGCATCCAGAATACTATCCGCAATTTTCTCGACAGCGAATCCGCAGGTGGCCTGCTTCTGATCGCCTCGGCCATCGCCGCCCTGATGGTGGCGAATTCCCCGGTCGCGGATTCCTATTTCCATGTACTGCATTTCCATCTGGGGCCCCTTTCTGTCCAGCACTGGGTCAACGACGCCATGATGGCGGTCTTCTTTCTGATGGTCGGCCTCGAGATCAAGCGTGAAATGGTTGACGGGCATCTTTCGTCATGGCCCCGCCGCATTCTGCCCGGTGCAGCCGCAATGGCCGGGATGGCCGTGCCGGCAGTCATCTATCTCGCCTTCAACCTGAACAGCGGCGCTTCTCACGGATGGGCCATTCCCGCCGCCACCGACATCGCGTTCGCGCTTGGCGTCATATCTCTGCTCGGCCCGCGGGTTCCAACCTCTCTCAAGGTCTTTCTCGCCGCTCTCGCCATTATCGACGACCTCGGTGCAGTGGTCATCATAGGCCTGTTCTACACCACTGGCGTCTCGGCAATTGATCTCGGACTGGCTGCCTTGGTCTTTGCGATTCTTCTCGTCCTTAATCTTACGGGTGTGAAGCGTCTCCTGCCCTATCTGATCCTTGGACTCCTCCTCTGGATCTTCACCTATCGCTCCGGCGTCCACGCAACGATTGCAGGTGTCCTGCTGGCGTTGACGGTGCCGATCAAACGAACACCCGCCGCACCCGAGGCCCATATTTCCGAAAGCCCGCTACACCTCCTCGAACATAGCCTGATCAAACCCGTATCTTTCGTTATCGTTCCGATTTTCGGTTTTGCCAATGCAGGCGTGAACTTTACAGGTCTGGGTATCGATGCAGTCTTTGCTCCGGTGACCATGGGTGTGGCAGCGGGGCTGGCACTTGGTAAGCTCATCGGGATTTTTGGCGCGGTTCTGATTCTTGTAAAGAGCGACATCGTCGATCTGCCTGCCGGTGCAAGCTGGCAGCAGATGTTGGGAACGACACTTCTTTGCGGTATCGGCTTCACGATGAGCCTGTTTATCTCGCTGCTCGCCTTCAACGACGTGCTCCTTCAGGATGAAGCAAAAATAGGAATTCTGATCGGCTCTCTGATCGCCGGCCTGGCTGGCTATATCGTGCTGAGACTATCGAAACGCGCTGACGGGCGTTTTATATCGTGAGGCGCGATTCCGGCAGATTTCCATGTGCCGGAACACCCGACCCTCCTTGCATACTATGTGCGACAGTTGATCCAAGGCAGATCGCGCTCTTCGCTGCTCGAACTGTCCCCAAGAATTATATAGTCAAACCCGCCTGGCGCGGGAGGAAATTATTCTTCCGTCTAACAACGTCCAAAAGCACTTGGGATTTTCTCCGGAATGCTATAGCGTTTTTCTCTCGTTCCAAGGGAGGAAATTTGCGAACGTGGTGAGGGAAATGATCTTCATGAATCTCCCTGCTTCGCAGCAGATTGTCGCGGCACAGCGATATCTATGAAAGGGAGGAGGAAACATGAAATTCCTGGACAAGAAGACGGCCGTTTCTCTGGCGACAGCGCTTGGATTTGTTCTCGGCGCGGCGCAGGCCCGTGCCGAGGAATTCGTCAATATCCTGACCGGCGGCACCAGCGGGGTCTATTATCCACTCGGCGTTGCCATGGAAAAGATCTATTCCGGCATCCCCGACGTACGGCCTTCCGTTCAGGCCACGAAGGCATCGATCGAAAATATCAATCTGATCAACAGCGGCCGTGGTGAAGTCGCCTTCACACTGGGCGATTCCCTGCGCGATGCCTACGAGGGCAATGAAGCCGCCGGTTTCAAGACGAAGCTCACCAAGCTCAGCACGCTGGCGGCTATCTATCCCAATTACGTCCAGATCGTCGCCTCGAAGGAATCGGGCATCAAGACTCTGGCCGACCTGAAGGGCAAGCGCCTTTCCGTCGGCGCGCCGAAGTCCGGCACCGAACTCAATGCGCGCACCATTCTGGAAGCGGCGGGCCTTTCCTACGACGATCTGGGAAAGATCGAATATCTGCCCTTCGCGGAATCGGTCGAACTGATGAAAAACCGCCAGCTTGACGCCACCCTGCAGTCTTCGGGCCTCGGCGTCGCCTCGCTGCGCGATCTCGCCAATTCGGTTGAAATCAATGTCGTTGAGATCCCTTCGGACGTTATCGAGAAGATCGGTGCGCCCTATCAGGTCAACACGATTCCCGCGAACACCTATACTGGGCAGGACAAGGATGTCGTGACCGCCTCGGTCATCAACTATCTGATCGTGCGCCCCGACATGGATGAAGAACTGGTCTACCAGATGACCAAGGGCCTGTTCGAGAATCTCGACCAGCTTGCGGCAGCGCACGCTTCCGCCAAGGCGATCAAGCTCGACAAGAACACCATCGTCTCGCCCGTTCCGGTCCATCCCGGCGCAATGCGCTATTTCAAGGAAAAGGGGATCGAATAGATCGCCGGCAGATCGGCGAGGCCTGCCGCCTCGCCCAATGCTCAGATGCCCGGACGACACATCCGGGCATCCATCCGTTCCCCCCAATGCATAATCTGGTGAAGGTTCCTCATGGCGCAGAGCGAAAAAACGGCTGCCGAAACGGCTATCGAATCGGCTGAACATATTCCCGGCTGGGGTTCAGGCGCAGGCGCAAGGATCCTGTTCGCCATCGCCGTGGCCTTCTCCGTTTTCCAGCTCTGGACCTCGGCTTACTCGCCCCTGCCGAGCCAGGTCGTGCGGTCCGTCCATGTCGGATTTCTGCTTTTACTGCTGTTCGGCCTCTACGCCAATGCGGCGACGGACGCCGCCAGACGGACCGTGTTCTGGCTGGCGGCGGTCGTGGCCTTCGCGCTCAGTCTCTATCACTGGATCTTCTATGAAGACCTCCTGATTCGGGCGGGCGAGCCCAGCCACACCGATATCGTGATCGGGGTCCTCGCCGTCGGGCTCGTCTTCTGGGCCGGCAAGAAAATGATGGGCTGGACCCTGCCGCTCATCTGTCTGATCTTTCTGGCCTACGGCCTGTTCGGCCAGTATCTGCCGCATCCGTTCAATCACCGCGGCTATGATTTCGAGCAGGTGGTCGAGGTCCTGTTTCTGGGAACCGAGGGCATTTACGGCACGCCGATCTATGTGTCGTCGAGCTATATCTTCCTGTTCATCCTGTTCGGCGCGTTTCTGGAGCGCGCCGGCATGATCCAGCTTTTCAATGACATCGCCATGGGCACAGTTGGCGCGTCGCGGGGCGGCCCTGCCAAGGTTTCGGTGATCTCATCCGCGCTGATGGGCACGATCAACGGCTCCGGCGTCGCCAATGTGGTGACGACGGGCGCTTTCACCATTCCGCTCATGAAGCGCTCCGGCTTCCGCCCGGCCTTTGCCGGGGGCGTGGAGGCCGTGGCGTCGATGGGTGGTCAGATCATGCCGCCGGTGATGGGGGCCGTCGCCTTCATCATGGCCGAAACGCTCGGCCTGCCCTATGTCGAGATCGTCAAGGCGGCCATCGTGCCGGCCATCCTCTATTTCATCACCGTCTTCGTGATGGTCGATCTGGAAGCGCGACGCCTGAGCATGAAGGGCCTCAACAAAAGCGAAATGCCGAGCGCGCTGGAAGCAATCCGCAGGCGCTGGTTCCTCATCCTGCCGCTGGCCGCTTTGGTCTGGCTTCTCTTCTCCGGCTATACACCGCTTTTCGCCGGCACGGTCGGTCTCAGCCTCACCGCGCTCATCATACTGGGCGTGCCGGTGTCGGGTGGCCTGTCGATGCCGCTGCGGGTTCTGTTCTGGATCGCGCTCGGCGTGATGTCCGCCGCCGCCTTCGGCACCACGTTCAACATCTTCGGTTATGCGCTGCGCGGGATCACGCTGATCATTCTCCTCGTCGCCCTTCTGGTAGCGATCAATTTCGCGGTGCGCGGAGGTCGGGAAACGCTCAGCCTTTGCTTGGAAAGCCTTGCGGAAGGCGCCAAGAACGCGCTGCCGGTCGGCATCGCCTGTGCGCTGGTAGGCGTCATCATCGGCATTCTCGCGCTGACCGGAGCCGGCTCGACATTTGCCCGCGTCATCGTCAGCGTGGGGGAAAACTCGCTGTTCTTCTCGCTGGTGCTGACCATGCTCGCCTGCCTCGTGCTCGGCATGGGCATTCCCACCATTCCGAACTATATCATCACCTCTTCGATCGCCGGCCCGGCGCTTCTGCATCTAGAAGTGCCGCTTCTCGTCTCGCACATGTTCGTCTTCTATTTCGGCATCATGGCGGACCTCACGCCGCCGGTGGCGCTGGCCGCCTTCGCCGCCGCGCCCATCGCGCGGGAATCGGGGATGAAGATCGGCATGCAGGCGATCCGCATCGCGGTGGCAGGCTTCGCCGTGCCGTTCATGGCCGTCTATGAGCCGGTCATCATGCTTCAGGAAGGCGGGCCCCTTACCGAAAAATACGGCTTCTGGCTGGCCTTCGCGTATATGCTCGTCAAGGCGCTGCTGAGCATTCTTCTGTGGGGCGCGGCGGCCATCGGACATCTGCGCACGCCCCTCCAGCTATGGGAGCGTATCTGGGCATTTGTAGCAATCGCGCTGATGCTCGCCACCTATCCCTATAGCGACGAACTGGGCTTTGCGGCCTGCGCGGCCTTCCTCATATGGCATTTCTGGAGGTCGCGGCCATCCGTCGTCGCGTCGTCGGGTTGATGGCGATCTGCATCACGACGGCCGGCGGCCTCATGAAAATCGCCGCCGCAAGCTTCGTCCTCTCATGGACCCATAGCGTGGAAAAAATTCCTTGGCAGGAACACTGGTCGGTCACGGATCAGGGGCTGGTGCTCACCGAGGCGCGCATCAAGGGATCGGGAGCCGGGATGGAGCCACCGGAAGACGCGGTCTTGCGGAACGGCTGGTACAGCTACCATCCGCACATCCCGCCGCGAAGAGATATCGTCCTCGCTGCGTCCGGCAAGACGGGTGGCGGCTGGACCCTGTGCGCCGGCCAGACCTGTACCGACCTGGGCAAGGAGGCGGAAGCAGAGCCGATCCATATCAGGTCGTGTGACTAAGACGCGATAACGGCGCAAAAAGGAATGTTGCAGCCTGCGCGAGAAGCCAGTCTTTCGAAACAGGCACGTCGGCTCGCGCCGACTGCCTGAATAAGTAGAGATAGCGGCCTCCGACAAAGCTGCTGCCGAATTCACGCTCGCCTTAAATTGCTGCAGGCTCTTTCCGCGCTGCAAGATGGCGGATCAGAACGGGTACCAACAGCAGCAGACCTACGGCCGACGAGTAAATCTCCGGTGCGACCAGAAGCATCGCGCCGACGATCATCAGCACATTTTCCCACGCTTTGGTCCGCACGAGGAAGAAACCGGAAAGTGCAGCTCCCAGTGCGGTGATGCCGATGGCGCAGCCGAGAAATGCCAGCAGGAAATCCGCCCAGTTGAATCCCGACGTTACCAGCAGCAAAGACGGCGAAAAGACGAAGACGAACGGCACCAGCACCTTGCCCAGTCCGAGGCGGAATGCGGTGTTGCCCGTCTTGAACGGGTCCGCACCCGCCATGCCCGCGGCCGCATAAGCCGCCAGCGCTACGGGCGGCGTGATGTCTGCCAGAACGCCGTAATAGAAGACGAAGAAATGCGCGACGATCGGCTCGACGCCCAGAAGGCCGAGGGCCGGAGCGGCGATGGTGGCCATGATGATGTAATTGGCCGTCGTCGGGATGCCACAGCCCATCAGGATGCAGACGACGCCGGTCATGATGAGCGTGAACAGAAGGGTGAGCGTCTGCGGACCGAACCAACTTGCCGGCAGAACGGTACCGAAGAAGGCAGCAAGCTGCCCTGCGGTGGATGTGACGATATAGGAGATCTTGAAGCCCACGCCGGTCAGCGTCACCACGCCAACGATGATGCCGACCGTGGCGGCAGCCGCGCCGACGGCAAGCGCATATTTCGCACCATCGCGCAGACCATCGAAGATTTCGCTGACGGTCATACGCTTGCGCGGATTGAGCAACCCTACCGCGATGCACAGCGTGATGCCCCAGAAGGCCGCGAGATAGGGCGTATAGCCGGACAGAAGCACACCGATCAGCACGATCAGCGGAATGACGGTCGGCCAGTCGCGCTTGAACGCTTCCTTCAGATCAGGCAGTTCCTCGCGGGTCATGCCACGCAGGCCGTTGCGCTTGGCCTCGAAATGCACCTGCATCAAAACGCCGAAGAAATGCATGAAGGCCGGAACAATGGCGGCCAGAATGATCGTCGTATAGGGCAGATTGAGGAATTCTATCATCAGGAAGGCGGCAGCGCCCATGATGGGCGGCGTGATCTGACCGCCGGTCGAGGATGCGGATTCTACGGCGGCCGCGAAATGGCGCTTGTAGCCGAGCCGGATCATGGCCGGGATGGTCAGCGATCCGACAGTGACTGTGTTGGCGACCGAGGAACCGGAAATCATGCCGAACAGCGCGGAGCCGAAAATCGACACTTTCGCGGGACCGCCCGCAAAACGCCCTGCCACCCAGGCTGCACAGTCGAGGAACAACTGGCCAAGGCCGATGCGCGTGGCGAAAACGCCGAACAGCACGAAATGGAAGACATAGGTTGCGACGACGCCGAGCGCGATGCCGTAAATGCCCTGTGTGGTCAGATAAAGATGATTGACCAACTGGCTGACCGTGGCGCCGGGATGAACAAGAATACCCGGCATGGACGGTCCGTAAAGTGCGTAAAGCATGAACAGGATAGAGATGATCGGCAGGGGCCAACCCACCGATCGGCGCGTCGCTTCCAGAAGAATGAGGATCAGGAGGCCCCCGAGCACCACATCGGTGGTCGTCGGATTGCCGACGCGGAAAGCCAGATCGTCAAGCGGGATCAATGGCACATGGAGAACAGCCACGACCGCGACAATCGCCAGCGCCCAGTCGATGATCGATATGCCGAGCGGCCGCAGCAGCGAGGAAACCGCCGGCTTGTCATAACCCGTGCGGGAGAAAGGAAAGACGAGAAACACGAGGCCGAGCACGAACGAGAGATGGATGCCGCGGTGCACCATTTCCGACAGGATACCGAAGCCGGCCGTGTAGTAATGAAAAAGCGACAGGACGATCAGAAGGCCGCCAACGATGCGGGCAGAGAGCGGAGCCAGCGGGCGGAAACGAATTTCGGTATCGAACTGCTCTTCCAGTTCGCGCGCCTTGACCTCGTCCAGTTCCATCGGCGCGAGTTTTACGTTCTGGTCCTCAGACATGTCGGTTCAACTCCATGTCGCCCGTTCTGACTGGGCCAAATAAGAAATTGGGAGACGGCCGCTCAATCTCTGAGTTGCCGTCCCACATGCTTCGATTCTTTCATGAAAACGGTAGGAAGTTTCCTGGAATTATTTCAGGACACCCGCTTCCTTATAAAAGCGTTCCGCTCCCGGATGCAGCGGAATGCCCTGGCTGGCCGTGGCCGTATCGAGCTTGATCAGCTTGCCCTTGGCATGGCCGGCATCGAGGGCCTTCTGACTGGCTTCATTGAACAGCACCTTGGTGATGTTGTAGACGAGTTCATCCGGCTGCTTGGCGCTCGTCACCCATTGCGCAGCGACAGCAAGCGTCTGGGTTTCGCCGACGTCCTTATAGGTGTCGGCGGGGACGGTATCCTTCGTGAAGAATGAATACTTCTCCAGAATCTTGTCGGCTTCCGGGCCGCTGATCGGAACCAGAGCGATACCGTTGGAGGTGGCAAGTTCGGAAATCGCCCCGGTCGGATAGCCGCCAACGAAGAAATAGGCGTCGAGCGCGCCGTCTTTCAGCCGTTCACCCGCAGGGCCGGGCTTGAGATGTTCCGCCTTTACGTCGCTCTCGCTGAGGCCATAGGCTTCAAGAACGATGCGCGCATCGACGATCGTGCCCGAACCCGGCTCATCAAGCGAAACACGCTTGCCCTTGAGATCCGCAACCGACTTGATGCCGGAATCCTTGCGCGCGACCAGATGGATGGTTTCGGGATAGAGCGTGGCAAGAAGCCGGAGGTCTTCCACCTTTCCCTTGCCGTCATAGAGTCCCGTTCCCGTATAGGCCCAATAGGCTACGTCCGACTGTGTGAACCCCGATTCCAGCGAGCCCGACTGCACCGCGTTGATGTTCGCCACCGAACCGTTCGAGGACACCGCCGTCGCCACCAGGCCCGGCACACCCTTGTCGCCCGCGCCGGAGATCGCGTTCGCGATCAGGCCGCCGATGGGATAATAAGTACCGGCCGTACCGCCGGTACCGATGCGGAAAAAGGCAGGAGCCTGTGCAAACGCGATACCGGCGCCTAGAGCCACAGCCCCTGCAAACGCTGCAATCATCCCGCGCCGGGTAAATATTCCAAATGTCATAACCGCCTCTTTCCCTCATAAATTATGTTCGAATTGTGTCCGTCGAGCATGGAAAGCATAACCCGGCTTGTCAATAGTCCGGTGGACAATTTGGATAAGTCGACCGACTCGTCTACCGCTTGTGCATAAAACGGAAACGCGTGAAGCAGCATGACAATCAGTTGCGGGCGGCCTACCAAAAACCTTCACGCTTATAGTCTTAATGCGTCACGAAATCTTGGTCCGGGGATTCGCCCATGGCGTGGTGTGATACGCTGCCGATTCACAGCGATGGATGAGCGACATGGAGAGGATGGACGATGGGCGGGCAAGCGCGTTCGATGAGTATGTGGAGGCGCTGGTCAAAGTGATCGGACACCGCTGATCGTGCGGAATCTCTATTGTACGGGGTTGATGATGCCGTGGCGCGCAACAGCGTAGAGCAACTGGCAGCGGTGAAGGCCCTGCCCGCGCTTCTGCCAAGCACCATCTTTGCTGCATTTCGTAGGATGTCATTAAGCATGGAATAAGGACCCCATTTGAGGGGTTATCGGCATCCAAACGGGACCCCTTATTTAAAGGGTAACATGACCTTCGATTTCAATCGGAGGTTTTCTATTGGATGCTTATTGTGGAGACTATTTCGAAGATACGACGTCTTGCTCATGTGCAGGGCAAAACGATCAAAGCGATCTGTCGGGAACTGGGCGTTTCGCGCAAAGTTGTGCGGAGGGTTCTGCGCAGTGAAGAAACTGAGTTCAAATAGGAGCGCAGCCGTCAACCACAGCCAAAGCTCGGTCCCTGGCGTGACCATCTTGATGGAATACTGCTAGCTAATGAGGCGAAGGCCTCGCGCGAACGCCTGACACTGATCCGGATATTCGAAGATCTACGCGATCTGGGTTACACGGGTGGCTATGATACGGTCCGGCGTTATGCACGCTCGTGGTTGAAAGAGCGTGGGGCCGTAACGGCGGAAGCCTATGTACCACTTTATTACGCACCGGGCGAAGCTTACCAGTTCGACTGGAGCCACGAGATTGTTGTTCTGGGCGGTGTGACGACGACCGTGAAGGTTGCGCATGTCCGGCTCTGCCACAGCCGGATGATGTATGTGCGGGCCTATCCGCGCGAGACGCAGGAGATGGTCTTCGACGCCCATGACCGGGCATTCGCCTTTTTTGGCGGGTCCTGCACGCGCGGCATCTACGACAATCTATGGACGCCTCCCGGGCGAGAAGAACATTTGGCGGCAACTCGGCATTGGATGCGTGAATCTATCCGGCCTATCGCTGGAGCGATCACGCTCCTGGCCTTGATGGGAGTCCGCTACC